>JBDTZG010000083.1:0-19299 GCA_040005235.1 Acidobacteriota bacterium | reverse complement strand
CGGCTCTCGCCGGTGGCCGACAGCAGCGCCACCAGGTGGAAGATGGTGCCGATCTCGTAGCGCCGCACCATCTCCTGGATCTGGCGGGAGTTCGTGCAGTCGAGGAACTCGAACGGCCCCTCGGTGCGCAGCAACTGCTCCCGGCTCATCATCCGGACGTCCGAAGCGACGACATTGTCGGGGCCGTACAGGCGGCGGAGGGCGGGCACCAGCTCGGAGCCGACCTGGCCGAGGGAGCCGGTGACGAGGATCTTGGTTTTCAAGGGCAGGTTGCTCCGTCCACCGGGCGGTCCGGCGCGATAAATAAGTGATGGCGCATTCGTATCGTAATTCGACGACGGGACATCACGGATGTTATGCGGGCGGATCGGGGGAGGACAAGGGCGGAGGGGTTGCCGGGTCCCCCGGCCGCTCGGCGATCAAATACCGGACCTTCGGCGGGCCGGGTTCGGTCTGGAAGGTCCGGATCTTCCGCTTCAGCTCGCGGTCGGCGACGGTTTCCCGTTCGTGCTGGCGCAGGTGCTCGATCCACGAAGCCACCAGGTACTGCTCGACGTGGTGGTTGGGCTCGCTTGCGTCGGCGAACAGACCCCATTCGTAGGCCCCGTCGCGCAGGCGGGACCGGCGCAGCTCGCGCATGGCGACGCTGAATTCCGCGGCCTGGGCCGGATCGACCTCGTATTCGACGTTCACCAGGACCGGTCCGCGGTCGGGCTCCGGCTCGTGGGCGACGATCGGCGCCGGCCATTGGCGCGAGGGGGAGAGGTTCAGCCCCTCGCCGGAGCGCAGGTGGAAGCGGGCGGTCGCCAACAGGGCCACGACCGTAGTGGCGGCTGCCGCGACGAGGGAGACGCGCAGACCGAAATGGTCGGCGAGCAGGCCCCAGAGCGCGCTGCCGGCGGAGAGGCCGGCGTAGAAGGTGAGGAGATAGACCGAGAGAGCGCGCGCCCGGACCCAGGCGGGCAGCGAGGTCTGAAACGCCACGTTCATGCTCGAAAGCGCCGAAAGCCAGGCGCCGCCCGCGAGCAGCATGGCGAACAGAATCAGCGGAAAATTGCGGACGAATGCGAGGGTCAGCATCCCCCCGGCAAAGACCAGGGTGGCGACGATCACTACCAGGTCGGTCGAGTTGTTCCTCTTGAGGTGGGGGAGGACGAACGCCGCGCTGACCGCGCCGACCCCGAGCAGGCCGAGCAGCAGGCCGTAGGCCCCCGGCCCGCGCCCCAGCTCGACGCGGGCGACGACAGGTAAGAGCGCCCAGAGGGCGCTGCCGCAGAACACGAACGCCGTGCCGCGCCAGAGCACGGCGATCAGCTCCGGGGCGTGGCGGACGTAACGCACCCCCGTCTGCATCGCGCCCAAGAATCGCTCCGTGGGCAACACCGACTCCTCGATCGGGCGCTTCCAGCGGAGGAGGACCGCGAGCACCCCAAGGAACGAGACGGCGTTCAGGGCAAACGTGGCCGTCGGTCCCGCCGCCGCGACGATCAAGCCACCCAAGGCAGGCCCCGCGGCGCGCGCGATGTTGAACCCGACGCTGTTCAAGACGATCGCCTCGGGCAGCTCTTCCCTCGGCACCAGCTCCGGCAGGATCGCCTGCCAGGCCGGACCGTTGAACGCGGTACCGAGGCCGAGCAGGAAGGTGAACAGCAGAAGCAGTCCGGGAGTCACCCCGCCGAACGCGGAGACCAGCGCCAGCCCGGCGGCGGAGGCGAGCATCCAGCTCTGCGTCACGACCAAGAGCCGGCGGCGGTCCATTACGTCGGCGAGCGCTCCGGACGGCAGAGCGAGCAGGAACATCGGCAGGCTCGTCGCCACCTGGACCATCGCCACCTGGGTGGAGGAAGGCGTCAACGTCGTCATCATCCAGGAGGCACCGACGCTCTGGAGCCAGGTGCCGACGTTGCTGGCCACGCTCGCAATCCAGAGCGAGCGGAGCAGCGGGTAGCGCAACGGGCGCCAGGGGGATTTGGGGGGCAGGGGCATCGGAGCGAACCGTCCGCATGAAGATATCGCAGGGTTCTCTCGTAGGGGTGGCCCCCTACCGCTTGCCGCTTGGCCGTCCGTTGCGGGAGAATGAACTCCGCGCCATCCCTGTTGACTCCCCTCGATGCTCGAAACCCTCAGTCCTCAAAAAGCGCTCCCGCACAGCGAGGAGTCCGAGCGGGCGGTGCTCGCCGGGGTGATGCTCGATCAGGCGCTGCTGCCGACGATCTCCGGGCGGCTCAAACCGGAGGATTTCTACGGCGAGCGCCATCAGATCCTCTATCGGGTGATGTTGGAGCTGCAGGAGGAGCAGGTCGGGATCGATCTGCGGACGGTTCAGGCGAAGTTGGAGCAGCAGGCGCTGTTCGAGAAGGCGGGAGGGATCTCCTACCTCGCGAACCTCGATCTCGATCTGCCCGACCTGGGCCGGCTCGATTCCTACGTCGAAATCGTCAAGGAGCGCTCGGTCCGCCGCCGGTTGATCGAGGCTTCGGGCAAGATCATCCGCGACTGCCTGGACGGCGGCGTCGAGGCCGCCGAGGCGCTCGGCCGGGCCGAGCAGGCGATTCTGGGACTGGGCGAAGAAGCCGTCCAACGCGGCTTCGTCATCCTCTCCCATGTCTTCCACACCACGCTCGAAGAGCTGGAAGAGCGTCCGGGCTCGACTCTGATTGGCATCCCCACGGGATTTACCGATCTCGACCGGATCACCCACGGCCTGAACAAGGGGAACCTGATCATCATCGCCGGCCGTCCCGGCATGGGTAAGACCAGCATCGCGCTCAATATGGCCCAGCACGTGGCGATCCGCGAAAAGCGGACCGTGGGGGTGTTCTCACTCGAAATGAGCCAGCAGGAGCTGGCGCTGCGCATTCTTTGCTCGGAGGCCGACGTGTCGTTTTCCCGTCTGCGCTCCGGGACCCTGTCGCACCAGCAGTGGACGCGGGTCCATCAGGTTGTTCGCGCGACCGCCGACGTACCGCTCTACATCGACGACTCGCCGAACCCGACCCTGCTCGAAATCGCCTCGAAGGCGCGCCGTCTGAAGGCCGAGAAGGGGCTCGCGCTGGTGATCCTCGACTACCTCCAGCTGATGCAGGCGGGGGGGAAATACGAGAACCGCAACCTGGAGATCGCGGCGATCAGCCGGGGCTTGAAACAGCTCGCCAAGGAGCTGGAATTACCCGTGATCGCACTCTCCCAGCTCTCGCGAGCCCCCGAGCGGCGGGGGAGCGACCATCGGCCGCAGCTTTCGGATCTTCGCGAGTCGGGGTCCATCGAACAGGACGCCGACATGGTGGCGTTCGTCTATCGCGATGAGGTCTACAACCAGGACGACCCGGACAAGAAAGGGCTCGCCGAGCTGATCATCGCCAAGCACAGGAACGGCGAAACCGGTACGGTCGAGCTGGTCTTCCTGGGCGAAACCACTAGCTTCCGCAATTTGGACCGCCATGGCCTCGATCACTCTGCCCCGTTCTGAGCCGATGGCCTACGCCCCCGCCGCCGATCCTTTGACGGAGCGGGCGAGCGAGGCGAAGCTGCTCGCCTCGGCGTTGCGCCCGGCCTGGGTGGACGTCGATCTCGACGTCCTCGATCGGAACCTCGCCGCCTTGCGTGCCCGGATGGGCTCGGCGCGCATCCTCGCGGTGGTCAAGGCGGATGCCTACGGCCATGGTGCGACGGGCGTGTCTCGGGCGCTCGAAGCGGCCGGGGTCGATTGGCTCGGCGTGGCGCTGCTTGAAGAGGGGGCAGAGATCCGCCGCTCGGGCGTCGATCTGCCGATCCTGGTGCTCGGCACGGCGAGACCGGAATGGCTCGCGCTCTATCGCCGCTATGAGCTCACGCCCGCGGTGTCGAGTCTCGCGGAGCTGGCGCTCTGGCGGGATTGGAGCACGGGGAGCACCCCTGGCGCGCCGCAGGCCCTGCACTTGAAGGTCGATACGGGCATGGGCCGGCTCGGCGTGCCGCTCGCCGAGGTGCCGCGCGCGCTGGAGATCCTGCGCTCCTCGCCACAGCTCCGGATGACCGGCCTGCTGTCGCATTTCGCGAACGCCGACGACTTGAGCAACGCGAAGAACGACCGGCAGGAAAAGCGCTTCGAGGACGTGCTCGGCCAGTTGACCGCGCAGGAAAGGGAATCGATCGAGATCCACATGGCGAACTCCGCCGCGGCGCTCCATCGGCCGTCGTCGCGGAACACTCTGGTGCGGATGGGGATCGGCCTCTACGGCATCGATCCGGTGGCCCCGGCGACGACCGCGGAGGCGACCGGCCTTGCCCCGGTGATGTCGCTGGTCGCCCGGATCGTCCAAGTGCGCGAGGTGCCGGCCGGCACCCAGCTCTCCTACGGCGGGCGCACGGTGACCGAGCGGCCGAGCCGGATCGCGGTGGTTCCCGTGGGGTATGCGGACGGCTACGCCTGGCGCCTGACCGGCAAGGCCGAGGCACTGGTCGCCGGACGGCGCGTACCGGTCGCGGGCTCGGTGACGATGGACATGACGCTGCTCGACATTACGGACACCGACGCCGCGTTGGGCGACCAGGCCGTCCTGCTCGGCCGGCAGGGTGCAGAAGAGATCACCGCGGTCGATCTCGCGCGCCAGGCGGGGACGATCTCTTGGGAGATCCTCTGCCATCTCGGCCTCCGGCTGCCGCGGCGTTATCTTCGGGGCGGTCGGCTCGACCACATCGTCTCGCGTTTTTCGAGGGAGGATTAGAGAGTGGCGGAGGCGATGAAGACGGCGCTCCCCCGACCGATCGAGAATTTCCTGCTCGAGCTGGGTCGATTCACCCAATTGGTCGGACGGCTGTTCGCCTGGACGCCCCGGCCGCCGTACGACGTGCGCGAGCTGTTTCGCCAGATGGTGCGGGTGGGGCTCGGCTCGATTCCGGTCGTCCTGCTCACCGCCCTGTTCACCGGCGGCGTCATGGCGCTCCAGACGTTCACCGTGCTCCGGCGATTCAACGCCGAATCGTACGTCGGCACGCTGGTGGCTCTGTCGATGGTGCGCGAGCTGGCCGCCGTACTTTCCAGCTTGATCGTCGCCGGGCGCTCCGGCTCGGCGATGGGCGCCGAGCTGGGCACCATGCGGGTCACCGAGCAGATCGACGCGCTCGAAGTGATGGCGACCGACCCGGTCCATTATCTGGTGGTGCCGCGGGTCTGGGCTACAGTGCTCACCCTGCCGCTGCTCGTCGTGCTCGCCGATGCGCTGGGGGTCGCCGGCGGCTACCTCGTCTCGGTCCCCTTGATGGGGGCGAACCCGATCAGCTACCTCCACGCGAGCTTCCAGTTCATGGATTTGAAAGACCTATTCTCGGGGTTGATCAAGGCGGCGGTGTTCGGCTTTCTGATTGCGGTGATCGGCTGCCAGCAGGGGTTCTACACCACCGGCGGCGCCGAGGGTGTCGGCCGCTCGACCACCAAGGCGGTGGTGCTCGCGAGCATCGCGATCCTGATCTCGGACTTCTTTCTTACCCGGCTCTTGTTCTAAAGGCGCAGCAAGTGACCGAACCGAAACCATCCAACGAAAGCCCGCCCGCTCCGACGGGCGGCGAAGCCGTGAAGATCCGCATCCGCGGTCTGATGAAGTCGTTCGGGCCGAAGCGGGTCCTGGACGGCATCGACCTCGACATTCAAAAGGCCGAATCGCTGGTGATCATCGGCGGCTCGGGGACCGGCAAGAGTGTGCTCTTGAAACACATCATCGGCCTGCTCAAGCCGGATGCCGGAACGGTTGAGATCGACGGCGTAGCGATGGAGACGCTGTCCAATCGCGAGCTGACCGAATTTCGCCGCCGCTTCGGCATGTCGTTTCAGGAAGGCGCCTTGTTCGACTCGATGACGGTGGGGGAAAACGTCGGTTTTCCGCTCACCCGCCAGACCCAGATGACCGCCGCCGAGCGGCGGACCCGGGTGGAGGAGTGCCTCGAGCTGGTGCGCCTTTCGGGGGTGGCCGATAAGGTTCCCTCCCAGCTTTCGGGCGGCATGCGGCGGCGGGTCGGTTTTGCCCGCGCGATCGCGGTCGAACCCGAGATTCTGCTGTTCGACGAGCCGACGACCGGGCTCGACCCGGTGACCACCGCGTTGATCGATGAAGTGATCATCGACCTCAACAACCGCCTGCATTCGACCACGATCACGATCACCCATGACATGGAAAGCGCGTTCCGGATCGGCGATCGGATCGCGATGATCCATCAGGGCAAGATCGTCGCCGAAGCGGCGCCCGAGGAATTCCGGCACCACGCCGACCCGCGGGTGCAACAGTTCATCCATGGTATTGCCGATGGCCCGCTCACGGTTGAGAGCGCGGCCTTCTCGAAGAACTAGGAGCTGACGATGGGCAACGTCATCCGCGTCGGGCTGTTCACCGCGATCTGTCTCGCGATTCTTGGGTTTTTGGTCTGGAAAATCGAGGATTGGAGTCCCTGGGGGGCGAAAGGCAAAGAGGTCTCCGCGGTCTTCGATTCGGTCGCCGGTCTCGACGACAAGGCGGCCGTGCGCGTTGCCGGCGTCCGCGTCGGCCGGGTCGAGGGCATCGGCCTCGAAGGTCGCCAGGCAAAAGTGCACATGGTGCTCGAAAGGCCGCTGGGTCTCACCGAAGGGACGACCGCCACGATCGCGAACCTCGGCCTGTTGGGAGAAAAATACGTCGAGCTGATTCCCGGACCCGCCGGCGCGCCGCCGCTGCCCGACAAGGCCGTCCTCCACGGCACCACGCCGATCAGCTTCGACCAGGCGATGGCGAAGATCCAGGCGATCGGCGATTCGATCCAGGGCATCACGGGCTCTCTTTCCGGCGCGCTCGCGGGGGAGACCGGGGGCGTGAGCTTGGGCCAGCTGATGACCAGCCTGGCGCAGACGAGCGACGAGATCCGCCTGCTGGTGGCCGAGAACCGGGTGCAGCTCGGCCGGACGATCGGCAATTTCGAGCAGGTGGGCGCAAACCTCGCGTCCGAGCTGCCGCGCCTCTCGGGCCAGCTCGAAGAGACGGCGAAGCAGATCTCCGCGATCCTGGCCGAGAACC
The DNA here is from genome assembly GCA_040005235.1 of Acidobacteriota bacterium. Taxonomy (GTDB): domain Bacteria; phylum Acidobacteriota; class Thermoanaerobaculia; order Multivoradales; family UBA5704; genus DASYKS01. The sequence continues at coordinate 12,280 of JBDTZG010000083.1, read as the reverse complement.
GCGGCAACCTGTCCGGGACGATGGAGAACGCGCGCAAAGTGACCGGCGACATTCAGGTCTCGGTCGACAACCTGAACAAGATCACCGACAAGATCGCCTCCGGCCAGGGGACGATCGGCAAGCTGATCAACGATGAGACCGCGCACGACAAATTGGTCTCCACCCTCGACTCGATCGAAGGGGGAGTCAAATCGATCAGCGGCTCGCTCGGCGCGCTCCAGAAGTTCAAGCTCGATCTCGACCTTCAGAGCTATTACCTCTCCGACCCGAAGGAGTCGCAATCGACGTTCCGCCTCGACATCGAACCGGGTGAGGGCAACAAGCTCTATCGGGCGGCGCTTTCGAATACCCCCGGCGGCAAGTTGCGCACGAAGTCGCAGACTTTCACGACGACCTTTCCCGACGGCACGCGCGAAGTAAAAACGGTCGAGACCCTCACTCGCGAGGACACCCGGGTGGCCTCCGCCCTGTTCGGCTACAAGGCGCCGAGCAACCTACGTATTTGGGCCGGCCTGATCGAAAACACCGGCGGCGCGTCGGTCGAGCTGCCGTTTGACAAAGACAAGTTCCTGCTCTCCTTCGATGCATTCGATTTCAATCGCCAGAACGACGAGAACCCCCACCTTCGGCTCACCGGCCGCTGGCAGCTGCACCCCAACGTCTATCTGGTCGGCGGCCTCGACGATCCGCTCGAAAACCAATCCGTCTTCCTTGGCGCAGGCGTCAAGTGGCGCGACGACAACTTGAAGTATCTGTTGGGGTCGCTGCCGAAGTTCTAAAAATACTTCCGACGCGTCGGTAATGACGAAGCCGACGCGTCGCCGACGCGGTTCCGACGTGCTGCCGACGGTAAGGCCAGGCACCGACCTAGGGCAAAGGGATTGGCATGCCCCTTGCCCTTCCCGAGGTTGAACCCGAACCGTTAGCAGCGCCAGCACACCTTCAAGTTTCGTCGCATTAGGCTCGAAACCGAACCGGCTATCGGCGCTGCGCCCCAGGAGAATGCCATGGCCATGCCCCTGATGGTAGAAACTCTGACCGGAATCCTGGACGTCCAGATCGATACCGATGCGATGGGCCGCTTCATCTATGAGACGAAGTACGAATCGCCAGACATCACGTTCGACGACGCTTCGCGTTCGGGTACGATCCTGGACTACGGGTCGTTCAACCTCAACTTTATGACCGATTTCAAGCTTTCGGTCCCCGCGATCGGTTTTCCCAAAGGCCAGCCGACGAATGTGACCTGGGAACAGCGCGGCGCGTCCTTCACGGTGACGATCGACGTGCCGTACGAGGGGATCGCCTATCCTCAGACGGTCGAGTTCCTGGTTCATCGCGCCGATGGAGCGATCAGCGACCCGACGATTCTAGTCGATCCGCCGCGAGGCTGAGCGTCAGCCCCCCAGGCGGTTGGACCCAGAAAACGCAGGTGCAAGGAGGGATGGATCATGCCCGAGACGACTCCGACCGGTAGTGTGGCGATTCAGATCAGCAAGACAGCGGGAGGGAAATTCAAGTTCACGAGCAGCGCTCCTACGGGGAGCGGCATCACGTTCGACGATGCTCCGCGCCAAGCGACGATCAACGAGCTCGGCACCTTCTTGTTGTCCTACACGATGGACGGATTCGAGATCAAAGATCCCGGGATCACCTGGGGGGAGAGTCCCGCGGCCGACCCCACGCCGCCCACGGGCTATACGGTGAACGAGGTCCCCAACGGTTCGAGCTTTACGGTCGAGGTGACCACGGCTCTGACCGGTGGCGCTCAAACTGCAAGTTTTCTGATCCATCAGGACAGTACGACCGACGTCATCGATCCGACCATCCTGGTCGAGCCGCCGGGGGGCCAAATCGTCGACTTCGATCGACTGGGCACCGGAACCCTGCTCGTCAGCGCCGCGCTCGAGCCGGACAAGCAGTTGGTTTACAAGGAGCAGGTGCGCGACACGCCCTACCTCGAATGGCTCCCCGACATCCTCTCGGCCCGGGTGTCCAACGAAGGCCTCTACTACCTGGTCTACGGCACGGATTTCGAGCTGGGCATTCCCGCGATCGAGTTTCCGAACGGCCAGCCCGAGTACATCGAGCTCACGCAGACCGGCCATCTCGCGATCCTCACTTTGCGGGTCTCGAAAGGCCAGCCGCACGAACAGGTACTGCTCAAGATCAACATGGCCTTCCCGGACCCGGGGGTCAACAACGAGCCGACGATCCTGGTCGAGCCTCCGGGCGGGGTCAAATAGGCGATCGAGATCAGGAGGCGCCCGCTCCGCGTGCTAGCAGAGCGCGAAAGTCGGGGCGGGCGCGCAGAGTGGAGAACCAGGGGAATCCGAACCAGCGCGGCTCGCAACCGAGTGCCAAGGCGCGACGGGCGTTGGTGAGGGCCGAGGACTCTTCGCCCAGGAGGGCATAGACGAGCGCCGCCTCGTAGGCCACCTGGGCGTTTTTCGGCGCCAGGCGGAGGGCTTCTTGAATCGCCTCAACCGCCTCCGGCCCGCGGCCGAGGTGCGCGAGCGCCTGAGCCAGGGTGGAGCGGTACTGCGGATCGGTGGCCGTGGTGTCGGCGGAGATCGCGGCGACCACCAGGGCGTATTTGGCGGCCGCCTCCTTCTGCCGTCCGACCAGCTCCCAGGCATCGGCGAGATTCAATGCGACCAACGGATCGGCGGGGGAAAGCGCGGCCGCGCGCTCGAAGCTCTCCGCCGCCTGTGCGTGACGGCCGAGCAGCATTCGGGCTAACCCCAAGTTCGTGAGCGGCACCAGGCGGGGAGAGGCGCGCACCATCCGCGCGTAGAGCGCCTCGGCTTTTGCCGGATCGCCGCTGCCCAGCTCCAGGCCGGCAAGAGAAGAGAGGCCCTGCGCATCGTCGGGCGCTTCGCGCAGCAGTTGGCTCAGATGCGCGCGCGCTTCGGCGATCTCCCCCTGCTGGACTTCGAGTGTCGCGAGATTGCGCAGCCGGCGCCGGGAGGGATAGTCGCGCACGGCGGCTCGCAGTTTTTCGAGCGCCTCGCGCGGATGCCCCTGTGCATTCGCCAGCAGGGCACCCAACTCCAGCGCGCGCGGATCGCCCGGGTTCTTGGCGGAAAAACCTTCGAGAGCGCGCGCCGCGCGAGCCGGATCGCCGCCGGCCAGTGCGACGAGAACTTCGAAGCGATAGGGCTCTGGGCTTTCGGGAGCCAACTTTTTCGCCTCTTTGAGCCGGGAGTACGCTGCTTCGAGATGGCCGACCTGGCGGGACCGCACGAACGCCAGGCGCTCGGCGTCGGCTTCGAGGAGGAACACGTCGACGAAGCGCGGCGCCCGTTCGCGCAGGGCCGCGGCGCTCCGAAGCAGGGCATCGATTCCTGGGCCGGTCGGCGCATCGAGCTCGCGGCGCAGGCGCAGCAGCTCGGCGAGATCCGCGCTCGAAGCGCCAAGCTCGGGGCTGCCCCGGCGCGGCGGGCGATCGGAAAAGACGCGCGCCACCTGGCTTGAGACGGCGTGGCTGGCCAGCGCCAGATCTTCGATCGGCAGATCCTGGCTTTCCGAACCGACGAGCGCGCCGTCCGAGCCTCGGATCCGGCGCAGCGTCAGCCGGCAGGTCGTGGCGCGGCAATCGAGGCGCGAGGCGATCAGCTCGCCGGCCGCCACCGCCCGCGCCACGGTGCTCGCCGGGCCATGCACCGCATCGACCTCCTCGGGAGCCTTGGGTGCCACCCCCTCCAGGTCGCCCACCTGGCGCAAAGCCGCGTCGCGCACCGCCGCGGCGAGTAGGTCGACCTCCGCGCGGCCGGCGCCGGTCGGCCCGATCTCAGGTGCCAGCACCGCAACCTCCAGCGGCGGACGTGGGGCTCGGATCGCAAGGTAGATCGCCGTCGCGCCGCCCAGCGCCAACAGACCGGCGAGCCCCGCGACCAGCCGGCGAGGTAGGAAGGGCCGCGAGGGGGCGGCCGACACCGCCGCTTGCACCGGAACCGAGAGGCTCGGCGGTAAATCGATCCAGGTCGGCTGCTCGTTGCCGGCGGTCGCATCGGCCCAGGTGGCGAGCGCGGCCGCCACCTCGGAGGCGTTGCGCGGACGCAGGTGGGGCTCCTTGGCGAGCAGCCGATGGACCAGATCGGAGAAATTCTGCGGCACGGCAGGCACTGCGAGGAGGAGCGGCGCGGGATCGTCGTTCAAGACCCGCTGAAGCGTCGAGAGCTGGTTGGCGCCGGCAAACGGCGAACGACCGCCGAGGGCCTCGTACAGCAGGACGCCGAGCGAGAACAGATCGGAGCGGAAATCGGCCGGCTCGCCGCGCGCCTGTTCGGGCGACATTGCGCGGGTGGTTCCGACCACCATGCCGGTGGCGGTGAGATCGTCGCCTTCGAGTTGCCCTTTGGCCACGCCGAAGTCGGCCACCTTCGCGCGCCCCGCGGCGGTCACCAGCACGTTCTCGCTCTTCAAATCACGATGGACGATGCCCTGGCGATGCGCCTCGGCGAGCCCTTCGGCGATGTCGCGCCCCAGCGCCGCCGCGCGCCCCGGGGAGAGCGGCGCCAGATCGACCAGCCGCCGGAGAGTCGTCCCTTCGACGTATTCGAACACCAGGACCTCGGCGTCGCCGTCGGACAAGACGTCGTAGATCTGGACGATCGCCGGGTGATTCAACCGGGCGGCGAGCCGCGCCTCGCGGCGGAACCGCTCGCGGCGATCGGGGGTGGGCTCGCCGGTGGGCCGGATCCGCTTCAACGCCACCCGGCGGTCGAGCCGCTCGTCGAGCGCCAGGAAGACTTCCCCCATGCCGCCGGCCCCGAGCCGCGAGAGGATGCGGTAGGGACCGATTTGCATGGCGCCCAAAGGCCGCTCGCCCGGCGCGTCAATACCGATCACGCTCCTCCTTCGCGGTCGCCGCGCGGCAGGAGGTCCATTTCGCGCAGCCGGCGGCCGAGCGCCCGCGCCGAGACTTCGAGCCGATCGACCATTCGTTCGAGGTCGCCCCCGCAGGCGGTATAAGCGGCGGAGATCTCGGCGGCGGACAGGTCGCTCGCGGTATGGAGCGTCGGATGCGCCGCGATCCGCTCGTAGAGCGAAGGGCGCGAAATCCCCAGCGCGGTGGCCGCCGCCTGGAGATCGTATCGGTTCGAGCGTAGCGCGCTTTCGACCTCCAGGTCGGGAATCTCCGAACCGCGCCGTCTCCGAGCGGCCGCGGGAGAGGCGCCAGGCTGGGTCGCGGCGCCGGCCGCCCGCGCCGCGCCCGAGAGTCCGGTCGGCGACTCGGCGAGCAGCCGTTCTACGGCGGACGTGACTTCAATCCGCTCCTTGCCGCGGTTCGCGATCGCCAGTTGGCGCGCGACATTGCGCAACTGGCGGATGTTGCCCGGCCAGTCGTGCCGCGCGAGCCGGGCGACCAACGACGCCGGGATGCGCTCGCCGGCATCCTGAGGCTCACCCTCGGCAACCCGCGCCAGCTCCTCGGCCAAGAAATGGTGGAACAACCGACCGAAGTCCTCGCGCCGCTCCGGCAAGGGGGGGAGCCAAATCACGTAGCCTCCGAGGCGGTGGAGGAGCGGCGCGCGGAAATCGCCGGTCCGAGCGCGCGCTTCGAGGTTCGAATCGGTCGCCGCGAGCACCCGGACATCCACCCGCTGGGCTGCCTGGCTACCCACCGCATAGAGCTCGCCGGTCTCCAGGACGCGCAGGAGCATCGTCTGCACCTCGCCGCTCACCTCGCCGATTTCGTCGAGGAACAGCGTCCCGCCGTGCGCCCGGCGAAAGAACCCGGCGCGTGGCTCGACCGCGCCGGTGAAGGCGCCGCGCACGGCGCCGAACAGCTCGGAAGCCGCAAGCGTCGGGGGGATCGAGCCGAGATTGACGCCCAGGAACGGCCCGGAGCGCCGCCGGCTCGCGGTATGGACCGCGTGGGCCACCAGCTCTTTCCCGGTTCCGGTGTCGCCCCGGATCAGCACCGGCACGTCGAGATCGGCCACCTGCCGGATGTCGAACCGGACCCGCGCGATCCCTTCGCTCGCGCCGACAAGGCCGAACGTCTCGGGCTCGAAGCTGGGCGCCGAGGTGCGCCGGTGGAGCAGCAGGACGATCCGCTCGGCCAACTCGAGCACGACGCCGCGGTTCAGGCGATCGCGCGAGAACAGCGCCTCTTTTTCGATCGGCTTGCCGTCGGCCTCCACCCGGGTGCGGCTCGCGCCGACGACCAGGCGGAGGGCTTCGTCGGGAGCCCCGGACAGCTCCAACGGTTCGCGCGATAGGTGCCGATCGCCGAGCGGCTTGCCGGCTCCCTCCCCGGGAGGGCTCAGCTCAGGCGTCAGGCGGCCGAGGCGCGCCGTGCCGCCCTGAACGATCTCGCCGAGCAGGGCGACGTCGCCCACGCGGGACAGGTCCGGATGATGGAGCACGGTCAAAGCGGGCACGGCGCGACCGGGCCGTACCGAAGCCTCGCGTCGGACTCCGGCCAGGCCAATGGTCGAGCCGTGACTGCCTGTGATCTCCATGGACGGACAGCATTGTAGCGACGTTCGGGCCGGTTCGGCGACGCTCACCAACAAGGCCTGAAATGGAGCCCGCGCGACCGGTCGCCAGGCTTCAGCCCTGGACGGCCGGCTTCCTCGCCCGGACGAATGCCGCAGCGGCTTTGCCGTCGATCTTCTGCAGGCGCCCGATCAAAGGGTCGAGGTGGGTGCCCGCGAGAAGCGCCTTCGCCTCTTCGGCGCGATAGACGCGGGTCGGCTCGATGTCGATCGCTTCGAAACCCACTTCCGCCAGCAGAGAGCGGTACTCGTCGCTTTCGAGCGCTCCGGCGACGCAGCCGGCCCAGAGCTCGACGCTCTTCTTGAGGTCGGCGGGCACCGCGCCCAAGAACACCACGTCCGAGATCGCCAGGCGTCCGCCCGGCTTGAGCACCCGGAACGCCTCGGAGAGCGCCTTGCGCTTGTCGCCCGAGAGGTTGATCACGCAGTTCGAGATGATCACGTCGGCGGTGTCCGTCGGGAGCGGGATGTTTTCGATCGCGCCGCGCAGGAACTCGACGTTCGTCGCTCCCGCCTGGCGCTGGTTCTGCCGTGCGAGCGCGAGCATCTCGTCGCTCTGGTCGAGCCCGTACGCCTTACCGGTGGGGCCGACCCGGCGGGCGGAGAGCAGCACGTCGATGCCGCCGCCCGAGCCGAGGTCGAGCACCACTTCGCCGGGCAGCAGCTCGGCGAGCGCGGTCGGATTGCCGCAACCGAGCGAGGCGAGGATCGCATCCTTCGGCAGACCGAGCGTCTCGGCCTCGGAGTAGAGATCGCTGGTGATCGGATCGCAAGAGTCGCCGCCGCAGCAGCCGAGGGCGCTCGTTCCGGATTTCCCGGCGGCGACCGCCTTGGCGACCGAGTCGTACTTGGCGCGCACCGCCGCTTGGATCGCGGCGCGATCGGCGGGTGCGATCGCTCCAGATTCTTCCGCGGTCGCTCCGCCGCAGCAGGTCGTGCCGCAGCAGGGAACGGTGGGGGATTCGGCGGTCGAGGTAGAGGTTTCGGTGCTCATGGTGGGTTCTCCTTGAGGAAGAGATCGAGTCTCGGTTGGTAATGACAACTATTGGGTCTCGAACCGGCTGTTGGGCACAGCTTCGGTTCAGCCAGGAATCAACAGGTGGAGCAATCGTCGGTGCTGCAGCTGGCGCGCGACTCCACGGCGCGGGCCAGGCGGCCGAGCAGCAGTGCCATCGCTCGGCGTGCTTCCGGCTCGATATCGACCAGAAGCCGCTGCGCTTCGATCACCAGATCTCCCTCGATCCGCTCGCACAGCGCCCGGCCGGTTGCAGTGGCCGCGAGGAGTAGAGCCCGACCGTCGGCCGGGTGAGGGGAGCGGGTGGCGTACCCCTTTCGCTCCAGGCTGTCTACCACTCGGCTCGCAGTGCTCTTGTCCAGGTAGAGCACCTGGGCCAGCTCGTTGAGAGTGAGAGGCCCGCGCCGGATCAGCTCCTCCAGCGCATAGCATTGCGTCACCGAAATGTCGTGGCAGCAGATCCGGTCCCGGTCGCGGAACTGGACGACCCTGACCAGGTCGGACAGCGACCGCTGGAGATCCGCAGCATCCCGAGCGAGCGCCGGATCTGCCGCCGGATTAGCGGCGGCGGAGTCGGGAACCGGCAGCGGAGTGGCAGTTTCGGTTGGGGCGGAGGCGCTCATGGTTGTTGATAACAACTATCTGGGGGATTCATTCCCCTCCGAAGCGATTTGCCCTCACTCCGCGATCCGGTGCTGCGTCATAGTCCCGGAGAAGCTCCGGTCGCCGAGCGAGAGGTAGAGCTGGCCACCGGTTAAGGAGAGGTCGATCTGGGTCCGACGTTCGAGATGCTGCGCGGCCTCTTCGATCATCGTGCGGTCGAAGGCGTAGATGGGGATCTCCTCGGCGTGGTGGATGCGCCGTCCGGCGAATTGGCGCAGCAGGGTGGCTGGGTTCTTATGGGTATAGACGGCGACCCGGTCCGCGGCCTTGGCGGCTTTGTTCAGGCGTTCGGCGTCGGGGGCTCCAATCTCGATCCAGGCGGTGATGCGGCCGGTGGGGTCGAGGATTCGAATCGGCGGCTCGTCCGGGTCCGAGATGCCGCCGCGCGAGAAGGTGATTCCCTCTTCGTACTGGAGGCAGTAGGCGAGGACGCGAGTCAGCATGTAATCCAGGCTCTCGGATGGGTGGAGTGCCACGCGCAGGGCCAGGGTCTCGTACACGCCGCGATCGACGTCGGCCAGCGAGACGTCCAGGTTGTAAACCGTCGAGGAGAGTGCCAAGTGGTGATTCCGAATCGGTAAGGTGCCAGGGGGCGGCGGCCCGGAAAGTACCACGACCGAGACATCGACAAGAGGCGATCCAGCTCTAGCGATGCTCTAGCGATTCTGCGCCTTGCAACCTCCCGGCCGGCCCGGTAAAGTGAAGGGGTCCATCCGCCCGTACCGACCCCCAAAAGTCCACAGGAGGGTAGTCGCGTGAACCACGCCGAAACCTCACGTCAACGATCCGTCAGGTTCGCCTCACGGATCGCGTTCTCGCTTTTGGTTGCGCTGTTCCTCAGTGCACTGTCGGCAGGGGCCGCTGCGCGTTCGGCCCCGGCCAAGCCGCCGCCGGCCGTCACCGCGTCGTGGGACATTCTCGATGGGGTGGCGACGGTGGGCCTGGACCGCTCGACGCTAGCGAGCCTTGGTTTTCGGGTGACCGATCTTGCGCCTTCCGTTTCCGGCCACTCGTCGCACCCGCTGTCTGTGGTGCCGCGCGACGCGCCGTCGTTCGCGCTCGACGGCCGGATCGGCCTGCGCGCGATCGTGGCGTGGGACGGATTCCGCGGCTTCGAGGGAACCGCGATGCATACCCGCGGAGGATTTCGCCTGGTCGGTGGTGCGGGGACCTTCGACCTCTCGAGCCTGGAGCTGCGCCCCGGGGCGAAACCCGGCGTGTTGGAGCTGATCGACGCAGCGGGCATGGCCGTGTTGACCACCGCGGAAGCGCAGTGGGAATTCGACGCGCCGGCCGGTCGGCTCCGCTATTTGAACGCCGACTTGAAGATCCTCCCGGACCTCGCCCGCTTGATGGGCGACGATCGCTATACCGGAGTCGCCGTCGGGGTCCTCGACCTCGATGCGACACTTGCGGCCGGCCAACTGCCGCCGGTTCCAGCGCGTCCCGCGGGCATCAACGCACCGCCGCCGTGCGGCGACTGGAGCGGCACGGTCGACGTTTCGCTCTCCGACATGTCCTCGATCGGTCAGGCCGGCATCTCGACTGTGAACGGCCGGTCGGTTGTGGTCGTGCTACCGTCGGCGAGCTTGAAGAATGTCGGTACAGCCAACGTCCCCTGGTACTCGAAGTTTACGAATCTAGGAGTGCCCCCTTGGAACGACCAGCATCCGTTCCTGGTTTGGCAGATGACCCGTTCGACCGGGGATTTCTTCGAGCCGCTGGGCCGAGGCGACCTCAAACACGCCTTTCTGACCCTGAACACCGGCTGCGATGCGGGAGCCTGTACGGATTCGCACATTCTGGGCAGCGGCTGCTCGGACGTTTACAGCACCGGCACGAACAACAGCGTGGGCTCGCTCGCTCCGCGTAGCGAGATTACCGCCTCGACGGCCACCTGGGCCCACTGCGGCGGGATCCCCAGTCACTTCGACACCAACGGCGACTGTACGCAGGATTTCTCCGGATCGGGAGAAAACGCCTTCACCCACGGCCTCAAGGCCGCCGAGGCAGAGCTCACGCTGCCCGGCGCCACCTATTACGTCGAGGCGTTTTACATCATCCGCAACGATGTGAACATCTTCAACAGCATGGGCTATCGGCAGGTGGCCCCGGCCAAGCCGAGCACCACCTGGACATTTGCGAGCGTCGGCGCCTACGCGCAAGGCCCGCCGGTCAACAGCTGGGTAAATCCGGCCACACCGGGACCGGACGCCGACAACCGGGTGCTCGACACCGGCGAAGGGCATGTTCAGTTGGTCGTCAGGGTGACCGACGTCGCCGGCAACCCGGGCCGGAAGCGCTTCGCCTACGCGCTGCAGAACCACGATTTCGACCGCCAGATCAAGAGCTTCCACATCCCGTTCGACCCGACCGGTGCTTCGATCACCAACATCGTCTATGCCGACGGTGATGGATTTGCGGTGAACGACTGGACCGCGACGACCGACGCGACCGGCATCACCTGGACCGCTCCGGTGGGGACGACCCCGCCCGCCCCGGTCGATTTCGCATCGCTGGTCGCCTTCCGGTTCGACGTCGACCGGACGGCGGTGCCCGCCTCGTCGACGCTGGGCGTCCTCGAAGCCGGCCCGACCTCGGAGCTGACGATTCAGAGCCTGGCGCCCGCGCCGCCGAACGCGCCGCCGCAAGGATCGTTCTACACCGTCTCCCCGTGCCGACTGGTCGATACCCGGGCGGGCAACGGACCGGCCCTGGTGCCGGGCCAGGAGCGCACCTTCAACGCGAGCAGCCTGTGCGGCATTCCGGCGAGCGCCAAAGCGGTGGCGCTCAACATTACGGCGATCGATTCGGCGGCCGCCGGCCACGTGGTCGTCTACTCCGGCGCCTTCCCTAGCACCGCGACGATCAACTACTCGGCCGGACAGAACCGGGCGAACAACGCGATCATCGGCCTGGCAGCCGACGGCAGCTTCAAGGTCGTAGCGGTGCAGCCGAGCGGGACGTTGCAACTGACGGTCGACGTCAGCGGCTACTTCCAGTAGTCGAATAACTAGAGTCGATTCGACCGGCGTCGCGCCCTAGGCGGTGCGGCGCCGGTTTTCTTTTTGCCCAAAGCCCGGGATTCGACGGCGTTACGGCACACCGTCGAAGAAGTCGACCACGCCGGTCTCCAGCGAGTACTCCGCGCCGACGACCAGGAGGCCGTCGTTCTGGATCAGCTGGACGAGGATCTCCGAACCGTGTCGCAGGTGGTCGGCCGAGGCGCGAATGTTGGCCCGGACGGCCTGCCGCACCAGCTCTTCCGGGTCGTTGCCCAGATCGGTCGCGAGCAGCGGTTCGACCGAGGGACGGACGCGGCTGACGATCGATTGGAGACCGCGCGATTGGGCCTCCGACGGCCGCCCGATCTCTTCCAGAGTCGCGAGGATCGCGCCGCATCTCGAGTGGCCGAGCACCACGACCAGTCGGGTGCCGAACCGTGCTGCGGCGAACTCGACGCTGCCGACCTGGGAGGGGGAGACAATGTTGCCGGCGACCCGGATGACGAACAGGTCGCCGAGCCCCTGATCGAAGACGATCTCGGCCGGTACCCGAGAGTCGGAACAACCGAGGATGATGGCGAACGGCTCCTGACCCGTGGCCAGCTCCTCGCGCCGCGAGCGGCTCGGGCGAGCTTCATGGCTCCCGGTGTCGGACTCGAAACGGCGGTTTCCTTCGCGCAGGCGGTCGAGGGCTTCGCAGGCTGCGATCATCCGGGAGGACTCAAGGTCTGAAGGGGGGACATGGGCCGATGATATCGGATCTAAGTCTTGAGCGTTCCGTAGTTTACGTTGGTGCCGAAGAGGGGAGTCGAACCCCTACGACCTTGCGGTCGGTGGATTTTGAGTCCACTGCGTCTGCCATTCCGCCACTTCGGCAAGGAGGGGGATCGTAGGGCGTCGGTCGCGGGGTGTCAATCGGGTTCGTCCGTGAGGTTCGCGTCAATAGAGGGCGTAACTTGGGCGTGAATTTAGGGCCGAAAAGGGCTATTTCGGTGCCCGGGCGCTTGACGAAACGGCGTCGCTGGTGTATAACCTATCGGCGTAAGCGTAAGTCTCCCAGAGACTTACTCTTTCACTCCTCGTTTCTC
>JBDTZG010000082.1:0-19394 GCA_040005235.1 Acidobacteriota bacterium | reverse complement strand
GAGAAGGCGTGTATCGCTTCAATGGAAAAAGCTTCACTCAGTACACAGTTCAGGATGGGCTCAGCAGCAACACGGTTTGGTCCATCTTGGAAGACAGGCAGGGAAGAATTTGGTTCGGGACGGACTCCGGACTCTCTCGGTACGATGGGAAGAGCATCAGTAGCGTTCCGATCTCGTCCGCCCCAGGGTGGCCCGTACTCAACATGTCCTCCCCAAACGGGGCCTTTACCGGAAAGGCTGCCGTGTGGAGCCTGCTGGAGGACAAGAGGGGAACGATCTGGATTGGCACGGGCGAGGGCGTGCTGTGTTACAAGGACGGAGTCATCTTTCCATTCTTGGGGCAAGCCACGGTTCAGAATCCGACCGGACTGCAGCTTAAAATGGTCGATGACATCCTCGAAGACCGGCACGGAAACATCTGGTTTGCCTCCGGGATGCCTCCAGGGATGGAAGGCCTGTGCCGCTTCGATGGATCCTCCATCCAACAATTCAATCCCGGGGGAGCGAAGTGGATTCGAACCGTGAAAGAGGATTCCCGGGGAGTCCTTTGGGTGGGCACCCGAAACCAGGGGGTTTGGCTTTACGATGGAAAGGTGTTTTCCCGTCAGACAGAACCTCTTGAGCTCGGCGAGCCCCTGCTGGTGGATCGATCGGGGAACATTTGGTTCAGCGGCGTGGAAGACGACAACGGCTTTGAAAGCAAGACGGGGATATGGCGCTACGACGGCAAAGCTTTCCGCAACTTCTCCACGGCAGAAGGCATGGGCAACTTCTTCGCCTGGTGCGCGGTCGAGGACCGGGATAGCAACATCTGGGTGGGCACCCGAAATACGGGCTTGTACCGTTTCGACGGGAAATCGTTCACACGCTTTTCGGAATAGGCGGGTCGCCCCGGGTGGCGGGCGCGGGATTGAGGATGGTAGTCTCCCGTGCCATGAGCAATCCACGCGTATTCTTCGACATTGAAGCCGACGGCGCGCCCCTGGGCCGCATCGTCATGGAACTGGCGGCCGACGTCGTTCCGAAAACCGCCGAAAACTTCCGCGCTCTCTGCACCGGCGAGCCGGGTTTCGGATTCCAGGGCAGCACGTTTCACCGCGTCATCCCGAACTTCATGTGCCAGGGCGGCGACTTCACCAACCACAACGGCACCGGCGGCAAATCGATCTACGGCGCCAAGTTCGCGGACGAGAACTTCCAGCTCAAGCACACCGGGCCGGGAATCCTCTCGATGGCGAACGCCGGGCCGAACACCAACGGCTCACAGTTCTTCCTGACCACCGCCAAGACCGCCTGGCTCGACGGCAAACACGTGGTCTTCGGCCAAGTCACCGAGGGGCTGGACGTGGTCAAAAAGGTCGAGGCCTACGGCAGCCAGGACGGCCGAACGAGCAAGAAGATCGTCGTCGCGGCCTCCGGCCAGCTTGACTGATCCAAGCCGTCGAACAGAATTCTGAGGAGGCTCCGGCCTCGGGGTCTCCCACGAATTCCTCCCGAAGGTGTCTCCTCCTGACGAAACGACTTTCGGAGCCACCGATGACCCGAATATCCATCCTTGTCGTCCTCGTGGTGATCGCGGGGATCGTGGCAGCCTTTGCTCTTCGAGGCCGGGCAGGCTCCGAAAGTAAGGCTTCGGCCGATCCGAAACGGAGCGGAATCGAGTCCCTGGGCAATGAGGCGGTCGAGCGAGCCAAACGTGACGTCAAACGCGTTGGCTGGCACATGGTGGCGGTGCGTGGCGAGGGTTCATCACCGGGGTTTGTCTTTACCATCGGGTTATGGAAGAGCTACCACCATCCTGAGCTTCTGCTTTTCGCACCGGGAGATCCGCTGGAGGTGTCCGGCCGTGTGGCCGCGATGGCGAAGCGCATCGCGGCCGGCGAGACCTTCGCAGCCGGAAAAACCTACGATGGTCTCTTCGGCAAATTCTCCGGCGCTTTGCGCAAGGTCAACAGCTCTTGGTACGTAGAGTTCGTGGGCACGGCGATGGCTTTTTACCAGACGGACGACTTCCCGGTCCTGCAAGTGGTCTGGCCCGATAAAGAAGCCTTGTTTCCCTGGCAGTCCGGATTCGATCCCAATCTCTTTGGCGCCCAGCCCCTGTTGTATGAAACCAATCTCGTTCTCGCCAACGTGAGCCGAGAAGCCAGGGCGCGGTTCGTTGCAGAAAAGGGCGGTCCGGAGGCTCTCCGCGCTTCCTGGGCCGAGCTGTTTGTCGAGCTCCCGGCCGAGCAGCGGGAGGCGGCGCTCGCGGATTGGCGATGGCTCGTCGGGCCGGACGCGAAACTCTTCCGTGTCACCGTCTTCGGGGACCTTTTCCTTCAAACGCCCGACGGCCACATCCACTGGCTCGATACGGGCTCGGCGAGGTACGAAGAGTTTGTCGACACTGAGGCCGAGTCGCTCGAAGGGATCGCGATCCACCTTCCGACTGTCTTTCACGTCAGTACGCTGCTCGCCTTGCGCGACCTGGGTTTTCGCCCGCAGGCGGGACAGGTCTACAGTTGGCAGCATGCCCCGATGCTGGGTGGCGAAGGGAAGGTCACGAATTTCGACACCGTCTCAGCCATGGTTCACATTTCACACCTGGGCCAGGTCGCTCTCTCGATCAAAGACGTGCCCCCGGGAACCATGATCTCGGGTTACGACTTCGCTCCCTTAGGGCCTGCCGGGACCTACACTTCAGAGTCGGCGCCGCGCTTTCAAGTCGTCATCAACGGCGAAGAGCAGTACTCCATCTGGCCGGAGGGCGAGAAGATTCCCGACGGCTGGAAGGGCGTCGACAAGACCGGAACCCAGAAGGAGTGCCTCGCCTACATCAAGGAGGTCTGGGTCGACATGCGCCCGCTCAGCCTGCGCAAAGCGATGGCGGCGCAGGAAAAAGAAAATCCGCACGACAATCCCTAGTACCCTGAGACAGGCAAGCTACCGCCGAAGCTGCCAGAAACTCTGCCCCTCCGCCATCAGGGGCTTGATTCGCTGCCGAAGGTCCGGCGGCTCGCCGTGGCGCAGCAGGTCGAACATGTCGTACAGCATCGCCTCGGCTTGGGCAAAATACGAATGGCCTAGCAGGTCGACGTTGAAGTTCGGCACGGCGATCGTGTCGATCCCCGGGGCGAGGGTATAGGGGGTGAAGTACCCCGCCCGCGGCGCGTCGTGAACTCTCGAAGAGATGTGCACCGCGAGGTCGCGACGGGAGGCGTAAAGAGTGGTGCGGTCGGAATGTTCCGGATACAGATCCGCCAGATCGAGAAACAGGTCGCGGTCGACGTCCGGCGCGGCGAGGAAGATCTGCCCGAATTTGACCTGCCCGCGGGTCTCGGCGTTCGCGGCGATCCGCTGAAGCGCCCGGAGCAGGCCGCGGTTGCCCATGCTGTGGGCGATCACGTCGACTTTTTCCGCCCCGCAGTTTGCCGCGAAATCGACCAGGAACTCGGTGATCGCCCGCTCGCTCGCCTCGATGGTCGCCTCGTCCACCGGATAGGCCACGACGTTGCCGCGCGAGGGCCAACTGAAGAACGCTGTCGCTCCAGGAACCGAGAGATCGCAGCCGAGCTGCGCCGCCCGGATCGCGGCCTCCTCGAAGCTGACGTTATAGCCGTGGAGGAAGAACAACGCGTGAGGCGACCGGCCTCTCTCGTGCGCCACGGCGTCCATCGCCTCGCGGATCTCGACGAAAAATCGATCGCGCTCCTGCAGCTCGATCCCCTGCACCCGTAGGCGGTCGTCGCGCAGGTCGAGGCGGAACATTCGACGCCAGAGAGAAGTGCCGGTCTCGCCGAAGCGATGCGCCTCCGGGATGAGGACGTCGACGCGGCCTTGGGTGATCCGGTCGTGTCGCTCGGAGGAAAAGCCGGCGTGGCCCTCGATCGGCCGCCGGTTGGTGCCGAACCAGACGGGGACCACCGTGTCCCCGGACGGCGAGGGGCCGCGGGTCGGAGTCTCGCCGCGGTGCGGTACTACTACGTGGAACTCTTTTTCTATGGGCACGTCGAGCGACACCGGGCTGCGGGTGGGGTCGAGCCCGAGCTCTCGGTCTCGAAACGGACTCAAAACATCGGCGGTCAAATTCACCACGTACCGTTCGATCCAGGCGTTTTCCTCTTTCTGCTCGGCCAAGCGCATCAAGATCGTTGCGCGGAGGCTTTCTACGCGGTAGAGATCGCTCTCGCGGATGGCGGCTTCGAGCTCTTCGAGCAGGTCGGCCAAGGAGGGTTCGGAGGGGGAGCCGGTGGGCATGGCGGGCGGATTCCTCTCGAAGCTTGCAACAGTTGCGCGATTCTACCGGAAGCCTGTGCGGAGGCGATCCATCGATGATCAACGCGAGGGAACCCGCCGCATCGGCACATGGTCTAATCTCCGATCATGATCGCGCGCCCACTGAACTTTTCCCGCCTCGGTCTCGTCCTCGGTTTCTCGATCCTCCTCGGCCAGCCGGTCTTTCCTGCGGTCGCCCGCGCGGCGACGAAACCGGGGGGAACCGCATCCGGAATCGCGGCGCTCGCTGAAATCGATCGCCTGGCCGAGAAGGAGCAGAAAGTGCAGACGGCATACGACCAGGCGATCGCCCTGCTCGCCAAGGCCCGGAAGGCGGGGAACGAACCGCTCGCGACCCGCGCGTTGATCAAGGCGGTCAAGATGAAGATCGCCCTGGGCGGCTACGAGACCGCCGTGCGTTTCTTGCGCGAGCAGGAGTGGCCGAAGGGAAGACAAGAGCGCGCGGTGCTCGATCTCACGTACGGCGCGGCGCTGGTGACCTATCTCGATGCCCAGTCCTGGGAGATCAACCACCGCGAACGGGTGACCGGCACCGAGAAGGTCGATCTCGCGGCCTGGACGCGCGACCAAATCGCCGCCGAGGCGATCGCCGCCTACGCCAGGGCGTGGGGCGCTCGGGAGGCGCTGGGCGCCCTGCCGGTCACGGCGTGGAAGGATTTCCTTGAGGCGAACGACTACCCGGCGGGGGTGCGCGACACGCTGCGCGACGCGATCTCCTATCTGTTCGCCGAGCTGCTCGCCGACACCTCGCTCTGGTCGCCTACGGAAGTGAACGGCACCTGGCGGCTCGATCGCGCGGCGCTGGTGGCCGACTCGCCGCCCGCCGTCAAGCTGGACGACCCCGCGGTCCATCCGCTTGCGAAGCTCGTCGCGGTGCTCGCCGATCTCGAAGCCTGGCACCGGCGCGGCGGGCGGAAAGCCGCGGAGCTGGAGGCGTGGCTGGAGCGGGCCCGCCATCTCTCCAGCTCATTGGACGGCGCCGTCGATCGCGCGTTCTTGACCGACAAGCTCGCGACGCGCCTTGCCGATCCGGTGCGCGGCTACCGCTCGGTTTCCTGGTGGTCTTGGGGCCAGGCGGCGCTCGCCCAAAGGGTGCGGCAAGAGGAGCGGCCGGACGCATTGATCGATGCCCGGAAGATCGCGCTCGAAGGTTCTAAGGCGTATCCCGGCTCGCCCGGCGGAGCGGCCTGCCGGCGGATCGTGCGCGAGATCGAGGCGCCAGACTTCTCGGTCGAAGCGATGGCGAGCGACGGGCCGAAGAGGCGGTCGATCCAGGTGCGGCACAAGAACCTGCCCGCGCTCTACCTCCACGCCTACCGGCTGGATCTCGCCGCCTGGTTCGAACAGGGCGGCGCGGTGCCGTTGGGGGAAGACGCCGAAGAGGCCCAGCCGGCAGAGAAACTGCTCGGCAGGACTCCCGACGCGGCTTGGAGCGCCACCCTGCCGGCGACACCTGACTTTTCCAGCCATATGACCTATGTGACGCCGCCGCTCGTCCGGCCGGGGGCCTACGAGATTCTGATCTCGGCGCGAGAGGATTTTCGACCGAAGGGAAATCGCCTGCTCCACGTGCGGCTGGTCGTCGGCGACCTGGTGCTCGCCAACCGCGGGGTAGAAAACGGCAAGCTGGCCGTCCTCGCGCTCGACGGGGCGAGCGGCGGGGCGATGGCCGGGGCGGAGGTGCGCCTCTATCGCCGGGGGGAATCGGCGGACGAGTCGGTGCGGGTCGCGACCCTGATCACCGGGGCCGATGGCTTCGTCCGCTTTCCGGAGCCGGGCGCCGAGCTCGCGCAGTCCAAAGCGGGAGAAACCTCCGATCCCGAGCACAATCCCGGAATCACGCGGGAGTATTTCCTCATCGGGCGAAAAGACGAGTCGGTGGCCTACTCCGACCTCGGCTGGATGGTTCCCGACACGCTGCAAACCGAAGCGTCGCAAGGTCTGGTGTTCACCGACCGAGCGGTCTATCGGCCGGGGCAGAAGGTGCTCTGGAAGGTGCTCGCCTATCGCGGACGGAGCGGCGAAGAGCCGCGCCTCCTTCCCGCAGCCGAGGTGAAGATCACGCTCACCGATCCGGTGGGGCAAGAGGCCGGTTCCGCGACGGTCACGACCAACGCCTACGGTACGGCGTCCGGCGAGTTGGCGATCCCCGCCGGCCGCACGCTCGGCGCCTGGTCGCTTGCGGTCTCTTTTGGCACCAAGGGGGGCGGAGGGGCTTCGATCCAAGTGGAGGAGTACAAGCGGCCGACGTTCGAGGTCGTGTTCGATCCGCCGACCGCGGAGACGCCGCCGCTGCGCCTCAATCGCCCGGCCAAGCTCACCGGCACGGCGCGCTACCTGTTCGGCCTGCCGGTGACCGGCGGCGCGGCTACCTGGCAGGTGACGCGCGAGCCGGTCTATCCGGATTGGTGGGGCTATTGGGGTTGGCGGCCTCCGGCGAGCACCGGCGAGCGGGTGGCGGCGGGGGAGGCGAAGATCGGGGCGGACGGCACCTTTGCCGTTGCGTTCACCCCGGAGGCCGACGAGCGGCTGGCGCGCGACGTGAGCTACCGCTTCCGGATCAGCGCGGCGGTGACCGACGAGGGGGGCGAGACCCGCGAGGCGGAGCGCTCGGTCCGCGTCGGTTTCGTCGCGATCGAGGCGACGTTGCACTCCGACCGCGCGTTCCTCGAAGCTGGTCCTCCCACCGAGCCGAACGAGATCTCGGTCCAGCGCCGAGACCTCGACGGCGCGCCGCGAGCCGGCCGGGGCTCGTGGCGGCTTGTCGCGCTGGTTCGGCCGGTACGGCCGTTGCTGCCGAGCGAAGAACCGATCTCTTCGCCGCAGGTCGCTCCGACGTCGGGAACCTTCGAGCCGATCGTCACGCCGGGCGATCGCCTGCGACCGCGCTGGGAACCCTACGGCGGATTCGAGCGGACCCTCCGCGGTTGGGCGGATGGAACGGAAGTCGCCCGCGGCGAATTGAGCCACGGCGAAGACGGGCGCGCGACGATCGAGCTGCCCGCCCTCGATGCCGGGGCCTATCGGCTGCTGTACGAGACGGCCGACGACTTCGGCGCCCAGGCCAAGGCGCAGGGCGAATGGCTCGTGGTCGATCCGGCCGGCTCGGAAAAGGGCGCTTCATCTCCCGCACCTCTGCCGATCGCCGCTCTGCTCGCGATCGAGAAAACCACGGTCCATGTGGGGGAGACTGCGCAGCTCTTGGTCCATTCCGGCTTCCCCGGCCAAGAGTTGATCCTCGAAACCTATCAATCGGGCCGGTTGCGCGACAGGCGCCGCCTGGTGGCGGGGGACCGGCCGATCCGAGTCGACTTCCCCGTAGGCAAACCCGATCGCGGCGGGCTGTACGTCCGGCTGTTCGCCGTTCGCGATTTTCAAAACCTGGAATCGTCGCTCACGATCGAGGTGCCTTGGGACGATCGCGAGCTGGATGTCGAGCTGTCGAGTTTCCGCGATCGGATTCGCCCCGGCGACAAGGAGTCGTGGAAGGTCGTGGTCCGCGAGCCGAAGTCCGCCGGTTCGAAATCCGCTCCGGACGACGACAGCCGCGCCCCGGTCGCGGCGGCCGAGCTGCTCGCCTCGATGTACGACCGCTCGCTCGACGCGTTCGCTCCGTACGATCCCCCCTCGCCGCTGCGGCTATTTCCTCGTCGCACCGCGGAGCCGGTCGGCGCCCGGTTGAGCCTGGGGGTCCGCGGTGGCGAATTCCTGACCGATGACGATCTCGTCGCCCTGCCGGATGGCGTCGAATTCCGAGAGGACGAACTGCCGAGTTTCGGACCCTACGCCCTCGGCGGGCCGGGGTGGCGCGGGGGAGGGAGGTTCGCGTTTCGCTCCGCGGCCGCCCCGCAGGCGATGGCTGAATCGATGATGGTGACCGGTGACGCCGCTCCGGCCGCCCCGGTCGAGATCCCCAAGATCGAGGTGGCAACGCCGGCCCCTCCTCCACCTCCGCCACCCCCCGTCGCCGCGGTCCCGCTGCGTTCGAGCTTCGCCGAAACGGCGTTCTGGCAGCCGCATCTGCTCACCGGCGCCGACGGCTCGGCGGCGATCGAATTCACCGTGCCCGACTCGCTCACCTCGTGGAGCGTCTGGGTCCACGCGATCACCCGCGATTTCCGAGTCGGCTCGGTCCATGCGGAAACCCGCAGCGCCAAGAGCCTGATGGTCCGGCCCTATCTGCCGCGTTTCCTCCGCGAGGGCGACCAGGCGGAGATCCGCGCCGTGGTCAATTTTGCGGGCGAGGCCGGAGAAACCCCGCTTTCCGGCGAAGTTCGTCTGGAGCTGGTGGACGCGGCGACGCAAGAAGATCGCCTCGCCGCCTTCGGCCTTGCGCCGACGGCGGCTGTTCTGCCGTTCACGGTCGAGCCGGGTGGTGGCGCCACGGTGGTCTTTCCGCTCGCCGTGCCGAAGGCCGTGGGCGAGGTCGAGTTTCGCATCACCGCGCGGTCGTCCAGCGGCCCCGAGGGCGCACTTTCCGACGGCGAGCTGCGCGCGCTGCCGATCCTGCCGAGCCGCCTGCACCTCGCTCAATCACGCTTGGCGGCGCTGCGCGGCAACGAGACCCGAACGCTCGAATTCGCCGATCTCGGCGTAGCCGATCCAACCCGCGTCTCCGAGCAGTTGGTGGTGACGCTCGACGCCCAGCTGTTCTACGGCGTGCTCGATGCCCTGCCCTACCTGATCGATTATCCGTACGAATGCACCGAGCAGACCCTCAACCGGTTCCTCTCGACCGGCATCGTGCGCAGTCTGTTCGATCGCTACCCGGCAGTGGCCGACATGGCCGCCCAGATGGCGACGCGCGAAACCGCGACCGAGGCGTGGAGCGCCGACGATCCGAACCGCAAAATGCTGCTCGAAGAAACTCCGTGGCTGGCGGTGTCCAAAGGGGGGCGTGAAGGCGACGCGGGCGGAGGGGAGCAAGCTCTGATCCGCGTGCTCGATCCGAAAATCGCCGAAGCCCAAAGAAACTCCTCGCTCGCCAAGCTCAAAGACGCTCAGCTCGAAAGCGGCGCTTTCCCCTGGTGGCCGGGCGGCCCGGCGTCGGACTACATGACGATCTATCTCCTCGCCGGCTTCGCCCGAGCGACCGAATTCGGCGTCGAGGTGCCGCGGGATCTGGTCCAGAAAGGCTGGGGATACCTCGGGCAACGTTACAAGAACGATTGGTCGGTCGAGATCGCCAAGAAGAAAGACGCCTGCTGTGTCGAGCTGCTCACCCTGCTCAACTACGTCGCCTCCGCCTATCCCGATCCGAGTTGGATGGCCGGAGCGCTCGACCCCGCCGATCGGACGAAGATCGCCAACTACAGCTTTGCCCGCTGGCGGGAGCATTCGCCCTATTTGAAGGGGCTGCTCGCTCTCACTCTTCATCGCATGGGACGAGAGGCCGACGCCAAGCTGGTGTTCGACAGCGTGATGGATTCGGCCCGCACCACGCGCGACGAGGGAACGTTCTGGCAACCGGAACCGAGCGCCTGGCTCTGGTACCAGGACACGGTCGAAAGCCACGCCTTCGCCATGCGCACGCTGCTGGAGCTCAATCCCAAGGATCCGCGCCTTCCCGGCCTGGTGCAATGGATCTTCCTGCAAAAGAAACTCGGCCACTGGCAGAGCACCCGGGCCACCGCCGAAGTGCTTTACTCGCTCGCCTCGTATCTTGAGAAAGAGAATCAGCTAGGAGCCCGCGAGGCCGCAACCGTCGCGGTGGCCGGTGTCCCTCAAGGCACGACGCACTTCGTCTTCGAGCCCGATCGCTTCACCGGAAAGCACAACCAGATCGTCATACCCGGCAAAGACGTAGATGCCGCGATCGCCGCTTCATCAACAGGCGGCCAGGTCACCGTCACCCAAGAAACCCCAGGCCTCATGTTCGCTTCAGCCACCTGGCACTTCGCGACCGACCAGTTACCGACCCAAGCGAGCGGCGACCTGTTTCACGTCGAACGCCACTACTTCCGGCGCCTCCGCGGGGGAGCCGAAACCACCCTCCAGCCGCTCGCAGCAGGAGCAACTCTCCAAGTCGGCGACGAGATCGAAGTGCAACTCACCATCAGCAGCCGAGCCCCGGCCGAATACGTCCACCTCCGAGACCCAAGAGCCGCGGGCTTCGAGCCCGGAGTCGTCCACTCCGGCTACGCCTACGACCTGGGCCTGGGCCGCTATGAAGAAACCCGCGATGCCGCCACGGACTTCTTCTTCGAATACCTACCTTCCGGCACTTACACCCTCAAATACCGCCTGAGAGCCAACGTCGCCGGAACCTTCCGCGTCGGCCCGGCGACGTTGCAGAGCCTCTACGCGCCGGAGTTCGTGGCGTATTCGGCGGGGGAGGTGGTTCGGGTGGCGGGGGAGTGAAGGTGGGTAGGCTGGGACTCTGGCGGAATTCGAGAGCTGCGTCCGTCTCCCTGGAGGAATGCCTGCCCTAGGCGCCCCTACCCGCCCCTCCGTGCTAGCCTCCTGGCCATCGTCATCAGACTGTCGCCGAGGAGAGTTGGTCGTGAAGCCGTGGGAGCGCTCTTCCCCGCATTTCCTCGCTGTGCGCGCCTTACTGGGCGGCTTGGCCGTGGCCGTCGCGGCGGTCGGTCTCTGGCCGATCTTGCGTGCTTTCGGCTCGCCGGAGAGTCCGGCGACCCGTCGGCACAAGGAGGTCCTCCAAGCCTTTGGAGACTCTCGTTTCCTGGTGCCTCGGCTCAGTGGCGAGCCGTACGGTGCTCTCGGACGGGCTCCCAGTAGAACGCTGGGGAAAATCCTCACACAGGAGTGGGGGTCGAAGGAGGCAAGGGGCGAAGGGCCGGATCTGGTGTTGGTAAGGGCCGCCCAGACGCTCTTGGCCGGCTGTCCGCGAGGAGCGGTTCGCCGCCTTGAACGAGCCGTGACCTCCAACGCGGCGGATCCCCGCTTGTGGAACGACCTCGCCGCGGCGCATCTGGTGGCGGTGGAAGCGGAGCGCAATCCCGCCTCCCCCCTGTTCCGAAAATGCCCGGGAGGCTCGGAAGGCGGATTGGACGAGCTCGACGCGCTGGAAGCCGCCTCGCGGTCGCTCGCTCTCTCGCCCTCGCCGGAAGCGCGGTTCAACCGAGCGCTCGCCCTCGAAGCGCTCCATCTCGACGGCCAAGCCGCGGTCGCCTGGGAGGAGGTCGAAGCGCTCGATCCGGATCGGGAGTGGGCGGCTGAAGCGGCGGAACGGCGAACGGCGCTCGCGCAGAAGACCGGCCCCTCACCGCTGGAGAAGGGGCTCGAAGCCGCGGCGCTCCGGGGCGATGCCCAGGCGGCGGCGAAACTGGCGAGGGTCGATCCGCAGCGTGCCCGTGAGCTTGCGGGGCGCGACCTTCTCTGGGCCTGGGGCCGAGCGATCATGGCCGGGCGCCCGGGCGAAGCGGATCGTCATCTGGCCGCGGCATCGGCGCTCGCCGCGCCCCTTGCGGGGCGAGGCGATTCTTTCGCGGCCGACGCCGTGGCGATCGTCCGTGGGGCCGATGTAGCCCGGCGGGAGAGAGCGGCCCGGGGCTTAAGCGAGTTCGCCGATGCCTTTCCTGTCTATCGAGCCTTCGACAATGAGCGGGCGATTTCGATGTTCGCGCTCGCGCAGAAAGACCTTGCCGCCGCGGGTCTGCCGCAAGCGTTCGAAGTCGAGCTTTACCGGGCCGCTGCCGAGAACAACGCCGGCCGGCCGAAGGAGGCAGCCGATCGCATCGACGCGGTCGAGGCGCTTCTCAAGAGCCGCGATGAACCGGGACTCTTGGCCCTTGCCGCTTGGATTCGTGCAGTGATCGCAGGCCGCGACGGCCGACCGTTCGATCAGGCCGCGGAGTATCGCCTCAGCCGCGATCTCTACGCCCGGCTCGGCGAGATCGATCGATGCGCCACGGCCGACAGCCTGCTCGCTCAGGCGCTCGAAAAGCTCGGCCGCGGAAGGGAAGCCTGGCGCACCTACCTGAGGGCGGTAGAGGTGGCGCCCCAAGTGAGCGATCCTTACCGGCGCCGGACGATCTGGGGCCAGCTCGCCTACTTTGCCCAGGCGAAAGGACGGTTCCGCGGCGGGCTTGCGTTCCAAGAGGAAATGCAACGGGCCGCCGCCGAACAGGGCGATCCGAACGCGGTCAATGAGTCGCTGCTTTTGCGCGCTTCGCTTCATGCGGCGCTCGGCGATTCGACCAAAGCCGGAGCGGATCTCGCCCAGGTCCGGCGGAAGGTGACCTCGATCACGGACGCCGGTGACCAAGCCCGGACGCAAGCCGATCTGTTTCGGATCGAGGGGGCTCTCGACATCGAGCGGGCGCCGACGGAAGCCGTAGCGAAACTCGATCGCGCGGTGGACCACTATGCGAAGACGGGGCAAGGGGTGCTCGACGGCGCGACGCGGGCGGTCCGCTCCCGGGCGCACGTCGCGGCCGGGAATCTCGCAGGAGCTGAGGCGGATCTGGGGGCCCTGGTCGCCTACGCCGAACGAGGTGGACAGGGTTGGCTCGACGGAGCTGGAGACGAAGATCGCTACACCTTCGGCCGCGAGACTCGCCGCGCGTTTTCCGAGATGGTGCGCTTCCAGGCGGTCGAGGCGCGCCGGCCCTGGCGGGCTTTCGCCTACGCGGAGACGGCCCGCGAGCTGCTCGCTCCCCACCCTCCGTCCCGCGCCGGCCAGCTTGACGCCGGAAGTCTGTACCAGCCGCCGGCTCTTGGAGCGCTTCGCGCCGCCCTGCCGGCCGACACGGTCCTGGTCGAGTTCGCCGTCTTCGACGATCGAATCCTCTCCTGGTGGGTCGCTCCCGA
This sequence comes from Acidobacteriota bacterium, assembly GCA_040005235.1. Lineage (GTDB taxonomy): Bacteria > Acidobacteriota > Thermoanaerobaculia > Multivoradales > UBA5704 > DASYKS01. The sequence goes on along the minus strand of JBDTZG010000082.1, from coordinate 6,344 downwards.
AGGGGTGGCTAGCTTCTCGACGAAGGCATCGCGGGAAGGGCTCACGCGCCTCGTCGAAAGCCTCGATCCGACTAAAGGAACCTTGACTGACGAGGCCTGGAAGGAAAGCTCGGCCCGCCTGTTCGACCTCCTGCTCCGGCCTTACTACAGCCGGCTCGGCCCGGAGCGGACGCTGGTGGTCGTACCCGACGGTCCCTTAAGCCAGGTTCCCTGGTCCGGACTAAGGGACCGGGAGCGCGACCGTTACGTGGTCGAGGACCGGGCGGTGTTGGTGGACCCGAGTGCGAGCTTCTACCTCCGCGCCCTGGCGCGATCCCAAGAGCTAGACTCCAAAGGCCCGATACGAATCCTGGTCGTCGGCGATCCGGCATTCGATTCCAAGGAGTGGCCGCGATTCACGCGCCTGCCCGCGGCCCGAAAAGAAGCCGCCGAGATCGGAGCGCTCTACGGTTCGAACGCGACGGTCCTTACCGACAAGAGGGCCACCTGGGACGCCTTCCGCAAGGCGGCCCTCGATGCCGACGTGATCCATCTCGGGATGCACGCCGCGCCCGATCCCGTCGATCCGTTCCGCTCTTTCCTCCTCTTCGCCGATCCGGGAGCCCGCGGAGCGCGCACCCTAAGAGATTTCGCGGCGCTCGATCTGCCCAGGACCCGGCTCGCCATCCTCGCGGCTTGCGAGAGCGCGGGAGAGAATCCGGAAGGAGAAGGGGTGGTAGGCTTGGCGCGACCTTTCTTAGCTGCGGGGGTGCCGGCGGTGGTAGGGAGTTTGTGGCAAATTGGCGATCGTTCGACGCTTGCGCTAACGCTGGAGACGCATCGCGAATTAGAAAAGGACGCGGATGTTGCAAATGCAATGCGCACTGTTCTTCGCCGGTCCTGCCGGTGGAAAGACGGAACACGAATGAACGCACCTTACTGTTCAGCGGCCCTATTATCCCTGGGGGCCACTTCATAAGGAGGTCCGACCAGTGGGAACAATCGCGCAGGATCCAGCGGCTGCTGACAAATCGGTGCTCCGCATCGAATTTACCGGTGCCATCGCCTTCGTTCCAGACAAGCCGTTGTTTGTACCATACGGAGATCACTGGAAGGAAGGGTCGCCTACGCAAATGGCGATTCTTATGCCGAACCTTTTGCGTCCGGACTTTGCTTCATGGGGAAAGGGAATTTGTGTGCCACCCGCTTTTAGAGCAACGCACATTCCTCATCTCACATTTCGGTACGAAGATTTCGATAGTGTATACAACCGTGAAGTGGAGCATTGGTTCTTTCGATCCAGCACACAGATGGGGATGCTCTTGCTCAAGCACGAGCATGTCAAGGTTCCTTATGGAGCATCGGAGAAGTTGGTCTGCAAAAACAAAGTGTACCCTAAGAACATGAAGATTCCTCAGACCGCGGATGAGAAGAGTTCACTCTGGTGGATACCTCACGCCGAAAGGCTCTCTAAGGAAAGCAGGCACCACGATGTCCAACCAGTATTCGATCCCCGCACTGACTATAATTTAAAGGAGAAGCCCGTAGTCTCAACTGTGTACTTCGAACGTGGAACTCTCTCGCTCGGAGGCTTGCACGAGACCTTGTTTAACGGTAAAGATCTAAAAATCGATTCTTGGCAGTTTGGATTGTCAAATTGGTCGAGGTTAAGGCGGCAGCTCGTATTCAGCGAGCGTGTTTGGGGGCTCGCTGTTGGAAATAAGACCGTTCTGGAGGTTCCATTTGAAGGGGATACGATCACGATCGGCATAGCGCTTCGAGGAGAAAATGAGACTGACGGCTCCATAACTTTTAAGAATGAGAAGAACAAGGTCATAACGGTTGAGATAGGAAATGAGGAGCCGGAAACTGCGCTTGGATTAAACGAAGGCCCTTTTTCTAATGACCTTCCGGACCCAGATTTCGAGGGCTTCTACTATCTCTCCCATGGGAAAAGATCTGGTCCGGTACCGTTGGTGAACGAGGGGACGGGGGGTGACTCACTTCGTCCCTGCTCGCCGAAGGTTATGCGCGGTTTTCGTTAGGAGCGAGGCATGAATGCAGAGATTGATCGGCTCCAAAAAAGAATTTGCTACTGCCTGTCGCAAGAGTGTGAGGAAGCTATTGAGTTCACAGGAGTGGGATATCAGGGCGAAGACAGTCTGGTGGTCTTTGTGTCTGCATTGACTCCGGCAGTCGAGACTTGGCGGCAGAATCTCGGTGCACACTTGAGCAGCCGGGTTGCGACCCGAAAAGGCAACTTCATTGCCGACTACGCTCACGATTTTATTTCTGAAGAGTCGAGTGAGCTTCCTGTTGATTCTGGAGCCGTTGGCCTTCGGAGAGGCTCCAGAGTCGGTGGCGGTTCGGTCGGCTGCTTCCTGCTCAACGAGCGCGACGAGCGATTTTTAGTCAGTTCACAGCACTCAAATGGAGGAGTCAGGAGCGAAGCGAAGTCAGGAAGCAAGGTGATAGGCAGTGTGGCGGCGATTGGTGACCTTTCCGATCCACAGGTGTCGTCGAAGGTAGTGGATGCAGCACTGATAAGATTGTTGAATACAACGGATGACCGCTCAGGCTCTTTTTGTAACACGGCCGACAGGCTCACCGGAAGACTCGTTAGCGTGGCGTATCGAGATATCGTCGAGAAGTGCGGCCAGAAGACTTCGAGAACAGTAGGTGAGGTATTTGTTACCGAGGCCTGCGTTTTGATTGATGCGGGAGGTTTGAAGGGTGTAAAGTTTGAACACCAGATTATCGTCACCAACAAGGATGGGAGGGTATTTGCCAAGCCTGGTGATTCTGGCTCGCTGGTGACCAAGAATGGCGATGCGGTGGGAATTTGGATGGGCTTTGATGAAGATCAAGAGTATTTCGCCGTCAATCCGATGGATTGGGTTCTCTGCCGTTTAAGCCAGAATTCTAGCAACACGTTGAGGATCAAAGCGATCTGACCGAAGATGCCTGTCCGCCGATCCGGTTCTGCCCTGGCGACGACGAAAGCTCGGGGACCCGCTGTAGATGAAGAAAGGTGCTGAGGCAGACCTGCCCGCTCGGAACCCGAGATTGAGCGCGGGTTCAATCGATGTTCATCGTCGTCTCCCGCTTCGTCACGCTCCAGCGCCCGCCTTTCTTGGCCAACGTCCAGCACTCCACTGAGCCGCCGCGGCTTTCGGGGAGGAGACCGAGTCAAGTCGGATATGGACTTCGAGTATCAGCCGGTTGGCGCCCGACCGAACGACCGTGTAGCGGATGGTATGGGGCGGCCACTGCGCACGGTCGGCGCTGGAGGCCCAGTCGAGATCCGGCGCAGAGCCCGCTCGAAGATTGGAGCCTTTCTCCGCAATCCAGACGCTCGCGGGCTCTTCCCGATCGGATTCCTCGAAGCGAGCGAGGATCGGACGACGTACACTTGGCGCGCATGCAAGGTCGCGTCGAGTTCGTCATCAAAGCCTTGGAGGAGGCACAGGTCCGCTACCTGATCGTCGGCGGTGTTGCCGTCGTGCTCCACGGCCACCTCCGGACGACGCTGGACCTCGATTTGGTGATCCACCTGGAGCGGGAGAACCTTGAACGGGCGCTGGCGGCCCTGGCCGGGCTGGGCTTCGAGCCTCAAGCTCCCGTCCCTTTGGCCCTGTTTGCCGATCCAGAACGCCGCCGATCTTGGGTTCGGGAGAAGAACATGACGGTCTTTTCCCTTTGGAATCCCAAACTCCAGGGCTTCGCGGTTGACCTCTTTGTCGAAGAACCCTTCGACTTTGATGTCGTGTTCGCCCGGGCGGTGCGGGTAGAGTTACCCACGACGGCGGCGCGGGTCGTTGCTCTCTCCGACCTGTTGGCGCTGAAGAGAAGTGCTGCGAGGGAGCAAGACCTGCTTGACATCGAGGCGTTTAAATCGCTTGGGCGCGAGAGCTGATCTGGAGGCTCATGGACGATCCAAAGAAACTCTTGCAGCCTCCTAAACCGGATCTGTCCGGCTGGGACTTTGCCGGCGCCCGGCGTCACCACCTGGAGATGGGGCTCCGCATGAGCCCTGCGGAGCGATTGCAGTGGCTGGAAGAGACCGTTGAGGAGATGCGGGGCCTTCAGGGGCTCGCCAAGGGCCAGGCGATTCGCGGCGGGTAAGGGCGCATTCTCTTGTGACCTTGATTCGTCATGAGGACGACGATCACCCAACAGGCGAAGCCTCCTCTGGAGGCGCGATTTATCGTACGGGCCCGCTACTGTCTACGTAGGTCCCGCACCGTCTAAACAAAACGCAACACCTTCTCGGGGAGATTCATCCCCGGCGGCTCCTTGAAATCGAGCGTCGGACGACTGTTTAGTCGCAGGGATAATTGATCGAGGGCCAGTAGCACTCGACGCAGAAACTTTGAGCGCGGGGGCCGGTAGGCTCGCTGCCGCCATGAACCCGGTCCAAGGGGTCGATGGAGAGAAGGATGGTGACGGTTTCCTTCGACAGGCGCACCTTGCTCGAACGCTTTTTCATCGGGGTCTCCTTGGACCTTCAGGTCCAGACGGCTTCAACCTATAAAGTGCCCTGGCTCAACGGAATCGAGCCGTCCGCCATGCCGCGACGACTCCCTGATCGGCGGCGCCGCGCTAAACTCGCCCCACCATGCCCCGCCGCCGATTTCACCGCCGGGTCTTCCTCGCCGCGGGCCTCTACAACATCGCCTGGGGGATCTTCTCCGCTCTCGATCCGCAGTGGCTGTTCCGGTGGAGCGGGTTGGCTCCCCTCAATCATCCTTCGATCTTTGCCTGCTTGGCGATGGTGATCGGTCTGTACGGCATCCTGTACCTGGAGGTCGCCCGGGTGCCGGAGCGGGGTTGGCTGCTTGCGGCGGTTGGGTTGACGGGAAAGGTTCTCGGCCCGATCGGGCTCGCGGCTCTGATTTGGCGCGGCGAATGGCCCTTGGCTTCAATCGTCCTTTGCGTCACCAACGATTTCATCTGGTGGCTGCCGTTCGGCCTCTACCTGTGGGATGCGTGGCCTCTTTTTCGGCGGGAGTTCGCGATCGTGGGGGAGTAATCAACTTGAGCGATTGGGGGCGAGCCAGCGATCGTCCAGTGTTTCAAGGACGCTCAGCTCCGTGGCGAATCCCTCGCTGTCTCCCGGAGGATTGATCTCTCCGGCCCAGGTCGCCAGTCCATTGCCGGGACCGCCGTGCCGAGTCCATGCACCGCTTGATGGCTTCCGCGCACCGCTGGTCGGGATCCGCCTACTGCTCGGCGGCTTCTGCGAACTGGTGGACGGCTTCCGCCAACGGGTGGGCGGCTCCCGCGTACCGATGGGCGAGATCCCCCTACTGCTGTGTAGCCTCGGCGAACTGGTGGGCGGCTTCCGCGCTATGCGTGACGGCTTCCGCGCTCTGCTCGACGGCTTCCGCGCTATGCGTGACGGCTTCCGCGCTGTGCTCGACGGCTACCGCGTACCGCCTGACGGCTTCCGCGTACCGCTGGGCGGGATCCACGGACTGCTAGGTGGCTTCCGCGCACCGCTTCCGGCTTGCTGTGAGGCGGTGCCGGAATCCGGTCCACCACTTGCGGGATTCTGTAAAGCGGTGCCGGGAATCGATCCAGCGCTTCCCCGATGCTGTAAGGCGGTCCTCGGACTCCACCCAACGCTTGCCGGATGCTGCGGGGTGTTCTTCGGGACTTGTCTGACGGGCGTTTGTGGCCTGCGGGAGACGCCCCGACGGCCAGCACCCGGTTCTGTCGTGGAGGGGTACTGGAGCGTCTCTACGCCCTTGGCATTTAGGATTGTGAGGATTGGGAGGCAGTTAGGCCAACATCAGCTTCTGGAGCGCCACAGTCCCGCCGGCAATCACCTGAACGGTCAGCTCTTTGCCGAGTAGCAAGCCGATTCCGAGCAGAGGGTCGGTCTCCGCCACGTCAATCGCGCTAGGCGGCGAATCTGCTGCGGGGGCCGAAGCGTCGGGTATAGGGTGATCCGACAAGCCGGAACCAGATCTGGGCTTCCGGGTTATGCGCGAGCAGCCGATGCGAGGCGGCGATCTCGTCGGCTTCGGTTTCGAATGCCCCGGTTTCGATGTCGATGGCGACGAACTTGCCCTCATCCTGTGCGCTGAGCTGGGGATGCACCTCGCGCTCATAGATCTCGTTGCCCCGACGGGCGAACTCTTCCTTGCTGTAGCGAGGATGGGGGGCGGCGTTCATCGGATGATTTTACGACACTCGTCGTCGAAATGGCACGACGACCCTGAGTCCGCCCGCCATTGACACTCTCTTCTAGCCTCTGCTAACTTCCCGTCCCCGGTAGCAAGCAGCGCAACCGAGGACATCTTAGGCCCGTAGCTCAGTTGGTTAGAGCGCTACGTTGACATCGTAGAGGTCAGCGGTTC
>JBDTZG010000081.1:0-19456 GCA_040005235.1 Acidobacteriota bacterium | reverse complement strand
TCCCTGCATCAGCCGGGTCCACGCGTTAGTGGCGGTCCGCTCCGGCCGGGTCTACGTCCAGGACCTGCGGTCGAGCAACGGCACGTTCGTCGACGGCGAGCGGATCGCCGGAGAGCAGGAGATCCGGGAAGGCGACCGGATCTCGATCGGCAACTACGTCCTACTGCTCCACCTCGGGGCCCCGGGCGAGGTGCCCTCCGGAGATCCGGGCGTAGATCCGGAAGCGGCCGAAGCCGGAGCCACCCGGGAGATGGACGAAGCTTCGAGCCTGTGGAAAAAGGTTACGGGCATTTTGCTCGGTTGAAGCCTTCCCACCCTTAAAAGCCGCGACGCGGACGAGCCTTCCAACCTCCGGCAGTTGCGGTGGGCAAGACCCGCTGCATAGGATCGGCGCCGTATGGAAACCGCCGATACCCTCGCGCCCCCCGCTCCCGTCTCGGCGCCATCCCCTTTGCCCGGGACGTGGCGGCGCGGGCTGGGCTATCTCGGCGGTGCCGTCCTGGGCCTCGTCCTGCTCGTCGCGGCGGCCGCCAAGGCGCTCGATCCGCTGGCGTTCGCCGAGCAGATCCGGGCCGAGAAGCTCGACTTTCTGTTCTCGGCGCCGACCGTCGCGCTGATCGGCTTGGGGATCGAGGTGGCGGTTGGCTTGGCGCTTCTGCTCGGGCTGCGGCGCCTTTGGGTGTTGATTCCGAGCGCGCTGCTGGTCGCTTTCCTCGTCTTCCTCACCGCCCGAACCTATGTCCGGTCGATCCACGGCGAAGCGCCGGCTGCGGCGTCGTGCGGCTGTTTCGGCAACCTGGTCCAGCGCACCCCCGCCGAGGCGTTCTGGCAGGATCTCCTGATGCTGGTGCCGCCACTCGCCCTTGCGTTCGTCGGCCGGCCGCGGGGCGGCCGATTCCCCGGCGGCCGGTTCGCGGCCGTGGCGCTCGCGACCGGTGCCGCGGTGGCTTTCGGTGCGAAGGCGGCCGACCTGCCGCTCGACGATCTGGCGACCCGGCTGAAGCCGGGGGTCATCACTAGCAAGGTCTGCGTCGGCGAAGGGGCGGAGGCGGTCTGCCTCGATACCCTGGTCCCGAATCTTGCAAGAGAAAATCACATGGTGGTCTTGGCCGAGCTCGACAACCCGGCTTTCACCGGGATGGTGCCCGACCTCAATCGGTATGCGCAGGGAGCGCAGGAAGCGGCCGGCCAAAATGGCGGTGAGCTGATCGTGCTTTCCGCCTCGTCGCCCGAGACCAAGACCTCGTTCTTTTGGAAATTCGGTCCGGCGTTCGAGATCCGCGAGGCGCCTCCGGCGCTTTTGCGGCCCCTATATCGCCGGTTGCCTCGCGCCTTTGCGGTCCGCGACGGAAAAGTCGTCCGGACCTATTCGACCGTCGAGGAGATCCGCCGGGCGCTCGGCGCCGCTCCTTCTCCTTGACCTCTGCATGCTCAAACTTCTTTGCCATCTTGAGCCGATCCGAAAGGGTATCCCGACATGATGCAACCTCGCGCACTGCGTTCCGGTTTTCTTACACTGACCCTCGGCGCCGCGGTATTGGGCGGCCTGGGTGGCATTGCCGCGGGGGCACAGGCGGGGCCTGACGCCGTGCTTCATGGTTTCGAGCGCTCGGGGGACTACCAGCTGGTGGTCGGGGGCAAGCTCCAGCCCTCGGCCGAGATCTACGCCCTCCCCTCGGGAGTGCCGGCGTTTCTCATCCTCTCCTCGGCTCTTCCTTCGCCGGTCCTGCTGTCACCGGGCGAAGGCTCGGTCCAGACCGTCCAGCTGATGAAGATCGTCAAGCGGGCCGACGGCACGGTCGACCTGATGGCCGACGCGGCGCTTTCGCCGCAGGGCAAGTTCGAGATCGTCGGCGAGGACGTCCGGTTCAAGACCGAGGGGCGCACGGCGGCGCTCCAGAGCCGTCCCTCGCTGCTCGGCTTGAAGAAGGCGATCGACCTCACCACGTACAACCCCGAGTATGCGCGGCGGGCCAAGGCTTATCAGCCGAACGCCAAGTCGGTCCAGCAGCTGCGCAAGGTGGCCCAGCCCGCGCGGGTGCGGGTCTATTTCGGTTCCTGGTGCCCGCACTGCAAGGAGCACGTGCCGCTGCTGCTCAAGGTGGAAGAGCAGATCAAGGGCTCGAAGATCCAGATCGAGTACTACGGCCTGGAAAAAGGTTTGAACAGCGGCGATGCGAAGAAGCTCGACATCCACTCCGTGCCGACCGGCGTGGTCTATAGCAACGGCAAAGAGGTCGGCCGGTTGGGCCCCACGGACTGGACGGCGCCGGAAACCGCGCTCGCCAAGTTGCTCGCCGGCAAATAGGACCGCTCGTTGCCCTGGCCGGCGCGTGCCTTTTCGAGCGCCGAAGAGATCTCGCGCAGGGCGGCGAGACTCAACCGGTCCTGTTCGACCGCGCTCTCGAACACGATCACCGCCGCCACGAACGCCGGCTGCGTGTCGAGCGAGCGGAAGATCGCCAAGGTCCGCTCGGCGACCCGGCGCGCGTTTCCGGCCAGGCCGCGCCGGGAGTAGATCGTCGCCAGCTCCAGGCCGGCGAGGGCGGCGTCGTACGGCAGCCGCGCGGCGACGAAGCCGGCCTGGACCTCGATCAGCATCTCCTGCGCCTCGATCAGCCGGTCGAGGCTCGCTAGGATCTGCGCTTCGAGCCAGCTCATGCGGAGCCGATCGAGCTCGGTCGCCCCCACCGCCCACGTCTTCCGGCCGTTGTGGAGCATCGCCAGGGCCTCTGCGGAACGCCCCGCCTTCAACCGCCCGAGCGCCAGGTACTGGTGCGCACACAACAGAAGCCGCGGATCCCGCGCGGAATCGACCATCGAAGCGCCCCGGCGCAGGCAGTCGTCCGCCGTGTCCAGCTCGTCGAGCAGATAGAGCAGGATGCCGAGGCTGATCCAGCAGCGCCCCTGGCCGTGCGGTTCGTTGACGCTGCGGTAGATCTCCAACGCCGTTTCGAGCCGCTCCACTCCCGCCGAGAAGCGCCCCAGGTCGCGGTCGAGCGACGCCTGGAACTGCAGGAGCTGACCTTCGTCCAGCGGATCGAGCCAGCTCGCGGCGAGTTTCCGCTCCGCCTCCAGGAAGCAACGCTCGGCCCCCCGGTAGTCGGCGAAGATTCGCTTCGCGTTGCCCAGGTGTCCCAAGGCGCGAGCCTGGGCCGAGGCGATCGCCGCCGCCGGAAGTTCTTTCGGATTGAGCCGCTCGGCGATCAGAAGGCCGAGCTCCGCCGCTTCGAGCGCCGCGGTCGGATCGGATGGGGCGACCGCGCGGCTCCGTTCGAGCTGCAGCTCGCACAGCGCCCAGGTATGAAAGCGTCCGTCCTGCTCCGCCCGGGCGCGGCGGATCTCGGGCGCCAGCGGCGCAAGCTCGCTCCAAAGTTCCGGAGCCTTCTGGCGCTGCTCCTCGATCGACGCTCCCTGGCGAGAGATCGCCATCGTCAAATCCGGCAGGGGAGCCGGCTCTTTCCGGGGGCGAGCCCCTCTGCCCGCCTTAGGGGACGCTGCGGCCGGCCGGGGCGGCCGGGGCGAGGCGAACCCATGGGCCGCTCCGGTTCCCGGGAACGCTCCCGTCGAGCCAAACGTCTCCAGCGCGTCGGCGGTTCTTCCGAACGGCCCGCCGAGCTGGGGGAGCAACCCGATCAGCCGCTCTTCGCACGAGGGGCAGATCAGCAGGTGGCGTTGGATCGCGTGGCTCTCGGTCTCGGCCAGCAGGTCGTCGAGGAACCGCTCCAGAGTCCGCGCGTCCGGGTGATGGGTGATCATGTTCGTAGGCTGATCCTATTGAAGGCTTCGGTGCCTATGCAATCACTAGTTCGAGGTGGGCGATCTGGACGCTTGCTAATAAAGATGATAACTTCGATCACAAATGTCAGGGCCGGCGTATGCCGTCGGCCGCGACCCGTTCAATAAAGGAGCCGCAAGGTGAGCGATATCGAGAACCGCGGATACGTCAAGCCCGAGGTGCTGGTCTCGACCGAGTGGGTGGCCGAGCACCTTTCCGATCCGAACGTCCGGATCATCGAATCGAACGAAGATCCGCTGCTCTACCCGAGCGGGCACGTCCCCGGCGCGGTCGAAGTCGACTGGACCCGCGATCTGAACGATCCCCTGCGCCGCGACTATCTCGGCCAAGAGGGTTTCTCCTCCCTGATGCGGCGGATCGGCGCTTCGCGCGACACGACGCTGGTGATCTACGGCGACAAGAACAACTGGTGGGCGACCTACGCCTTCTGGGTGTTCCAGCTGTTCGGCCACACCCAGGCGAAGATCATGGACGGCGGCCGGGCGAAGTGGGCTGCCGAAGGCCGGGACGTCACCCGCGAAGTGCCGAGCTATCCGGAATCGCACTACCAGGCCCCGCCCCGCAACGACGAGGTCCTCCGCGCCTACCGCGACCAGGTGCTCGCCCACGTGGAGAAGCAGGGCAAGCTGATCGACGTGCGCAGCCCGCAGGAGTATTCCGGCGAGCGGATGCACATGCCGGATTATCCGAACGAAGGGGCGCTGCGAGGCGGCCACATCCCGGGCGCCAAGAGCGTGCCCTGGGCCCGCGCGGTGAGCGAAAACGGCACCTTCAAACCGGCGACCGACCTGCGCGCGATCTACGAAGGCGAAGCGGGCTTGGCGTCCAGCGACGACGTGATCGCCTACTGCCGCATCGGCGAGCGGAGCAGCCACACCTGGTTCGTCTTGAGCTACCTGTTGGGCTATCCCCAGGTGCGCAACTATGATGGCAGCTGGACCGAGTGGGGCAACCTGGTCGGCGTGCCGATCGAGAAGTAAACCCCGCCTCCAGTCCTCCAAGCGGGGCGGCCCGTCGCCGCCCCGCCCAATTCCGGAGCCCCCGATGGCCGAAACCGCGACCCTCCCGCCGAAGCTCGCCGAAACCCTCGACCTGCTCGCTCTGATGCCCGACCGGGCCGATCGCATTCAACTGCTGATCGACCTCGCCGACCGCTTCGTCGACGTGCCGGAACGGGTCGCGGTCCGCCCGTTCTCCTGCGACGACCGGGTCCCGGCCTGCGAATCCGAAGCCTACGTCTGGGCCGAGCGCCGCCCCGACGGCCGCCTCGATTTCCACTTCGCGGTCGAAAACCCCCAGGGCATCTCCGCCAAATCCTTCGCCGCCATCCTCCGCGAGAGCCTCTCCGGCCAGCCCCTCGACCAGATCGCGAACCTTTCGACCGACCTCGTCTACGACGTCTACGGAAAGGAACTTTCGATGGGCAAGTCGATGGGCCTGATGGCGATGCTTCAGATGGTCAAGGCGTTGGCGAAGAAGGGGATTGGGGAGCGGGTGGTTATGGAAAAGGTGGTCGTTGCGTCGTAGGGGCGAGCGAGCTTCCGCCGTTCTCGGGTCCCTTCGCCCGCACCCAGGCCGGTCCCAGGCGACCGCCTCTTCCGAACCTGGCGTTGCGCGCCGCCCCCGCTCTCGGTTAGGTTGACACCTATTCGGGCGATACGAATTCAGGCGCCTGCCCTCCCAATCCGTGTGTTTTGACAGTCCGCGCCTCCTCGTCACCCTAGTATTCACGCAGATCTGGTCAATATACGCTAAGCTGCGCTAGGCATTCCTACACCTCTCGTGGCAAGGAGTAGGCCAATGACAACTTCGGACTCCCCACCGAGCACCGATGACAAGCTTTTTTCCAGCTCCGCCGAAGGACATCGCAAGATCCACCCGATAATCATCTATCCATTCAGTCAGCCACGAGACCTCCGACATCTTGAGGCCCTCTACGGCAACCTCGTAAAGCGGATTTCGGAGCAGCCGTCACGCTATGCGCACCCGATCACCGTCCTCAACCGACAAACATTCCATCGAAACAGCAGTAACGGCACATTCCGAGCGTTTCTGCGCGACTACGTGACACCTTGCTCGACGATACTCGACACCTGGAGTGTGGACAGTTGCCAAATGTGGCTGAGTGGTTTTGGACACGCGTTCGACGCACGCGCGACGGTCTACGACGTTTACTGGCTGATTCCTGGTGATTTTGACTATGCTGGCAAGACGGGCCGCGACGTGCTTGATCGCTTTGAGCAAATCCCAGATGCTGTGTATACCGGCGAGGCCGAGTTATGCATAGGGGAGATCACTGTGCCTCCAAACAGTGCTAAACAGCTCATCGATACGTACGGCACGTATGGCTTGCTATACAATTGGTTTCCGGCGGAGGCCCAGGGGCTCCGAAATATTACGAGCAAGCCCCGATCCGAGTTCCTTGCTCTCGGCCACGACTACCTGAAGACAGCCCTCATCAGCCAACGATGGTACGCGTATGAACAGACCATCGTAATTCTCCTGCAGGGCATGCAGGGAATTCGACCGATGCGAGCTGTGAAGAAAGTCGAAATCGGTGAGCTTACGGACGAACCAACGGGTAGAGGCGATCTTGCGGGTGCAATGCAGCAAGTGGAACGAACCGAACGGGTGCTCAAGCTGTACTGGCGAGAACTCAAAGGCCAAGATCCTCTTTGGCCTGAGAAGTTCCGCATCCTAGATCACCAGTCGGAGCAGATAAGGGGAGCAGCGATGGTCATCCTTCAACAAGTTCTATCGTAAGATGTGGCCACGCAAGTACCGTCCACTTTTGGGAGCCCATCCGTGTTGTTGCCACGGTCATTCGCCCCATCTTCGCGCGCCGACCGACTTCGCGGGAGAGACGGCAATACGAGGAGAGATCATGAAGGACGGATACGACTTCTCGAAAGGCGAGCGCGGAAAGTTCCACAGCCCGGACCCAGAGTTCGTGATTCCTGTCTATTTCGAACCGGACGTCATTGGCTACCTGAGCGAACGTGCCGAAGCCAAGTGCGTCGAGGTCGAGCAGCTGACCAATGACATTCTGCGTCGAGATATCGCCTTGGTCGAAGCTGTGAAATGCGTCGCTAATTCAGCTCGGAGTCTGACCATGGCGCATCCACGCTACTCAAGCCACGAGATCGCCGAACGCGGCCAGACACTTTACGAGCGCGAAATTTGTGGTGCGCTTCCGCCGAGCGCCCGAGGGAGCTTTCTCGTGGTGGACATCGAGACCGGGGCTTACGAGATGGACCCCGACGAGCTCGCCGCCGTCAAGCGGGCTCGGGCGAACCATCTCGACGGCGCCTTCTTTGTCCTTAGGGTCGGTCATTCGGCAGCCTTTCGCCTCAGGCACATGAGCCTTCGCACCGCTTCGGTCGTGGGCTGCTAAACTCTGGAGCCGAGGGCCGCTGCCATGAGCCAGCCACCTCTGAGATCCGACATCCCGTCCTATCCGCACGTCGAGATTCACGACGACGGAGTGCCGTACATCGCGGGAACGACCATGAAGATCGTCGAGTTGGTGGATTCCAAGGAAGCCTATGGCTGGAGCCCGGAGGAATTGCATTTCCAGTTCCCGCAGCTGACCCTCGGCATGGTCTACGGTGCGCTCGCCTACTATTGGGACCACCAAGAGGAAGTCGATTCCGACCGGGAGTTGCGCCTGCGGTTGGCGGAGGAATACAGGCTGCAGGACGGTCCCTCTCCACTCGCCGCCAAGATCCGCGCCCTTGGACTCAAGACTTGAGTCTTAGGTTCTATATGGACGAGAACGTGAACGGTGCCATTACCGCCGGCCTGCGAGCCCGCGGAGTGGATCTGCTCACGGTTCAAGAAGACGACCGGTCAGGAATCCCGGATGCATCGGTGCTCGACCGGGCGACCCAGCTCGGACGCTGCCTTGTGACGCACGACGTCGATTTTCTGACGGAGGTGCATCTGCGACCAAACGCTGGACAATCGTTCGTTGGAGTCGTGTACGCCCACCCCAACAGGATTGGAGTCGGCGAATGCATTCGCGACCTCGAACTGATCGCGGAAGTAGGCGACCCCGAAAGCCAAGCGAATCGGATCGAGTACCTGCCGCTTTGAGCAGCTAAGGGGCGGTGGGTCCGGGAGTTTCTTCTACCCTCCAATGCTTGCCCAGGCGGCTAGGAGAATCTCGATGGTGCTATATGGAAATGCTAATGGCGACTCCGGAGTCTAGGCGTTCGAGCTCGGAGACGACTTCATCGAGATTCAGTTCAAGGGACGGTCCAGGAGATGCTAACTCCGCTGCCACGTCACGAACGAACACTCTGAAAGAGGGTCCCCTTCATGCCGGTGACCAAGCACAACCCTAAAGAACTTTTCCCGCAGTACCGCTGCTACAGCCACGCGATGGAGATCCGTGGCGACTCTCGGCTCTTGATCATCAGCGGCCTCAACGGCTATCTCTCGGACGGTAAGACGATGCCCGAGTCGTTCGAAGAGCAGGCCGAGATCATCTGGACGTACATTCAGACCCTACTTCGATCGGCGGGGATGGACCTCAGCAACCTGGTCTCCATCCGTACCTACTTGGCGGATCCTCGGTACGACGAAGCCAACGTCCGCATGCGTGTCAAGTTCCTTGGCGCTCACGAGCCCTCGTTGACCGTCGTTTGCTGCCAGCTTCTGGACCCAAGATGGAAGCTCGAAGTCGAAGCGATGGCAGCGACATAGAAAAAGCCTGGTCGGCCATTCGGGGAGGCCCGGCTCCTATGCCGCGGTGTGAGGCGGCGGCCGGTGCCTGATTCGGGCACCGGCCTGCCGTGAGGATGGCGCTCTCCGTCTGTCGAAGCCGCCGGTTTAGATTCCTAGGCCGACGCTCCTCTCCGGATACCCCGAGGCGCCGACCCCTTTCTGGACCGCGTGATCTCTACCGCCCATCCCTCGTGGGCTGGCCTCCACGTACGCCCAACGGGGACCGACCCCTATTCCGGTGCTTTGCTCGATTCCGCATGCTACCTTCGCCTCTGCCACCTTTTGAGATTCGACTGCAACGCGGAGGCTTTCCATGGCGAGAAGCGCGGCCGGACCCTGCTTGTCTATTCTGCTGGTTGCCCTGGCTGGTTTCTCGGCGCCCGCAGCGGGCCAAGGGCCGGTCCGGGTCAAGGACATCGCCCCGGGAATGGCCGGCCCGAGGAGCACCTACGTGAGCCTGCCGGTCCGGTTCAAGGGCCGGGACTACTTCGGTGCGAACGACGGATTCTTAGGCAAGGAACTGTGGTCCACCGACGGCACGGAGCAAGGGGTTCGGCTGGTCGCGGACCTCTGTCCGGGAAGCTGCTGGGGGGCGCCCGAAGCGTTCACGGTTTCAGGCGACTATCTCTACTTCACCGCCGCCAACAGTCCCTATGGCTACAACGCCGATTGGCTGTGGCGCACGGACGGAACCGCCGCGGGGACGATTCCGCTCGTCAACCTGAGCGATCACACCGACAACTTCGGTCTGGCGACCTTCCTCGCGCCTTTTGAGGGTGGGGTGGTGTTCAACGTCTACGATCGACCGCGCCGGGGTTGGAGCCTTTGGCGGTCGAATGGCACCCGAGCCGGCACCGGCCAGATCACGCAGCTTCCAGGATTCAACGATTTTATCGCCTCTCCGCCGCACAACTTCGATTGGCCGCGCGGCGAGGGCGACCCTGGGAAACACTATTTCACTTGGCAGAAAACTCTCTGGGCGACCGACGGCACCGCGGCGGGGACAGGAGCCGTGCCGACGCCGATCGTCCCCTGCGGCGACTTGGGCCAAATCCGGACCGCGAGTGCGACGGCGAGAATCCTTCCGGCCGGACCGCGGGATTCGAAGGGAGCGAGACAAGAGCTGGAATCGAGCCAGGAAATGAGAGCCCGCTCCGGGGACTTCGCTCAGATCGGTCGCCTGGTGGTCTACTCGGGATTCGAAGGCCAACAGTGCGAGCCCTGGGTGAGCGACGGCACGGCCCACGGTACCCGCCGATTGCGCCATATTCAGACCGGCCGGCCGAACTATCCCGGTTCGTTCTTTGCCGCGGGGGGCCTCGTCTACTTCCTCGAAATCGGCAACTACCTCGAACAATACGCGCTCTGGAAGACCGATGGCACGCTTCGCGGTACCGTTCGAGTGCGGGCGTCGAGCGCGCCGGGCGAGCTGAACGAGGTCTCGATCGTCGCGACCTCCGGCTCCACGGTCTATTTCGTGGCGAACGATGGCGTGCACGGACGGGAGCTCTGGCGGACCGATGGCGATCCTTATTCCACCCAGTTGGTCGCCGACCTTTCGCCGGGCCGGCGCGATACTACTTTCGGCTTCGAGCCGGGCTTGAGCACGGGAGGCCAGATCTTCTTCGCCGCCGTGCCTCGCGGCGGCGCGGGCCGCGAATTCCTTTTCCGCACGCGGGGGACGCCGAATACCACCCGGCGCCTCGCCGAGCTCGGGGCCGTCGGCCCGTCCGAGGTCCGCGAAGTGAGCTTCTCGATGGTCGGCGGGCGGCCTTATTTCGCCACCTACTTCGGCGATGCGACGTTCGTGCTGGGATCTAGCGACGGTACGGTCCCCGGGACCCGCATCCTCGATCTCCCCCGGACGGGAAAATCGTCGAATCCCCACCAACTGATCGCCGGGACCGGCGGCCTCGCGTTTCTCGCCGACGATGGCAGGCACGGATTCGATCTCTGGCGTTCGGGAGGACATCCAGAGGATACCGAGCCGCTCGCCGATCTGGTCGAGGACATTCCCGACTACGAAGGCTTGCAGCTTTATCCAGGCGCGGGCGGCGCTTTCTTTGAAACCGTCCAACAGGAACGGATTGGCTGGACGGACGGCCGCACGGTCCGCGATTTCCATAAACGGATCTCGGGTCTGCGGGGTTTTGTCGACTTGGGAGACCGGGCGATTTTCTTCGCCCCCACCTCGACACCCGAGCCTTTCGAGCATCTCTTGATCTGGAGCAGCGACGGCACCTCCGAAGGCACGGGGCGGGTGGCTCTCGCAACCGATCTACTGGGCGATTACACCTCATTTCAGGTCAGGGCCACCCGGCGCGATGGCTCGGACGAAGCGCTTTACCTGGTCCTAGGCGGCGAAACCGAGCCCCTGGTTTCGGATCTTTCGGTGACCGACGGCACCGCGGCCGGAACCCACGCTGTGACGCCGTTTCCGGTCGATCCGGGGTATTCCCTCGGCGCCCTCGTCGCGGCGGGTCCCAACGTCTTTCTGGAGCTTTACGACTTCAGGGAAGAAAGCCGCGAGTCCCTGAGGGTGACCGATGGCACCGTCGGCGGAACGCGGGAGGTGTATTCCTCCTCCGGCCCCTTTGGCTTCATCGATGCGTTGACCGCGGTCGGCGAAAGGGTTTTCTTCGTCGCCGACGACGTCGAACGGGGGAGCGAGCTGTGGGTGAGCGACGGCTCCCTGGAGGGGACGCGGCGGGTGGCCGATATCGCCCCCGGGCCGGCCTCTTCGTTTCCGACCTGGCTCACCGCCTGGGGCGACCGAATCCTGTTCTCGGCCGACGACGGCCGGCACGGCCTGGAGCTTTGGATCAGCGACGGCACCGAGGGGGGCACGCGGCGGCTCGAAATCCATCGCGGTCCCAAGGGCGCCTTCCCTCATTCGATTCGAGTGATCGGGGATCGAGCGGTTTTCGCGGCCGACGACGGCGTTCATGGTTCCGAGCTTTGGGTGACGGATGGTACTCCGGAAGGAACTCGCCTCGCGGCCGACGTAATGCCCGGACCGATCTCCTCCAGCCCAAGTAGCCTCGCGGTGGTCGGCGACGAGCTGTTCATGAACGCCGGCCGGCCGAACGAAGGATACGAGCTCTGGAAGCTGCCGCTTGCGGCGCTCCGGTGATCGGTAGTAGTAAGCTTCCGCGCAGACTCAATCAAGTGGCAGCGAACGCAGCATCGAGGAGAGCCATTCGATGACCGATTCCGCCGACCTCCCCCAGCCCTCCCGGCCTTCCTACGCGTCGGTGCTGCGGCTGGCTCTGGCTTTTCTGATCTCTGCCGGTGCCGCTTCGGCTACGACGTTCACCGTCACGAATGTCGCGGATACGGGCCCCGGCAGCCTGCGCCAGGCGGTCCTCAATGCGAACGCCGCGGCGGGGCCGGACGACGTGGCCTTCGCGCCGGGAGTGACCGGTACGATCACTCTCCTCTCGGGGGAAATCGCGATCTCGGATCCGCTGGTCGTCCACGGCCCCGGGCTCGGGGTGCTCACGCTGAGCGGCAACGATCTATCCCGGATCTTCTACGTCGAAAAACCCGCCGTCGCCGCGCCGATCGACGTGACCCTGGAGAGCTTGACGCTGACCCATGGCGCGGCCTTTCTGTCGCATTCGGGTCTGGCCGGCGGGGCGGTGTTGTCGAACGGGGAAAACCTCACGATCCTCGACAGCGTGATCTCCGACAGCAGGACCGGTTTTTTCAAAGATCCACCGGACTTCCTCTGTGGCGGCAATGTCGCTCTGGTGAATTTCGCCGGCGTGAGCGGGGTGACGCTCCGAATCGTGAACAGTGTGCTGACCCGTGGCTACAGCGATGGTTTTGGCGGAAATCTCTGTGTGGCTGCCGGGAAGCTCGTCCTGGACCGGAGCTCCCTCACCAGTGGCAATGCGGGGCCTGATGGCGGCGGCGGTCTTTTTGGCGGGTCTCTGGCAGATGGCAGCTCGATCGTCCTCTCGACGATCTCCGGCAACCGGTCCGGTTCCTCCGGAGGAGGGGTTGACTGCAGATCCGTCGGAACCCCGGGGGTTTTGACGATCGAGTCGAGCACGATTTCCGGCAACACGGGCCGCTTCGAAGGAGGAGGGATCTCCATCGGCGAGACCGACGTTCGGATCCTCAACAGCACGATCTCGGGCAACCAGGCTGAGGACTCCGGGGGCGGGATCACCAATGGTGTGATTGCCGTTGGGGGCAACCTGGAGATCATCAACAGCACGATCTCCGGCAACCAGGGGAGGATCGGAGGAGGGATCTTCTCCGCTGGCGCCGGCTTGCTCCTGCGCCTGACGACGGTCTCCAACAACACGGCGACTACGAGGGGGGGCGGCCTGCTGGCCGGAAACCCCTTGGAAACGGTCCAGCTGGACCACTCCATCCTGGCCAACGGAACACCCGAGGATCTGGACTCCTTTGAACCGACTCTCTTGGCGGCCAACTACACCCTGATCGAAAACCTGGGGATCACGCCCGTCACGGGCGTCAACAATTTGATCGGAGTCGATCCCCTGCTCGGTCCGCTCGCGAACAACGGCGGCCCGACCCTCACCCATAGGCCGCTTCCGGGTAGTCCCGTGCTCGACGCGGGCAATCCCGCCATCCCAAGCCCGCCGGCGACCGACCAGCGGGGCTCCGAGCGGATCGTCGGCCCGGCGATCGATCTGGGTTCGGTCGAGGGAGGCGCGGCGCTCGTCGAGGTGCCGACGTTGTCGCAGGTCGGCCTGCTTGTCCTTTTTGCGTTGCTCCTCCTCTTTGGGATCCGGCGGATGCGGGTTCCGATTTTCAAGAAGTGACCTTCGATGATCGATCTCGCGGATTTGAAATCAAAACCCTCCCGACGTTCCTATAGGTCGGCGCTGGCGCCGGCTCTCGCCTTTTGGATCGCTTCCGGCGCCGCGGCGGCCACATTAACGGTCACGAATCTGGCGGATGCCGGCCCCGGCAGCCTGCGCCAGGCGGTCCTCGACGCCAACGCCGCGGCGGGGCCGGACGACGTGGCTTTCGCGCCGGGGGTCGCCGGAACGATCACCCTCACCTCGGGCGAAATCGCGATCTCGGATCCTCTGACGGTGAACGGTCCCGGGCTCGGGGTGCTTACGGTGAGCGGCAACGAGCAATTCCGGATCTTCTACGTCGAAAACCCGAGCGCCTCCGCGCCGATCGACGTCACCCTCTCCGGTCTGACCCTCACTCGGGGACAAGGTTTTCCGGGCCATCCGGACGATGTCGGCGGCGCGGTCTGGTCGGACGGAGAGAACCTGACGATTACGGACAGCGTGATCTCCGACGGCAAGTCGGGAATCTTGGGTCCGGGCCCAGGATGCGGTGGAAACGTGGCGCTTTACGGTGGCGCCGGGGGAGGCGGGGTGACGCTTCGCATCGCGAACAGTCGGGTGACCGGCGGCCGCGCGGTGGGAACCGGTTCCGAGGCCGGTGGAAATCTTTGCATCGTCGGCGCCAGGCTTCTCTTGGAAGAGAGCACTCTCTCCGGCGGCATTGCGGCGTCGGGCGGCGGTCTCTCCCTTCTGTCGTCGGCGAGCGACAACTCGATCGTCCTTTCCGACCTCTCCGGCAACAGCGGCGCCTCCCTGGGAGGCGGGCTCTACACCAACCTGAGCTTTGGTGGAGTCTTGACGATCGAGTCGAGCACGATTTCCCTCAACACCTCCGGACTTTTCGGGGCCGGCGGAGGACTCTTCATCGCCGGCGGCGGCGAAATTCGGATGCTCGACACTACGGTCTGGGGCAACAACGCGAAGGTGGGAGGCGGGATCTTCAGCCAGAACAACGACCTGCAGCTCGTCAACAGCACGGTCTCGGGAAATTCCGCCAACACCTCCGCGGCGGGGATCTTCTTTTCCGAAAGTGGCGCAGGCTCTTTGCTCTTGCGTCTGACTACGGTTTCCGACAATCGCGCGGCCGGACTGGGTGGCGGCCTGGTGGTCAGCATCTCGGCGGCGAATATCGTCCAGCTCGACCACTCGATTCTTGCCAACGGCTTCCCCGACGATCTGGCCGGCAGCGCGCTCCCGGCGACGGTTACGGCCAACTACACTTTGATCGAAACGCCGGGAACCTCGGTTCTGGTGGGAGCCCACAACCTGACCGGAATCGACCCCCGGCTGGGCCCCCTCGCCGACAATGGCGGCCCGACCTTGACGCACAAGCCGCTCTCGGGCAGTCCGGTGATCGATGCGGGTGATCCTGCCATTCCCAGCCCGCCCGCGACCGACCAGCGCGGCTTTGCGCGGATCGTCGGCCCGGCGGTCGACCTTGGCTCGGTCGAGGCAGGGCTGGATTTGGTCGAGGTGCCGACGTTGTCGCAGGTCGGTTTGGTTGTTCTGTTCGCGTTGGTGTTCGTTGCGGGAGTCTTGCGCATGCGGCGAGGCGGAATGACTGGCTAGACGACCTCCTGACGCAGCCTCATCGTTTCAGCATGGCCTTATGGTAGCCCACCCTCCTCCAGGAAAGACCCGATTCAACATGCCCGCGGTGGTAGGGTTTGCCCCGCCCCATGCGCCGCGCCGATCGACTGTTTCGCCTGCTGCTCCGCCTGCGCCCCGGCCGGGTGGTGACCGCCGCGCGGCTGGCTCGGGATTTGGAAGTTTCCGAGCGGACGATCTATCGCGACATCGCGGATCTCACCGCTTCGGGAATGCCGATCGAGGGGGAGGCCGGCGTCGGCTATCGGTTGCAGGGGGTGGATCTTCCCCCTTTGATGTTCGACCGCGACGAGGTGGAGGCGATGGTGCTCGGCGCGCGGGTGGTGGAGGGCTGGGGTGACGAGCGGCTGGCCCAGGCCGCGACCGAGGCTTTGGCGAAGATCCAGGCGGTGTTGCCGCGCGGCCGTTCCCACCTGATCGAAGAGACGCGGCTGTTCGCTCCGATCCATGGCCAGAGGCCGGCCGAGCGCCTGCCGCTTTCGGTGTTCCGGCTGGCGGTTCGGGATCGCCGGATGGTGCGCATCCGCTATCGCGACGAGGCGGGGGCCGAGACCGAACGCAGCGTCCGGCCTCTGGCCCTGTCGTTTTATCCGCCGCTTTGGCTGCTGATTGCCTGGTGCGAGGTGCGATGCGATTTCCGCAGCTTCCGGCTCGATCGGGTGCTCGACCACGAGACCCTGGCGGAGGTTTTCTCCCCCGAGCCGGGTAAGACGCTCGCCGAGTTCGTCGCCCGGATGGAGGCGGCGGATCCCTGGCGGGGATAGGGTTTCGATGCATCCTCACCGTCTTCGCCGTGGAGGACGGCGGGCAGGTGCTGTATCCTTTCCCTATGATGAAGAAGGCGTATCAACTTGAGAACCGAGGACCCTTTCGAGCGGATCAGCTTCATCCCGGCGATCCGTACGAGCTGTCGAACGGCCACCCGATCCAGTGCCTTCCGACCGGCAGCCGGGGAGGAAGGGCGACGAATGTGGGGGGCGGAGTTCTGGCGAGCGATCCGGCGGTTGAGCACGTTGGGGTAGATGTCGGCTTTTCTCCCTCCCCGGAGATCCTCCGTGCCCCTGACCTTTCCGTCGGCGAGATGCCTGATCAGCCGGGCTGGGTTCAGGGCGTACCGTCTCTGGCGGTCGAGTACGCCGACACCGGCCAGGATGAAGCGGAGCTGCGAATCAAGATTCAAGAACTTTTCGCCGCGGGTACCCGCTATGTGTGGGTAGTGCGGTTGATCGGCCCCCGGCGGGTGGAGGTGCATCAGCCGAAGATGAGAATGCGCATCGCAAATCCGGGGGAGCAACTCGTGGCGCCTGGAGTCCTTGCCAATCCGGTCCCGGTCGAGGCCCTCTACGACCGCGAAGTGGCGAACCGGGTGATTTTTCGCAATCTTCTAGAACGCCAAGGGTACGAGAATTTGGACCAGGTCCGAGCTGAAGGGGAGACCGAGGGCCGAGCGGCAGGGGAAATGGAGGGCCGGGCGGCAGGGGAGATGGAGGGCCTGCGCAAAGCGATCGTTGCGATTTTTGCCGGCCGCGGTCTCGTGCTGGACGGCGACCTGCAGTCCGCTCTGAGCAACTCCAACTCCCTGGCCGTTCTCGAATCCGCCCTCCGCCAAGCCGTCACAGGCTCTCCGGACGAAATTCTAAGAGCCCTCCGCGCCTAGGCGCGGGCTTCGCGGCCCCAATCAATCCTCGCCGTAGGGCATGTCCGGGGTCTTGCCGAGCAGGCGGGCATAGACCGAAAGA
The DNA here is from genome assembly GCA_040005235.1 of Acidobacteriota bacterium. Taxonomy (GTDB): domain Bacteria; phylum Acidobacteriota; class Thermoanaerobaculia; order Multivoradales; family UBA5704; genus DASYKS01. Next base: position 2,741 of record JBDTZG010000081.1, on the reverse strand, counting down.
GCGCCGCGGTGGTGGCCGGTGTGATCGACGATCGCTTCGATCGTGTGATAGCGCGGGCGATTTTCCAGGATTGGATTGTCGGGAAGCTTCGCCGCCAGATCTTCGTTCGAGCATACCTCTACGGCTTGGCGCAGGCGCTCCCAGGCGTCGGCCATCCAGGTCCGGGCGGTCGCGAGCGAGGTGATCTTCGCGGTCTCGGCGAGCGCCGCCTCGAAATCCATCATCCAGTTGTCGGCAAAGCCCCCTTCGCGGAACCAGTCGATGGTCTGAGCCGCGTGGGCGACCTGGCCCGCGACGGTCATCATCTCGGGGGTGGGGCGGAAGCCGGAATCCGCTTCCGCCAGGCCGCGGGTGGAACGGTTCCAGAACTTCGCGGTCGCTTCGATCTCGTACAGGGCTTCGGTCTTCAAGTCCATGGGAATCGTCTCCTCGGAGCGCCGATGGGCCTTCCATCGGCGCACCGAGGAGTGTCGCGCACCCCTCCTGACAGCGTGTTGTCAGCAGAGATTGCGGGCGTTCAGCTCGCGGCTTCGTCTCCCTCTTGTCCCTCTTCGTCTTCCTCGGCCGATTCGAGCACCAGCTCCAGGAAGATCGACGACAGCTCGGCCGAGAGCGAATCGGAGCCTTCGGCGGCGTACGGCCGCAGCTCGTCGAGATCCTCCGGTTCGAGCGGGAAAAGAGCGGCCGCCAGGTGCCAGCCGTCCTCGAACGGCACCAGCCGGGCGGCGATCAGGTCGCCGATCTCGACCGCCTCGACGATCTCTTTCTCGGTCTGGACCCGGGTCTCGGGAGCCCGGCCGTCGACCGGAGGCGCAAGCGGCTCGCGGAGCACGAAAGTCGAGGAATCCGGGGTCGAGAGCACCTCGTAGACGCTCAAGGGCCGGCCGGAGAGCGCCGACATCCAGGCGCGCTCCTCCGGCTTGAGCGACGGGCCGCCCGGGCCGAGGATCAGCTCCGCCGCGTTCGTATCCTTGCCGTCGACTTCGAACGCCGCCTCCGCGAGCACCCAATCGCCGAGCTGATCGCGGAAGGCGTCGTCCGCCTCGTCGTCCAGCTCTTCGAGCAGGGCGGCCTCGTCGTCGTCCAGCCGGCCGAGGAATTGCCGGCCGACCGCCTCTTCGACCGCGTGGCGATGATGGGTCCAGAGCCAGTCGAGGGCGGCGTTCATGCCGCTCTCCACCCGCTCCAGCGCGGAGTACGGTCCGCCGTCGGCGTTCAAGTGGCAGTTCTTGTATTTCTTACCGCTGCCGCACGGGCAGGGGTCGTTGCGACCGACGTTCGAGCCGTCGATTTCGGGGTTCGGCGAGTTGGGATTGGCCACGGGGAGACCTCAAGGAAAGTACCGCGTTGTCCCCCGATCGTATGGGAAACCGCGACGAGATAGAATCCGCCCGACTCGCGAGGAACCTGACCATGGGATTGAAAGAAGTCTTGTCGCGCATGAAGCTTGTCGAGCTGCCCAACGCGGGGCCGGCGGCGCCCTCCCCCGGTGCCGGTGCCTCCCCGAAGCTCACGGGAGGGGCGGTCGTCCCCGATCTCGATCAGCTGCTCGCCTCGATTCCGGCCTCCGGGTTGGACGATCGCAAGCTCGAATCCCTCGCGGCGAAAGCTCCGAAACACGCCGCCGCGCCATCCGCGGGCGAGGAGAGGGAGCCCGCGACCGCCGCGGCCAGCGAGATTCCTGATTTCGCCGCGGTCTACCGCGCCGCGGGGATCGAGGTTCCGGCGCACGGCTATTCGGCGTTCAAGATCCTGGAGATCCTTGAAAGCCCCGACCTCGCGCCGCTCGACGGCAAGGCGAAAGCCGCCGCGCTCGGCGGCTTCTTGAAGATGAACCCGGGCGGCCCGGTGCCGCTTTCCGACGTCATCCAGGACGCCGTGCGCCGCGACCAGGCGCTCGACCGGTTCGAGGAGTTCCTGCGCGGCAAGCTCACCACGCGCGAGGCCGAGGCCGAACGGCAGAACGCGGCGCTCCAGGCCGAGATCGACGAGCTGTCCCGAAAGAACCGCGAGACCATGGAGACGAACCGCCGCGCCCTCGAAGCGGAACGCGCGAACCTGGAAAGCTGGCGCGTGCAAAAGCAGGCGGAAGAGCAGCGCCTGTTCGAGGCGGTGGCGCCGTTCGTCGATCAGAACCCGATCACCACCGGCCCGGCGAAGGGCCCGTCTTAAACTAAAGAACCCGAGCCGCGTCGCGGCTCGTCACCTTCATCGAGCGATTTCGAGTCCGTCAGAGCCAACGAGGAGACTCCCATGTTCCGCCGCCTTGCCCGTGTCTTCAAATCGTGGATCGGCTTCTTCATCTCCTTTGCCGAAGATCCGGAGGTCATGCTCCAGGAATCGATCGAGGAGATGCGCAACACAATGCCCCGCCTGAACCAGGTGCTGATCACCACGCGCGCCACCGTGATCCAGCTGGAGCAGGGTCGCGACAATCTGGCGCGGAAGGAAAAGCAGCTCACCGCGTCGATCCAGGCCGCACTCCGGGACGGCAGCCCCGAGGCGCGCCGTCTGGCCGAACAGGACGCCGTGGCGCTCCAGTCAACTCGCCAGGAGCTGGCCGCGACCGAGGACCAGCTGGCCGCCTCGTCCCGCGCCTTCGACAACGCCAAGATCTCGGTCGAAGACATCAAAGAGAAGCTGCGCCTGAAGATCGAGCAGGCCAGGAAGGCGATTACCGAATCGAAGAAGGCCGAAGTGATGAAGCAGGCGGCGAGCGCGCTCACCGAGCTGGACAGCTA
>JBDTZG010000037.1:0-53824 GCA_040005235.1 Acidobacteriota bacterium | reverse complement strand
CTGATCCTGCTCGGCCCCGGCTCGCTCTACACCTCGATCCTGCCGAACCTGCTGATCCCCGGCATCCGGCAGGCGATCCAGCGGAGCAAAGCACGGGTGATCCTGCTGCTCAACCTGATGACCCAACCGGGCGAGACCGATCGCATGATGGGGGTCGACCACCTGCGCGAAACCCAGCGCTACCTGGGGGCGGGACTGGTCCACGGAGTGCTCGCCAGCTCGAGCCCGATCCCGGAACGCTGGGTCGAGCACTATGCCGATGTCGGATCGGAACCGGTGCGCTACGTCCGCGAAGAGCTGGAAGAGATGGGCGTCGAGCTGGTCGAAGCCGATCTGCTCGCCGACTCGGCCGAGGAGGAGCTGGTGCGCCACGACTCGAAAAAGCTCGCCCGAGCTGCTCTGGAGCTGGCCGCCCGGGGGCCGCGGCCCCCCGGGGGGGACCGATGAACGGACCGATGAACCGGACTCCCGCCGCCCGCGGTCCGCGAATCGCCGTCGTCCTCGCCGCGGGCCAGGGGACGCGCATGCGTTCCAGCTTGCCGAAGGTGCTCCACCGCGCCGCGGGCCGGCCGCTTCTCGCCTGGGTGCTCGACGCGGCTCGGGCCGCCTCCTGCGAGCGGATTCTGGTGATCGTCGGCCACGGCGCCGACCAGGTCAAGGCGGAGCTGGCGGCCCCCGACGTCGAATTCGTGCTTCAGGCCGAGCAGCGCGGCACCGGCCATGCGCTGCAGCAGGTCGAGCCCTATCTGCGCACCGATCCCGGCCACGAGGCGACGTTGATCGTCCTGTCGGGCGACGCGCCGCTGGTCACCCCGGCGACGATTGAGGCGCTGGCCGAACTGGCCGAAAGCGAATCCGCCTGGGGGGCGCTCGCGGTCGCGGAGCTTTCCGATCCCGGTTCGCTCGGCCGGGTGTTTGCCGACGCCTTCGGCGCGCTCGGGGAGATCGTCGAGGCGCGCGACGCGACCCCGGAGCAGCGCGACCAGAAGCGGATCAACGCCGGGCTCTACGCCTTCCCCGCCCCGGAGGTGTTCGAATACCTCCACCGCCTGCGGGCGACCAACGCCCAAGGGGAGCTGTACTTGACCGACGCGGTGACCGACGCCGCCCGCGATGGGCACCGAGTCGAGCTGCATCCGCTCGCCGATCCGTCCGAAAGTTGGGGGATCAACGACCGGGTGGAGCTGGCCCAGGCGCACCGCCGCCTGATCGACCGCCATCTGGAAGCGCTGATGCGCTCGGGAGTGACGATCCTCGAACCCGCCCGCACCTCGATCGAGCCGGGCGTGGTGGTCGGCCGCGATGCGCTGATCCACCCGGAGGTCTCGCTCTCTGGAGCGACCGAGATCGGCCCTGGCTGCGAGCTTCGCCAGGGCGCCTGGTTGCGCGACACGGTCCTCGGCGAGGGGGTCACAATCGAGCCCTACAGCGTGCTGGACGGCGCCAAGATCGAAATCGGCTGCCGCGTCGGGCCGTTCGCCCGGCTGCGTCCGGGGACGGTGCTTCGGGCCGGCGCCAAAGTCGGCAACTTCGTCGAGGTGAAGGCTTCGGAGCTCGGTCCCGGTGCCAAAGCCGGGCACCTCGCCTACCTGGGCGACGCCACGATCGGGCCCCGCGTAAACGTCGGGGCCGGGGTCATCACCTGCAATTACGACGGGGAATCGAAACACCGAACCGAGATCGGCGAGGGCTCGTTCATCGGCAGCGACACGATGCTCGTGGCCCCGGTCAAAATTGGCGCAGGCGCCCAGACCGGAGCCGGTTCGGTGATCACCCAGGACGTGCCCGAAGGGGCGCTCGCGGTGACCCGGGTCCGGCAGAAGAATTTAGAGGGGGCCGTCGAGCGTTTGAAGGGTCAGCGCCGGGCGAGGACGGAAGGGAAGGAGTAACCTCCGTCCGGTGTTGTGACCCCTCCGAGGGCACGCTTCTTAGGAGAACCAACCATGTGCGGCATCGTCGGATACGTTGGGCACCGGGACGTGGTGCCCCTCTTGATGGACGGCCTCGGCCGGATGGAATATCGCGGGTACGACTCGGCCGGCATCGTTGCGGTGGAAGACGGTCATTTCCAGACCGCCCGGGCCGAAGGCAAGCTCGAAAACCTGCGGGTCAAGCTCGCCGCGGCGCCGATCACCGGCGTCTACGGCTTGGGCCATACCCGTTGGGCGACCCACGGACCGCCGAGCGAGCGGAACGCCCACCCGATGGTCGACTCCAAAGGCCGGGTGGCGCTAATCCACAACGGCATCATCGAGAACTTCCTGCCGCTCAAAAAACGGCTGCTCGCCGAAGGGTGGACCTTCGCCTCCGACACCGACACCGAGGTGGTCGCGAACCTGATCTCCTCCTACCTCGACGGGTCGACGCTGCGCGAAGCGGTCGCCCGCGCGATTGGCGAGGTAGAAGGCATGTACGCCTTCGCGGTGGTCACCACCGCGGGCAATGGTCAGGAGATCGTGGCAACCCGCCAAGGGCCGCCGCTCGTGCTGGGAGTCGGCGGACCGGGCGACAACGAGCAGTTCCTCGCGTCGGACCCGGCCGCGCTGCTCGCTTACACCCGCAATGTGATCTTCCTCGAAAACGGCGACCTCGCCGAGCTGACCCCGGAGAAGATCGAAATCTACGACCGCACCGGGCGTCTGCTCGCACCCGCCGAACGGCCCGTCCAGCGTCTCAACTGGGACCCGGTCCAGGCCGAAAAAGGCGGCTACAAGCACTTCATGGCGAAGGAGATCCACGAGCAGCCCCAGGCGGTGCAGGACACCTTCGCCGGCCGGGTGGATTTCGAGACCGGCGAGATCCTGTTCGACACGGTGACGCTGCCGCCCGAGGAACTCCGCAAAATCGAGCGCCTGCACCTACTCGCCTGCGGTACCTCCTGGCACTCGGCGCTGATCGGCAAGTTCCTGATCGAATCGATCGCCCGCATTCCGGTCGAAGTCGATTACGGCTCGGAGTATCGCTACCGCGACCCGATCGTCGATAGCCGCGTGCTCGCGGTGGGCATCTCCCAATCCGGCGAAACGGCAGACACGCTCTCTGCCATGGAAGCCGCGAAAGAACGGGGCGCCAAGCTTTTCTCGGTCTGCAACGTCGAGGGTTCCCAGGCCACCCGCATCAGCCAAGGCGTCATCTACACCCACGCCGGGCCGGAAATCGGAGTCGCCTCGACCAAAGCCTTCACCACCCAGCTGGTCGCGCTCTACCTCCTCGCGCTCTATCTGAAGCAGCAGCGGGAAGGAACCATCGACCGCCTCTATCTCGACGACTTGGCCCACCTGCCCGGAGCGGTCGATCAGGTCATCCGCAAGCAAGAGGCCCATCTTGAAGATCTCGCCCGCCGTTATCACAAGGCCGAAAACGTCCTCTACCTGGGCCGCGGCATCAACTACCCGATCGCTCTCGAAGGAGCGCTCAAGCTCAAAGAGATCTCCTACATCCACGCCGAAGGCTACCCCGCGGGAGAAATGAAGCACGGCCCGATCGCCCTGATCGACGAAAACCTCCCCGTCATCGCCATAGCGACCGGAGACGGCGTCTACGAAAAAGTCCGCTCCAACCTCCAAGAAGTCCGAGCCCGAGACGGCCACCTCCTGGTCGTCACCGACGGCCCCGCCGAAGACTTCGAAGGACTAGCCCACGAAATCATCGAAGTCCCCAGGGTCTCGCCGCTCCTCCAGCCGATCGTGAACGTGGTTCCGCTTCAGCTGCTGGCGTACTTCATAGGGGTACGGCGAGGAGCGGACGTGGACCAGCCGCGGAATCTGGCTAAGAGTGTGACGGTGGAGTGAGGGGGTTGGAAAGCGGCGAGGCCGCCCTTGGGTTCAGCTTTCTCCGAGGTTCCTAAACTATGGCCAAGGAAGGGCTCGCGATGCTCGGATTCGATCGCGTCACCTTTGACCCCGCCGTGACGGCCGACAGGGCTTGAATTCGCGGCCTGCGGGGGTCAGTCACGTTGCTGATTAACCTCATCGCAAACGGCATATTTCCCGCGGAGATCGCGGCCGAGTATCCGTACCTCGAAGCCGAGGACGTCCAGCAGGCCCTTCAGTGTGCGACCTGGCTCGCCTAGGAAGTCTTGATTCTCCCGCAGGCGTCCTGAAGCTCTCTCTCGACATGGGAATCTCGCCCACCATTTGGAACCGGCTTTGTCTATGGCGTTTCGTTGGTTCCGGCAAGGTCAGAACGTCCAGTGAACATGCCAGTCATAGTCGTCAGTCATGTCCACCCTCTGGTAGCCAGCAGCCTGAAGGGAATCCAAGATTCCTTCGGTCTCAAAACGATGCGACCAGACATCACTGAACAGTACGTAGGTGAAAGTGATGCGCTCTTTGTACCTACCTTTTAGTCGCACCTTGATGTCAAGACCCTGATCAAGGAAATTCTCTCGGAGGCGATCGGCGACGAGTTGACGGTTTTCTGTCCCGTCGACAAGTGCCTGCCGCTTCTCAGCCGCCCGTTCGCGAGCCTCTGCGGCGGCCCACTTCGGCTCTTTCCGTTTCCGCTTCTCAGAAGCGGCATGGATTTCGGCTTCGCCTGCTCCGCAGGCTCGCGAGTCCTCAAGCAACATTTCAAGCGAGATTGTGGATCCTTCACTCACCTTGCTGGCTCCAATGGCCGAAAGGGTTGCAGCCTTGCAGCGTGCAAGTTCGTCGCTTGACAACTTCGGAGAGTTGGGCGCAAGACGCAGAAAGTGACACGCCTCCGCGATCTTGTCGGCAGGTGCATCCGCAGCGAATTCGGCAAGCTCCCGCCGGTAGCGCGTCTCCTGATCTTCGGGGGGAGGAGACGCCGATGGTTGAGACGTGGAGTTTGGACACGCACTAGCGAGCAATACCGAAGCAGCAAGGCTGCCGAACATCCTGAGACACTTTGGTGCTCGCTGGGCCATGACTGTCCCTCTCCCCGTTCATCCTATGAGAACGCGAGAAGTATGAGGAAAAGGGCTCACGGTGTCACTGGAACGCTACTACATAGCGTTTGTCACTGTTCTCACTAGTTTCCAGTCAACAACCCTTAACCCGTCATCCTTGAGGTAATCAGGCAACTGCTCTACTTTTACAGATTTCTGATGTCGCTCTACTAGTTGATTTCGCCGCGACGCACCGATCGCCTCCCACCACGAAGGCGACATGTAAGTATTCTCAGAGTTTTCAAATATGAATCGAACAATAGCGTGGGGAATGGCGGCTTCGCCCAATTCTACAAGAGAGCGGATCAGTTCCTTGGCTGCATTCGCTTCTCCAAACCAGCTAAACAGGAGCCAGCCACTGCCGCCATTCGCCAGAGCCGAGAAGCTCAAGATGTCTGAAGGCTTTGGGTCCATCAAGTCTTGCAGTTGATTCCCGGCAAAATCAAACGCGGGAAAGTGGACTGTGCTACACATGATTTCCGGAACCCCTTGGAGTTCAAAAAGTAGGTACTTCGCCCGTTGATAATTGCAATGGATTAGAGCTTCGTCTTGCCGCACCTTTTCATCCTCGAGGTCTCGAAGGGCAAGCTCTATTCCGGCGTGTCGTGAAGCCTGGTGCGCCTGGTGTTCATACTGAAAGAGAGTGTCTCTTCCTTTGTCAAGATCACGTTCAACCGGATATAGGCCGCTTGCTGCTCGCTTTTTGGAGAGTTCGAGGCAAAGAGATCGATAGCCCAAAAGGAAACTCGCCTGCTCTAGGGATTCAAAGGTGTTGGCTTCAACAGGTCGGAATATGGACTGATCGTGGGCTGCACAAAATCCGCTAAATACCGACGCCTTGTTTATGCCAACAAGCTTTGGAACGAACCTTCCTTCATGCTTTCCGAGAGTAGGAAGATCACCACAGATTTGACAAACGTGCCCGGCGCGGGCAATTCTTTGCAGAGACGACCGGGATATCGTGTGCGCCTTTATCGCTTCACCGCTGCAGCTCTCAAGTGAAGCCAGCGGGTGGAGGCACTCCTTTCGCGAGTGGGAAGCACGCACCGCAGAAAGGATCTGCCCTCGCGACAGGGGTTCCTGCCGTTCCCTTTCCAAGTGGCACCGCTTATACTTTTTCCCCGACTCGCACCAGCACGGATCGTTTCGACCGATCTTCATACTTGCGCCCAACGAAACAGCCTACCAGCGGCTAAGATTGGCGTTTGGGCGCACACCGACACCCCAGGCGGTCCACGCCGAGTAGATCGGCAAGTTGGCATGAGCGAGCTTGAACTGGAGGCTCGGATGGTTGGGGTTGTCGCTAAATAAGCCATAGGAGGCTCGCGCTTGTCGCCTGATGTCCTGTGGGAGCGCGGCGAGCAACTCGCGGAATCGCCGGGTGGTTCTCGAAGTCACAACCGATCCAGGTCCAGCTTCTCTGTGAGACCAGCCTGATGCTCGGCGAGGGCTTCCTCAGCCAGGCTAGCGAGAACGTCCTGCGAGCTGGCAAATCTTTCCTGCCAGCCCTGCTCGTCAACGAGTTCGGCCAGCCAGCGGCCTGCAAGAGACTCCCGTTCGGCCTCCGGGAGAGCAGACGCTTGGGCGACGACCTGCTCAAGCAATTTGGTCATGGTTTCTACCTCCTGAACTCCGAACCTCAAGCCCTTGCATTAAATACCGGGGCGGGCTTTCACGCGGCGCCCCGTCTCAACGACTCGGACAGGACCACATCAACGTGGATTCCGCCCCGAGCTAACATGTCAACGAGGGTATCGATACTGAAGAGATCGATTTTGCCGCGGACATGGTCGCTGATGCGCGGTTGGGTGACGCCGAAAAGTTTGGCGGCATCGACCTGGGCCAGGCCTCGGCCCTCGATCAGCTTTCGGATCGCGATCATGAGAGAGGAACGATTCCGAAGGCGCTCGGCTTCTTCCTCATCGAATCCGAGATCCGCGAAAACGTTCCCGCTGGAGGGCGTGATCTTCAAAGCAGCCATGGTGAGAATTACCTCCCCTTCAGCCGTTTCGGCGCTTGCCAAAGGAGGTCTTTTTATGGCCGCCGACGGTTATACAATTTTTTGTATCGCGTTGCAATCCGTTGCTGGCCGACGGAGGATTCGATCCCTCCTGCGACCAGCGAAGCTCCAAAGGCTCCGGCGGTTCAGTGCCGTTTTAAGGTGCGATCGAAGCTTCCGCGGCTCAGGCAGGCATCCATGGCAATCTGGTCATTCCTTCGCGCGAGCAATGTCCCCAAGGGCTCTGGCAATACCGGCTGCGTCGTCCGGAGCCTCTTCACGCCAGGCGTCCAGGTAGGTAGCCCTCTGCTCAGCGGTGCCCAGGTGCTCCGCAATATCGTAGAGCGTGGCCTTCGGCTCGGTTGGACTATTCGCTTTCAGCAGTGGGATCCTCCTGCCGGGCTCCGCCTTTCACCACAGCATCACGAAGGCCGCTTTTCCAAATTTCAATCATGGCTTGCTTGACAAGGCTGCTTAGCAATTCGGCGCTCAGACTGTCCGGCGACACACCGTTCTTCTCCAAGTCACTTCTGGTAGCACTGATCAGGTTGTCCAGCGCATATAAGCGGCGGACTTCCTGCGGCGGAAGCCAATCCTCTACGATCCCCCACGGTGGATCCTCGTCGAGGAACCTTACTTGGAATGACTCATATCCGAACGGATTAGCGCACTTTTCTACGACCTCAGCCAGGTATCGGTTATGAATAAGAACAAAGTCACCGATTTTCGCCGGAGAGCTGACGGCAGAAGAAAAAATCTGCCTCACCTCTTTACCTTCGAGTACGTTGCGGATATCTTTATTCAATCCATCCGGTGAGATACCAAGCAACCTCTGGACTGATACGAGACATGCCAGAGCCAGATTTCCAATTTCAGACACACCACGGCCTGCTTGTTCCAGCCAATTGGAGGGACGCGAGCGGCTAGTTTGGAAATGTACCCCACTGCTTGCCCTTGAGTAGGCCTGATAGCTCAAACCTAGCACCAGCTTCTCATGGGCATCGGCCTGGGCGAGAGCAATCTTTAGGCGTTGTCTAATGCTTGTCAGCAACCCGCCCGGTTTCGGATTGCCCCCAAGGCGTTTGGTATCCTTGCGATACCAGCACCGACGGAGCTCAATGGTGTCTTCAGTCTGATGAATTTGCAGCGACTTTTCATCGATCTGCGATCGGAGTACTTCATTGTTAAAACCATAGAATTCGCGAAAATCTTCCTTTACAGAGATCGTGTCCTGGAGATCTTGGAGTTGCATGAGGTCGCGATAGTATCCCTGTTCATTTGTTGTGCGAAAGCAGAGTAGATCAATCAGTACTTCCAAGAGCCGTCGCCGCCTGAAGTCTTGCTCATCAAGTACCGACTCAAGGACGACCCTCTTGACATGGCCGAACGAATCCCGCGGATCATCATCCTCCGGAGCGTCGAGAAATTCGGCCCAGCGGCCTATTGTTACGCTGGTCTTCGAAACCTCGTCCAGCGCTGCGTAGAGAAAGTATGACCTGGCATTCTCTTGAGAGAAACCCACCGAAAAGCGATAATCCGGCTCGTTTAGTCCCAAGAATTGGCGTAGGTCGTATGGACCGCGCGTGGTGGCAGAGGAGAAGAAATCCCAAGAATCAGATAGAGGGTGATAGCTAAGTCGCTTGCGAAGGCGCGTCAGGAGGTTAATTACTTTCCGGAGGTAGTCGGCAAACAACCGTTTAAAAAAGGTTTGTACTTTCCCGTGTCGCGATTCAAGCATGTTTAGAGTTCGGCCAGGAGCTTCCAGCCGTCGATGACTTGGCCTCGATCCGCCTGGGCGATCGATTCCAGGAGGAGCGCCCTGTCTTCGTTGGAGAGTTCGAAGCCCTCTTCGTCGCCCTCCGGAACCAGCAGGGTAATCGTTCCGCCTGCGGGGAGACTACCCTCGGGAACGTCTAGTCTTCCGTGGACCACCTGAGACGTGAGCATTCTCATCGCTTCGATTGTACGCTTTGTGGGAACGGCAGGGATACTTCCAGTGTGTGCGGCCTGCCTTGACACGCCAACCCCCAAGGAGAACCATCCTTCCATGGTCACGACGATCACACAGAAGAACAGGGTCACGATCCCTGCTGAGGTGAGGCGCAAGCTCGGGATCAAACCCGGCTGGCGGCTCGACTGGAAGCCGGTCGAAGGACGGAACGAGATCCTGGTCCGCGTGATCCCCGACCGTGGCGAGACGGCGCGTCGGCTGATTGGGGCGGGCCGCCGGTTCTCGCCGGATCGGGACTCCGTTGCCGAACTCGTGGCGGAACGCGCGTCCGAAGGATAGCGGCTGGCGTTCGCCTCGGAATTAGATGCCGAGGTCATGCGGCCTTTAAGGGCTTGATGCGCTGGACCTCTTCCTTGATGGCTTGAGCCGCATCCCATAGATCCACAGCACGCTGGGCGTTGAGCCAAAAATCCGCCGAATTGCCGAACAAGCGTGAGAGCCGAAGGGCCATACCAGGACTCGCGGCCCGCCGTCCTCGGAGCAACTCGTTGACAGTCTGGCGTGAGACACCTATAGCTTCAGCGAGACCGGAGGCGGTCAGCTCGAAGTCCGGGAGGAAGTCTTCCCGCAGCATCTCGCCCGGATGCGTAGGCCGGATTATCCTACGACCAGTATTTGGAATGCTCATCTCACTCCTCATTTTAGTGGTAATCGGTGATCTCGACGTCATAGGCGTCTCCATCGTCGAAGCGAAAACAGATCCGCCATTGATCGTTGACGGCGATGGAGTGCTGACCCTTCCGGTCCCCTTCGAGCTCGTGCAGCCGATTGCCGGGTGGAACCTTCAGGTCGTCGAGACAGGTCGCCAAGTCGATGTACTCCAGTTTTCGAACGGCTCGCTTCGTGATGTCCGATGGGAACCGTCGCGATTTGCCCGTCGCGTACAGCTCGTCAGTGTGCTTGTCCGCGAACGTCTTGATCACCGGGTCAATGTAATCCGTCACGTGACGCGTGTCAATCGCCGAATTGCCGGTTACTCCAGAGTCTCGGCCCTGATACCGCTTTTCCTGGACGTTCCTGGTTGACTGCCTATCGGCGTCTTACCCTGGCCCCCTCTGGCGGACGCGATACCCCAATTCCCAGAAGCCGAAACAAATCTCGCCCAGGCACTTGACAAGCGCTGTCCCCGTCCCGCAGACTTCTTCCCGTCGAACCGGTTCTTTGAAGTTTCACAGGGGCGCCAGTAGGTAGGGTCGCTCCTCGGAAGGGGCTGAAGTTGAGCCGCGATAGCCGCTATGGTCTTGGAATAGCCGCTATCGGGACCCAATCCTCCGCAATCAGAACGAAGTTTTCGGCTATCGCCGCGTTGCTGTCGCTATTTCCATGCGATTGCGGCGGATGCGAGCCGGATAGGCGAAGTTTCATTTCTGATTGCGGTAATTGGCCCGTGATTACGGTGGCAAGTTGGTGATTGCTGCTGTTTTCGCACCCCCGCCGAGTGAGATCTTGTGGTTTCCGTTGCGCCCTCGTGAATTCTCCAGATGATTTGTCCTTCGGCGTTTTGCCGTTGGACTTTTTGGACGAGAGTCCAGAGAAGGGAGCAGTCATGATCGTCAGCTCGTATTCGGACAAGGTGCAGGCGTGGGGCGTTTTGGCGATGAACATGGAGCCGATCCTCGGCGACTTGGCTCACACCCAGGAGACTCACACGAAGTTCAAGGAGTTGGTGGAGACGATGCGGCTCATGGGTGAGCGGATCGAGTTGCAGCGCGCCGGCCTTCGGGACGTAGCGTTGCAGCGCGCTGCTCTCATCAAGAGCGGCCGGAAGATGCGCAATGTTCTCGCCGCCGCGTTGCAGAGCCATTTCGGTTTCGAGAGCGCGGACCTTTTGAAGTTCGGCATCAATCCGCGTGTGGAGGGTGCGCGCCGGACGAGCAAGGCGAAACGCGCGCTCGAGCTGCTGAAGGCCGAGGTGGAGAAGGCGGCGCAAGACAAGACCACCACCAAGGAGCTACTGGCCAAGGTGGTCTGACCAGGGAGTGACGCCGAAACCGTAACGTAGCCCTGCGCCGGGGCGGGTGGCTCCGCCTCCGGCGCTTTTTGAGGAAGGCTCCCTTCGAAGGAGGCAAGGGGCCGTGGGAACAAACGGGAGCGTCGGCGGGTTCTCCACTCCCCACGATAAGCTAAACCTCCAATGAGCTCAGATCACGACACCCACTCGCACCACCCTCACGAGTCCAAACCGACATCCGAGCCAGGTGCGGCGCCCGCTTCGGAGGAACGTGCTCTCGACCCGGTCTGCGGCATGACCGTGAACCCCGCGACCGCCAAGCATCGGTCGGAGCATGGCGGGAAGCCTTACTTCTTCTGTAGCGCCGGGTGCCGGGAGAAGTTCGAGAAAGATCCCGCGAAGTACCTTGCGCCGAAGGGGGAAGAGGCGCCAGCGGAGCCCGTGCCGGCCGGTGCCCAATGGACCTGCCCGATGCATCCCGAGATCGTGCGCGACAAGCCGGGGTCTTGCCCGAAATGCGGCATGGCGCTCGAACCGATGATGCCGACGTTGGACGACGGACCCGATCCCGAGCTGATCGACATGCAGCGGCGTTTGATCGGGAGCGCCGTTCTCGCCGCGCCGCTGCTGGTGCTCGAAATGGCCGGAATGGCGGGGGTGGCCGCTCTTCACGGGCCTTGGGTTCCGTGGCTGCAATTGGCGCTCGCGACTCCTGTGGTCCTTTGGGGCGGCTGGCCGTTCTTCGTCCGGGCGTACGACTCGATCCGCTTTCGCAGTCCGAACATGTTCACCCTGATCGCCCTCGGCACCGGCGCGGCGTACCTCTATAGCTTGGTGGGCGTGCTGCTTCCGGGTTGGTTGCCCGCGGGGGTCGCCTCGTCCGGCCACGCCGGGGGGCCGCCGCTTTATTTCGAGGCGGCGGCGGTGATTACGGCGCTCGTTCTGGTGGGCCAGGTGCTGGAGCTACGCGCCCGGCGCTCGACCGGGGCGGCGATTCGCGCTTTGCTCGGCCTGGCGCCCAAGACCGCGCGGCGGATCGGCGCGGACGGACGCGACGAAGAGGTGGAGATCTCGGCTATCCAGGTCGGCGACCGGTTGCGCGTTCGGCCGGGCGAAAAGGTGCCGGTGGATGGAGTCGTCGAAGAGGGGGGCAGCTCGGTCGACGAGTCGCTGTTGTCGGGCGAGCCGATCCCGGTCGAGAAAGAACCGGGAGCCAAAGTGGTCGGCGGCACGGTGAACGGTTCGGGTAGCTTCGTCTTTCGCGCCGAGCGGATCGGCAACGACACGGTGCTCGCCCAGATCGTCCGCCTGGTGGGCGAGGCGCAACGCAGCCGGGCTCCCATCCAGCGGCTGGCCGACAAGGTCGCTTCCTGGTTCGTGCCGGCGGTGGTTCTCGCGGCGATCCTGACCTTCGGTGTGTGGCTCGCCTTCGGCCCCGAGCCGCGGTTCGCCTACGCGTTGGTCAACGCGGTCGCCGTGCTGATCATCGCCTGCCCCTGCGCTTTGGGGCTTGCGACGCCGATGTCCGTGATGGTCGGCACCGGGCGCGGCGCGCGGTCGGGCGTTCTGTTCCGCGACGCCGAGGCGCTCGAAACGTTAGAGAAGATCGATACCCTGGTGATCGACAAGACCGGTACCTTGACCGAGGGGAAGCCGCGACTCGTCGCCCTGCAACCCACGGCGGGGCTCGACGAGCGCGAGCTGCTGCAGGTGGCTGCGGGGCTCGAAAGGGGAAGCGAGCACCCGCTCGCCGCGGCGATTCTGGCTGGGGCCAAAGATCGCGGGATTGAACCTCCGGCGGTCGAGAAATTTCGGGCGGTGACCGGCAAAGGGGTGGTGGCCACCCTGGACGGCGCCGAGATCGGCCTGGGCAACCGGGCGCTCGCGGCGGAGTTGGGCGTGGCGGAAGCCGAACTGGTGTCAGGCTTCGACGGTCCCGCCGCTCCGCTACGGGCCGAGGGGCAGACCGTGGTCGCCGTGATCCGCGCCGGCAAAGTGCTAGGACTTCTCGGCGTCGCCGATCCGATCCGAGAAACCACCCCCGCGGCGCTCGCGGCCTTGCGCGAAGAGGGTCTCCGGCTGGTGATGCTCACGGGAGATTCCCGCGCGACCGCCGAGGCCGTGGCGCGCCAGTTGGGGCTCGACGAGGTGATCGCGGAGGTTCTGCCGGAGGGCAAAGCGCAGGAGATCGAGAAGCTGCAAAAGGCGGGGCGCCGCGTCGCAATGGCCGGCGATGGCGTAAACGACGCTCCGGCGCTCGCCCGAGCCGAGGTGGGATTGGCGCTCGCTACAGGGTCCGACGTGGCGGTCCAGAGTGCAAGCGTGACGCTGATGGGGGGCGATCTCAACGGCATCGTGCGCGCCCGGCGGTTGTCGCACGCGACGATGCGGAACATCCGCCAGAACCTGTTCTTCGCCTTCGCCTACAACCTGCTCGGCGTGCCGCTCGCCGCGGGCGTTCTGTACCCGGCGTTCGGCCTCCTACTTTCACCGATCGTGGCGAGCGCCGCTATGTCGTTCTCGTCGGTCTCGGTGATCGGCAACGCGCTGCGGTTGCGGTTGGCGAAGATTTAGATCCACGTACGTGACCCAGGCCGTTAGCCTGGTCTAACGTAACGCGGCCCGTTGGGCCGCCGCGACGCGCAATAGTTTTAGGCCTGAAAGGCCGTCTCACGTTAGCCCAGGTCAACGGCCTGGGTCCGATTCACGCAGCCTTTAGTGCCTTTCAAATCGGCGGACCTTCGCCGCGGCTCGCGTGCCAAAGGGCCAGAACCTCCACCGCTTGGTTCATTTCTCGATAGTAGAGGTTGTATCGAACACGAAAGAGGTAGATGCGGCGCACGCCCTGGATCGAGGCGTCGAAGGCGCGGGTTCCGATACCGGGTTGTGTCGTCACCAGCTGGAATGCCTGGGTCAGCTCCTGGCGAAGCAGACCTCTCGCGGCTGGGCGGTTCTCGTTCCACCACTTTGCTGCGGTTCGAATCTGTCGCTCGGCCTCTTTCGAGACGAGCAGGTGGAGACGCAACTTCACGCCTCGAGTTCGGCCAGGAGCTTCCAGCCGTCGACCACTTCGCCTCGTTCCGCCTGGGCGATCGACTCCAAAAGAAGCGCCCTTTCGTCAGAGGAGAGGTCGAAGCCTCTCTCGTCACCCTCTGGGACCAGCAGAGTGATCGTTCCCCCTTCGGGCAGGCTGCCCTCGGGGACATCCAGCCGTCCGTTGACCACTTGAGCCGTGAGCATTCTCATAGGTCGGATTGTACGCCCCCTGAGGAACGGTCGCCTACGGCGCCGCCGCCTGCACCCCGTAGCCCGACGTACCCAGCAGCAGCCGCCCGTCGAAAATCTTCGCCGCGGTGAGATCCCGGACCGGGAACGGCAGCGCGAGCCGCCGAAGCGTGGGGCGGGCGGCGTCTTCGCCTCGGTCGAGAAGAAAGGCGGCGCCTGCCGTGGCGATGACTGCCGAGAGGTGTTCGTCGCCGGTTGGAAAGATGCGCGACGGTTCCTGCGAAAGCTCGATCCAGTCCTGGCTCGGGGCGGTGCGCAGCCAGGCGCCGCCGGTGCCGGCGTAGAGCAGGCCGGCGCTCGATCGTTCCAGGCGGCCGCCGGGGAACGGGGTGGCGATCGGCGTTTTGAGATCCCCATCGAGGCGGAAGATCGACCGCTCGTCGCTGCCCCAGAGGGCGCCCGACCAGAGCACGGCGGAGCGTGGGACAGCCTTGCCGAGCAGGGGCTCGAAACGCTCAGGGCCTTTTTTCGGCAGGCGCAGCTCGAACAGGCCGGTGCCGGTTCGAGCGAGGGTCCGGCCGGCGATCCGTGCCACCTGATCCACCCGCTGGTCGTTGAATTCCGGACGCCGCGTCCAGGCGGCTCCCGTCCGTTCGAACAGGCCGCGCTCGGTCGCGGCGAACGCGTGGTCGGCATCGAGCGTCAAATCCAGGATGGTGGGCAGAGGGTAAAAATCCGGGAAGCTCCGCCCGCCGTCCATCGAGCGGTAGACGCCGGAGGAGGGTCCGGCGTTGTTGACCGCGACCAGCAGCTCGGTCGGCAGGGTGGCGAGCGCTCCGATGCGGAGGTTGCCGAGGCCCCGGTTCGCCGGGTGGAAACCGTCTTGACCCGAGATCCAGATCCCCGACCCTTCGGTGCCGAGGACGATCCGGTCCGGCCGGGATGAGTCGACCGCGACGGCGAGGACCGAGAGCGCGGGGTCCGAGCCGAGCTTCCAGGTCAGTCCGCCGTCAGCCGAAAGATAGGCGCCGGCCACCGTGCCCGCGAGCAGTCGGCCGTCGGGCAAGACCGCGAAGCTGGGGGTCCGCCGTTCGCCCAGGCCCTGTTGATAGCGCCGCCAGGTGCCGCCGCTGTTCTCCGTCCGGTAGACCCAGCCGCAGGTCGAGGCCCAGATCTCGCCCGACTCCCGGCCGGGGGTCAAAGTGAAGACTTCCGAGTCGAGCACCATTCCGTCGAACACTCCGCTCCAAGTGGCTCCCCCGTCGTCGCTCTTGTAGGCCTGGCGCCAGGTGCCCGCGAAAATCGTTCCCGGCCGTTGCGGATCGACCAGCAGGCTGGTCACCTTGCCGATTTCGGGGAGGGCCGCGGTCAGTTGGCGCCAGCTCTTGCCCCCGTTCGCCGTCCCCCAGACCCCTTGGGCGGTCGCGGCATAGAGCCGGCCTTCCTCTCCGGGGACCGTGGCGATCGCATAAACCTGGATGTCGGGCAGATCGCCGCTCCGCGAAGCCCAGGTGGCGCCCAGGTCGTCCGAGGAGGCGACGTGGCCGCCGCTCCAGATGCCCCAGAGGCCGGCCCAAAGCCGCGGCGGCGCGCCGTCTTTGCCTCCCAACCTGCGGGAATCGGCAGGGGTCTCGAAGCGGAGCGAGCTGACCACCCAACCCGGGAACGGCAGGGCCGCTCCCGCGTCGGTCCAGGTTTCGCCGCCGTCGTGGGTTCGATAGACCTGTCCGGCGGAGGTTCCGGCGAGCAGCAGGTCGGGATTTCCGGGTTCGATCGCGAGCGACCGGACGTCGGCACCTTCGAGGGGCAGCGGTTGCCAGACGGCATATCCTGCCGGCTCGTCGATCGCCCGAGGTGTCGGAGCCATGGGAGCCATGGGAGCCGCCGGGGCGACCTCGGCGACGAAAAAGGCAAGTGCGAGTCCGAGAATCGAGGCACCGAACGTAGCGGTCCGGCGGTTCCACATCAGCCCATCAAGCATCTTGTTCGACGACCTCTCTTGAATCGGTTGGGACGGCCGGTACCGGAAAGGCATGGCGGTCACGGATCATCTCGGCGAGGATGGAGATCGCGATTTCGCCCGGCGAATCGCCGCCGATCGGCAACCCGATCGGCGCCCGCAGATCGGTTTGGGTCAGATCTTCGCCCCGCGCCGCGACCTCCGCGCGAACCCGCTCGATCTTCCGGCGGCTGCCCATCAGGCCGAGATAGCGCAGATGGGGCGGTTCGGCGCGAAGCACGGCGGCGAGAGCCGCGGTGTCGGTTTCCCAACAGCGCGACACGATCGCCACGAACAGGTCCCTGCGGATGAACGGAGCGAGGAAATCCCCCGCATACTCGCGATCGACCGAAGCAAATTCGCTGCCGTCCGGAAACAGCTCGGGGCGGCGAAACTCTTCGCGGTCGTCGGCGATCAGGAGGTCGAATCCGGCGAGCACCGCGGCGCGGGCGAGCGCCTGACCCACCGGGCCTCCACCGCAGATGACAAGCAGCGGCGCCGCGTGGAGCACCTCCAGAAAAACCTCGGCCAGGCCGCCGCAGACCATCCCGGTCGGCTCCCCTTTGACCGCCTCCTCGGTGAAGTAGTAGCGCTTGATTTCGGAATCCGCGCCGCTTTCCAGCTTCGCCGCGGCGTCGGTCCGCACCATGGCTTCAAAAGCCCCCCCGCCGAGATTGCCGGCCGCCGTGCCGTCCGGCAGGACGATCAGCTTCCAGCCGACCTTGCCGGGGGTCGAACCCTCGGCGCGGACGATCTGGCAGAGCGCGAGCCGTCCCCAACGGGTGAGGGAGCGCTCGGCTTCGGCGAGGACTTCTTCGATCCGCGGCAGTGCCATCGGTCGATTGTACGTCTAGGTTTCTTGGGTGAGGCCCAAACCGCGCTTGATCCCGAACCAGGCGTTCCTGAGCTTCCAGAACCGGCTCGCCTGCATCGCCTCGATCCGGGCGCGCAGCTCGCGCTCGGTGCGTTCGGCGAGCGACCGTTCCGTTTCGCGCTCGACGGAGATTCGGGCCTGCTCGCTCTCCTGATGGCGCGCGCCCAGCCAGGCGTCGAAGCGCGCGGCGCGGAGCAGGGCGGTCTCGCACGGGGTGGAAAGCAGGGTGTTCGTCCGTCCGTCCGCGTCGATCACCCGGACTTCGAGCCGGGTCGAGGCGCGGGGAAGGTCGGCCGGCCAATCGGCTTCGAGCTGAAATCCGACCGCCGCGACATTTTCGCTCGGGAACAGTTCCTTCACCTCAGGCCGAGGGGTGAAATCGCGGGTCGAGGCGAGCTGCCGGTCGGCCGCGAACAGTTGCGCTTCGACCGGCGCCCGGCCCGTGGTGCGATCGGCCGCCCAGGCCGCGAGGCGTAGGCGCGGCGGTTCGAAGCGGCAGCTTTCGACGAATCCTTCGAGAGGAGCGCGGAGGTCGAGCCCGGAGAAGTCCAGATTCGGGGCGTCGACGACGACCCACAGATCCTGAAAGTTCGCGAGGCCGCGCGGGAAGAGCGCCGCGGAAGCCCCCGGCGCCAACTCGGCGAGGGCGCCGCGGACGAACGCTTCGTTCACCCAGGTGCTGCCGTAGAGATCGGTATCGAGTAGGCGGCTTTCGCTCTGGTTGACGAAATGGATGCCGGATTCCGCAAGTGCCGCGCCTGCCGGCAGGAGGTGCTCGCCGTGGACGCTGAACGCGAGCACCCCGCCGGGCGCCACGAGCGCCCAGAGCTTCTTGAGCCAACGGCGAAACGTGGCCTCGGGCAGGTGGGTAAAGAGGGAGGAGACGAGAATCGCGTCGAACCGCCGGGGGCAGGCGAGATCCTCGGGGATAGGTGTCGAGAGCAGGCCGTGGGCGCCCAGGATCTCCTTTTGGAACCGGACCGCGTCCGGGTCGATCTCGGCCGCCCAAATCCGGTCGCCGCCGAGATCGTGAATCATGAAGCGGGTCGCCCGGCCGTAACCGCTGGCGAAATCGAGCACACTTTCGACCTTCGCCAGGTCGCCGAACCGCCATTCGAGAATCCGGCGCTGGTGCTCCCAGATCACCAGGCCGGAACGGTAGTAGGCGGAGAGCGCCTGCTCCAGGCGCCATCCCCGGCCATCCGCCCCATAGTTCCAGAGGAAGTGGTTCATCATGTCGTCCGCGGCGTGGATCGCGAGACGAGCCCCGTCGACGACCGGGGTCTGGTCGAACAGGGCGAGCAGCAGCGGGGTACAACCCCCCTCGAAGGCGAGGGGGAATCCGGGATCTTCGGCCATCAATGGGCAGGCAGGTTCGCGGTTCGCACCGTCTCGCTATAGGGCGAGAACGCGGTCCCCTTCTTCACCCGAAGCCGGAAGGCGTAGGGCTTGCCGGGGGTGAGGCCGGTCACGGTGGCGGTGACCGAGTTGGCCGGCAAGGCGAGCACCTGGCGCCAGCTGCCGCCGATTCTCTTGCGTTCGACCAGGACCTGCTCCTCGACGGTCGAATTGTCGGTCCAGGTCAGCTTCACTTTCGTCGAGTTGAGGATCATGGCGACGACGTGGGTCGGGGTTTTGAGTCCCGGCGGCGGCGGAGGAGGGGGGGGCGGGGTCGAGCCATCGCCGTAGAGCACCGCGATGCCCGCCCGATCGTCCGGATTGAGGCTCGCTCCCCGGCCGTCCGCGTGGGCGTTGGCGAACATCAGCGCCTGCCGCTCACTGGAGTGGCCGAGGCCCAGGGTGTGGCCCAGCTCGTGGCCGAAGATCTCTTCGACCGTCTTGGCGTCGCCGTTGAAGAAACAATCGGTGCCGTCGTTGGTCACGATGTCGGCCTCGACCGCCTCGTGATAGCGCACCCCTCTGTATTCCCGGGTGGAGTCGAAGAAGAACGGCCCGCCCGCGGCGATCACCCCGCCGGTATCGCAGTCGAAGCTCCCCTGCACCTGGTCGCTCGGATCATTGAACAGGATCGTGCTGATGTCGTCCGACCGGCCGAGGCCGTTGGAAGCGGAGGTCGTTCCGTCGACTCCGTAGTTGATGTTCGAGGAGGAGTCGTCGTTCCAAACGCCGACCGCGACCCCGAGGGAGGAGAGGGCGAGGCTGACCGGAACGCCCGCCTGCCCGGACTGGTTGACCCGCCAACGCACCGAAAGGCCGGTGTCGAAGCGGAACCAACGGATGGCGAAACCGTCTTCCGGCAGCAGGAAGGTGAAGTTGCTCTCGAGGGCTCCGACCGGCGCGGTGGCCAGGTAGTCGGCGGCGCGCGTCCGGCCGGCCGCGCGATCCTCCAGCCAGCGCGTGAATCCGGAAAGCTCGCGCACCCGGTCGATGCCCGGGCGTAACGTCGAGCCGCCGGCCTTGCCGACCAACTCCTGCGCCTCCGACAGGTCGCGGAGCGCAAAGCGGCGGCCGCCCTTTTCCACCACGTGGAAGGCGCCGAGCATCATCTGGACCACCCGATAGGTGCCGTCTTCGTCGTGCGGCGCCAGGAAGAGAAGCGCCCGCTCGCCGGTCCGGAACGCCGGAGCGCCCCAGATCTTCAGGCCCAAGCCGTCGGCGCCGATCCCCCCGGGGACCCGGACGACCAGCGTGCTGCCCGGGACGAAACCCTTGACCAGTTTCTCGATCTCGACCAGGTAGTCGGTGCTCGGCATGCCGACGGCCGGCGAGGGCTCGACCGCGGTCACCCTAACCTGGGCGATCGCCGAGGCGGCGTCGGCCAAATGGTCGTCGGACATCATTTTGTACGTGGTGGCGCGGGAGGCCACGCTGGACAGGAGCAAGAGGGCTGCGACGGCTATTCGCTTCATGAAACCTCCTGAAGGCCGGGTCCGAGCGAGGGAAAGAACAGGTAGATCGGCCCACCGACGCGCCAAATTATCGGCTTAGTTCGAAATATACCTGCAATTCTATACTCGTTGGAAGGGTCCAGCGGATTTCCGTCCTTTTGCGATTCCGACCCGTCAAAACAGGTGGGCTGTTGGCCTCTCGTTTGGTGCGCGGCGTCCCTACCCGTTCGTGCTCGGTCTACCGCCCGGCGGGGGGTATGAATTGCCCCAGGTTGGGGTCGAGCGTGACGGCGGTTCCGAAGCTCTTTCGCGCGGCGTCGGGGGTGCCGGCCAGAAGCTGGGCGCGCCCGAGGTTCAGATAGATCTCGGGGCGCGGTTCCAGGCGCAGGGCGTCGATATACGCTTCTTCGGCGGCCTCCGCGCTGCCCAGCAGGAGGTGTTGGGCGCCGCGGGCGATCGGCACGCCGGGCTCCAGAGGATCGAGCTCGGCGGCGCGCCGCAGGACCTGCAGGTTTTCGGCGAACAGGATGCGGGAGGCCCGACCGGCGGCGAGCGCCGCCTTGGACCGCAGCTCGACCTGATCGAGCGCCCGGCTGGCGCCAAGGCGGGAAATGGTCAGGCGAACCTGTCCGACCAGCGCGGCGACCAGCAGAACCAAGACGATCAAGAACGCCCGCCCGGCGGGCTTGCGACCGCCGGCTTGGGCGGCCCACTTGGAGGTCGACTTGACCGGCGTCCCGGCCGGTGTCCCGGCTGCACGGGGCGTTCGCTGCGTGCCCGCTCGTCGAGCCATCAGGGGATCTCCGTGCGGTCGAGGCCCCAGGCGAGAAACAACAGCGCGGGGAATGCGACCAGGGCGATGCGGAACGGGAAGTAGGCGACCGAGAGCACCCCGAGCGCGGCGAGGCCGGCGAGGAAAAGGGCGCGATCCCTGGGTTCCCGGAATTCCCCGTCCTCGGTGCCGGCCCGGCGGAACGCCGCGAAGCCGATCACCCCGATTCCCCAGGCGAGCGCGATCACCCCCGGCCAGCCGAGGTCGGCGGCCACCTCCAGAAACTCGTTGTGGGCGTTGGCGAACACCGGCTGGGTGTGGCCCGCGTAAAAGCGCGTTCCGGCATAGGCGAGCTCCAGCTTGGCCGGCACGAATTCCGGCCGATAGGCGCCGTGTCCGACCCCCGTCCAGGGGTTCTCGTGCCACATTAAGAGGGCGGCCCGCCAGCCGTCGAGCCGGCCGGTCAGCAGGTCGTTCCAGTCGCCGGTGATGATCGACTGGACCTTCACCGCGACCCGCTTTTGCAGCGGTGCCACGGCGAGCAGAGCGAGGGCGCCGAGAATCACAACCGCCGCAAGCCCTGCGAACAGTTGCCGCCGCGGCAGGGCGCCGAACGCGTAGACCAGGGCGCCGACCGCAAGAGCGGCGAGAGCGGCCAACGTCTGGGTGACGATCAGGGCGTACAGGCAGAGGGCAAACGCCACCCCCGCGAGGATTCGCTGCCGCCCGGCGAGGCGCGGCAGGCACCAGAGCCCGATCAGGCAGGGCAGGACCAGGTAGGCGCCGAGATCGCCCGGATTGCCGGCGAGCGCCGTGACGCCGAGCCGCGAGTCGTAGCCGATTCCGGCAAAGCGAAGCGGCTCCCAAAGCTGGTGGAACTGAACGATCGCGAGCAGCGCGGAGAGCGCTGCCGGGACCAGCGAGCCGATCAGGAAACGCTCCTTCTGGGCGCGATCGAAGCCGGCGGTCCAGCCGATCAGACAAGCGGCGCCGACGCCTAAGCTCGCGACCGCTTCGCGCACATGAAGGATGTGGGCGGTCGAGCCGAGGCTTGCCGCGGCGAGCAGCAGCAGAGGGACCAGCGCCGCGACCTCGGGTCTTTTGGCGACCGCGCGAAAATCGATCTCTCGGCCGTAGAGGCGAAACGCGAGTCCGATCAGTGAGCCGAGCGCGAGCAGCTCGCCGATCAGCAGCTTGGGGGTGCGAAACGACTCGTGAAGACCGGGAATCACCAACAGCGGAACGGTGTAGATCAGCGCCCACATCGCGACGACCGCAAACGGCGGAGCGGTCGATGGCGTGGGGGAGGGGGGCTTCATGGCGCGGCGAATGGTACCTCAGCCCTCGCGCTCGTCGTCGCGCCGGTCGAGATCGCGGGCGCTTGCCGCGGCTCGGGCGGCGCGGCGCAGCAGGTCGACCGGCCGGAACAGGCGGCGGCCGAGCCGCCCCCAGGGGCTGGAGGACCGGCCGTAGATCGCGTCGAGCTGGGCCGCCGAGGGCCACAGGGCGGCGGCCAAGGCGGCGAGCTTTCTCGCCAGTGGCGTTCGTTCGCTCGGCCGCGGCGCGAGCAGCGAGAGCTTGAGAGCGTTGGCGTAGCCCGGGTCGAGGCGCCCGGCGATCGCGTGGCGGAGCAGGAGGGACGCAGGGCCGTCGTCGTCGGGCCGGGCAGTTCCCGCGGCGAGCTCGGCGCAGAGGTCGACCAGCGCCCCGATCTCCGCCTCCGAGAGGTCCTCGGCGAGCCAGGGGGCGATCCGCGCGGCGCATTCCCTCCCGCCGGGTCCTGCCCAGCCGAGATCGATCAGATCGGCGAACGTCCGCAGCGCCGGATAGGCGTTCGGCTCGAACCCGTGCTGGCCGAGCCCGTGGACCGCGGCGTGCGCGGCGAGCACGTCGAGCGACGGCAGGACGGCCGCGCCGGGCAGGCCTGCGCAGGTCACGGTCAGGCCGGCGTCGAGCAGCGCGTCGAGCGTCGCGGAACGGCGGTGGCTGGAGCCGCTGAAGCCGCCGGAGCCGCCGCTCAGCCGGACCCCGAGGATTATTCGATGCACCTCGACCGCGCCGAGCCGGGGATGGATCTGAGGGGCCAGCTGGTGCTCGTAGCCCGGGCTATCGCAGATCGCGAAACCCGCGGCGGCCAGGGCGTCCCGCAGCTCCTCCTCCCGGCCGGCCGGCGCGAGGACGTCGACATCCGAAGCGCCCCGGCCCCCGGGGGCGAGCACGCCGGCCAGCTCCAGCGCCGCGTACTTGAGGTACCCGATCGGAATCCCCCTGTCGGCCGCGACCCCGGCGATCTCCCGGACCGCCGCTTCGAGGCGAAGATCGCCCGCCGTAGTCACCCGGCGTTCGGCCTGGAGCGCCTCCGCCGCGTCGCCCAGCTCCGCCGTGAGCGCGGCCCGTTCGGCGCGGGCGGCGATCCGCGCCGCGAGCCCGAACCGGCGGGCGAGGTCGACCGCCCTTCGGGGCTCCGCGGGTCGAACTCTCGATCCCGGCTCGTCCGGGCCGAAGGCGCGGGCAAGCATCCAGGCGAGATCCGGGAGAATCTCGGGCGCGAGCCGCGGCGGCGCGAAACGGAGGCCGGTTCGTCTCACGGTATCTCCGGAATGCGACCCGGACGGCGCTCCGAAACGCGATCCCTCCGGCCGGCGACCGCTGCGGCCGCCCCGAGGAGCAGCGCCCCGGTCAGGTTGGCGAGCGCGTCGGCGAACGACGAGGTCCGCTCGGGGGTGAGGGCCTGAAGGACTTCGAGCAGCGCGCCGTACCCCGTCGCGAACAGCACGGCCGAACCGATCGGCCGAGGCCAGGCGGGCAGGCGCCGGAACGAGCGGAGCCAGATCCCGGCGAGGGTGAAGAACATGCCGGCGTGGACGACCTTGTCCAGCCGGCTCGACAGCGCGGCGGGCAGCTCGTCCGCCAACCATCCGGGGGGACCGGGAGGGGCGGGCAGCAGCAACAGGATCGCGACCGCCAGGGCGGCGAGCACCGAGGCGCCGTGGGCGGAGCGAAAGGAGAGGGACATCTTCGTTACTATAGCGACCTCGGTCACCGCCTCAGCCCTCTCAGCCCTCAGCCATGAGCCCTTCGGCCGCCGCTTCGAGCTCTCGTCCGCCGACCGCCCCGCCCGGTCGCTTGGGGGTGCTGCGCGCGCTGGTCGCCCTCGCGTCGCTCGGCCTGGCGGTGGCGGCAGGGGAGGAGGCCGTGGAAGAGCGCGCCGAGCAAGCGCGGCTGACCGCTTTTCTCGCGGCCTCCGCGCCGCTGGTTTTGCCCGATCGGCTGGCGGTCGAGGTGGCGCGCGAGAGCGACCCGGCGCGGGCTCGTCTCCGCGCGGCTCGCGGGGTGTTCGCCGCGGAGTTTTCGCGCCGGCCGCCCGACCTTCCCCCCGGCTCGCCGGCTGCGGCGGCCGATGCCTCCCGAAGCGCGGCCCGGTTGGCCTCTGCCGCGAGCCTCGCCGCGGAGTCGTTCGCCGAACGGCCGGCCGCCTGGGAGGGGCCGTTGGTGATCGGCGGCGCCATCTATCTCGGCCGTCTGCGCACCGAGGACGACCGCCTGATCCAGGCGTACCGCGAGTGGGAGGCTCCCTTGGAGGCCGCGCGCGCCCTGGCACCCGGCAGATTCGAGCCGGAAATCGTGCTCGCCCATGCCTATACCCGGCTCTGGCCGGTGCTCTCTCCGGCCAAGCGTCGCGTCGCGCTCGGGTTGATCCGCCGCGGGCTCGCCGATCTCTACGCTCGGCAGGATTTGCTCCCCGCCTGGCTCGCGGTGGCCGCGGATCGCAGGTTGGCATTTTCCGTCGTTCCGGACGATCCGCAAGCGTGGGCCGAGGTTCGCCAGATCTATAGCCAGAAGCCCGATTGGCCGGCGATGCGCGACGCGCGCCTGCGCCTTCGCGGCGCGCAGAGCGCGCGGCTCGGCGCGACTCTCGAAGAGGCGCGCCGGGAGGTCCGGCGCGGCGACGTGGACGGCGGGCGCGCGCTCTACCTGGAGCTGGCCGCCCGGGCGGGCGAAGCGGACGACGGGGAGTCGCTGCTGGCCTCGGCGGTCGACGAGTGCCCGGCGGGCCGGGCCGATGCCGCGACCGCGACCCGCCTGGCCGCGGCGCTCGGGTGGATCCTCGACCGCTGCCGGTATGCGGCGTGTCCGCTCGGTCCGGCGGCGCTTTCCCGCTTGGCCCGCCTCTCCGGCGATGCCGATCCGGCGTCCGCGGCACTCGCCGCCCACCTCGCGGGCGATCTCGATCTCGCCCGGAGCTTCGAAGCCCAAGCCGGCCAGCCGTTCGGCGAGACGAAGGCGCTCGCCGCACGCCCGGCGCCCGAAATCCTCGCCGCCCTCGCCGCGGATTCCTGGCCGGAGGCGGGCTGGACGGCTCTAGGAGGAAGGGAGCGCCGGGAGCTGGTCGCCGCCCGCAACGCTCCGGGGGTCGAGATTGCGATTCTCGAGGTGGCCACCGAGCGCGCGGTGGTCGAGGTCCGCGTGGACGGCGGTTTCGTCGGCACGTTCATGGTCGCCGCGGGGGCGTCGCTCAGCCTGCCGATCTCGATCTCTCCCGGGCTCCACCTGCTGGAGATCACGGCGCTCGACGGCGGCCCCGTCCGGCCGGGTGCCGTTCGCCTCCTGGCTCCGACGACTTGAGACCGCGGCGCCCACCAGAACGGCCGCGGCGAAAGCGTTGGCCGGGAGAGTCAGGCTGAAATCCACCAGCTCGTGAAGCCCGGCGGCGGCCAGCGCCCCGAGCGCTCCGAGCGCGGCCGCCCGGTCCTCCGAGCGCCGCCCGTGGCGCAGGACGCGCGCCAGGTGGTAGAGAAGCCCGCCGAGACCCGCGATCGCGAGCGCCAGGCCGACGATCCCCGCCGTGGCGAGCAGCTCCAGGGGGTCGTTGTGCGCGTGCCTCCAGGTGCCGGGGAGATCCGCCGGCTGCACCAGGGGGAACGCCTCGCGGAACGAGCCGAGACCGGTGCCGAGCAGCGGAAAGCGCCGGATCAGGCCGAGGGTGGCGCGCCACGCTTCGACCCGGACGGACGAGCCGCCGTTGCTCGACAGGCCGATCAGCCGGCCGAAGCCCTCCTGGCGGCCGATCAGGGCGACCACCGCGAGGCCGGCCAGGGCGATCGCCAGCCCGGCCGCGAACCAGCGCCTCCGCTTCTCGCCCGCGGCGAGCAGCGCGCCCTGGGCGACCACCGCCGCCAGCCCGGCGAGCATCCCGGCGCGCGAACCGGAAAACGCCAGCCCGGCGAACAGAAGCAGCCAGACGATGATCGGCGGCGCGACCCGCAGCAGGCGGCGCTCCAGTTGGGTTTCCTCGCGCGCGCGGCGGAACGACCACCAGCCCCAGGCGAAGACCACCGGCAGGGCCAGGCCGAGAAAGAACGCCAGGTGGTTGGGGTTGACGAACGTTCCGCGCAGCCGTTCGTTGGTGCCCGGAACTTCGCGGCCCCAGATTTCGTTCGACCGCGCGAACCACCGCCGGGCGCCGTAGAGCACCTGGAAAAGCGCCGAGGCGATCAGGGCGAAAGCGAACGACCGCCGGCAGCGGCGATCCCGCCCGGCGATTCCGGCGGCGAGCAGGGCGGCGGCGACCGCGGCGAACGAAATCGCCGCCCGCAGCGATTCGGCCGCAGCGAGCGACAGGGGAAACGAGCCTTCCGGCGGGCGGCCCAGAACCTCGCGGGCGGCATCGAACAGACGAACGTGATCGGGGGAGACGAGGGCGGCGAGCGACCGAGGCCAAGGGAGCGTCTGGACGAGGCCGAGAAGGGCGATGCAAACGAGCGCTCCGGCCGGCCACTTCAAACGGCGTAAGGCGCCGGGCGCTTCGCCGCCCGCGAGAGCCAGGGCGAAGAGCGCGAAGACCGCGATTTCGAGCAGTGCTTCGCTCCAGGGGGTGACGCTGCCGAACGGCAGCGGCGCCCAAACCAGGAGAATCGAGACCGCACCGGCCACCAGCCATTCCGCTTGGCGTATCATCGCGCGACCGTTCCCAGAACGCCCGGGCGGCTGCACCGCCGGTCTAACATCCGGGGTCGGAGGTCTTCGTGCAAAATCCCCTAGCCTCGTTCCGCCGGAAGACCGGCCGCCCGCTCGCATTTCTATTCCTTGTCGGAGTGGCGTCGATCGCCGCCCCTGCATTGGCTCAATTTGACGAGTATAGACCTCCCGGCGGCGTGATCGAACCGCCCGCCGATCGCAAGGGGGCGCTCAAGAACGCCTCGGAATCTGCGCGCTGGCATCTCGGTCCGGTCCGGTTGTCCCCTTGGTGGGAGCTACGGGACATTCAATACGTCGACAACGCCTTCGGGGCGAGCGACGGCAAGAAGGGAGACCTGACCGGCACGGCGGGCGCCGGACTCCGGGCGTATTTCCGCACCGGACCCAAAGTCTATTGGCGGATCCAGGCTCTGCCCGAGTACGTCTGGTGGCGAGACAACGCCGACCGGCGGCGGCTCAACGGGCGATATGGCTTGGGTGCCTACGCGTTTTGGAACCACCTGACCCTCGAAGCGACCGCCGACCGGGTTCAAGAGCAAAAATTCGTTTCGCCCGAAGTCGCGGAGCTCACGCAGGCGCGGAGCGATCGGGGTGCCCTGGCGCTCGACTTCAGGGTCACCGACCGGATCTCTCTCTTCGCCGGGGCGGAAAGAATCGGGCTGCGCAATTTGGCATCGCGGGCGCCGGGCGAGGCTCCTTTCGACCAATTCGACCGAGACGAGAGCCTGCTCCGCGGCGGCGCCCGCTACCGGTTGCCCCGCGGATTTTCGATCGGTGCCGGAGTCGAGCACGCGGTGATCGACTTCGTCGACGCACCCGAGCGGACGGATCGTTCCAACTTCGGCACCTCGCCGTTTCTGGTGCTCAGCCAGCAGAACGACGACCGTTTCTTCACCTTGGAAATCGCGGCGCGCTCCGCGGACCCGCGCCCGGGATCGAGCTTCGTGCCGTTCAGCTCGACCACGGCGAAGCTCGCCGCGGGTTTCGGCACCGGCAGCCGGCTGTCGACCTCCGTCTACGGCAGCCGGGGCATCGTCTATACGCTCGCCTCCGGATATTCCTATCTGGAGGACGATCGCGTCGGCGGCGCCCTGACCTGGAAGGCGAGCCGTCGGACCAGCCTCCGAGCGTTTGCCGAGCTGGGACGCGACACCTACCGGGTGGCCGTTCTGGGCACTCCGGAACGCCGGGACGACCTGCGTGCCTACGGCGCGGAGCTCAACCTGGCCACCGGGCGCTCCTCTTCTTTCGGCATCCGCTTCCACCGGATCGATCTCACTTCGGATCGGCCCGGCTTCGATCGTTCGGTCACCACGATCGGTGCCGGCCTGACCTTACGCAGCGGCGACGGAGGCTAAAGCGCCGGGATCTCTGGCGCTTCCGGGACTTCAGGCATAGAATTTGAATTCATTTTGAGGACTTTGGTCGAAACGCAGAGGCATCGCATCAAGAACACAGGCTTTCGAGACATGCAAAAATCAGCCCTATTGCTCGCTTTGGCTCTCGGTCTCTCCGGGGCTTCCGTGGGCGCGCAGTCCAAGAACCCCGGCTATCGCATTGGTCCGAAGGATCAGCTGAAGATTCAGGTCTTCGAGGTACCGGAGCTGAACGTCGACCGGCGGGTGAGCGAAAACGGCCAGATCAACCTGCCGCTGATCGGCGATGTGCCCGCGGCCGGATTGACCGAAGAGGAGCTGGCCCTCCGCTTGAAGGCGCTGCTCGAAGTGAAATTGCTCCAACGTGCCTCGACCGCGGTCGAGGTGACCGAGTTCCGTTCGAAGCCGATCTCGGTGATCGGAGCGGTGAAGACTCCGGGCAACCTCGCGTTTTCCGGCCGCTGGACGCTGATCGAAGCGCTCACCGCCGCGGGCGGCCTGGCCGAAAACCACGGCAATCGGATCTACGTCCTGCGCAAGGCTGAAAACGGTTTGTCGGATCAGGTGGCGATCGACGTCTCCGACCTGCTCGTGCGCGCCGATCCGCGGGTCAACATCCCGATCCTGGCGAGCGATCTGATCAACGTTCCGACCGCCGTCGAAGTAAACATCTATTGTCTGGGCGAGGTCGCGCGTCCGGGTGCCCTGACCTTCAAGAGCACCGATCGAATCACCCTGCTCGCCGCGATCGCTCGGGCGGGCGGACTTTCCGATCGCGCGGCGAACCGGCTGACGATCAAACGCACGGCCGGCGGACCGCGCGAGATCGTCGTGGACTACAAGCGAGTCCTGTCCGGCAAGGATCAGGACGTCGCGTTGGTCGAAGGGGATGTCCTGGTGGTGAAGGAGTCCTTTTTTTGAAAAACCTGCCGTTTAGAGATCCGGCGCTCGAGCTGATTGGCGAGCCGGCCGAATCTGAATTCGACATCGCAGAATACGTCGGCATGTTGCGCCGTCATTGGCGGATGATCGCGGCCTGTTCGATCACCGCCCTGGTGCTCGGGGTGGCGCACTACTCGATCACGCCGAAGGAGTACATGGCGACCGCAACCGTTCAGATCGAACGCAAGAGCGCGGCGCCGGTCCTCTCGGAACAAAACACCTGGGACAACTACTGGAACATCGAGTTCTATCCCACCCAATATGAGCTGCTGCGCAGCCGCGGCCTGGCCGAACGGGTGGTGCGCAACCTCGATCTGACCCACAGTCGCGGCGAGCGGGCAACATCCGATCCGACGAAGCCACCCGGAACGCCAGCCAGCGCCGCCGACGACGCGGCGTCGCTCGGCGCGGCCGCCCAAGGGTTGCTCGGCGGCCTGTCGGTCGAGCCGATCCGCAACACCTCGCTGGTCCGGATCGGCTATCGCTCGAAAATCCCGGCGGACGCCGCGCGGGTCGCCAACGCCTTCGCGGAGGCCTACATCGATCTCGGGATCGAGGATCGCTACACCTCGGCCGGCAAGGCGTCCTCCTTTCTGTCGTCGCAGATCGAGACCCTCAAATCGGAGATCCAGGATAAAGAAAACGAGCTGCAGCGCTTCAGCCGCAACAGCGACATCGTGGGCGGCGTCGATCCGGCGTCGAACGACGTCTTGAAGCGGCTCGAAACGCTCAACACCGATTACCTGGGAGCCAAGCGAGTCCGGATCGAGAAGGAGGCGCGTTTCCACGAGCTGCAGATCGCGGCCAAGGAATCGGTGGCCGACAGCTTGTCCGGCGGAGTGGTCTCAGAGCTGCGCTCGAACCAGCTCAAGATGGAGCGCGACTACGAGACCAAGCTCAAGACCTACAAGCCCGATTGGCCGGCGATGGTCACGCTCAAGGCGGACATCGAGAAGGGCCAGCAGCATTTGAAGGGGCTGATCGAGGAGATGGGCGCGCGGGCGCGCAGCGACGCCTACGCCGAATACCAGACCGCGCTGCGCCAGGAGCAGACCCTTTCCGCCGAGGTCGACCGAAGCAAGGGCGAGGCGATCAACCAGAGCTCCGCCGCGGTCGAGTACACCAACCTCAAGGTGGAGATCGAGACCCGCCGCCAGATGTTCGACGAGCTGCTCAAGAAGCAGTCGGAGACCGAGGTCTCGGCGCGGCTCCAGGGGACGCGCGACTCGAACATCCGGATCATCGATTCGGCGCTCATGCCCGGCGGCCCGTTCCGCCCCTCGCTGCGCCAGGACGTCACCTACGGGCTGATGCTCGGTCTGCTGCTCGGGGTCGGCATCGCGTTCCTGATCGAATTCCTCGACCGGACGATCAAGTCGCCGGAAGAGATCGAGCGGCGGCTCAAGCTGCCGACGCTCGCCGTGGTGCCCGACATCTCCGAGACCGGCCGGGTCTATGGGTACGGTACCGAGCCGGCGAAAGGGGCGCGCGGCGGCAAGACCGGCAAGGGGGCGGCCGATCGGGCCAAAGCCTCGGCTTCGGATCGCGAGCAGATCGAGCTGGTGCCCCACGACCGGCCGCGTTCGCCGATCTCCGAGGTCTATCGCTCTCTGCGCACCTCGCTGCTCCTTTCCACCGCCGAAGAGCTCAAGGTGATCGCCGTCACCTCGGCCACGGCCGGCGAAGGCAAGACCGCGACGACCTCAAACCTCGGCGTGGTCTTGGCGCAGCTCGGCCGGCGCGTCCTGATCGTCGACGCCGACCTGCGCAAGCCGCGCATGCATCAGGTGTTCAAGGTGTCGAATCGGACCGGCCTGGTCAACCAGCTCACGGGGGTGGTCGAGCCCGACGCGGTGTTCGCCGAAACCGGCATACCCAATCTCTGGCTGATCCCTTCCGGTCCGATCCCGCCCAACCCTTCGGAGCTGCTCTCTTCGGACCGGATGCGCGAGTGGTTGAACGCCATGCGCGCCCGGTTCGATTACGTGATCATCGACACCCCTCCGTCGCTCGCGGTGACCGATGCGACGATCGTCGGCGCGCTGTCCGACGGTCTCGTGCTCACCTTCCGCGCCGGCAAGGTGACTCGCGAGGACGCCAAGGATTGCGCCGAGCGCCTACGCATGGCGGAGCTGCGAATCCTTGGCGTGGTGCTCAATCGGCATCGTTCCGAAGCGGCCCGCTACGGCCGAAAGACCCGGTATTACGAATCGTACGGCGGCTATGAGAAGGAGGCCCAGGCGGTCTGACGCCCGGGACTCGGATGATCGATCTACACAGCCATTTCCTCCCCGGCATCGACGACGGTGCCGAGAATTTCGCCGAAGCGGTCGCCATGTGCCGCCACGCGGCGCTCGACGGTTGCACCGGATTGGTCGCCACACCGCACCAACGCCGCGGCAGTTGGTGGAACGACGACATCGAGCTGCTCGACGCCCTCCGAGAGCGGATCGAGCGCGAAGTGGGGCTTCAGATCGCGCTCTATCCGGGCGGCGAAATTCACGTCGACCGGCGGTTTCTCGACGACTTTCTCGCCGCGCCCGGCGAGGAGTGCGGCGTGTTGCCGCTCGCCCGGTCGCGCTGGCTGCTCTTGGAGCTGGACGTCAATGCCATGCCGCGCGACACCTACGAGCTGATCCACGAACTCGCGGTTTCCGGCTGGCGACCGATCCTCGCGCACCCCGAGCTGATCCCCTGGCTCGCCGACGAGCCCGACCTGGTGGCCCGGCTGGTGGGGCTCGGCGCCGCCGTTCAGGTCACCGCGATGAGCGTCACGGGCGAGTTCGGGCGGCGGGCGCAAAGCGACGTCCATCAGCTGCTCGACAGCGGCCTGGTTCATTTCGTCGCCAGCGACTGTCATGGGATGACGCGGCGGAGGCCCGGACTTTCCCGCGCCCGCCGGCTGATCGAGGCACGCTACGGCGACGAGTTAGCCGAACGGATTTTCGACCTGAATCCGCGCGCCGTGGTCGCAGACCAGCCGCTCGCCGGACTCTCCCCGGCCGGTCGGATCGAAACCGCCGCCGGTCGGGAGGTCCGATGAACGTTCGGCTCCGAAATTTCGCGTTGCTTGGAGCGGTGCTCGGAGTTTTTGGCCCGGTCCTCGTCGAGCGTCCCGCGGTGGCGGCGATCGATCCGTTCTATCGGAGCCTCAATTCGGACGGGGTTCAAGCCTACGATCGCGGCGACTACCCGACCGCCGCGCGCTGGCTGCAGCTCGCCTGCTTCGGCCTGCTCGACGAGCCGAAAGCCCTTGGCGGCTGCCTCACCCGGCTCGCGGTGGCGCAGGCGCAGAGCGGTGACGGCGATGGCTTTCGCGAGAGCTTCCGACGGTTGACCGAGGTCGAAACCGGCTATTCGGGCTACACCCAGGCGGATCTGCCGCCCGTGGTGCGCAAGGCCTTCGAAGCCCAGGCGGCGGCACGAATTCCCGAAGAGATGCTTCTCGCTTCGCCCGCCTTCGCCCGCCTCCGCGGAGAGAAGGATGCGGCCAAGGTCGAAGCGCTGGCGCCGAAAGCGCGCCGCGGGGAGCTGCAAAAGCGGATCGCCGCCGATCCGAAGAACCCGATCTGGCGCATTCTGCTCGGGCGGCTGGAGGTGACCGAGGGCAGACCGGCGCTCGCCTTGTCCGCCGCCCAGACCGCCCTAGGACTCGCGCCCGAAGAGTCGCGCGCGATCTGCCTGCGCGGCCTGGCCCAAGCACGGCTCGGCGCCTGCGCCGAAGCGCTGCCCGACCTGTCCGACTGCGCCGAAACGACCCAGTTTGCGACCCCCGCCGCCGCCCGCCTCGGTTGTCTGGTCGAGCGCAAGAGCTGGGCCGAAGCGCGCACCTTCGTCGCCGGTCTGCCGCAGGCGCTGCTCGACGACCGCGAACTCTCCCGCTTGGTGCGTCAGCTGCCGCTGGACGACGCAGCGGTCTCTGCCCCCCTTCTGTCCCCCTCTCCTTCCACCGCGGCCGCCCCACCGGCCGCCAAGCCCGTTCCCCCGGCAACGCCCCCGACCCTTCCCTCGGGCCGGCCCTCGACCTCTGAGCCGACCGCCAAAGAGCGCGAGAGCTTCGGAAAGGTGCGCGGTTTTCTCGGTCCCGAGGCGCCGACCCGGGATTTAAAGCGTGCGCGCGAGCTGGCGAAGCCGATCGCCGACGCCCATCCCGATTGGCGCGACGCCCAGCTGCTGATGGCCGAAGCGGCCTACCGGAATTCCCGCTGGGTAGAGGCCGCGAGCTATTTCCGCCGGGCGGGCGATCCGGGGGACGATCGCCCGGAGCTGTTGTTTTACTTCGCCGTTTCTCTGTTCGAATCGGGAGATCGCCGGGGCGCCGCGACGATCCTCAGGCGGTCGCTGCCCAATTTGCAGCCCTCCCCGTTCGTCGACGAATACACCCGCAAGATTTTGCGCGAGGAAGGGCCGTGAGCTTCCGCCCTCCCGTTTCGCCCGTGCTTGACGCCGCTTTCCTAACGGCGCTAAATTCTGGTATCTCTCGTGTTTGGAGATCAGCCCCATGAAAACGACCCGCACTTCCATCATTCTCTTCGGCGCCATTCTCTTCGCGCTCGCCGCTGCTGCCCGCGCGCAGGTTCCCATGATCACGGTCGATCCGACCTCCTGTCTGCCGTCTGAAGACAACGGCGTGATCACAGCGAAGGTGTCGCCCGAGGTCGGCGGATCTTTGGTCCGGCTCTATTTCCGTTGGAAGGACCGCGGCGACAACTACTTCGTGCCGATGACCGGCAAGGGCAACGGGCGCTATTGGACCGTGCTGCCGAAACCCGAGCGGCGCAACGAAATGGTCGAGTACTACGGCTCCGTCGTGACCGCGGACGGCAAGGAGATTTCGCGCTCGAAGGTCGCCATGGTCTCCGTGAAGGACCGGCAGGATTGCAAGCTGCCGCTCACCGAAAAAGAGCTGGGCCAGGCCGAAAACCTGGTCATCGGCGAGACCGTGCAGCCGCAAAACCGCCGCTCCGTGCTCGGTTTCCTCTGCGACGGGATCGTGTCGCGGATCGATGCCGGCGGTGTGCTGCGGGCCGACAACCTCTGTCGCACCTGCGTCGTCGCCTTCTGGCAGAAGCGCGCGATCTTCGGTCCGCTGTTCACGACGACCGCGATCGTCACCGACGAAGACCCGAACCCCTCCCCGGCGAGTCCGTAGCCCGCAAACCCGAAAGTCGCCGTTTGGTCCCGCCTCGGGGCCTTTCCTGCACTCTGTAGCTTGGTGGCCAGAAACGCGGGTTCGCTCGCGGTGCCGCCGCTCGTCTGCTCCTCACCCGGCTTGCCCCTTCACCGCAGGCCTTCGCGACCCCCCCTGAGAGAGGTTTCCTTCCGTTATGAGTCAAACTCCGCCCGCCCCCTCCGGAGCCGGTTCCGCCGATCACTTGATCCCGCCGCACGGCGGCGTCCTGATCGACCTTCTTGCCACCCCCGAACGCAGCGCCGAACTCAAAGCAGCCTCCCGCGATTGGCCGTCTCTGGATCTCGACCTGCGCCAGATCTGCGACCTCGAGCTACTGGCGAACGGCTCATTCTCGCCGCTCGTCGGCTTCATGAACCAGGCCGACACCGAATCGGTGGGCGAAAAGATACGCTTGGCCAACGGGGTGATCTTCCCGCTGCCGATCAACCTCGACATCCCCGCGGCCTTGGCCGAGAAGCTGACCGTCGGCGGCATGCTCGCCCTGCGCGATCCCGAAGGGGTGATGCTCGCCGCCCTTCACGTCGAGGACATCTGGACCCCCGACCGCGAGAAGCTCGCGGCGCAGGCGTTCGGCACCACCGACAAGCTTCACCCGGGCGCCGCCCACCTGATTCAGAAATCGAACCCGGTGTTCGTCGGCGGGCGAATCGAGGCGCTCCAGCTGCCCACCCATTACGACTACCGCACCATGCGCCTCTCTCCGGCTGAAGTGCGCGCCTCGTTCGTGCGCCGCGGCTGGCGCCGGGTGGTGGCGTTCCAGACCCGGAATCCCATGCATCGCGCCCACTTCGAGCTGACTCTCGGCGCGGCCCGCGAAGCGCAGGCGAACCTGTTGGTCCACCCGGTGGTCGGCATGACCAAGCCGGGCGACCTCGACCACTACACGCGCGTCCGCTGCTACCAGGCGATTTTCAATCGCTATCCCCAGCAGACCGCGATGCTCGCCCTGTTGAACCTGGCGATGCGGATGGCCGGTCCGCGCGAGGCGCTGCTCCACGCGATCGTGCGCAAGAACCACGGCTGCACCCACTTCATCGTCGGCCGCGATCACGCCGGGCCGGGCAAGGACTCGAACGGCAAGCCGTTCTACGGTCCCTACGACGCCCAGGATCTGCTCAAAGAACATGCCGCAGAGATCGGCGTCGAGATGGTGCCCTTCCAGAACCTGGTCTACGTCGAGGATCGCGACAGCTATTTCCCCGACGACCAGATCCCGGAAGGCTCGCGCGCGCTCGACCTGTCGGGCACGGAGCTGCGCCGCCGCCTGACCGAGGGGCTGGAAATCCCCTCCTGGTTCACCTTCCCCGAAGTCGCGACCGAGCTGCGCCGCACCCATCCGCCTCGGAAGGCGCAAGGGTTCACGATCTTCATGACCGGGCTTTCGGGTTCGGGCAAGTCGACGATCGCCAACGCCCTCCTGGTCAAGCTGCTCGAAATGGGCGGCCGGCCGGTAACCCTGCTCGACGGCGACATGGTGAGGAAGCACCTCTCCTCCGAGCTGAACTTCTCCAAGGAGCACCGCGACATCAACATCCGGCGGATCGGCTACGTCGCCTCCGAGATCACCAAGAACGGTGGCATCGCGATCTGTGCTCCGATCGCGCCGTACGACGCGGTGCGCAAGGAGGTGCGGGGAATGATCGCGCCGGTCGGCGGTTTCGCCCTGCTCCACGTCGCGACCTCGCTCGAAGTGTGCGAGAGCCGCGATCGCAAAGGGCTCTACGCCAAGGCGCGCGCCGGAATCGTCAAGGAGTTCACCGGCATCTCCGATCCGTACGAAGTCCCGACCGATGCGGAGCTGGTGATCGACACGGACGGCCTCTCGCCGGACGAAGCGGCGCAGGAGATCCTTCTCTATCTTGAGAAGGAAGGCTATATCGGCGCCCGCGGAGAGCGCTGATGGGCGGATACGGAGAGGAGCTTGCGCGGATCGAAGCCGCCTTGGCCAAGGCGCGCGAGCTTCTCGCCCGTTTCACCCCGGGAGCCGTCGACGCCCAGAAGAAATCGGGCGGCGATCCGGTCACCGAGGCCGACACGGCGGTCGATGCCCTGCTCAAAGAGATGCTGCCCCAAAACGGCGAGGGGTGGCTTTCGGAAGAGACGCTCGACGATCCCGCGCGGCTTTCCGCTCGGCGGGTCTGGGTGGTCGATCCGCTGGATGGCACGAAGGAGTTCGTGCAAGGTTTGCCCGAGTGGTCGGTTTCGGTCGGCCTGGTCGAAGACGGCCGGCCGGTGGCCGGCGGCATCCTGAACCCCGCGACGGATCAGTTGATCCTCGGCGCCCTGGGTCACGGTGTGAAGTTGAACGGCCAACCTGTGGGACTTTCCCCCCGGACCGAGCTGGCCGGCGCGGTCGTGCTCGCCAGCCGCAGCGAAGTGGGGCGAGGCCAGTGGGAGGCGTTCCGCGACTCAGGGCTGGAGATCCGCCCAATCGGTTCCGTAGCCTACAAGCTAGGCCTGGTCGCCGCCGGCCTCGCCGACGCGACCTGGACCCTGGTGCCGAAGCACGAATGGGACGTCGCGGCGGGCGTGGCCTTGATCCTGGCCGCCGGGGGCGTGATCGTCGGTGGCTCTCCAGAAGAGGAACGCTTCAATCGGCCTCACCCGCTGCTCACCCGCCTGCTCGCGGCAAGCCCGGCGTTGATGCCCCAAATTCAGGCCGAGATCGCCCGGCGGGCCGCATAGCCGCCTGCGCCTTCAGCCCCGGCTGGGGCAAATTTGGTGAGATGGATCCCACCAAAGCAGCACCAAGACCCCGTTGACCAAGTACCCGAAGACCCTCTCGAGATTGGAAAGCCGCAGGGACACTACCTCTTCCAAGGCAAGTCCCGCGGCTTCCAGGCGATTCTGGGCCTCGAGGGTGATGTCGGAAACCCGGATGGAGTGATGAAACTTCTTGCCCCTGACCAGGATCTCATTCCAGGTCATGCTCTCGAAGCTGGCAAGCTTTTCCCGGATGGCAAGGAGATTCTCGCCGCTCATTCCATGCCAACCAAAAGGGTCGACAAGTTCCATGTTGGCAACTCGCCACGAGGGGTGGAGATGATGATAGCTGGTACCGTAAACGGCCCGAGGAACCTTGCCGGAGTCAGGCTCTCGGGCCGCAGTCGGGGATTTGCCAGGTGCTTCGAACTTCTTGTGTCGAGGTTTTTTCCCCACGGCTAGTAAGGGTTGCTGTAGTACTCCGCCATGGAAGCGAAGGAAATCTCGCGCTTGCACGGGTCCCCGGGCTCAAGGCCCTTCCGGGCCTGTGCCCAGGGGGCCTCACGGTGGGTCAAATCGCTGAGCCATTGCGAGGACTTCTTGCCGTAGAAGTTCAAGACCGCATCGACCGTTTCCTGCTGAGTAGCAGTCAACGCATCCGGGTCGCCCTGGGGCCACTCTGAGATCTTGAATGTGCCTCGGTGAAGTCGGTAGAGGGACGGAACCACAGGTCCATTGACCCATGCTTCGATGCGCTCTTTAAACATCGGCTCTTCGTCCCAGACGAGCGACCAAGCCTGCGAGTAGTAGACCAGCTTTTCCAGCTTCATCGCGGTCATTTCGCCCTGCTTGCGCAGGATGTAGGCGGCGACGTCATGGACGCTGACCATAAACTACCTCCCTGGCCCGCCCGGGATACTTCCGGGCGGGGGCTGAAGCTTACCATTGCGGATTACGGCGGTAAAGAGGCGGTAATGTCGCTTGTACGCGTTGGCCCCATCGCGTGGGAGAATCCGGCGTGCTCCGTAGCTCTCTCCCCCTCGCCGCCCTTTTTCTCGTCGCCCTGGAAATCGCTGCGTGCCGGCCGGAGGCCGAACCTTCCGGACGAACGACGTCCTCGGTCTCCACGGACGCGACCTCCAGCCTTCCGCCGCTCCTCGATCCGGCCCCGCCGCGCGAGATCGCAATCGGCAATCTATTTTCTCCGGACGGCTCGATCCAAGCGCCCGATCGAAAGAGCCTTTTCGCTCGCGGCGCGTTGATCTTCCTGTCGGTTGAGTCCGATGATTTGCCCAGCGGCACGTCGGTGATCGTGGACTGGACCGCCCCAGACGGAGCCGTCACGAATCAGCGAACGACCGCGATCGGCGGCGAGAGCTACCTCTCCTACACCGCGCCGAGCGCAGGTTGGACTCTGGGCGCGGGCCGCGTGGGGGTACAGATCGGGGAGCCTTCTCGGGAGACGCGGCGGGAGATTCCGTTCAAGATTGCGCCTAGTCTTCGTACCGAACCCACTCCAAAACCAACCCCTGCGCCGGAGCCGTAGGCCCCGCCTCCCCTCGCTCGGCACCCCGCAAAAGATTCGCGAAATCTTCGACCGATCGCTCGCCGAGCCCGACCTCCATCATCGTGCCGACCAGGCTGCGTACCATGCCGCGGAGGAAACCTTCGCCTTCGATGCGGAAGTGCAGCTCATCCCCCGCTTCCGTCCAGCCCGCGGCGAACATCTCGCGATGCCGGTCGCCCGGGGCCGCTCCGGCGAGGGTGAACGCGGTGAAATCGTGGCGGCCGGGAAGGAGCGCCGCGGCCTGGTTCAAGCGGTCGATTTCGATCGTTGGCGAGACCTTCACCGCGAACGGCGAGTCGAGCGGCGAGAGAACTTCAGCGCGGCTCAGGCGATAGTGGTACTGCTTGGAGACGGCGGACTTCCGGGCGTGGAACCCTTCCGGGACTTCCTTAGCCGCGAGCACCCGAACGTCCTCCGGCAGGTGGTGGTTCGTGCCGTGGACCAAACCGCGGAGCGGAAAGTCGGGCCGGCCGAGGGCCGCAAGATCCAAATGCGCTCTCTGGCCTCTGGCGTGGACTCCGGCGTCGGTCCGGCTCGCGCCTACGATGCGGACGATCTCCTCCTCGGGCAAGCCGAGCAGGCGGGCGAGCGCTTCCTCGACCACCTGTTGCACGGCCAGGGCGTTGTCCTGCCTCTGCCAGCCGGCATAGGCCGTGCCGCGGTAAGAGAGGGTCAGGAGGGCGACCATCGTTTTCCCAGTATGGAGAAGAGCGCGAACGGTGCCCAGATCGAAAGGTACACCCAGGGCCAGAGCGGCACGCCGAACAGAGCGGGAATGTAGGAGAGCGGCATGAGCGCTGCGAGCAGTAGCCAGCGTTTCTCCTCGCGCAGCGCCGCCCAGGGGAGCACCCAGAGGAGATACCAGGGATAGAGCGTCGCCGAGGTGAGCATCAGCCGGCCGAACAGGCGGCCGGTGCCGAGGATCGGATCGCGTTCGCGGAACGATGCGGCGACCGCGGCGAGCGCCACCGCGGCGAGCAGGAGCTTGGCGAAGAATCGCGGGTAAGCGTAGGGGTAGAAGCGGTTCCAGAATGTCCACCCTTCGGTGCGCGTCTTGGCCGCGTCGAGTGCCGCGTGGGCGGCCGGTCCGGCTCCCAACGCTTCGAGCCCGCGCCAGAGCGGCTCGTAGAGCGGGCCGTTCCACTCCCAGGACACTCCATACGTGGCGAGCCCGGGCGGCAGGCCGCCGACCGAGGCGATCACCGGAGCGAGCGCCAACCCGGAAAGACCGAGCGCGGCGAGCAGGAAAATCCAAGGCCTGCGGCTCTGGCGCGCCCACATTGGCAGGGCGGCGAGCGGTGCGAGCTTGGCGAGAATTCCCGCCGCGGCGGCCATTCCCGCGGTCACGGGCCTCTTCGGCAAGATCGTGATCGCCCAGACCGCCCCAATGCAGGCAACCGCTCCGAGCGCATCGACGTGCCCCATCCCCGCGACCTCCAGCACGACGAGCGGATTCCAGGCGTACCAGGCGACCCGCGCCTCGGGCAGGCCGGAGCGCCGGGCCAGCGCGAGAAGGAGGGCGCAGGCGCCGAAATCCGCGGCGCAGGCGAGCAGCTTCCAGATCGGCATCCTAGGCATGGGAACCGGGAAGCGGGCGGCTATACTGAACGCGGAGAGAGCGAGCGGCGGATAGACCGTCGGGACCTGCCGGTGCGGCAGGCGGTTCCAGAGTTCGTCGCGCAGAGGGACGAGGCCTGGGGAATCGGGAGGCTCCTGGTACGGGTTGAAACCGGCTGCCGCCACCCGCCCATCCCAAAGGTAGCGCAGCGCATCGTCGGACAGGGTGGGCGGCAGCGCGATCAGAGGCAAGCGAATCAGGAGAGCGACGAACAGAATCGCCGGGCCGAGCGAAATCGGCGGGTCCGCCAGGCGCTCCAGGCGACGCACAGAGAACCAAAGACCGGCCGCACCGAGGCCGAGCGCGAGCAGGGTGAAAGCCGGATGGCGGGCAAGATCGTAAAGCAGAAGCAGAGCGAGGCTCGTCGCGACCGGCGGCAGGGCCGCGAGGATGAGCGCGCCGCGGCGCCTACCAGCCGGCGGGGCCGGAAAGCGTTCGAGATCGGCGAGATCGGAATCCCCTGACGATGCAGCAGCCTTGGGCAACGGCCCTCCTCGGGTCCTACTATCTGATCCTCGGGATTCTGTCGTTCTACGGCATCCACCGGCTGCTGTTGGTGTTCGATTTCCTGCGGACCCGCAATCGCGCGGCCGTCCGACCCCCGGAGCCCTCCGATTGGCCGTGGGTGACGGTGCAATTGCCACTGTACAACGAGATGTACGTGGCATCCCGGCTGATCGACGCGGTGGCCGCGCTCGACTACCCGCGCGACCGGCTGGAGATCCAGGTGCTCGACGACTCGACCGACGAGACCTGCCAGATCGTCGCCGGAAGAGTCCAGGAGCTCCGAAGGACGGGGCTCGACATCGTGCATCTCCATCGCACGGATCGAACCGGATTCAAGGCCGGCGCGCTCGCCGCGGGACTTCAAGTCGCCCGCGGTGAATTCCTCGCGATCTTCGACGCCGACTTTGTGCCGCGCCCGAGTTTCCTGCGCGCCACGGTGCCGCATTTCGCCGACTTGGAAATAGGCATGGTCCAGGGGAGCTGGAGCCACATCAACCGGGGGTTCTCGCTGCTCACCCAAGTCGAGGCGATCCTGCTCGACGGGCATTTTCAGATCGAGCATACGGCGCGCAACCGGACCGGCTGCTTCTTCAACTTCAACGGCACGGCGGGCATCTGGCGCCGCCAGGCGATTCTCGACGGGGGCGGCTGGCAGCACGACACTCTCACCGAGGATCTCGATCTCTCGTACCGGGCGCAGCTCGCCGGCTGGCGCTTCCTCTACCTGCCGCAGGTCGACGTGCCGTCCGAGCTGCCGGTCGACGTCCAGGGATTCAAGAGCCAGCAATTCCGGTGGGCGAAGGGGTCGATCCAGACCGGCCGCAAGCTCCTCTGGCGCATCCTCCGCAGCCGCCTGTCATGGCGTGCCAAGATCGAGGCGTTCGTCCACCTGACCAACAACGCGAGCTACGTCTTGATGGTGGGGATCGCGCTGTTGATCTTTCCGGCCATGGTGCTGCGCCGCGGCTCGCCGGCTTCGGTGTTGCTGCTGGTCGACCTGCCGTTGTTCCTGTTCGCCACGCTTTCGGTCGTCGTCTTCTACCTGGTGAGCCAGGCGGTGTTGCCGGCCGGCCCCGGGATCTCCTCCCCCGGCCGTTGGCGACGCCAGGCGCGCTACCTGCCCGCCCTCCTCGGCATGGGCATAGGCCTGTCGCTCAACAACGCGCGCGCCGTGATCTCGGGGCTGTTCCAAAGCGGCGGCACGTTCCACCGCACCCCGAAATATCAGATCGAACGCGCCGGCCAGGAGTGGCGCCACAAGGCCTATCGCGCGGACGTTTCGCGCCTCTGGTGGCTCGAAGGGGCATTCGCGCTCTACTTTCTCGGCTGCACGCTTTGGGCGCTTGCCGCCGGCATGTGGATGTCGATCCCGTTTCTCTATCTCTTCCTCCAGGGCTTCTCGTATATGTTCCTCCTTTCGGTTCTGCCACGGTTCGGTCGCCGCCGCGAGAAGGCTCTGGTCGCGGTCGCGGAGTCGCAGCTCTAGCCGAAGAGATCTCCATGCACCCCCTGGAAAAGAGCGAGCCCGACCCCTTGCCGGACGAGGTGACGCTCCGGCCCGCGACCCCCCGCGACGCCGACCTGCTCCGCTTCTGGCGCTCGGAGCCTGCCGTCCGCCGCTTCCAGCCGCTCAACGACCTGCCCAGCTCGCAGCTGCGCTCGGACCTCGCGCACCAGCGGATCTCGGACCTCTACAAAGGGCGGGGCGACAAATACCAGTGGGTG
This sequence comes from Acidobacteriota bacterium, assembly GCA_040005235.1. Taxonomy (GTDB): domain Bacteria; phylum Acidobacteriota; class Thermoanaerobaculia; order Multivoradales; family UBA5704; genus DASYKS01. Next base: position 11,621 of record JBDTZG010000037.1, on the reverse strand, counting down.
ATTCAGGTGGGCGAACAGCCGGCGGGCTGGATCACCCTGGTGATCGGCAATTGGGAACACGGCCTGGCCGAAGTGGGCTACGCGCTGTCGACCCCGTTTCAACGCCGCGGCTTCATGAAGCGCGCGATCAACCTGCTGGTCGAAGACCTGTTTCTAAGCACCCAGATCGAGCGGCTCGAAGCCCGTTGCGCGCTCGACAACGTCGGTTCCCAAAAGGTGCTCGAAAGCACCGGCTTCGTTTGCGAAGGGATTCTCCGTTCCTACTTCCGCCTCCGCGGCACACGGGTCGACAACTACCTCTACGCCCGGCTCAAGCCTGCCGCTTGACCCGCTTCTAGAGCATCTCCAGGTTGGCGAACTTCGCCACCAGTTTCCGCTTTCCCGCCTTGTCGAAGAAGACGGTGATTTTGGCGTCGTCGCCCAGGCCGTCCATTTCGAGCACGACCCCCTGGCCGAGGGTCGGGTGGCGGACGCGGCTGCCGCGCTTGACCGGCCGGCGGGGCAAGGTGTCCGGATCGGGCTCGAGCGTGCGCTCCCGGTAGCCGGAGCTTGAAGGCGCGGCGGGCCTGGCGGGTGATGCCGGTCGGTGTGCCGGTTGGTTCGATACATAGGACGGGCTCGCCGGGCGACCGTAGCCCTCGGTCGAGCGCCGCTGTTCCGGGTTCTGGGGCGAGGCGGAGCGCGGCTCCGGGGCGGCAGAGGCCGTCGTCCCCCCCGAGGCGGGCGCCTGGCCAAAGAACGAATAGATCCCCGCATTCTGTTGCGAAAACTGCGGCGAGAAGCGCTCGTAGCCGGCCAGTTCGGGGCTACGCGTGACGATCAACAGCTCCTCCGGCAGCTCGCCAAGGAACGCCGATTCGAGCTGATCCTGGTAGCGCCCCGCGATCCGCCGCCTGCGGCAGCTGGTGAGGTAGAGCCGCTCTTTGGCGCGGGTCATCCCGACATAGAGCAGCCGGCGCTCCTCTTCCAGATTCTCGCGCGCCCCCTGCGAGTTGAAATGGGGGAGCAGCCCGTCTTCGAGACCGGAGACCACCACGGCGCGGAATTCCAGCCCCTTGGCGCTGTGGAGGGTCATCAGTGAAACGCCTTTTTCCCCCTCCCAGCCGTCGAGGTCGGCGACCAGCGAGACGTGGTCGAGGAACGCGGTCATCAGATCCTCGTCGGTGGTCGCGTTGTAGCTGTTCGCCTCGGTGAACTCCTGCGCCGCGGAAAGGAACTCCTGGATGTTTTCCAATCTAGCCTTGTCCTCGTCGTCGCCCCGGCCATAGAGATCGAGATAGCCGGTCGCCGCGAGCAGCCGGTCGAGCAGCGCAGGAAGCGGCAGCTCGGCCGCCGCCTTCTGGAGGCCGCGGATCAGGTCGCGAAACTTGCCGACCGCCGTGGCGCTGCGCGCCGGCAGGCTCCCCAGATCGTCGAGCGCGATGACGTTCCAGAACGGCTGACCCAATTCGGCCGACCGCTGTTCGAGCATCGCTTGCGTGGTTTTGCCCAAACCGCGCGGCGGCTGGTTGAAGATCCGGGCGAGCGACAGGCTGTCGTGCGGGTTGCGCAGCACTTTCAGGTAGGCGACCAGGTCTTTGATCTCGGTCCGCTCGTAAAAGCGCGTGCCGCCGACCAGCGTGTAGGGAATCTCCCGCTTGAGCAATTCTTCTTCGATCGCGCGGGTTTGGGCGTTCGTCCGCACCAGGACCGCGAGATCCTGCCAGCGCATCTGTTCGCGCAGCTTTTGCAGCTTGCCCACCGTCCAGCGCGCCTCGTCGATCTCGTCCGACGCCTTGTACAGCTCGACCTTCGCCCCCGGCCCCGACTCGGTCCAGAGCTTCTTGCCGCGCCGATGGACGTTGTGCGCGACGAGAGCGCCCGAGACGTCCAGAATCGTCTGGGTCGAGCGATAGTTGCGCTCCAGCTTGCGGATCGCCGCGCCCGGGAAGGTCTTCTCGAACTCCAGGATGTTGTCGATGTCCGCCCCGCGCCAGCGGTAGATCCCCTGGTCCTCGTCGCCCACGGCGGTCAGGTTGCCGTTTTCGCCGATCAGCTCTTGCACCAGGCGAAGCTGCGCGTGGTTCGTGTCCTGGTACTCGTCGACCAGCAGATAGCGGGTCCGCGCTCTGACTTTCTGGCGGACCTCCTCCTCGCGGGTCAAAAGCCGGACCGAGAGCGAAATCATGTCGTCGAAATCGACGCCGCCCGCCTGCTGCAGCAGCCCCTGGTAGCGACGATAGAGCTGGGCGACCTTCCGCTGGAAAAAGTTCTCGGCGGTCTTCTCGTAGCCGGCCGGATCGAGCAGCCGGTTTTTCGCCGAGCTGATCTCGGCGAGCACGGCGCGCGGCGCGAAGGCCTTTTCGGACAGCCCCTCGGTGCCAAGCGCCTGCTTGATCAGGCTCTGCTGGTCCTGGGTATCGAGGATCGAAAAATCGCGCCGCAGGTTGACCCGCTCGCCGTAACGGCGGAGCAGGATGAGGGCATAGCGGTGGAACGTGCCGACGAACGTGGGGAGGGGGTGCATCCCAAGGAGATCCCCCACCCGCTCCTTCATCTCGCCCGCCGCCTTGTTGGTGAACGTCATGGCGACGATTTGTGACGGATCGACCCCCCGCTCGTCGGCGAGCCAGGCGATCCGGTGGGTGATCACCCGGGTCTTCCCCGATCCGGCTCCCGCGAGGACGAGCTGCGGCCCCTCGCCGTGGGTGACCGCGGCGATCTGCTCCGGGTTCAATTGCTTCTCGAGGTCGAGGGGGCGTCCGCGCATGAGGCGGCCAAGTTTCGCGGAAGGGGGCGCGGAAGGCAAGGAGAGAAGCGGCCTTCGAGCCCGCCGACCCCGCGAGCGATTGAAATCGCTCGCTCGCATACGACGTCCCTGGCGGGACGTGGCGCGCAGCTCTGCATTCGTCCCGGAGGGACGACTAGCCTAGCGAGGGATTTCAATCCCTCGCGGCCGCCCAAGCTACAATGACCCCTCTATGCTCAACGGCAAGCTAGTCTCGGGCGATCCGAGCACCGAGGATCTGGGGGTCGAGGCGACCCTCCGGCCGCAAAGCCTGGAGGAATACGTCGGGCAGGTGAAGATCCTCGAAAACCTGCGCGTGTTCATCCGCGCGGCGCGGGGGCGCGGCGAGTCGCTCGATCACGTTCTACTGTTCGGCCCGCCGGGGCTGGGCAAAACGACGCTCGCGCACATCATCGCGACCGAGATGGGGGCGCCGCTGCGGACCACCTCCGGCCCGGTGCTCGAACGGGCGGGCGACTTGGCGGCGATTCTCACCAATCTGGAGCCGGGCGAGGTGCTGTTCGTGGACGAAATCCACCGCCTCGGGCCGACGGTCGAGGAGATCCTCTACCCCGCGCTCGAAGACTACAACCTCGACCTGGTGATCGGCCAGGGCCCCGCCGCGCGGACGGTGAAGATCGAGCTGCCGCGTTTCACCCTGGTGGGGGCCACCACCCGCGCGGGAATGATCAGCTCGCCCCTGCGCGCCCGGTTCGGCATCGTCCACCGGCTCGATTTCTACCGCCCGGAAGAGCTGGCGCGGATCATCCACCGCTCGGCCCGGCTGCTGAACATTCCAATCGACGACGCGGGAGCGAACGAAATCGCGAGGAGAAGCCGCGGCACTCCGCGGGTCGCGAACCGCCTGCTCCGCCGCGTCCGCGATTTCGCCGAGGTGTTGGGGACCGGAGGGATCGACAACGAGGTCGCGCAGAACGCGCTCACCCTGCTCGAAGTCGACCAGTTCGGCTTCGACGATCTCGACCGGAAGATCCTGAACACCCTGATCGAGCACTACGATGGCGGCCCCGCGGGCCTGAAAGCGCTGGCCGCCGCGGTGGGCGAAGATTCCGGGACGATCGAGGATTTCTACGAGCCGTACCTGATCCAAGAGGGCTTCCTCCAGCGCACCCCGCGTGGCCGGGTCGCCACAAGGCGCGCCTACGACCACCTGGGCTACACGGCCCCCCCGGGCGAGCGGATGTTGTTCTAGGGCGTCGGCGTCTCCTCGCCCCATGCGTCCAGCCAGCCTGATCTACAACCCCGCCGCCGGCCGGCACCAACTTGGGCGGCAAGTCCCCGCGCTGGTCGAAGCGCTCGCCGCCTCCGGTTTCGCCGCCGCCCCGCTGCCTACCTCCGGCCCGGGCGATGCCACCCACCTCGCCCAAGCGCGCGCCGCGGCGGGGGACGAGGCGGTCTTCGCCTTCGGGGGCGACGGAACGATCCGCGAAGCGGCCGCCGGCCTGCTCGGCACCCCGACCGCGCTCGGCATCCTCCCCGGCGGAACGACCAATGTCCTCGCCCGCGCACTGCGGATTCCCCTCGTCCCCCAAGCCGCCGCGAGAGCCGCGGGAAGCTACCGCACCCTGCCGCTCGACGTCGGTCTCTGCTCGACCCAAGCAGGCGCCCAACATCCGTTCCTGATGATGGTCTCCTGCGGCCTGGACGCCTGGCTGCTCGAAACCCTAGACCCCCGCTGGAAACGCCGCCTCGGCCAGCTCGGAATCGGCCTCCAAGGGCTCGCCGCCTGGTGGCGCTACGGCTACCCTTCGATCGAAATCGAAGCCGGAGGCCAGCGCTATACCGCTTCGCTGGTCGCGGTCTGCAACATCGACCTCTACGGTGGAAGCTACCGAATCGCCCCCGCCGCCCGTCCCGACGACGGCCGCCTGGAGCTGGTCCTCTTCCACGGCAAAACCCGAGCCGCCACGCTGGCTTTCGCCTTGGCGCTCACCCTCGGCCGGCACGTGCGTCGCAAGGACGTCCGGATCGTGCCGGTCGAAGGAGAAATCCGGATCAAGCTGCCCGAAGGAACCTGCGCCCAGATCGACGGAGACTCGGTTGGCGGCTGCGGCGAGCTGGTGCTTTCTGTGATGAGTGAGAAGCTGCGGGTGCTGGCGCCTTGAGGTTTGAAGGCTCTCCTCTCGTTGTGTTGATGGCGACCTCGCCTCCCGCTCAGCTGTCAATCGCCTCTTCGGCTGAATGAGACCACGGTGTCGCCCGGCACATTCGAGAGTAGGTCGTTGGGTCGCGGCTCTCCATGATCGGGCATGCCAGTGAATTCGGCCCGCCAACCAGAAGGCAAGTTTGAAAAGTACTTCCAACCCCTCTCTCCGACCCTTTCGCCTCCTCCGGCATTCCTCACGTCTTGGAGTGACGAACCGACCCTCAATCCTTCCGGCGAGACGAACCGGGAGTCCGCAGTCTGGATGTACGCCACGTGTCGCCGATCCAAAGAGGCAACGAAGTAGGTGATACCAGCGATCGTGACGGTACAACCCGGCGCGATTTGGGCTGAGCTGATTCCATAGTGCGTCCCTTCGAACTCGCACGGGAGGCGACCCCCGACCTTGGGCGGAGACGTTCGACTCCCGGCCGTCGAAAGGCACCCGGCCAGGCAGAGAAGAACGAGCCCTCCGGCTCGTGCCCAGTGACATCTGCCACCTTCGGTCGCCATACTTCTATCTCCTTCTTCGCGTTTGGCGGCATCACTCTTCCCACCGGCGAGATCGCTGATTTCGGGCCGGGATCGCATGCGACCCTGCCGAATAGCGTGGCTCAGCGCCGCCGGCCTGCAGATACCGCTTGGCGCGTACCCATGTTGGCAGGCGAAAGTTTAGCGTCCAGCTCAGCTCTCACAACGCGCCGCAGCGTCTCCTCCAACGGCTCCCGCCTCTGATGGACGTGCTCCCGGAGTGCGGAGTTGATGAGGGTTTGATAGTTCCCTCCCCCTGCCGCATGAACCTGTTCCTTGAACCACTCGAGAAGGTCATCGTCGAGCCGGATCGAGATCCGGCTCCCCGGCGGGTTGGTGACCACGGGGCCACGTCGGCCCGCGGTGAAGTCATATTCTTTCTTCATCGTCGTTAACGACCTCATGCCGGATTCTGTCGACCTCTTGCTGGTACTCCCGCTTTCTAACAAGCTTTCTCGGCCGCTTCGTAGGCATCCACGACCTCGAGCGCCCAAGTGAGTTCGTCGAGGGTGAACGGCCGCGACTCGTCCACGAATACGGTGGCGTAAGGAATGTCCTCGCCGATGTCAGTCGCCTGCCAGCCGGCAAAGCGGTGCGACAGGTCGCTGACTTCTTTCGCGTTCAAGGAAGCCAATTCGCCGATCACGCCCCGCGCCAGGTCGATTTCTGACGCGGAAAACTGTGAGAGGTCCGGCTCGCGGAGCGGCACAAGCTTGCGTAGGGGGAAGCCGAAATAATCGCGCTCTTCCCACGTGCAGAGCCCTTCGGCAGCCATCGACTCAGCCACCGGGACCATCCGTCGTGGCGCGGGCCCATGCTCAAGCTTTTGGTAGCGCTCGCCGGTGATCGACTGGCCGAGTTGCTCGTAGGCGCGGAAATCGGAGTAGAAGAGGATCTTGTTGAGCTTGGTGGCACCGCAGCTCCGATCGTCTTCTGTCTCGCGCGCGACGAACACGATCAGCTCGCGAAATTTGTGGTGTTCGGTGGTCACTGATGCCTCTTGAAGTGAAAGCTGAGCGTAACGATACGCCCGTGCCGCGATCGGCGCAAGGCGGGTGCGCCCCCCCCGCAAGGCCTCGTCAAAGTCAGCGCTTGCGGAGCCCTCTCCCCCCGCCGGTCTCCGGGGTGGGAGCCGGCATCGACCGCGAGGAGGCGGCACCGGCAACCCAAGAGTCCGGCCCAACGGGCCGGGAGAACCTAGCCCAGGGCTGAGGCCGAAGGCCGATGCCCTGGGTCAAGGATCTCCACCTCCTGGCGGCCTGAAAGGCCGCGAGAACCCAGGCTCGACGGATCCGCAGAACTCCGTGCGTTCCTGGAGGCCTAGAAAAACGAATTTGACGAGCGCTAACGCGTGGGCCTGAAAGCTCTCGCGGCCTTTCAGGCCGCCTTTCCGTAGGGTCTTAGAACCCAGGGCATCGGCCTTCGGCCTCAGCCCTGGGCTGGGTTCTCCCGGCCCGTTGGGCCGGACGGGCCGCCGGGGGCGCCCCTCTCCCGGGCGGTGGGAGGGCGGAGGGACGGCGAGGACGGGCGCTGAGGCGGCAAGCCGCTTCCGACTTTGACGAGGCCCTGTTTGCCCCCCACGGCCTCGTCAAAGGGATCATCCAGGTCTGGACGGTTCAGACCCGGGTCTGGGTCGTCGCGATCCAGGTCCGGACGACTCGGACCCAGTCTGAACGGCAGGGACCGAGGTCTGGGCCGTTGCGATCCAGGTCTGGGTGACGCAGACCTGGATCCGGATCGTCGCGACCCAGGTCCGGGCGACCTGACCCAGCTCTGAACGGTCGGGACCGAAGTCCGGGCTGTTGCGATCCAAGTCTGGGTGGCTCACACCCAAGTCGGGTGTGTCGCGATCCAGGTCCGCACGACTCGGATCAGGTCTCGTGTGTCGCGATCCAGGTCTGGACGGCTCGGACCAGGTCTCGCGCGTCGCAATCCAGGTCTGGACGGCCCGGGCCTGGGTCCCGGCCGCTGCGACCGGGGTCTGGACCGCGCAGACTTCATGGTTCTCCGTTATCGTCTGGATCATCTCCGCCTGGAAGGCGAACCAAAGACAGGGGCTGCAATATGAAAAAGGTCGAAGCTGAACCCTATCGCGACATCGATTTCTCCGTCGGCAAGCGCGGCCCGGTAATCGAGCCGGAGCTGGGGAAGACCAAGGTCTCCCTCCGCCTCGATAATCGGGTGATCGATCATTTCCGCGAGCTGGCTGAGTGGGGGAATGGAAATTACTTGGCCTTGATCAACAAGGCGCTCGTCGGTCAGATTCTCCAAGGATCGATGCTGGAAGCCGTTCAGCGGACCATTGCTGATGAGCTCATGTTCGGCAGAAGGAAGGTGCCGGCGCCAAAAACCCTAGAACTCTGTCGTGGCAAAGGAGGCTATGGGGTTGTCGCTGATTCCGTATACGTTGATCTAACTACAGGGAAGAACGGAATCCTTCTTGACACCACTCAGTGGATCGGCCTGGAAGCGGAACAACGGGAAGTGGTTTTCGTGTGGAAACAGCAGGTGATCAGCGGGCTGGACCTACCCAAAGGCTTTAGCGTTGAGGACGCCGTTGTCGTCTCATTTGAAAGGAGAAAAGTGAGTTTCTTCAACTTCCTGGATGAATGCGGTGGATATTACTTGCGGCGAGCAGATGTTTTAGGAAAGGCTTGAGACGCTCTCGCGGAACAATCTCGTTGCGATTCAGGCGGGGTCTGGACCGCGCAGGCTTCATGGATTCCCGTTATCGTCTGGATCATCTCCGCTTGAAGGCGAACCATAGACAGAGGCTGCAATATGAAAAAGGTCGAAACTGAATCCTATCGCGACATCGATTTCTCCGTCGGCGGCCCGGTAGTCGAGCCGGAGCCGAGAAAGACCAAGGTCTCTATTCGCCTCGATAATCGGGTGATCGATCATTTCCGCGAGTTGGCTGAGGTGGGGAATGGAAATTACCTGGCCTCGATCAACAAGGCGCTCGTCGGTCAGATCCTCCAAGGATCGATGCTGGAAGCGGTTCAAGGGACTGTAGCTGGTCATTTCATTCTTGGCAGAAAGAAGGTGCCGGCACCAAAAACCATAAAACTCTGTCGTGGGAAGGGAGGCTTTGGGGTTGTCGCTGATCAGGTGTACGCTGACCTAGACGCAGAGAGGAACAAGCTTCTTCTTTTTGGTAAGGCTTCGTGGATCGGCCTGGAAGCCCACCAACGGCAAGTGGTTCTCGTGTGGAAACACCATGTGATCAGCGGGCTGGACCTACCCAGAGGCTTTAGCGTCGAGGACGCCGTTGTCGTCTCATTTGAAGGGGAAAGAGTGATTTTCTTCAACTTCCTGGCTGAAGCCGGTGGATATTACAAAAGATCTCCATCCGCCTCGACAACCGGGTGATCGAGCATTTCCGGACGCTCGTTGAACGGGCGGGGGGCGGGAACTACCAGACGCTGATCAACGACGCGCTCGTCAGCCAAATTCAGCAGGGCTCGATGCTCGACGCGGTTCGTCAGGTCCTGCGAGAGGAGATCTCGGCCGGCAAGGTGAGACGGATCGTGCCTCGCCGCTCGATTGGTGGCGCAGCACGAAAGGTGGCGGCGGGACGCTAAATGATCGGGCAACTGTTCTCTCGGCCGAACACGGACTGACTGCGCGGTGCAAACAGCAGAATCGGGGGCGTGCGCGGTGAATCCGGGACATATTCTCCGAACCTGGGACTTCAGCGGTGAATCTGGGACGCGCGCGGTGAACCCGGGGCGTGTTCGGTAAACTTGGGACGCGCGCGGTAATTCTGGGACGAATTCGGTAAGCCTGGGACCTGACCGGTAAATATGGGACTCGCGCTGTAACCTTGGGACGTGTGCGGTGGTTTTGGGTCGCGCGCGGTGATTTCGAGACGCGCGCGTCTTTTACCTCAGCGCGGCGAGCGCCGCGGCGAACTCTTCTCGGATCAATGCACGCAAGCGGTCGTCGGAGGCGGCCGGCTGTGCGTCTCTGCGCGGAAACGGCGGCGCGGAGAGCGGATCAATCCACTCTTCCAGCCGGCGCCGCGCGGTGCGTTCGGTCTCGCTGAGCGCCAGGCGGTAAAAGTCAGACGCCGGCACCTCCAGATAACGTGCGAGGCCCGTTAGATGGCGAGAACGCAGCTCCAGCTGGCCGTTGACCAGGTCGATGAGCCGACCATGCCCTATGCCCATCGCGGACTCCAGGTCGTGCTTGCGTCCCGGCGCCGCCGCCACCGCCCGCTGCACCACGGCGAGAACCGCCTTCGTATCCTTGTCGTCCATGGCGGGTAACTCTACCGCAGGCCGGCGGGCGGCCCAGGAGGTCGCGCCTCCCCTATGACAAACTTCCGCCCGCCATGCCCGAAACCCGCCCCGACCGACCGCTCGATCCTCTGTTTTCCCCCCGCTCAATCGCGGTGATCGGCGCTTCGCGTCGGCGCGATTCGATTGGGTATTCGTTGCTGCACAACCTGGTCGCAAACGAGTTCGCGGGTGCCATCTATCCGGTGAACCCTCTGGCCAAGGCGATCCACTCGCTGCGGTGCTATCCGACGATCGGGGCGATTCCCGATCCGATCGATCTGGCGGTGATCGTGGTGCCCAAAGAGGCCGTGCTCGGGGCGGTCGACGAGTGTTTGAAGCACGGGGTGAAGGGATTGGTCGTGATCACCGCCGGGTTCGGCGAGACGGGGGCCGAGGGGGCGGAGCGGGAGCGGTTGCTGCGCGAGAAAGTGCGCGCGGCCGGGGTTCGGATGATCGGCCCGAATTGCATGGGGATCATCAACACCGAGGCGAAAGTGAGCCTGAACGCGACGTTTGCGCCGACCCCCGCTCGGGTGGGGTCGATCGGCTTCGTGTCGCAATCGGGCGCGCTCGGGGTGGCGATTTTGAACGTTGCGAGCGATCTGGGTATCGGCCTTACGCAGTTCGCCTCGATGGGCAATAAGGCCGACGTTTCGGGCAACGATCTGATCGAGCATTGGGAGGGCGACCCCGAGACGCGGGTGATCGCGATGTACCTCGAATCGTTCGGCAACCCGCGCCGGTTCGCCGAAATCGCCAAGCGCGTGTCTCGGAAAAAGCCGATCCTGGTGGTCAAATCGGGGCGGACCGCGGCGGGAGCGCGCGCCGCGACGTCTCATACCGGAGCAATCGCGGGGGCCGACGTCACGGTTTCCGCGATCCTCGACCAGTGCGGCGTGCTGCGGGCCGACACGATCGAACAGCTGTTCGACGTCGCCCGCGCTCTCGACGCCTGCCCGCTCCCGGAGGGGAATCGGGTAGCGATTCTGACCAACGCGGGCGGGCCGGCGATCATGGCAACCGATGCCTGCGTGAATCTTGGGTTAGAGATTGCCGAGCTGGCCGAGGGAACCAAAGAACACCTGCGCTCCTTCCTGCCGGCTGAGGCGAGCGTGAACAATCCGGTTGACATGATCGCTTCGGCGAATGCCGAAAAATACGGCAAGTCGCTCGCCGAAATGCTCGACGATCCCAACGTCGACATGGCAATTGCGATCAACGTGACCCCCTTGTTGACGAGCCCGATCGACGTTCTGGAAGCGATCGACGAGGCCGCGCGGACGCGCAAAAAGCCGGTTCTCGCGGTGATGATGGCGACCGAGGAATTCTACGAATCGATCAAGCTGCGGCCGGGCCTGCCGCCCGTCTATCGCTTTCCGGAATCGGCGGCCGGGGCGCTCCAGCAGCTTTCCCGCTACGCCGCGTGGCGCCGACGGCCGGACGAGCCGCTCCCCGAGCCGTTTCCGGCCGACGACGCGGCGGTGGCCGCCCTGCTCGCGCGCACCGGCTCGGGGTATCTTCCTCCCGGGGATGCGTTCCAGGTGTTGGAGCTGTACGGCATTCCGGTCGCCCGCTATGAAGTGGCGACCACCCGGGAAGAGGCGCTCCACGCCGCGCGCCGGCTCGGTTATCCGGTGGTGGCCAAGGCGATCGTTGCCGATCTGATCCACAAGAGCGAAGCGGGCGCGATCCGTCTCGATCTGCGCGATCCCCTTCAGCTCTCCGATGCTCTCACCGCGATGGAAACTCGCATCCGGAGCGACGGCGGCAGGATCGAAGGCTTCTTGATCCAGGAGATGGCGGGCGGCGGCCGGGAGATCATCTTCGGCCTCTCTTCCGAGCCGAAGGTCGGGCCGGTGCTGATGTTCGGGCTGGG
>JBDTZG010000036.1:0-54403 GCA_040005235.1 Acidobacteriota bacterium | reverse complement strand
TCTGGGCCAGATCAGTGGTGGTCTGGGGCAGCTCAGTGGTGATCTGGGCCAGATCAGTGGTGGTCTGGGCCAGATCAGTGGTGGTCTGGGCCAGCTCAGTGGTGATCGGAGCCAGCTCAGTGGTGGTCTGGGCCAGCTCAGTGGTGATCTAGGCCAGATCAGTAGTGATCCGGGCCAGATCGGTTGTGAGCCGGCCCGCGCGACGATCAGCGTTGGCCGAAAACGCGGACGGTCGCTTCGCCGCCGAGAGATTGGGCGTCGTACCAGAACTCGATCGAGTGGATCACGCGGCGGCCGCCGGAGAGGTCTATGAGGCGCGACCAGCCGTCGGCGGCGATGACGGCGCGGATTTCGACGTCCTGAACGAAGCCGTCGCCGTAGTGGACCTTCACGTCGTGGAACTGAACCGCCCGGCCGAAGACACGCAGCGCGATCTTCTCGAACCGGCCGCGGACGGCGGTGACGACGATCGTGTCGTGATCCAGTTTGTCCGTGACCGACCTCTCGCCCAGAAGGATCCAACGATTGCGGTAGGCGGCGGTGGCGGGAAGCGCCACGGCCACGAGACCCAAAACCAGCAGGCCGAGAGCGGCGAAGCGACGATTTCTAGGGCTCATGTGCGTTCTCCTCGAAAGTTAGGGTGCCGTTCGCAGCCTGAAACCCAAACGGCAGCTGAATCCTGCGGCGATTGGCTCGTTCGTCGCCCATAATCCTACCGTGCCCGCGTCGATCAGAATTCAGCGCGCCCGCCCAGGGAGGATCGCCGGCTCGTTCCTGCTTGGCCTGGTGCCTTTCGCGCTGCTCGCCGGCTTCGCCGTCCGCCTGGCGGGCCGGGCGACCGACGACATGTACATCACCTATCGCTACGCTCAAAACCTGGCGGCCGGGCGGGGGTTGGTCTTCAACCCGGGCGAGAGGGTCTTCGGCATCACCGATCCCGGCGTGGCGATCCTCCTGGCCGGCGCCCATCGCGCGACGGGCCTCTCGATTCCCGTTCTCGGCACGTGGCTCCATGCGCTTTCGATCGCCTTGATCGTCGGCCTGCTGGTCGCGGAGGCGAGGGGGCACGGGCGCCGGCCCGAGGCGATCGCGGCGGGAATTCTGATCGCCACGTCGAGCGTGCTCTGGGCAGCACAAGGGTCCGGACCGCCGGTGGCGTTGGCCCTGCTACTCCTCGCGGCGAGCTGGCAGGCGAAGTACCCGGCGCGGGCTGGGGCGATGGCCGGGCTTGCCGTGATCTGCCGGCCGGATGCATTGGTGGGGGTGGCGATTTTGGGGTTGATGGGGTGGTTGGGGAAGGATTCGGTAGCAGACCTAAAAGACGGCAAGGACACCAAGGACGGAAAGAGCGAGAGGCGGGCGCCACCTTGGGTCTATGGCTTGGCGGCGGCGGGGGTCGTGGCGCTTGGCGCTTTCGCCGCCCGATCCTGGTTTGGTACCTTGATTCCCAACACCTTGGCGGCCAAGCAGGCGTACGCGGCGCTCGATCCGGAACGATGGCAGAGCGGGCTCGCGTTCTGGAACCGCGGTTTCGAGCTATTGGCCGCTTCCGCAGGGCCGCTCGCGCTCGGGATCGTGGGGCTGGGGCTGGTGGGATTGTGGTTTTTGGCGCGAAACGCCGGCCGGCCGGGGTTGCTGCTCGCCCTTTATGGCTTGACGCTCTCCGCGATCTATCCGTTGCTCGGCGTGCCGTTCTTCGTCTGGTACGCGGCGCCGCCGCTGATCGCGTTGCTCGCCGCCGCGCCTTTCGCAATCGGCGCGGCGGTGCGGCGCATCCCGTGGGCCGGGCTGCGTTTCGCGGTGCTCGTCCTTCTTGCTTGCCCCTTGATCGGTTCGATCGTCGGCGGCTTCCGCGCCATCCAGAACCCCGGCGCGGGCGACTGGCGCTTCCCGGCCTACTCCCAAGCGGGCGCCTGGATCGCCACCCACTCGATCCCGGACGAAGACATCGCTTACGAGGAGATCGGTATTCTCGCCTTCACCAGCGACCGGCCGGTCCAGGATCTCGTGGGCCTCGTCACTCCCCGTTCGCTCCCCTACGCCCAGGATCGCCTCGGCGCTTTCCTCGCGAAGCCCACGACGTTCGTAATCTTCCACACCTACAACGCCCGCGGCGGTACGCGACCGATCGTCGATCGTCCTTGGTTCCCCAAAGCCTACAGAGAGGTGGCGCGTTTCACTTCGAATCTTCCTGGAGAAACCGGGCGGTATCTTGCGATCTATCGGCGGATCGACGGTGCACCCGTGCCGCCGCCTCGACCGCCACGGAAGCGAATTTCTGGCGAAGGGGCCTAAAGCACCTTCTCCACCACCAGCCAGCACCACCCGGCCGCGAGCAACGCGGCGAGCAAATCGAGGACGACTCCGGTTTTCGCCATCCTGGGGATCGTGACGTAGCCGCTACCGAAGACGATCGCGTTGGGCGGCGTTCCGGCCGGGAGGGCGAAATCGCAAGAGGCGGCGATGGTGGCGGCAAAAAGCACCGTCGGGAGGTTGTTGGCCGCGACCGCCTGTTGAAGGACGACGAGCATGACCGCGATCGTCGCGGTGTTCGAAGCGACGGCGGAGAGCGCCACGGTGACGACGCTCGCGAGGAGGATCTGGACGAACGGCGGGAAGCTCCGGAGCCCCAAGAGCTGGGCGCCCACCTGGCTCGAAAGGCCGCTTCCTTGGATCGCCGAGGCCATCGCGAAGCCGCCGCCCAGGAGCAGCAGGGTCTCCCACGGCACCTTTTTGAGCGCCTGGAAGTTGAGCACGGCATGGCCGCGGCTACGCCAGAGGAGGAGGGTGAGGGCGGCGAGCACTGCGATCCCCCCTTCGACGTGCGCCGAGGTGAGGGTGAACGCCGTGACCCGAGGCTTCAAGAGTTCGGTCAGGATCTTGCCGCCGATCCACAGAGCGGCGGTGACGCCGAAAACGCCGAGGACGATCCGCTCCTCGCGGCGGATGCGGCCGAGCTTGCCGATCTCGTCGGCGACCGCGGTGGCGCCCATGGTTTCGGTCATCTCGTCTCCGCGGCCGATTCGCCAGAGCATCCACCAGACGACCGGGAGAAACATGACTACGAACGGCAACCCGACCGCCATGAACTGGAGGAACGAGACCTGGATGCCGAAACGTTCGGCAAACCCCGCGAACTGGGCGTTCGGCGCGGTGCCGATTTTGGTGCCGATGCCGCCGACGTTTGAGCCGTAGGCGATCGCCAGCATGATCGCCATGCCGTAGTGCTTGAGCCGCTCGCCCCCACGCTGCATCTCGATCTGGGCGAGCACGGCGATGCCGATCGGCACCATCATCGTGGCGGTCGCGGTGTTCGAGATCCAGAGCGAGATGAACGCCGTGGCGCAGAGGAATCCCGCCAGCAGGCGCTTCGGATCGGTGCCGATCGCGGCCATGATGTTGAGCGCGATCCGGCGATGCAGATCCCACCGCTGCATGGCCGCCGCGATCGCCATTCCGCCCGCGAACAGGAAGATGTAGGGATCGATGTAGGAACCGATCGTCGCGCGGACATTTTCGAAGACCGTAGGGCCGAACGGCCGAAGCAGCGGATAGGCGAGCAGCGGCACGCACGCCGTAACGTAGATCGGCAGCGCCTCGGTCAGCCACCAGATCGCCATGAGAGCCGCAACGCCCGCGGCGATCGCCGGCCGGGTGCCGAATTGCGGATCGTGGCGCAGGGGGGAATCGAGAGAGACGAACAGGCCGAACGCGACGAGGCCGGCGACGAAGCCGACGACACGGCCCGGGGTCCAAGAGAAGCGAGGCAAAGTGCGGCGATCCTACACCGCCCCTACTCCCGTTCGATCAGCAGCAACGTCACATCGTCCCCGAGCGGCCGTCGCCCGGCGAATGTTTTCACCTCGGAAAGCAGGCCGTCGAGCGCCTCGGACAGAGCCAGGCCGCGAGTCGCTTCGAACACCTCGGCAAGCCTTTCGCGGCCGAGCTCTTCGTCCGCCTCATTGCGCGCCTCGAACGCACCATCGGTGTAGGCGAGAAGGCGATCGCCGGGCTCCAGGGTGACCTCGGCGATCGTCGGCGGCTTCATCCGGAACGGCGTGCAGACCAGGCTGCCGGTCGGTTCGAGGCTGGTGATTCCATTCCGGCCGAGCAGCAGCGGCGGCGGGTGGGCCGCGTTGAAATAGCGCAGCCGACCCTCCGGCGCAAGCTGGCCGTAGACCAGGGTCGCAAACTTTCGGCCGTCGAAGAAATCGACCCCGTCGAACAGCCAGCGCACGACGCGCTCCGGGTCCGTCGAACGACGCCGCGCGGCGTCCAGGGTCGAGCGCAGCATCCCCGCGTACATGGCGGCCGAAACGCCGTGGCCGACGACGTCCGAGATCGCGAAATCGACCGTGTCCTCACCCCAGGTCTGAGTGTGGAAATGATCGCCCCCCAGCGCATCGCAGCTCTCCAGCAGCCCCGCGATCTTCCAACCGGCGTGGGTCACCGGATCGCGCGGCAGGAGGCTCAGCTGGAACAGCTTGGCGCGTTCGAAGTCCTCGTCCAGGCGCCGGGCGTAGCTCTCTTTCGCTTCGCGCTCGGTTTGGAGGCGCAGGCAACGCTCGACCAGGGCGAGCAGCACGCGGCGGTCGAACGGTTTCCAGAGAAAATAGAACGCGTCCTCGACCAGCGAGCGGTAGAGCTTCTCGTCGGCGTGCGAGACCGAACCGGTGATCAGGATCACTTCCGTGTGGGGATTCTCAACGCGGAGCGAGCGGCAGAGCGCGTAACCGTCCCCTTCCGCCTGGCCCAGCTGGACGTCGACGAGCGCCAGGTCGAAGCGCTCGGCGCGCGCGGCGGCCAGCCCTTCGCAGGCGTTTGCGGCCGGAACTACTCGATGACCTTTAAGCAGGCGGCCCATCACGCGGCGGATCGCCGGATCGTCGTCGACGACCAGGATCTTCCGCTCAAGAGACATTCGGGATCTCCAACCGGCCCGAGCCCAATTCCACCGGTTCCGAGGGCGCGGCTTCCGGCGGCGCAGGCTCGGGCGTCGGGCCGGGTGTCGCTTCGGACGGGGTGAACAGTTTCATCTCGACCGTCACGGTCGTTCCCGCACCCGCTTCGCTCTCGATCTCGAAGCCGCCGCAGTTCTGCCAGGTGAGCGACCGACAGAGCGCGAGGCCGAGCCCGTGGCCCCCCTCTTTGGTCGAGAAGAACGGTTCGAGCACCTTGTCGCGCAGATGGCGCGGAATGCCGGGGCCGTCATCCGTCACGCGCAAGAACGCGAGGCCGGATTCCGTGCGGCCGGTTTGGACCTTGATGCATTTTCCCGAAGCGCGCAACGCTTCGAGCGAGTTGGTGACCAGGTTCAGCAGCACGTGCTCCAAATCCTGGCGCGAAAACAGGACCACCGGCATCTCCGGATCGAGCGCGAGCGACAGGTCGACTCCAGAGCGGACGGCGGCGGCTTCGAAGAACGAAACCGTCTCGCGCACGGAACGGTTCAGATCGACCGGCCCTTCGCCGAGCCGGCCGGTGCTGCCGGCGCGCAGCATGTTGGCAAAGATCCGTTTGCAGAACTGGGCGCGGTCGACGATCACCGCGAGATCCTCCTCCGCCTCCTCGCGAAGGAAATCGCCGAGCCGCAGATCGTCCTGCATCTGCTGGGCGAGCGGCAGAATCGCGCCCACGGCGTTGTTGACGTCATGGGCGACCACCCGGGCGAGGGTGACCAGGCTGGCCTTCACCTCCGCCTGCGCCGCCTGGTTTTCGAGCGTCTGGTTCCATTGGGCGTTGCGGATCGCGACCTCGGCCACCGGCAGGAAACGCTCGACCACCTCGGCGTCCCAGGCATCGAATGCGCGGCGCTTCCAGGCCGCGACTTCGAGCACGCCCAGGAATCGATCGTCGAAGAAAAGCGGCGCCACCAGCAGACTCCGGATCGGCGGAATGCCCGGAGAGGGTCCATCGTCGAGCAGGCGCCGCACGGCGTCGTGCGCGGAAGGGCCGCCCGGCCCCTCGTTCGACAGGTGAAGGCCGCTCTGAAGGATTTCGATCACCTCGGGACTGACCGGGATCTCGCGCCCGACCGCGGCGCTTTTCGCCTTGGTCCAGGCGATTTTTTCGGCCTCGACCCGGAGTACTCCGGTTGAAACGTCCCAAGTGAGGAACGCCGAGGAGTGATCGTAGGCCACCAACTGCTCCAGCCCATCGAGAATCTGGTACGCGAGGTCGCGCGGCCGCAGCTCGGCCACGACCTTTTCCTTGATCCGGTCGAGCACCTTGTACAGCCGCTTCTTCTCGCGCCGCCCCAGCTCGATCGCCAGAACCCCGGCCAACCGGTCGAGCGTGCGCCGGTCGGCCGGTTCGAACGGCCGGTCCCGCCGTACGGCCCCGAGGAGGCCCACCTGGCGCCCGAAACGGATCACCCGGGCGAGAATCGTGGTCGGCGGGATCTTCGGCCGGCGCTTGGCGAGGAAATCCTTCGCCAGATCGAGATCGAACAGCCCGGGCTCGCAATCCCGCGCACCCCGAGTCCCCGACCCGCCGCGCACGATCGGCCGCCAATTCTCCTCGTCGATCGCATCCAGGTCCGGAATCAGCCAGGCGCAGTCCGCCTCAAGGCGGACCCGCGCCGCCTCGACGAAATGCCCCGAAAGCTTGTAGTCCGCGGCAAATCGCCGAAGATTGCTCTCCAGCGCCACAGTGAACAGCTCGGGCGGAACTTGGGTGAGATCGATCATGGTGATTCCGACAGTGTTTCGACGAAGGGTACAGGTGCAGGGCCCAGGAGGCAACGGGCGAGGTGGGAGGGCTCGGAAGGGCTCAGAGCTCGAACGGCTCGCAACCCTCGAACGTAGGCCGACGCCGGAGCGCCTCTTGGACACCCGGAAGCTGCTGGGTCAGGCGATGGAGGTCTTCCAGCCAATTCTCGCCCCGGACCGGACGGTTCTTACGCAAGGCGATCACATCCTCAGGCGTCGTCGGGATGTCGCGCTCAATGTCGAATAGGAAATCAGAACGATCGCTCGAGTGCATCGAATAGGTCTCCTTGACCCGCACGTTCAAAATACTCACGGATCGTTTGGTGGTCAACTCCGGGAAGACCTAGCAGGAACCGTACATCCGCCAAATCGCTCGGTGCTCGGGAGGGCTCGTTTTTCGTCGCCTGCGCCTTGAGCGCTGCGAGGTGCTCGGGCTTGGGAACGAGGATCGTGCTCCCGCCCGGTCCGGACAATCGTCGGCATTCAGCGAAGATCTTTTCGGCAGTCGTTCCCCGAACATAGACAAAATCGAGGCGGCCGCGCTCCGGATCGGGATGATCGTGGTTCGAATAGCCACTGCTGCAGAAGAGAGTCTTGAAACCTTCCCCCTCCAGAAAGGCGATCAGCTCGTCCTGGAGGCCGCCATCGACCACGAAATCGAGGTCGATCGTCGTCCGCGGGTTGCCATAAGCGGCGAGCGCGATACCGCCGATCACGGCGCTGCGGCCCGCCCGGCCGGCGAGAAAGCCCGAGATCAAGTCCAGACCGGCAACGAAATCCATCCCGATGAGCTTACCTCGCGCTCTCCTCCGCCGGGATTTCCTCTGCCGCGCTCCCCGCCCGGTAGATGAAGAGGGAGATCGCGCCGACCAGGATCAGGCCAAGGCTGATTGCGAGCGAGCCTTCCATGCGGACGAAGCCCTTCTCGGCGAAGTGCCAGCTCGCGAGCCAGGAGCCGAAGGTGCCGCCGCGGGTTTGGATCGCAACCATGAGCGCGATCGCGACCCCCGCGAGACCCTCTCCCGCGATCAGGCCGGAGGCGGCGAGGATGCCGGGGTCGCCTTCGATTGTTTTTCCCTTCCGCTTCCTTTCGACCAGGGCGCGGATGCAGCCGCCGAGGAAGATAGGAGTGAGGCTGCCGAGCGGCAGGTAGATGCCGACCGCGAACGCGAGCCCCGGGAGGCCGGCGAGCATCGCTCCGAGGGAGAACGCGGCTCCGGTGCCGACGAGGCCCCATGGAAGCGATCCGGTGAGCACGCCGTCGATCACCGTTTTCATCAGCGTCGCCTGCGGCGCCGGGAGCTGCTCGGAGCCGAACGTGAACGCCTGGCCGAGGATGAGCACGGTCCCCGCGATCGCCCAGCAGGCGAACGCCGCGCCAATCAGCTGGCCGACCTGCTGGCGCGCGGGGGTGGCGCCGACCAGGTAGCCGGTCTTTAAATCCTGCGAGATGTCGCCCGCTTTGGAGGCCGCGATGCAGACCACCGTACCGACGGTCAAGATCGCCGCCCGAGCGGAGGGGTCGGTCCAGCCGCAGAGGACGAAGACGAGCGCGGTGCCGAGAAGCGTCACCAGCGTCATCCCCGAAGTCGGGTTCGAGGAGACCCCAATCAGCCCGACGATGCGCGACGAGACGACCACGAACAGCACGCCGAAGATCGCCACGCCGAGGGCGGCGGCGATCCGCGGAACCAGGCTCATCTCGCCGGCCAGCAGGCCGGGAATGCCGATCAGGCCCAGGATCACGATCGCCGGCCCGGCGAGCACCATCCAGCCCGGCACGTCTCGATCGGTGCGCTCGACGGTTTCTCCCGCTCCCTCAACGCCCGCGACATTGGATTTCTTCAGCCCCTGAAGCACGGCGGAGAGCGATCGGACCATCGTGGGCAGCGAGCGAATCACCGTGACGATCCCCGCCGCGGCGACCGCGCCGGCCCCGATGTAGCGCACGTAGCGCGACCAGATCTGCCCGGCCGTAAGGTCGTGGATCAGCTTCGTCGATTCGGGAAACAGCGGGCTGGTCAGGTGATCGCCGACGAGGCCGATCAACGGCGTGAGCGCCAGGGCAGAGATCAAACTGCCGGAGACCATGATCGCCGACTGGCGGTAGCCGAGGATGTAGCCGACGGCGAGCAGCGCCGGGGCGATTTCGAGCGCCAGCTCCGCCTTCGGCAGGAACGGCACCAGGGTGGTCAGATTCGATTCGATCAAACAGAGGGCGCCGATCCCGAGCTTGATCGCGGCGCCCACCCCCAGCCCCAGAAAGATCCAGCGCCCGCCGGAGGACTCGGCGGTCGTCGCCCGCAGCACCTCGGCGCAGGCGGTCCCTTCCGGGTAAGGCAGCTCATCGGCGCTTTGAACGATCAGCAGGCGACGCAGCGGCACCATCGCCGAAATCCCGAGCACGGCACCCAAGAACGCAAGCCCTGCGATCTGCCAATAGGGCGGGATGATGCCCCAGAGGAAGAGCGCGGGAATCGTGAAGATCGTTCCCGCGGCGAGCGACGAGCTGGCCGAGCCGACGGTCTGGGCG
This sequence comes from Acidobacteriota bacterium, assembly GCA_040005235.1. Classification (GTDB taxonomy): domain Bacteria; phylum Acidobacteriota; class Thermoanaerobaculia; order Multivoradales; family UBA5704; genus DASYKS01. The sequence goes on along the minus strand of JBDTZG010000036.1, from coordinate 45,160 downwards.
AGGTTCGCCTCCAGGATCATGCTCCGATCGCTCTTCATCAACCGGAACAGCGCCACGGTGAGCACCGAGATCGGAATCGAGGTCGCCACCGTCAGGCCCACCCGTAGGCCGAGATAAGCATTCGCCGCGCCGAAAACTACGCCGAACACGACACCCGCGGCGATCGCGCGGACGGTGAATTCGGGCAGCTCGCCGATCGGGAGCGGCGTTCTCAACGGTCTCGCCGAGGTGCTCATGGGCTCGCTCATCGCACTCCCTTCCTCTGTTTTCCCAGCCGGCCAAAAAGTTGGGGGGAGGCTAGCACAGGGGATATCGCTACTTTCTCCCCGAAAACACCAGCCGCCGCCGGGCCCCTTCTTCGATGTGCCAGCGGCAAGAGAGCTTCTTGCAGACCGCGTCGAGCGCCACGCGGACAGGGGTGGCTTCGAGATCGAGCGTCAGCTCGCCGCCGACCGTGTCCTCGATATCGACGTCGACCCCCAAGATCTCGCCAAAGGTCCGCAGAATGTCGGAGGCCCGCGCCTTCGTCACCTTGAGGTCGATCGGCTCGTCGAGCTGCGCCGACTTTTCGACCGCTTTCGGCGAGGTCCGAGGCTTGGCCTCGACGATCAGTTTTCCCCCTTCGACCCGCCAGCGGCATTCCAGGCTGTCGCACGCCGCATCGAGCGCGGTGCGGACGCGGACCTTTTCGATCCGCAGGGTGAGCTTGCGTTCGGCGATCACGGGGTCGATCGCGAGCTCCAACCCGGCCGTCCGGGCGAACAGATCGAACGTGCCGGAGGCTTTGACCACGTCGAGATCGATCGGTTCGTCGAGGCCCTTGCCCGCGCCCCAAGCCGCGGGTGCCATCGTTGCAAAGGCGAGTACGGCCAGACATCGCAGCCTGTTTTGAAGGCGAATCATCAGGAGCCCAAAGCGAGAAAAGCTGCGACCGGGTCGGCGAGGAACTTGGAGATCTCAGGCTCGTGCGAGCGAAGCAGGGTTTCGATTTGCGCGGTGGAACAGTTTCCCAGTCGAATCCAGATCACCTTGGGGGGAAACCCGTGTATGAAACTGCGTTGGTGAAAGTCGCTATCCTTGGAGACGATGACGAAGCCTTCGCGAGCGGCCCTGCTCCAGAGTTGCGGGTCGGTCGCTCGCTCCAGGCCGAGCTGACGAACATGGGAGATTCGCGGAAATAGATCTTCGAGCGAATTCGTCAGCCGCGGAGAAAGGTTCTGATCGAGCAACAGCCGCAGGCCGGCCCCTGGGGGGCTCATGCCGCAGGAACGACCATCAGGCGGCGCTCGCGATCGGCGGCAAACGCGATACTCGCGCGCAAGTCTTCGGACGTCAAATCCGGGAAATCGGCCAGAATCTCCGATTCCGTCATTCCCGAGGCCAAGTAGTCGAGAACCTCGTAAACGGTAATCCGGAGGCCGCGGATGCAAGGCTTGCCGCCCCGCTTGTCCGGCTCCAAGGTAATGATCTTCGAGTAGTTCATAGGAAGAAGATTAGGACGGGAGCCCCGGGTCGAGTCAAGCCGTCGGATCTACTCTAGTCAGTCGGCCCTCAGTCCCCTTCAGCGGCGCGCCACGCCTCGACCGGGTTGACCAGCACGCCGAGGCCGGGGATTTCGACTTCCACGACGTCGCCGTCCGCGAGCGAACCGACTCCCGCGGGGGTTCCGGTGAGGACGACGTCTCCCGGTTCGAGCGTCATCATCCGTGACAGATAGACCAGGATATCCAGGATGCCGAACGCCATGTCCCGGCAGTGGCCGCGCTGGCGCTCGACGCCGTTGACCCGGGTGACCACCGACAGGTCGTCCAGATCGGGATCGATCCAGATCGCCGGTCCCACCGGGCAGAACGTGTCGAAGCCCTTCGCCCGGGCGAAGCGGCCGTCCTTCTTCTGAAGGTCGCGCGCCGTCACATCGCAGGCGGGCATCACGCCCAGGATCGCCGTCCGCGCCTCTTCGGGGCTCGCCCGGCGCAGTCGGTGGCGCAGCACAATGGCGATCTCCCCCTCGAATTCCACCTGCTCGCTCTCGGGAGGAAGGACGATCGGCGCCCGCGGACCGGAGAGCGCCGAAGGCGCCTTCAAGAAGAACAGCGGCTCGGTGGGCATCGGATTGCCCAGCTCCTTGGCGTGCTCCACATAATTGCGGCCGATGCCAATGATCTTGGACGGCGCGACCGGCGCCAAAAATGAAGCGCTATCCAAATCCACCCGGCGGCCATACTCCCACCCCCCGGGCCAGGTCTCGAACGGATCGGAGTAGAGAACGCGAACCTCGTCATAGGCAGGGTCGGTCGCGGCGTACAGCCCTTCGGGAGCGATGCGGTAGAGGCGGATCATGGTGGGGGATTGTATCGAGAGCCCAAAGAAGATGCCGAGCCCCGAATCCTGCCCCTACCCCCGCCCTCGCCGCACCGCCAACAACAACAGGAAGAACGGTCCGCCGAGCAGCGCCGTCAGCACCCCGACAGGCAGGTCCGCGGGGGCCATCACCGTGCGGGCTGCGAGGTCGGCGAGGGCTAGGAAGGCGCCTCCGCCGAGCAGGCAGGCGGGAGCGAGGATCAGGTGGTCGTGGCCGACCAGGCGGCGGAGGGCGTGGGGGACCATCAGGCCGACGAAGCCGATCGGGCCGGCGACGGCGACCAGGGCTCCGATCATCAGGGAGGTGGCGATCAGGATGCGCAGGCGGAGGCGTGGGAGGTCGACGCCGCGGGAGGCGGCGATTTCTTCTCCGGCGAGCAGGAGGTTCAGATCCCAGCGGGCGGCGAGCAGCGCAGCGAGGCCGAGGAGCGTCCAGGGGAGGAGCCAGAGCACCTCGCGATAGCCGACCACCGCCAGGCCGCCCATCATCCAGCGGACCATGCGGAAAGTCTGGGTGGCGTCCGCGAGGTATTGAACGAACAGGATCAGCGCCGAGGTCGAAAGGGAGACGCCGATGCCGGCGAGCAGCAGGGTGCCGGTCTCACTTTCCTTTCGGTGCATCGCGACGCCCGCCACCAGCGCGGTCGCCCCGAGCGCCCCGGCGAAGCTTGCGAGCGCCACGAGCGGCAGGCCGAGCGCTCCCAGTCCTTCGGAGACGCGTAGCGCGAGCACTGCGCCAAGCGCCGCCCCACCGGCCACGCCGAGCGTGTAGGGCTCGGCGAGCGGGTTGCGAAACAGGGTTTGGAAGCCCAGTCCCGCCGTGGCGAGCGCGCCTCCGGCGAGCAGGGCGAGCAGCACGCGCGGCAGGCGCAGTTGCCAGAAGATCGCGAGCGCCGTCGGATCGCCGCGCAGCACGTCGGCCAGGCCGATCGGCTGGCTGCCGAGGAGAGGGGCGCCCAGCGCCACGGCGAGCCAGACGAGGCCGAGGAGCGCGAGGGCGGAGCGAGGCCGGAGCGGGCGCATGGGGTTCGAGTGGAGCGCGCAGTCTACGGCGCGAGCGACAGCCGCGCGGCGTGGCCGTCCGCCTCCGCGCGGAACGGCGCGTCGAACAGGGCGGCCAGCGAATCGGCGGCCAGCACTTCGCGCGGGTCGCCGAGCGAGACGACCCGGCCTGCACGGAGTGCCAAGACCCGGTCTCCCAAGAGGCCCGCGAGATCGAGATCGTGGGTCGCGAGCAGGACCGTCACCCCGGTTTCGCGATGCAGGCGGTGGAGCAGGCCGGCCACGTCGCGCTGGTGGCGCGGGTCGAGATGGGTGGTCGGCTCGTCGAGGATCAGCACCTCCGCTTCCTGGGCGAGCGCAGCGGCGATCCAGGCCATCTGCCGCTCGCCGCCCGAAAGCTCGTCGAGCGGTCGCTCGGCAAAGGCTTCGATCCCGGCCGCGGAAAGCGCGGCATAGACCGCGCGGTGGTCCGCCGCGCTCGGCGCGAGCTGAAACCGCGAAAGATGCGGATAGCGGCCCAGCTCGACCGCTTCGCGCACGGTAAGGGGCACGCTCGCCGGCCGGACCTGGGGCACGTAGGCGATCCGCCGGGCGAGTTCCCGGCGCGACAGCCCCGCGAAGCTCCGGCCACGATGGGCGACGTCGCCGCGCGAGGGGCGCCGCAACCCGGCGAGGCAGCGGAGCAGGGTGGTCTTTCCCGCGCCGTTCGGCCCGACGAGCGCCAGACACTCGCCCGCAGCGACTTCGAGGTCGAGCGGCCCGAGCGTCCAGCCGGCGTTGCCGCGCCCCCGCTCCTCGCGGACCAGGCCGCGGGCGGAGAGGACGGGGGGCTCTTTCAAGGCTGGTGCTCCGCGGAGGGCTGCGCCATCGCCGCGGCCATCGACCGATAGAGCTGCGGCAAGCGCGGCCCGGGAATCAGGGTGAAGTTCCCCGCGATCACCCGAATCCGGCCGTCCCGGACGGCGGGCACGGTCGAAAGCGGCTGCCAATCCGCGACCAAGGCGCGGCGCGCCGCCTCGTCGGGCGTATCGGAGCGCAGCTCGAAAATCAGATCCGGTTTCCTCGCCACGATCTCTTCGAGGCTCGCCTGGGGGTAGAGGTTCGGCGCATCGGCAAAGACATTCAAGCCGCCGAGCCTTCCGAGCAGCTCGTCGAGGTAGGTTCCCGGACCGGCGACGTACAGCTCGCCGAGCCGGCCCGCCTGGCGCTCGACCACCATCAAGACTTTCGGCGCGAAGGAACTCGAAACCAACGGACGAGGATTCAGGTCCGCGTGCCATTTCCTGGAGAGCTTATCCCCCGCTGCCGGAACGCCGCAGCGGATGGCGATCGCGCGGAACGAGGCTTCGATGTCGGCCAGGCTTTCGTTGTGGACGATCAGCGTCTTCACCCCGAGCGGGGCGAGCTTGGCGCCGATATCTCTTTCGCTCGGCAGAAGGACCGCGAGATCGGGGTGGAGCGCGGTGATCCGTTCGAGATTGGGGTCGATCAGCCCGCCGATGCGCGGTTTCTTCGTCGCTTCGGCGGGCCAGAAGGTGTAATCGCCCACCCCCACCACCCGGTCGCCCAGCCCGAGCGCGAACAGCGTCTCGGTGACGCTCGGGGCAAGCGAGATCAGGCGCTGGGGAAAATGGACAGGTAAAGCCGCGGCGAGCTCCTTCCGGGGACATCCTGTGAGCGCAAGAAACGCAAAAAACGCAAAAAACGCCGGAAGGAGCCGCGCGCGGCGAATCCCCGGGTAGCGGCTCTGCTTGCCCCGCAGCGACTGGCTGCTGCCGAAGGCGCCCGAAGGAGCGAGGAGGCAAACTGAGCCGCTCCCCAACATCGGCCTAGAACCTCACCGCGAGCCCACCCACCCAAGTGCGGCCGGGGGTGGGGAAGCCGAGCGCCTCTTCGTACTCGCGGTCGGCGAGGTTTTCGACTCGGGCGAACGGCTCGATTTTCGACCAACCGGCATAGCGGGCCGACAGATCGAGGTGGACGTAGGAGGGGTTCTCGGTGCGGCCGAACGTGACCGGATCGACGTCCGCCCGCGAGCCGACATAGCGGCCGGAAAGCGCAAAGCTCCAGGATTTCGGTGCCAGGGTCGCGAGCAGCGTCGCGCTGCGCTTCGCCCGCCGGAGCAGGGGCTCGCCCGTCGCCCGGTCCTCGGCATCCAAATAGGTCGCCGTGAGACGGACCGTGCCGATGCCGTGACGGGCTTCCGCCTCGCCTTCGAATCCACGCGACCGGGCGCGGGCGACGTTGACGTTGGTGAAAGTCGCCAGATCGAAGTCGATCAGATCGTTCTGGCGGTTTTCAAATCCGACCAGCGAGAGGCGGACGACGCCGATCTCGCGCTCGATGCCCAGCTCCAGGCTCTTGCCTTCCTCCGGACGCAAAGCGGGATTGCCGCTGCCGGGGAAGAACAACTCGCCGAGCGACGGCGCCCGAAACGACTCGCCGTAGCTCGCCCGCAGGCGGAAACCTGCGAACGGCACGACCGCCCCGGCGCGCAGGCTGGTCTGTTCGCCGTAGACATCGTTGTCGTCGCGGCGCAGCCCGACTTGAATTTGCCCTTTGCCCACCGGCGCGCTCGCCTCGGCGAACGCCGCCCAGGTGCGCTGGCGCGAGCCGTCCAGGCTGGTGCCGAAGCTCCCGCCGCTGGTCACTTCGAGCCTCTCGGCGTCGCCGCCGAACGAGATCCGCAGATCGTGTGCGCTCTGCCAACTGCCGACCAAGCGGCCGCGCCGGCCTTCCGACTCGGTGTCCGACCGGGTAAAGCCGAACGGATCGCTCGGCGCCCGGAAGGCGTTGTGGAACCGGGTGGTCGCGAGCTGGCCTTCGATCTCCCAGTTGCCGTCCACGACCGCATGGACCGGCAGAGCCACTTCGCGCTCGCGCCAGGAGATGCTCTGGTCGGGCGTTGCGGTCCGGCCCGAGAAGGGAATACCGGTTTCGGACTGGTTGCCGCGGACCAGCAGACCGACGTTGGTGTTTTCGCGCAGGTCGAACAGGCCGCGAAGGGTCAGATCGTCCGCGTCGAAATCGTCGTTCGCGATCTCGGTGCCGCCGCGCCGGACGACTCCCACCCCATCGAGCCGCAAGCGGCCGAGCGTCGTTCCCGCCGCGACCGACCCGCGGGCGTACCCGTTCTCGCCCCCTTCGAGGTGCGCCGAGCCGCCGTCATGGCGCCCGGTGAGGAGCGAGACCACACCGCCCATCGCGCCGCTGCCGTAGAGCGCCGAGAACGGGCCGCGGATGACCTCGATCCGCTCCGCGCCGTCGGTTGGCACGAACTGCCAGTTGGCGCCGCCGAAATAAGGATCGTTGAGCGCAATGCCGTTCCACAAGAGGAGCGTCTGGTCGGACTCGGCGCCCCGGACGAACAGCGAGCTCTGCTGGCCGGGCGCGCCGGTCTGGACGATCGAGAGGCCGGGCACCAGGGTGATCGCGTCGGCGAGAGTGGTCACCTGGCGCGCTTCGATCTCGGCGGCCGGGACGACCGTCGCCGAGGCCGGAGCTTGATCCTTCGCCTCGGCGTCGAGCGAAGCGCTGACCAGGAGTTGATCGTTGAAGGTGGGGATGGCGGTCTGATTCGGTTCCTGCGACCAGACCGGCGACTCTCCCCCGAGGAGGCCGGCGAAAACGGTGACGACGGCGAGCGTCGTACGCATGTGGCGGTTCCTTCCTGGCAAATCTGCCCGGAAAGTGCGACGCCCCGCGCGGAGGCGGGGCGAAGGGCAAGGGCGGGTCTCCCTGGGGGCAAACCGGCACATGAGTCTCCGAGCCCGCACCCCGCGGGTGGCGTCGGATGGCTCGGCAGGTCTCCTGGCTCCCGGATCTACCTACTCCCGGACCTTCCCGCCCGGACGACCCGCGAGGCTCTGAGGCTTCGCAAATCCATTTCCGTGCAGTGGCATGTCCCGGTTTCGTCCCCGGTTACAGTGGCGGGGGCCGCGCCGGCTTTCAACCGGCTTCCCTCTTTCGAACGGCGCGCCTCGAATCGCTCCGAGATCGTGCCGTCACCGCTCCATCGTGTCTGTCAAAGAGCCCTCCCCACGCCGGGGAGGTTAGGAAAAGCTGGCGCAGTCTATCGCGACGGCTAGGGCTGCGGCGACGGAGTTTCCGAGCCCGACGTCCCCTGGGGGATCACGACCACGTTCGGTGCCGGAGCGGACTGCTGGGGAGCGCCGCCGTACGCCGAGCCGCCCGGCACGTAGCTGAGCGGAATGCCCTGGGTCTGCTCGGTGCTCACCCCCTGCTGCACCGTATAGGGTTTCGCAGCGGGAGCCGGGGCGCCGCCGCCCAGCGCTTCGAGCAGCCGGGCGCCGACATCGTTCTGCGGCGCGTTGGGATCCGCCGCATCGTTCGGCGCCCAGCCGATCACCACGGTCGTCGGGTTGACCACGAAGCCGAAACCGCGCAGGTTGTTCTCTTGCTCGACGCTCACGATGTCCGCCTTTTTCATGCCGATCCAATTGCCGGTCTCGGTCATGAACAGCACCATCCCGGCGTCCCAGCTCGACTCCTGCGGCTGGTAGCGGCTCTGGATCGAGGTGCCGTTCTGGAGCGTGATCAGGTAGGTCTCGGCGGCGACCGGCGCAACCGGCGCCACGAGGAGCAAGGCGAATGCGCAGACCAACGCCAGGGCCGTGCGGCGGGGGGTGAAGGACTTCGCGATCATGGCCGGCTCCTCCTGCGATTTTCTCGGCACGACTCGTAGGGAACGACGATTCTTAACTGTCGATGGTAGCACGAGAAATCCCGGTTTCTTCGAGAAGCTTTCCGAGCTGGGCGCGGAACCGGGTGGCTCCCCCATGGGCCGGGTGCCGCAGCGGCACGGCCGTCGCCCCCAGCAGCCCGAGCGCCGCCTCCGCCGTCCGGCCGACCGCGGCGATCCGCGCCCGGTGGGGTAGAAGCGAGAGCAGCGTCTCCAAGATATGAAGGTTCTCGCGCAGCATCGAGCGCTCCGGCGTCCGGTTGCTGAGGGCACCGGCGGCTCCCTGAGGGTGCCAGGGGAAGGCGTTCCACAGCAGCACGCCGCGCGGTACAGCCGGCAGCGCGGAAAGCGCGCCCCAGACGATCGTCCCCGACGGTTCGAGCCAGAGGGAAGGATGGCGGCTGGTGGCGCGGAAGCCCGCCCCTTCGGTCCAGGGGAGCCGCTCGCCCCCCGTTCCCACGATCTGCCGTTCGCTGGTGAACGGGATGCCCGAAAACCGTCCGCCGCGGTAGCCGATCGCCTCGCCGAGCAGAACCAGCCGCGGCACCCCCACCCGTTCGAGGTAGATCCGCAGGTTTTTCCGCCGCAGCTTAGCCGCGCCGGATCGGTCGAGATCGCCGTCCTCGTCGCGATAGGGATTAGCGATTCCGGAGGGATTTCCAACCGGACCGCGAAAAGTATCGAGAAGTAGGGGGGTCAAAAGCGTCATAGGGGGTTACGGATCTGTTTCGATCGCGGAACCGACCCTACCAGAGGAGACCGCCAATGATTTTTTCACTCGCCCCCGCCTCCCCCCGTGCCCGTCGCACGTTCTCCTGCGCGCTCGTCCTCCTCTGGATGAGCGTTGCGGGCCTCCCTGCCTTCGCGGCCCGAGCACCCAAAGCGCCCAAAGCTCCCAAGGCAGCCAAAACCTCCGGGAGACATCGCGCGGCAGCCAAGAATGAGCGACCCGCCGAAACGGCGAACGCCGACAACCCGAAAACCCCCGAGGCGCCGGAGCCGGAATACCATCCGGTGCCGGTAAATCCGGACCTGCCTTCCGAGATCTCGATCACCCCGCATTTCTCCGTCCGGGACCGGCAGGTTCGCGACCAGCGGGACGGCGATCGCCTGCGGTTGCTCGCCCCGCGCGCCCAGGCCTGGACCCGGGCGTTCCGAGCCGAAGGGCCGCCGTTCGCCCGCTTCGTCGCCGAAACGCTCCAGACCCTGCGCTCCGCGATCGGCCGCGGCTCGCGAAACGTCTGCTATCCCCTCCAGGTGGCGACCGAACGGCTGGCCGCGAACCTTCCGGAAGCGCCGGAGCCCCGGCTGGAAACCGAGATCCGGAGCGCTCTATCCCGGGTCGCCAACGGCGCCCGGATCTGCCTCGAAGGACGACCGGCCACGGCGCAGACTGAAATCGGAGGCGGGGCGGCGGTCCTCGCCCGCGCGGCGGAGACGATCGTGAATTGGGGGCGGTAGGTACCCTACCCGTTCCGCTTCGCCTCTAGCTCCGCCCAGCGGGCGTAGAGGCGTTCGGTCTCTGCCCGGGCGGCATCGAGGGCGGTGCAGCGGGCGGCAAGCTCCGCGGCGTCCGAGGCAATTTTGGGATCGGCGACCGCCTCTTCGCTTCGGCGGAGCTTCTCGTCCGCCGCGAGGACGTCGTTCTCGATCCGATCCCATTCCTTCTGCTCGGCGAACGTCAGGCGTTTGGCGGCGGATTTTGAGGCGGCGGCCGGTGTGGCGGGAGCCCCTTTCGGGGGCGCCTGGGAAGCCCGCGGCCCAACCCCCGCCGGTCTCGACGGTTCGACCGTGTCCTTCTGCTCCTGCCATTGGGCGACGTCCGCAAAGGTACGGGCTCCCCCTTTGCCGTCGAGCGCCAGGATCTCAGTCGAGACCCGGTCGAGCAGATAGCGGTCGTGGGTGACCAGAACCAGCCCGCCGGGAAATTCGAGCAGGCTCTCTTCGAGCACTTCGAGCGTCGCGATGTCGAGGTCGTTGGTCGGCTCGTCGAGAATCAGCAGGTCGGCCGGCCGCAGCATCAGCCGGGCGATCAGAATCCGCGCCTGCTCTCCCCCCGACAGGCGGGAGACCGGCGTCTCCAACTGCTCCGTGCGAAACAGGAACCGTTTCGCCCAGGCGGCGACGTGGATCTCGCGCCCCTGGTGGACGACCGAATCCCCTTCTGGCGCGAGCGCCCGGCGGAGCGTCAGATTGCGGTCGAGCGTCTCGCGGCTCTGCTCGAACAGGACGACTTTCAAGAACGGCGCGCGTTCAATCTCCCCCTGGTCGGGCTCGATCAATCCGGCGAGCAACGACAGGAGGGTGGTTTTGCCGCTGCCGTTCGGACCGAGCAGTCCGAGGCGGGTACCTGGCCGGATCAACAGGTCGATCCCGTCGATCACGGTCCGGTCGCCGTAGCTCTTGCCGATGCCGGTCGCGATCAACAGGCGCTTGGTCTTCCGGCCCGAGGCGGCGAAATCGATGCTCGCCGTCGATTCCGCCGTGCGCTGCTCGATCTCGCCCAGCTCGCCAATCAGGCGGTTCGCCTCCTGGATGCGCGATTTCGATTTCGTGGTCCGGGCCTTCGGGCCGCGGCGCAGCCATTCCATCTCGCGCCGGGCGCGGTTGGCGAGCGACTCCTGGTACTCGGCCTGGTTTTTCCGTACCTCGTCGCGCTTTTCCAGCAGGTCCGAATAGGTGCCTTCGACCTGGAGCAGCCCTTCCGGATAGACCCGGTCCAGCTCGATCATCCGCCGCGCCACGTTCTCCAGGAAGTACCGGTCGTGGCTCGCCACCACGAACGCCCGCGGCTCGGAGGCGAGCAGCCCTTCCAGCTCGATGATCCCTTCGAGGTCGAGGTGGTTGGTCGGCTCGTCGAGCAGCAGCACGTCCGGCTCGCGGACCAGCTCGCGGGCGATCGCCAGGCGCTTCTGCCAGCCGCCCGAGAGCGTGCCCGCCGCCTGGTCCGGATCGGCAAAACCGAGCTTGCCGAGCGCGATCGCCGCCATCACGTGCTTTTCGTACTCTTCAAGCGGCAGCCCCGCGAGCGCCTCCACCAGAACCTGCTCGGCCGAATGGTCGGTCGAAAACACCGGATCCTGCGGCACGTACCCCACCCGCAGCCCCTTGCGCACCGAGCGCGTCCCCGTGTCCGACTCTTCAAGACCCGCGAGGATCTTCATCAGCGTCGACTTGCCCGCGCCGTTCGGCCCCACCAGACCGACCCGGTCCCCCTCGAACAGACCGAACGACAGACCGGTGAACAACGGTCGGGCGCCGAACTGTTTGGCGATCGAGTCGCAACTGAGGAGGACGGGGCGGCTGCTCATGGGTTTGGGGGGCTTCCCGGCTTCGAAAACCCGGAAGGGACGCGGAGTATAGCCGCGGAGGGGTTTCGCGCGTCGAGGCAGACTCTACCGTCCCGGTAGTCCTCTCGCTGAAACAGTTGCCTGAAGCTCCCCGCGGGATCGGCGATAAGTCGCGGCACCCGAGTTGCACCTCGGGCCTCAGCGATGAGCGCCCTCTCTTACGTTACCGACAGCGAACCCGGAATTCGCAGAGTGCGCCGCGGAACGAGTTTCGCCTACCTGGACGCCAAAGGCCGAAAGCTGACCGAGACGGCCGAGGCCGCCGCACTCGCGCGCATTCGCTCGCTGGCGATCCCTCCCGCGTGGGAGAGGGTCTGGATCAGCCCGGATCCCCAGGGCCATCTTCAGGCGACCGGGCGCGATGCCAAGGGCCGGAAGCAGTACCGCTACCACCCGACTTGGCACGAGAAGCAAGGGGAGAGCAAGTTTTCGCGGCTCGCCGATTTTGGCCGCGCTCTTCCCCGGCTGCGGCGCGCGGTGAAGCGCGACCTGCGGATTTCCGGACTGCCGCGCGAGAAAGTGCTGGCGGCCGTGGTCCGCCTGCTCGACCTCACCGGCGCCCGAATCGGCAACGAGGAATACCGGCGGAGCAACGGATCTTTCGGTCTCACAACCCTGCGCAATCGGCACGCCGTGGCGAAAAGGGACGAGATCAAGCTCTCGTTCAAGGCGAAGAGCGGCATCCTTCACGAATCGTCGATCAAGAGCCCGCGCCTCGCGCGGGTCGTGCGCCAGTGCCAGGATCTCCCCGGTCAGCAGCTGTTCCAGTACGTGGACGACGACGGCGAGCGGCACTCGGTCACCTCGACCGACGTGAACGACTACCTGCGCCGCCTGACCGGAGTCGAATGCTCCGCCAAGGATTTCCGCACCTGGCGCGGCAGCGTCGAGGCGCTCGTCGCTCTCTCCGAGTTGGGCGAAGAGGAAACGGCGGCGCCGGAAAAAGCCATCGTGGCGGTCGTCGATCGCGTCGCCCGAATCCTGGGAAACACGCGCGCCGTCTGCCGCAAGCACTACATCCACCCGGTTCTCTTCGAATCGTTCCGGGAAGGAAAATTCAAAGACCGCCTCGCGAGCCGGCCGCCTCGAACGCGAAGGGATTCGACCCAAGGCGAGCAAAGGCTTCTGGCGTTCCTGGGCAAACCGTCGAGGGGGCCCACCAAGCCGCACGTAAAGGTAGTCTCCCTTCCTCGGTCGTAAACATCAACGAGGGACCTACGCAGATACCGGAAGGGTAGGATTCCTACACGCCCCCCAAGAAAAGCGGCGGAGCGCTCGGAAGAACCCGCGGATTATGATTGAAGCTCTTGATCTCGCGATTCTCAACCGGCAAAGGCCACGCCGGCCGCCCAGGCCGCCAGGTAGAGAGCGAAACGCAGGAGCCAGGGGCGCCACGCGAGATCGCTGCCCGCGATCACTCGGGGGCCGACCACCAGGAAGGCGTAGGTTGCGGCGAGGGTGGCCAAGGCGAAAAAGAGAAAAGGCGGCAGTTCGGAAGGCGTCCTGCCGCCCAGCCATAGATCGACCTCGTTGCCGATCGAACCGCGGAAGGCAAGCTCGCCCATCAGGGTGAACGGCAGAGCGAGCGAGCGGCGCAGTCCGTTCGGCAGCGGCGGCCCGGGCCAACCGCTCCAGGCCACCGGGCTCGGGTTTCCGAGGCGCTTGGCCCCGGCCGTGCGGTATTTGTGCACCACGAAGTTCGTGAGCGGCGCGAGCATCGAAAGGAAAAAGACGAGAGGACCCAGCACGAACATCCGGCGCATGAGCGCCTGATCCAGGTCGGAGTCAGCGGGACCGCGGCTGATGAAGACGATCAGAAACGCGCCGAAGACCGTCCAACCGAGCAGAGAGGGCCAACCGTTCGGCCCGAACGCAACCCCGGGATCGAGCCGGGCCGCGAGAAACGATTCGAGCGCGAGCAACCAGCCGGCCAGCACGACGTCTTCGAGCTCGAACGCCCGGTGCAGGAAAGATGGGGGCCGTGGGCCGGCCAGAGGATCTCGGGAAGCCACCGGCAGGGATTGTCGCCGATCCGCCGTTTGAAAGGACCGCTCCCGGAAATCATCTCAAGCCGAACTCAAATGTTGTCTCTCTTCGTGGGGTCGAACACACCCACGCTTGAAGATGCCGGATCGCATTGCCCATCGGGGAACGCCGAGATGATGCCGCATCCGTGGCATTCGGCCCCCGAGTACTCAGACCCCGGCCCAACCCAGGAGGACTTACAGCATGAGATCCAAAGCCAAGAAGTTGGTACTCCATCGCGAAACTCTCTCCGATCTCGATCGTGCCCAGTTGGTTCACGTCGCCGGAGCGTCGAACCAGTACAACTGTCCATCCTTCACCTGCTATCCCGAGAACTGCCAATACAGCGGCTACAACACCTGCTTCACCTGCGCGGACACCTGCACGACGAACTACTGCTAGGACCCCCGTTCCACCGTGCGGCGGCTTGCCCGACCACTCGGGCACGCCGCCTACTGCCGGGAATTCTCGTCGATCCGCCGTCTGAAGGCTCGGCGTCCGATCGGCACAATTGTTGACCCTTAGGATTACAATATTGGCCATGGCGATCCTGTCCAAAGACGAACTCCGCGCATCCGTCCTCGATCTTCCGCCCCAAGAGCGCTCCGAGTTCGCCGACGAGATCTGGCTAAGCCTGGGTGAGGCTGGGCATGATCCCGGCGTACCGGCCTGGCATCGCGAGATCCTCGACGATAGGATCGCCGAGGATGAGGCGAATCCTGAAGCCGGTCGCCCTGGCCTGAGGTGAAGAGGCGGATTCTTTCTCGTGGGAAGTACCACCGACAGTACATCGATCACCGGTGCAACCGAGTTTTGCAGCGGTCCTCCGCCGAATTGCACCTGTGCGCGGGGATTTTGCAGTTGTGCACTGGCGCGGTGCACGGGTTCGCGGGAACTTTGTACGGGTGCAATCCGGAAATGCACTTATGCGCCGGGATTTTGTAGTGGTGCAATCCGTCAGTGCACAGGTGCGCCGGGATTTTGCATCGGTGCATTTTCTCAGCGCACTGGTGCGCGGACGTTTTGCATTGGTGCATTTTTCTAGCGCAGAGGTGCCCGGACGCTTTGCACAAGTGCAATGTACCGATGATTCTCGCCTCGCGGACCGCGCACCGCTGTCCGCAAGCGGCGGAATGGGCTCCGGACGCTGCGGACCCTATTCGGGAACCGAGGGGTTTAGGCCGGGTACCGATGTCTCAGTTCCGGAAAGCTTCCTGCTCTTTCACGGTGACGGCGTTTATTTTGCGAACTGAGCTGCACGACACCTCTACCGGAGCCTTCCCCCCCCAAAAAAAAGGCGGCGTGCTCTCTTGAGCACGCCACCGGGACATTGGGTCGAACGGGCCGCCGCTCAGGGCACTTTCGAGTAGAGCAGCAGGTTTGGGGAACCGGGGCCGATTTGGTTCGGGGAGCTCGTGTTGATATTCAGCACTCCGGCGGTGGCACTCAACTTGAGGGCGGCTTCGACTTCCGCCGGGGTGGCCGCTGGGTGCGCTTGGAGGTATAGGGCGACGACTCCTGCGACGTGAGGGGCCGCCATGGAGGTTCCGCTCAGCCGGCAGTAGCTGAAGGAATCGTCCGGCGGACCCGCGGCCGCCAGAATATTCGCGGCCGGCGCCCAAAGGTCAACGCAAGTTCCGACGTTCGAGCCGCAATCGAGAGGTAGGCAACGGCCGAACTGGTCTCGACACTCGGTCGGAAGGCAGAAGTTGCTCGGGACACAGTTCGGGGGCGGGCAAAAACTCCCGGCAAGATCGCCGGAAAGATGCCGCGTCCAGCGCGAGCCGTTTTGATCCACGCCGCCGACGACAATCACGCCGGGAACCGAACCGAACGTCCAGGAACAGGCATCCTCGACCTGAGTCGGGTAAGCCGCGGGCGAGGTTCCCGGAATGACGTACGGCGACGACTGATTGCCCGCCGCCTGAATTACGGCGACTCCGGAATTCACCACACCTTGGACGGCGGTTCGAATCGCATGGTTCGACACGACCAACTGCGAGTTGCCGCCGCTCCAGCTCAACACGCCCGGCCTGCGATAGGCCGCGGTATTCAACGCGGAAATCACCCAATCCGCCTGATAGGCGAGGTTGCAGTCGGTCGCCTTGATCATCAAGACGTCGACATCCTTCGCGACGCCGAAGGTTCGGCCCGCGGCGATCGAGGCGACGTGCGTTCCATGCCCGTAGGTGTCCGAATCGATCGGGCACCTACGGTCTCCCGACATGTCGATCACGGCCGCGCGGTTTCTCCCGTCGAGACCGATGAACTCCTGATGCCGGGCATTCAAACCCAGATCCAGGAACATGACCACGGGATGGGTTACGCCCGGAACGCGGCCGGTGCGGTCGAAGGTATAGAGACCGTCTCGCACGGAGCTTCGCTGATCGATCCGGTCCAAACCCCAGTTGTCACGACACTGAGGCGCCTGGGTCGTCGAACCGAGGTCGTGCGTCGGATCGGAGTCGACGCACGTGATCGTCTGGGGGCTGGCAGAAGTTACCGGCCTGCCAACCAAAGACCCCCAAGGATAGCTGTCGAGGCTGTAGCAGCTCCTGACGGGAGAAGCCACCAGATCCTCCGCCTTGCCCTCGAAGCTCTGCTCCACGCTTTCCACCCAGGGATGCGCGGCGAGCCTTTTGGCGTCGTCTTCGGTGCCCTGCATCACGAAACCGCGAAGCGCTCGGTCCCAGACTTTTCCGATCGAGATCCCATATCGCTTCGCCAAACCGGAAGCCGCTTCGGCCACCGTGGGCAACGGGGAAGCCTTGGATAGGACACCGAGCTTCGCGGAGCTTTCGCGTAAAACCACGATGTATTGGCCCGGGATGCCGTCTCTCGTCGCTTCCCGAAAGGTTCCCGCGCGCAAGCCTGAAGCGCAGATGAGGGCGGAGAGAATAAGGATGAGAATGACTCTTTTCATCGGTTACCTCCTTGCTCCTCTCTAACCATAGCTACTTTAGCATACCTGTCGCGCTGCCATGTCCGGCCTTGCCTTGCCCACCTCCCCACGATCCTTTAAGCTTCAAACGTCTCGACAACCGGAAAGGCGGCTGAAGCCATGGCTACCGCAGAATCTTCCCCACGTTCGTTCGTCGGGCGGCATGCCTTGGTGACCGGCTCTTCGCGGGGCATTGGGGCGGCGATCGCCAAGGCTCTGGCGGCGGAGGGGGCGCGAGTTACCCTGCTCGGGCGGGACGAGGCGGCCCTTCGGTTGGAGGTGGAGGCGGGCTCCGGCGAGGGCTTCGTCTCCGCGGATGTGACCGACCCTCCGGGGCTGCTTTCCTCGCTCTCCGCGGCCGTTGAGGCCAGGGGGCCGATCGAGATCCTGGTCAACAATGCCGGATCGGCTTCGACCGCGCCTTTCTTAAAAACCGATGTCTCGGTGTTTCAGCGGATGTTCGAGGTTCATGTGGTCGCCGCGGTTCATACCTCGAAATTCGTGCTGCCGGGAATGCTCGCCGCGGGGTTCGGGCGGATCGTGAACGTCGGCTCGACCGCGTCGCTCAAAGGCGCGCGCTACATCGCGGCGTATGCGGTGGCGAAGCATGGTCTGTTGGGCCTGACCCGAACGCTCGCCCTCGAAACCGCGAAGACCGGGGTGACGGTGAACGCCGTCTGCCCCGGGTATACCGAGACCGACATGGTGCGCGGCAGCTTGCAGAAGACGATGAATAAAACCGGCCGGCCGTACGACGAGCTGCTCGGCGAGATTCTGGCCGACAACCCGCTCGGGCGGTTGGTGAAGCCCGAGGAGGTCGCCGCTGCGGTAGTCTGGCTGTGCGGCCAAGCGGCGGCATCGGTGACCGGTCAGGCGATCGCGATCGACGGCGGGGAGACCGCGGGACGATGAGTTTGATCGCCAGTTCGATCTCCAATTCGATCGCGAGGCCGGACGCCGAGACCCGGCTCGACCAGGCGCCTGCGGCGGATCATCCGGAGCTGCGGCTTTGGCTTCGATTGTTCACCTGTTCGACGTTGGTCGAGACCACGATCCGCCGCCGGTTGCGGGCGGAGTTCGGCGAGACGTTGCCGCGTTTCGATCTGCTCGCCCAGCTCGCGAAAGTGCCGGCGGGGCTGACGCTTTCCGAGCTGTCGAAGCGGATGATGGTCAGCAACGGCAACCTGACCGCGTTGGTCGAGCGGCTGGTCGAGGCGGGTTGGATCGAGCGGCGGACGTCGCCCACCGACGGCCGCGCGCAGGTCGCTCGATTGACCGCCGCGGGGCGAGCCGCGTTTCGCAAGATGGCCGCCGCGCACGAGCGTTGGATCGTCGAGATGACCGGCGGTCTCGCAACTCACGAATCCGAGCAGTTGATGGAGCTGCTCGCCAAATGGAAAGCCTCGGCGCGCCGCGCCTTCGAAGGGGAGACCGCCGCATGAGCACACTCGCTCTCAAAGCCAATCGCGTGACCCTGCCGCTTAGCGGTTATCAGGCGGAGCACTTCCGCTTCGCGGTTACGGATCGCGTCGCCACGATCACGCTCGATCGGCCGGAGCGGAAGAATCCCCTCACCTTCGGCAGCTATGACGAGCTTGCCGAGATGTTTCGCGCCGCGGTCAAAGATTCAAACGGTGTCCGGGCGTTCGTGATCGTGGGGTCCGGCGGCAACTTCTGCTCGGGGGGCGACGTTCACGACATCATCGGCCCGCTGGTCGAGATGGACACGGTCGGCCTGCTCGAATTCACCAAGAAAACCGGCGAGCTGGTTAAATCGATGCGCGCCTGCCCGCAGCCGATCCTCGCCGCGATCGACGGCATCTGCGCGGGGGCCGGAGCGATCTTGGCCATGGCGTCCGACCTACGCTTCGGCACCGCTCGCGCGAAAGTCGCGTTTCTGTTTAACAAGGTGGGACTCGCCGGTTGCGACATGGGAGCCTGCGCGATGCTGCCGCGGATCATCGGCCAGGGGCGAGCTTCCGAGCTGCTGTATACCGGCCGGGCGCTCCCGGGCGAAGAGGGGGAGCGTTGGGGGTTCTTCAACCGTTTGGTCGAGCCGGACGATCTCCTCGCGGCGGCTCAAAGCCTAGCCCACGAGATCGCCCAGGGGCCGAGCTTCGCCCACGCGATGACCAAGCGAATGTTGCAGGTCGAGTGGGCGATGTCGGTCGAAGACTCGATCGAATCCGAGGCGGTGGCCCAAGCGCTCTGCATGACCACCAAAGATTTCGCCCGCGCGTTCCGGGCGTTTGCGGCGAAGCAAAAGCCGGTGTTCGAGGGGAACTGACGCGTGGCCGTCCCTTCAAGCCGCTCCGATCGTTCGTTTCTCGACTGGCCCTTCTTCGGGCCGGAGCACCGCGCCTGGGCGGACGATCTTTCCGCCTGGGCGGACGCCGAGTTGCCCGCGCTCGTCGATCACACGGACGTCGATGGCTCCTGCTGCCGCCTGGTGAGCGCCTTGGGTGACGCGGGCTGGCTGCGCGCGGCGGTTCCGGGGGACCAGGGGTACGACGTTCGCTCCCTCTGCCTGGCGCGCGAGACGCTCGCCTGGCGCGACGGGCTTGCCGATTTCGCTTTCGCGATGCAGGGACTGGGCAGCGGACCGATCGCGCTGTTCGGATCGGACGAGATCAAGAGCCGCTACCTGCCGCGGGTTGCGGCCGGAAAGGCGATCGCGGCGTTCGCTCTCTCCGAACCGGATGCCGGATCGGATGCCGCAGCGATTTCGACCACCGCCTCGGCCGACGGCTCGGCGCACGTGCGGCTGGACGGCACGAAAACCTGGATCAGCAACGGCGGGATCGCCGACTTCTACGTCGTCTTCGCACGAACCGGCGAGGTGCCCGGAGCCAAAGGGGTCTCCGCGTTTCTGGTCGACGCGGACACGCCCGGATTGGAAATCACCGAACGGATCGAGGTGATCGCGCCGCATCCGCTTGCGACTCTTAAGTTCGACGGCTGCCGCGTTCCGATCGCGAACCGTCTCGGCAATCCGGGCGAGGGATTCAAAGTGGCGATGACGACGCTCGACGTCTTCCGCTCCACAGTGGGCGCCGCCGCCCTCGGTCTGGCGCGGCGCGCGTTGGACGAAGCGCTCGACCGGTCCTCCACCCGCCAGCTGTTCGGCGCGCCGCTCGCCGAGCTACAGCTTACGCAAGCCGCACTGGCCGACATGGCGACCGAAGTGGACGCCGCTGCGCTCTTGGTTTACCGCGCGGCTTGGACCAAGGATCAAGGGGCGGCCAGGGTAACGCGCGAAGCGGCGATGGCAAAAATGTTTTCCACCGAAGCGGCACAGCGGGTGATCGATCGCGCGGTGCAGATCTTCGGCGGTTTGGGCGTCAAGAAGGGGACGAAGGTCGAACAGCTCTACCGCGAGATCCGCGCACTGCGCATCTACGAGGGGGCGACCGAGGTGCAGAAAGTCGTGATCGCCCGCGAGACGCTTAAGGCCCGCTCATGACTCCTCCTGTGCAGGCTCGCACAGCGCATCTCGACACGTTCGTTCGCGACCATCTTCCGGCGCTCGCGGAGCAGCCGGATTTTCTATTCACCCTTCCCGACCTCCAATATCCCGACCGGCTGAACGCGACGACCGCTTTCGTCGATTCTCACGTCGAAGCGGGACGCGGCGAGCGGCTTTGCCTGATCTCGCCGTTCGAGCGGTGGAGCTACCGCGATCTGCAATCGCGCGTCGACCGCATCGCGCAGGTGTTGGTCGAGCGGCTCGGATTGATCCCCGGCGGGCGCGTGCTGCTCCGCGCACCGAATACTCCCACGCTCGCCGCGGCGCACCTCGCGGTGTGGAAGGCGGGCGGAGTGGTCGTCGCGACCATGCCGCTGCTGCGAGCGAAGGAACTTGCGATCTTGATCGGAAAGGCGCGGATCGCACTCGCCCTCTCCGACGGCCGGCTGCTCGCCGAATTGGAGAAGGCCCGCGAGGCGGCTCCCTTGCTCGAACGGATCGTCTCGTTCGGCCATGGCCCGGCAGAATCGGAGGGCGAGCTGGAGCGGCTGATGGCGGAAGTTTCGGGCGAGGCGTTCGTGCCGTGCGACACCGCGGCCGAAGATCCCTGCCTGGTTGGCTTCACCTCGGGCACCTCGGGCGAGCCGAAAGGCACGATCCACAATCACCGCGATCTCCTCGCGACCTGCGACAGCTATGGCAAGCACGTCCTTCGCGCGACGGAGAACGACGTCTTCATCGGCTCGCCGCCGCTCGCGTTCACGTTCGGACTTGGGGGTCTTTTACTCTTCCCGCTCCGGGCGGGCGCCGCGACCGTGCTGCTCGAACGGGCGACTCCCGACGAGCTGCTGCCAGCCATCGCTCGGCATCACGCAACGATCTGCTTCACCGCACCTACCGCCTATCGGGTCATGGTGACCCGTCTTGCCGAGCACGGCATCCCTTCGCTCCGCATCGGAGTTTCGGCGGGAGAGACGCTCCCGAAACCGATCTGGGACGCCTGGCACGCGGCGACCGGGATCGAGCTGATGGACGGCATCGGCTCGACCGAGATGCTGCACATCTTCATCGCCTCGCCGCAAGGCGGGATCCGCCCCGGCGCCACGGGCCGGGTGGTGCCGGGGTACGAAGCGAAAGTGGTCGATGAAGCGGGAAGCGAGGTTCCGCCCGGCACGATCGGCCTCCTTGCGGTGCGCGGTCCGACCGGCTGTCGCTATTTGGCGGACGGGCGGCAGAAGGCGTACGTTCGCGACGGTTGGAACTTCACCGGTGATTCGTACTCGATGGATGAGGACGGATATTTCTGGTATCAGGCGCGCACCGACGACATGATCGTTTCGTCCGGCTACAACATCGCGGGGCCGGAGGTGGAGGCCGCTTTGCTCACCCATCCCGCGGTGGCAGAGTGCGGCGTGGTGGGCGCCCCCGATCCGGAGCGCGGCCAGGTGGTGAAGGCGTACGTGGTGCTGCGCCCCGACCACGCGGGAGATTCCGTGATGACCAAGGCGCTCCAGGATCACGTGAAGGCGGAGATCGCCCCATACAAATACCCGCGCGCCGTGGCGTTCGTTACGAATCTGCCGCGCACCGGCACCGGCAAGCTCCAACGCTTCCGCCTGCGCGAGATTGCGCGGACCGAAGGGAATCCCGCATGAGCGGCCCGCGAGCGCTGCTTCCCCCCGGTTGGCCCCCTCCCAAAGGCTACGCGAACGGCATGGCCGCGAGCGGCCGGATCGTAGTGACCGGAGGCCTGATCGGCTGGGACGAGCGGGAGGTGTTTGCGGACGGCTTTCTCGGCCAGGCGCGTCAGGCGCTGCTGAATCTGCACGCCGTGCTCGTTGCGGGGGGCGCCGAGCCGCGGCATCTGATGCGATTGAACTGGTACGTCGTGGACATGGACGAGTATTTGGAGAATCGGAAGGCACTCGGCCCGATTTACCGTGAGATTCTTGGCCGGCATTTTCCGGCGATGGCCGTGATGCAGATCGTCCGCTTGGTCGAGCCCGCGGCGCGGCTGGAGATCGAAGGGACGGCGGTGGTGACCGAGGAGCGGGAATGAAAATCACCGTCCTCGGCGGGGGTCCGGGCGGACTCTATTTCGCGCTGCTGACAAGCAAGTCCCGCCCCGATTGGACGATCGAGATCTACGAACAGAACCAGGCGGACGACACGTTCGGCTTCGGCGTCGTGTTTTCCGACGAGACACTCGACGAGTTTCTCTCACGCGATCCGGAATCGTTCGCCCGCATTCGCGACGCGTTCGCCTATTGGGACGACGTGGCGATTCACTACAAGGGGAACGAGATCCGCTGCGCCGGCAACGGCTTTGCCGGGATCTCGCGGATGCGCCTGCTCAATATCCTTCAGGAACGTTGCCGAGAGGTGGGCGTCTCGCTTCATTTCAGCGAGCGCATCGATCCTGCCGAGATCGAAAGCCGCTTCGCGGATTCGGATCTGATCCTCGCGGCCGACGGCGTCAACTCCCCGGTGCGGGAGCACTTCCGCGAGGCGTTCGAGCCGCTGACGGAGTGGAAAGCGAATCGCTTCTGCTGGATGGGCTCGACCCGGCCGATGGGCGAATTCAACTATTTCTTTCGCGAGACGGAGTACGGCATCATCTGTGCCCACACCTATCAATACGAGCGATCGGAACAGAGCCACTCGACCTGGATCTTCGAGATGGACGAGGCCTGCTGGCGCGGCCATGGCTTCGATGCGATGGATGAAGAGCAGAGCCGCGCGGTGCTCGAACGAATGTATTCGGACGAGCTGGCCGGCCATCCCCTGCTGCTCAATCGCTCGCAATGGCGCCGCTTTCCGCGCGTCTCGTGCAAGCGTTGGAGCCACGGGAAGATCGTCCTCTTGGGCGACGCCAAAGCCTCCGCACACTATTCAGTCGGCTCGGGGACCAAGCTCGCGATGGAGTGCGCGATCGCTCTGTCCGAGTCGGTCGTCGCCCACGGAGGAACCGATGTGGCGCTCGCCTTCGCCGAGTACGAAGCGGCGCGGCGCGTGCCGTGCGAGGTGATCCAGCACAACGCGGACGTCTCGCTCGCATGGTTCGAGCACATGGACCGCTCGTGGGACATGGAGCCGATGCAGTTTGCGGCGGTCGTGATGTGCCGCGCCAAGTCGGTCACCTACGACAACCTGATCCTCCGCGACTCCGCGTTCGTCGAAAAAGTCGACACCGAGTGGTACGAGCGCGCGTTTCGGGAGACGGGCTTCGACGCTCGAAAGGCCCGCCCGACGCCGATGTTCACGAAGTTCCGCCTGCGCGGTATGGAGCTGATGAACCGGGTGGTCATGTCGCCGATGGCGCAATATTCGGCGGTCGACGGCGACCTCACCGACTGGCATTTCGTTCACTATTCCTCCCACGCTCTAGGCGGTATGGGCTTGCTGTTCACGGAGATGACCTGCCCGTCGCCCGACGCGCGGATCAGCCTCGGCTGCGCGGGGCTCTGGAGCGACGAGCAGGAATCGCAGTGGCGCCGGATCGTCGAGTTCGTTCACGCCCACTCGCCCGCCAAGATCGCGCTCCAGCTGGGCCATTCCGGGCGGAAGGGATCGACCCAGCTCGGCTGGGAAGAGGCGGACGTGCCAATCGCGGAGCCCGATGCGAACTGGCCCGTCGTCTCGGCCTCCCCGATCCCCTACTACCCGGAAGTTTCCTCCACCCCCATCGAGCTCGACCGCGCGGGGATGGATGAGATCTGCGATCAGTTCGTGGCGGCCACCGTTCGCGGCGCCCGGGCGGGTTTCGATCACCTGGAGCTACACTGCGCGCATGGGTATCTGTTCGCCTCGTTCCTCTCGCCGCTCACCAACCGGCGCGGCGACGAATACAGCGGACCGATCGAAAACCGCCTGCGCTTCCCGCTCGAAGTGTTCCGCGCCATGCGCGCCGCCTGGCCCGAAGAGCGGCCCATGTCCGTGCGCATTTCGGCCTCCGACTGGCTGGAAGGCGGAATCACCGAAGACGACACCTTCGCGATCGCCGAGGTGTTCCGCGCCGCGGGCTGTGACCTGATCGACGTCTCCGCCGGCCAGACCGTGCCGGAGCAAAAACCGATCTACGGCCGAATGTTCCAAGCCCAATTCGCCGAGGCGATCAGGAACGTCTCGAAGATGGCGACGATGGCCGTAGGCGCGATCACCGAACCCGCCCAGGTGAACACCCTCCTACACACCCGCCGCGCCGACCTGGTCGCCCTCGCCCGACCCCACCTCTGGAATCCCACCTTCGCCAACCAAGCGGCAGCCTCGTACGGCGCCCGCACGGGAACCTGGCCGCCGCAATACCTGAGCGGAAGAGATCAAGCCTTCCGCGAGCTGGCCAAAGCACGGACGGACCGGTTGGCGTTGCAACGAAAAGCGCGCCCGGCCCGGCATCGGGATGGTTGAGGGTGGCAGGTCCCGTTGCTTGCCGGCCCTGCCCGCCGCCACTACAATCGGACGGCCGAGATTCTAAATGGACGCACTCAAACTGAGGCAGATCTAGGAAGAGTGAGTCGGTGGGTTCCTCGAACTGGCAGCCAGTCCTCAACCAAATGTTCGAGGAACTCCGCGCTGCGGAACCTCGAGCGGAGGTCTATTGGGCTCAGCAGCTTGCCTTCAGCCCGGTCTTCTTCTTCGCCGTCGTGATCGCAGTTCGCAAAGACACCATTCCGCCGAACGACCTGAATCTCCTGAGAGAGGTAGTGCCGCTGGCGCTTTCATTACTTGGCGCCTTGCCCGATGGAAGTGACGGTGACCCGAACCGTCTAATTTTGCTCGCTCATCGTCAGGCCTTGGCGCTGGGGCTTGGCCGTCGCAAACTTCTCGCTCGGCTCGCCGCTCGGCTCGGCTTGGAGGCAACCCTGCGATACGACCCTGTACCAAACCGGCTTCTTCGACCCTATGAGGTCATCGGCTGGCGCCCGCCAGGGGCGGGGTAAGGCAAGCACGCCCGGCCGGCATCGGGAGGGGTGAGAGGGGTCCTCAGCGGAAGCCGAGAGCAAACAACAGGGCGGTTCGAACTTCCCGCATTCGGAATTCGGAGAGAGTCGTGAGGATCCCTCCGACGCGTTCTTTGGCAACAGTCTGGAGGTGGTCCAGATTGACGGCGCAGGTCTTAATCATTCCATCTTCATCGGTAAGAATCACTTCCGAGGGGATGTCTCTCACAGTAGACGTGATCGGGGCTATCGTCACTTCACCCAAGTAATCGAGAACCGAGTCCCGAGTCAGGATGAGCACCGGACGGGTCTTATCCGGGCTTGCGAACCGAAACCATCTCACTTCCCCGCGCTGCATCAGTCGACCCAGACCTGTTCACCTTCCCAGAGATCGAACTCCCCCTGCTGGATGGGGTGTCGCGCGTACCCCGCCCGGTGCCTCGCCTCTAAATCCTTCTCCCGCAAGTGGACGAGCGCTTCGCGAAGTGCGTCCCGCGTGAAGGCCGAACGAGTGGTGCCCAGCGTTTGAGCGGCGTGATCAACCTCCTGCACCAAAGATTCGTCGAGAGTCATCTGTACTGTCTTCATAGGGCTAGATCTCCTTCGGCATCATAGCTATTCTCCTCCACATTCTTGAGAGGATCAAGCGGTTCGAGCGGCGCACCCGCCCTACTGCTCCGATCTCGAGCTTACGGCGTCCGACGCGGAGCCTCAATACCCAGATAAGCCGCCGCCCGGGGCGCCACGTCGGTGTTCTTCACCACGCCGAGCGGTTGTTTCCTCACCCCCCGGCCAAGGGCCAGATAGATCCCGGCCAGGCGACGGTCGCCGGCCCCTCCCCGGTAGAGATGGCCGTGCATGCCGTAGACATCGGTCGGCGCGCTGATGGCTCCGCCCGGGATCGGCTTTTCGGCGAAGGTGATTCCCGATCCGGCGAACAGCACGAGGTCGCCGCTGTTCGGGTGGTCCAGCCCGAGCTGTCCGAGCTGGTCGTGGCCGAAGACCTTGTCGATCGCACGCCGGCCTTGGACTTTGAGTCGGGCGAAGCGCTGAGACAAATCGGCGAGGATCTTCGCCCGCTCGTCCGGGGGAACCCCGGGGGCCAGATAGATCTGGCTCACGCCGCCGCTGCTGATCGCGAGGACCTTGGACGCCGCGGGCTCGACGCGGCCGTCCTGCCCTAGCTTCGCGTAACCCGCATCGCGCAACAGCGCATTGGGGTCGACCCGGGCGAACACCGGGGTCATGCCGTGATCGCTCACGATCAGGACCGTAGTGGCCGCGAGGTCGATCGCTTGGAGCAGCCGGGCGAGGCCGCGGTCGGCCCCCTGCCAGACTTGTCGGCGGGCGGCGGCGAAGGCGAGGCGGCGCTCCGGAGAAAACCCCGGTTGGCGCGGTTCCTCCAGCAGCAGCTCGTGGCCCGCCTCATCGATCGTCGGGACGTAACCGAGGATCAGATCCCAATCCGGTCGGCCCGCGGCGTAAGCGAGTCCGTCGTAGAAGAAATCGCCGAAGCGCACCGCCTGGTCGGTCCAGGTCGCCAGATCGATACCCGGCTTGCCCTCCCAGGTGGCCTCCAGCGCATCGCCATCCGGCGGATTGGGCCAGATCAGGCCACGACGTTCGAGATCGGCCGCCACTTCGGGCGGATACGCATTTCCCCTGTAGATGATCCCCCAATCGCCTTGCCGCCGCGGACCGGTGTCGTCGGCCCCCGGGAAGGTCCACACCCCCACCCGCCGGCCCTGCCGCTTTACCGCCTCCCAGAGCGTCTCGGTAGCGATCGGCGCGGAGAATCCGCTCACCTTCTCGCCCCAGGGGGAACCGGCGAGATGGAAGCTGTTGCTGATGATCCCGGTCGCGGCGGGAGGAAATCCGGTGGCGAGCGAGATGTGGTTGACCGCGGTAAGCGTCGGATCGACCGGCGAGAGCGACGAAGCGACCTGGCCCTCCTCGAAGAAGCGCGAGAATCCTCCGGCCTTGAGCTCTCCCGCCCGGTAGAGGCGACGGAGCTCGACGGAGGAGGCGCCGTCCAAAGAGATCAGAACGACGCGGCCGGAGCCGGTGATTGAGGGAGCGCCGAGCGGCGGCGCGGGAACCGTTCGACAGGAGCCGGCGAGAAAGAGAGAGACGAGTACGGCCAGGGCGGCCGGGAGAGAGAGGTTTCGAGGCCCGCGCATGCGGGCATTATGACCGACCGGTCGAGCCGAATCCCCCGGAACCGCGATCGCTTTCGTCCAGCACGTCCACCTCCCGCCATTCGACGCTCTCGACCCGGGCGAAGACCAGCTGGGCGATGCGATCGCCGCGACGGACCGTGAACGGCTCGGCGCCCTGATTGATCAGGATCACCCCGACCTCGCCCCGATAGTCGCTGTCGATCGTGCCGGGGGCATTCAGGATGCCGACCCCGTGGCGTAGCGCCAGACCGCTACGCGGTCGGACCTGAGCCTCCCAACCGAGAGGGATTTCGAGGAAAAGACCGGTCGGCACCAGCGCGCGGGCTCCGGGGGCGAGGACCAGCTCTTCGCTAACCGCGGAACGCAGGTCATACCCCGAGCTGCCGGGGGAGGCCGGAGCGGGCGGAGGCAGATCGCGCGCTTCGGGAGCGCGACGGAAGCGGACTGGAGCCAAAGAGTCGCCTTGCCTCAAGAGGGAGGCGGGTCGTTGGGGTTTTCAGGCAGTCCTTTAGGGACACCGAAAGCTCCACCGTCACCTTCGCCACCGGGGGCCGGATTCGGCGACGGCTGGATGCCACCGCCCGGCAGACCGATCCCCGGCAAGCCGCTCGGCGGGTTCTGCACGCCCGGCGGTCCGTTTTGAATCCCCAGCCATTTCGGCCAGGGCCGGCCGAGCCAGCGGATGTTTTCGCCTTGAGGGGTGGGCGGTGCCCCCTCCACGGAAATCACGAAGCTTTTCTGCTGCGCCACGAGCGTCCAGCGAAACTGCCATTGATCGTAGCGTTCCTGGCCGAACCAGATCATCGCGGACTTCTTGTTGCTCTTGCTCGCGACCCCTTCGATAGGTCCAATCGTCAACTGTTCCTTTTTTTCCGTCGTCAGGAACCCGGAGCCCCCTTCGGAATCATCGCCGGAGCTCCCGGCGTCTCCCGAGTCGGGATCCTTCCCCTTGCCGGGATCTTTGCCTTTGTCGGATCCCTCGCCGCCTTTGCCTTCTTCGCCCGGTGCCTGCGGAGTGAGCGAGCCGGGAGGCTGTAGGACGCCCTCATAAAGGACCTTCCACTTGCCGTCTTTGGACATCGGGTCTTTCCACAGCTGACGGATGCAGCGCGGCTTCGACTCCAGCAGCTCTTCGATTCGCACCGGCGCGCGCTGGAAGCGAATACGGAAGATGCGGATCGCCTCGGCGTATTGCAGGCCGCGAAAGATCAGCTCCTCTTCCTTGTCGTGCTGGATGATCCGGCTCCAGAGCGGCAGCGACGCCGCGATCAGGATGTTCAGGACCGTGATCGCAACCAGCAGAACGACCAGGTTGTAGCCGGCCTCGGCACGGTTTGCGCCTTGGTGACGGATTTTCATCGCGCCATCCCGATCTCGGCCCGCAACCGATTACCAATCCGCATAGGGAGTGCCGTCGAGGGCAGTGAGCGGCGAGCCCGAATGGATGTCGATGATCCCCGGTCCATCGGCGGTTTCGGTCTCGGCCGGCGGAGAGTCTGGATTGATCTCTTCGAGCACCAGAACCCAGGTGTCGCTGTGCTTGGTGATCGGGTCGATCGGGACCTTGCGTAGGTAGCCCTTGGTCACCAGCTCTTCGAGCGTCGGCGGATAGGTGCCCCGGTCGCCATGGTACTGATCGATCACGTCCCGCATGGTGCGCAGGTTGGTCTTGAGCACCGATTCGTTCGCCCGGCGCGGCACCTGGCGCAATGCGGGCATAGCGATGGTCGCCAGAATGCCGATGATCGCGATCACGATGATCAGCTCGAGAAGGGTGAAGCCGGATTCTTTTCGCGCAGGCATTTTCATCATAGACGGCTCACCACTTGGTGTAAGGAACTCCGTTCAGGCCGACGCCTTCGGATTGCGAAAACACGTCGTATACGTTTTCGCCCCCCCATGACGTTTCGTCGGGTTTGTCCTGGTAGCTGCGCAAACCCCACTCGTCCTTGCCGGTCATCGGATCGACCGGAACGCGGCGCAGGAACTTCGCCTTCTTATTGATCTGACCGACGATGTCCACCCCGTCGACCAGGATTTCGAGCTTCTTCGGATAGCCGTCCGTATTGAGGTCGACCGGAATGAGCCCGGCGTCGCTGTAGCGCTTGTATTCGTCGATCGCAAAGCGCATCTCGCGCAGATCCTGGCGCAGGTCGAGCTCCTTGCTGCGCTTCGAAGCGAACTTGGCGATCGGCAGGGTGACCGCGGCGAGGATCGCGAGCACGGCGGCCACCGTCACCAGTTCGGCGAGGGTAAAGCCGGCGGTCCTGCGATCGATCGTGCGCATGGTCAATCTCCTTCGCTATGGATCAAAAACCGCGTCCCACCGGCGAATTCGCCAGCGGCTCGCGCGGCGCGGTTCCCGCCTTCGGAGCGGGGGGAACAAGC
This sequence comes from Acidobacteriota bacterium, assembly GCA_040005235.1. Classification (GTDB taxonomy): domain Bacteria; phylum Acidobacteriota; class Thermoanaerobaculia; order Multivoradales; family UBA5704; genus DASYKS01. The sequence continues at coordinate 15,805 of JBDTZG010000036.1, read as the reverse complement.
GCCAGCGGTACCGCAGGGGGCTCGCGATCGTGGCCGCCGCGTCCATCCCGTCCGTCCCCCCCCTCGCCGACCGTTACCTCGGCCGGACGGAGGCGGACCGGACCGATCTGCCGCAGTCCCGGGTCCTTGGCTTCCCCTTGCACGAATGAGACCGCCGAGGAGCCCTCGCCCACGGCGCGGAAGATGATCCGCGCCACGGTTCCCGATCCCGCGACCCCCGGCCCGCCGCCGAGTTGGCTCGCGCCGAGCACCAATTCGCCGGGGTGCGAGCTGTCGGAAAGCACCTGGGAGCGGGTCGGATCGCCAAGGAAATCGCCGGCCTCCACCCGCTCGACCTTGAGCACCGCCGGATCGAATTGCAGTCTAACGGGCAGGTGCCCGACCGGCACCAAAGCCGCGACGTCGAGCGTGAGGGTCAACCGGTCGCCCATCCGGACCTGTGCCCGTTCGGGCGAAAGGGACAGTTTGACCGCCGGCTCGCCGTTGGTCGCAACGCCGGAAAACGAGGCCGCCGCGAGCTTGGTATTTGCCGCGTCCGCCGCGGCTGCAGTGTCCGCCGCGGCTGCAGTGTCCGCCGCGGCTTTGCGACGGGCGACCAGGACGCGTTGTCCGTCGGCCGAGAGGGCCGCGGCGATCAGCTCGTCGGCCTGGCGCTCCAGGTCCGACACCCCCGGAGGCGGTTCTTCCTCGGCAGGCTCCTTGGTCTCCGGCTGCTTGAAGATGTCGCTGGGCCCTGTGGGCGTCGGGGCGAACTGCGGTTGCTGCGGCGGTTGGACCTGCGGTTGATCCTGCGGCACGGCCACTCCGGCGAGGCCCTGCGGGCCGTCCTCCGGCCGCAGGCCACGCGGTAACTGCTGCAGACGGCGGCGGATCACGTCCTGAATCTCTTCGGGCGTTCCGGCGTCGCCGTCGAACGGACCTTCCTCCGTCCCTTCGATGCGCGGGCTGCCGCCCCGGAACGAGATGTTCGCCTCGGTGCCGACCCAGATCGGCAGCAGGTCGTCTTCGGTGATCTCGGCGTTCCGGATGATGTGCGGCGTGAGCGTCAGGATCACGTCCTGGCGCTGGTTTTCGCCCTTCTTGTTGGAGAACAGCCGGCCGAGCACGGGGATCTCGGACAGGCCGGGAATGCCGCTTTCGGAAGACTTCTCGTCAGTGCGGAGCAGGCCGGCGAGGAAGTTCGTCTCGCCATCCTTCAACCGGATCTTGGTGTCGATCGTCCGGGTGCCGATGACCGGCTGCGACTGGCCGCCCGCCGCCTGGATCTCCCGGCTGATGTCGGAAACTTCGACCTTCACCTTGAGAGTAATCTCCCGGTTGTGGTGGACGCGCGGCTCGATGTCGAGCTTGATGCCGACGTCCTGGTACTGGAACGAGGTGATCGGCGCGGTGATCAGACCGCCTTGGCCCGGCGTCTGGGCCGAGAACTGCGTGAGCGGGATGGGGACCCGATCGCCGATCGTCAAGCTCGCCTTCTCGCCTTCGGTGATCCGCAGCTGCGGCTTCGCGAGGAGTTGCGCGTCGCTGTTGGTCTTGACGAAGTTGTAGAGGAAGTTGGGGATCGTAAGCACCCAGTTGCTCTGGTTCAGGTACTGGAGATCCGACAAGCGCAGTTTCGGCGAGGTGGTGCCGGTGCCGCCGAGGTCGAGGCTCTGGGTGATCGAGGTCGAGCTGAGCGCCATGCCCAGCTCGCGCAGGCGGCCGCTGTTGACCTGGAGCAGCTCGACGTCGACCACCACTTCGGCCTTCGATTTGTCGTTGGCCTCGATGATCTTTTCCGCCACCTTCACCTTGTCCGCCGTGTCGCGCAGGATGATCGCGTTCAAGCTCTCGTTGGTGGCGATCTTCCGTGCGTCGATCAGGCTGCGCAGGATGGTCGTCATGTCCTTGACGTCGGCGTTCGACAGGAAGAACGTCTGGATCACCAGATCCTCGTAGGTACGCCGGTTCTGCGGCGTATCGGCGGCGATCAGGATGGTCCCTTCGTCGAGCACCTTGTAGAAGTGGCCGGCCGAGCGCATCAGGACTTCGAGCGCGTTTTGCGCCGTCACGTCTTTGAGCTCGATCGCGATCTCCTGGTCTTTCAGGTTCGGATCGAACAGCACGTTGATGCCATAGGCCTTGGCGAGCGCGCGGTAGATGTCGAAGATCGACACCGGCTGCGGGAAATCGAGCGAGATCGGCTGGTTGCTGCGCGGATTGAGCTGCGGCGGCTGCGGCCGGGTGCCGCGGTTCTTCGCCTTCAGCTCGTCGAGGGTCGGAGTCTCGCGGTTCTGCGCCACGAGCGCCCGGCGGACGCCTTCCAGCTCAGCCTGGGCATATTGGTTGGTCGGATCGAGCTGGACCGCCTGCTGCAGCTCGATCAACGACCGATCGAGCACGCCCGCGGCGCGAAAATCCTTTCCCTTCTTGAAATGATCCTGGGAAGCGTGGATCTTCGCGCGGAGCAGATCGGTTCGAATGCTCAAGTTGGACGGGTCGCTCTCCAATGCTTTCAAATAGGCGACCACGGCGTCGTCCCAGCGGCCGAGCTGAGAAGCGATCTCCGCCTCCCGATAGTTTCGATAGCTCGTACAGCCGGTCGCGAGTACGACCGAGGCGAGCAAGAGGGTCCGGCATCCGCGCATCGCGTGCTCCTAGAGAATTTGACGCTCAACGACCGACGGCCAGGCGTAGCGCCGGCTCGTCGGGAAATTCGAGGTATTTGATGTCGACCGACTCGTAACCGATCTTCGCCACCCGGAACTTGGAGAGGATGACGTCGCCCTCGCGGACGTTGAGGATCGTCTTGCCGTCGGAAAACGCGGCCAGCGGCCGATTTTTGGGGCCGAAACTGCCGAGGTATTTGAAAGTGAATTTCGGCGGCTTCGGCCGCGCGGCCTCTTCGGCCGCCAAGCGCTGCCGTTCCGCGGCCTCGCGCGCCGCCTGCTCCAAAGCCAGGCGATCCCGTTCAAGCTCCTCCTTGGTCGCCACATGCGGCGGCGGCGGAGGCTTCGGGGGAGGCACGTAGTAGCGCCACGGATCGCGGCCGACCGGCGCGCTGTGCGGAACCTGCGAGAGCGACCCGAGGGCCAGCTCGGCCACCGCGTCGGGAGAGTCGGCCGCGTTGGCCGCCGCGGAGCCGATGCGGGCTGGCGCCGGACCGAGCGCCTCTTCATCGCCGGACCACGGCACGTAGCGCACGATCAGGGCGAGCATCAGCAGACCGAGCGCTCCGAGCATCCAGCGCTGCCGTTGCGAGCTCATTCGTCACCTCCGGCGCGCGGCTTCTGCGGCGCGGCGAGCGCCATGTCGGCCGGGGTTTTCACGCCGCGCGATGGGGCGGGCGCGCCCGCGGGCCGGGAAGGCGTCGCGAACGGGTTGTTTTCGTCCTGGGCGAAGAGCGTCGACAGCTTGAGCTCCATGCGCAGCTCCGCGCCGGCCTGGTCCGCCTCGGCGGCAACCAGGTTCACCTCTTCGATGGTGACGAAGGAGGGGCCGGTCTCCAGCAGGTCGAAGAAGCGGCGCAACGCCGAGTAGGTCCCACCGACCGAGAAGATGAACGACCGCCGGACCAGGCCGAAATTGTCGATCCGCTCTTCCGGATAGGTGATCTCTTTGGGATCGAGGCCCGCCCTCTTCGCCTGGTTCTGCACCTCGGCGATGATCTGGGTCAACCGGCGTTTGCGGGTCGAAAAGCGGTCCTGGTAGAGCTCGCGGATGCCCGTCCGGCTGGCCCGCGCCCGCTCGACACCCGCGGCCACCACGTGCTCCCGCTCGGTCAGCTTTTCCAGCTCGGAGCGATCGGCGGCGAGACGTTCCTCCAAGTCCCCGACCCGATTCGCATAGCCGAGGCGATAGATCCCGAACGCCACCAGGTTGACCATGAAGAAGATCAGCGCCGGAGCCCACACCCAGGCCCGTTCGCGCCAAACGCGTTCCGGGCTCTTCATCGCTCCCCTCCCGCGGTCGTCGTCGCCTTCGCGTTCCCGCCGCTCAACGGCGCGCCCGGTGCGGGCGGAGCCAATGAGGAGGGAATCGTCGCCTCGCCTGCGGCCACCTGGGGCAGGTAGTCGACGCTCAGCTTGAACTTGATAAACCCCTGCTCGTCCTCCTGCTGGTTCTGCGGGTTCGGATCGAGAAACTCAGGCCGGGCAAACAGGTGGTCGACGAATTGGAGCATCGCCGGGACGTTCTTGGACTCGCCGCTGATCACCAGAGGAATCCGATCGCCGAGGCTCTGCTTCTTGGCCGCGACAGCCGCCGAAGTGGATTTGGCTTTCGCCGAGTTGCTCGCGGGAGTGAGCGAGAGAAGCCGGACATCGCTCGGCAGCTCGCGCGCCAACCGGTCGAGCAGGGTGCTCCACGAGAACGTCCGCTCGGCGATCCGCTGGTTGAGGAACTCCACCTGCTGGTTCTGCCGATCGAGGTCGTAGCTCTGAAGCTGGCGGGCCAGGTCGCCGATTCGCCGTTCGGACTGTTCGCGTTGGGCGGCCACCCGGCCGCGCTCGGCCCGCATCGCTTCGGAGTCCGCCAGATAGCGCCAGTAGCCGGCGACGTTGCTGACCAGGAGCAGGGCGCCGAGGAGACCCAGCAGCACCGAGACCCGCACCACGGGACGCCCGTTGGCGAACGGCCGCCGGGCGAGGTTCAACGGATCGAGCGGTTCACGGCTGCGACGCGGGACGCTCACGAAACCTCCATGCGGACCGCTCCGAGCAGCGGCGCCAGGTCGCGCCACGGCGCGGTCGTCTCTTCGGCCCGTACGGGGGGCAGCTGGCGGCCGTCGAGCGGCACGGCTCTCAAGCCCAATCCCTGATCGACCAGATCGACCCAGAGCGGTTCGAGCTCGGCCGGCGCCACCAGCACCAGCTGGCCGTGCGGCTCGCCGGGAAAATGCTCGTCGAGAAAGTTGCGGGTGAGGCGCAGGTCGCGCTCGACCAGCCCGGAACGCGCGTCGTCGGGCAGCGAGGTGGCAAACGCCTTGAAGCGATGGAGGACCGGCTCGCCGGCGCGGCGGAAGACCAGGGTGTAGGAGCCGGAGTCGGCGAGCACCAGGCCCGACAGCTCCGCCCGCTCGGCGGCGCCGCCCCGAGCCGGGCCGTCGAGCGCCGAGGCGAGCGCCAGGCTCGCGTTGGTGATCAGGCCCAACCGAACGCCCGCGGCGGAAAACGCCTCTTCGAGTTGGGAGAGCAGGGCTTCGACCGCGAAGCCGAGCAGCAGCCGGCGCGGCTCTTCCTGCCCGGCGAGCGGCATCACCTCGGTCGCGTTCAACCGCAGGTCGTCGACCCGGAAGGGCACCAGGCGCCGCAGCTTCCAACGCAACACCTCGTCGATCGCGGCGGCGTTCCTCGGCAGGTCGCCCGATTCGGTGAACACCACCCGCAGCCAGCCGTCCGGCACCACCAGGGAGGCCGCTCTGACCGCCGTTCCGCCCTCCTTGAGAGTGCGAACCAGGGCCGCCACTTTGTCGGAGAAGCCGCGCGCATCGCGCAGAGGGCCGCCGAGCGGACCGGCGAGAAACGTGTCGTGGGCAAGCGGCGTCTGGCGGTAGGAACGGAAACGAAACGTCTCGCCCTGGCGCGGCAGGTGGGCGTAGCGCAGCCGTTCGCCGTCGAGCGCGAAAACGTGCGAGGGCACCGGCATCGGACTGAAGCCGAGGACCCGTCGCCAGAGGGGGATGGAGGTTTCGCCCATTCGATTCGACTTTTTCAGTCGACTCAGTCGACGAAAGTGACTTTGTTGATTTCGCGCAACGTCGTGACCCCCTGAAAAACTTTTTCCAGCGCCGATTCGCGAAGGAAGGTCATCCCCTCCTCCTTGGCCGCGCGCTTGATCTCCGAGGCCGGCCGGCGGTCCAGGATCAACTCCCGGATGTGATCCGACAGATCGAGCAGCTCGGAGACCGCGAGCCGGCCGTGAAACCCGGTGCCGTTGCACTCGATGCAGCCGACTCCCTCGTAGAAGGTAAAATCGCCGTAGACCGCCGGATCGAGGCCGCTCTCTTCGAGGATCAGCCGGGTCGGCTTCGCCGGGACCTTGCAATGGTCGCAGATCTTACGCACCAGACGCTGGGCGAGGACGCAGTTTAGCGCGGAGACGAAGTTGTAGAGGTCGACGTTCATGTTGAGGAACCGGCCGAGCACGTCGACCACGTTGTTGGCGTGCACCGTGGTGAACACCAAGTGGCCGGTGAGCGCCGACTGGATCGCGATCTGCGCCGTCTCCTCGTCGCGGATCTCGCCGACCATCACCTTGTCCGGATCGTGGCGCAGGATCGAGCGCAGGCCGCGGGCGAAGGTGAGCCCCTTCTTCTCGTTGACCGGAATCTGGGTGATGCCGCGCAGCTGGTACTCGACCGGGTCCTCGATCGTGACGATCTTGTCTTCCGAGGTCTGGATCTCGGAGAGGCAGGCGTAGAGCGTGGTGGTCTTACCGGAGCCGGTCGGGCCGGTGACCAGCACCATGCCGTACGGCTCGCGGATGAACTTGCGCACCTTGCGCAGCGTCTCGTCGTCGAAGCCCAGGATCTCCAGCCGGAGGTTCTTGAACTCCTTGTTCATCGACTCCTTGTCGAGGATTCGGATGACGCAGTCCTCACCGTGGACCGACGGGATGATCGAGACGCGGAAGTCGATCGTCCGGCTTTTCATGCGCAGGCGAAAACGGCCGTCCTGGGGGATGCGCTTTTCCGCGATGTCCAGCTCGGACATGACTTTGATCCGGCTGATGATCGTCTGGTGGTGGCGCTTGTCGATCGGCTCCATCGCCTGGTAGAGCACGCCGTCGATCCGGTACTTGATGATCACTTCGTTGTCGCGCGACTCGATGTGGATGTCGCTCGCCCGGCGCTGGATGGCGTTGAACATGGTCGAGTCGACCAGCTTGATGATCGGGCTGGTATCCGAGGTGATCCGGTCGATCGACAGGATCTCCTCGCCGTCCTCGTCCTCCTGCACCAGTTGGATGCGGAAATCCTCGCTCGCCTCGTCGAGAACGCGCTGGGTGCTCTCCGATTTCTGGAGGATCTCGTCGATCGCCGAGCGGACGCCGATCCTTACTTCGACCGGCTGGCCGAGCAGCAGCTCCATCTCGTCGATCTTCACCACGTCGGACGGGTCGGCCATCACCACCGCGAGCCGGCCGGCGAGTTGCTCGGAGGGGAGGAAGCCGTAGCGCAGCATCAGCTCGAACGGAACTTTCCGGAACAGGTCGTTCTCGATCCGGAAATGAGTCATGTCGACGAACTCGAGACCGTAGCGCGCCGCGAACTGTTCCGCCTCCTGGCGCTCCAGGGCGATCCGTTCGCGCGCCTGCTCGACCGTCTCGGCCGAGAGCGGCTTGTCTTCGACCATCGGTTTGACGTTCGCCACTACCATTCCTTCACCTCGAACCTAGAAACGCAGGAGACCGACAAAGCGTCCAAACGACTAGAACTTGCTCTGACCGAGCGAGCTGAACATGGGCAGATAGATCGACACCAACAGCAGTCCGATGATGATCCCCATGAACACGAGCATCATCGGCTCGACCAGCGAGAGCAACCGCTGCATCCGCACCTCGACCTGTTCGTCGAGGAAATCGGAGACGGAAGAGAGCATCTCGTCGAGCGCGCCGGTCGCCTCGCCGACTTTTACCATGTCGATCGACATGTCGGTGAACACGCCGCTGTCTTCCAAAGCGGCGTGGAACGGCCGCCCTTCGCGCACCATCTGGATGCGCGGCTCGATTTTCGCCCGCACCGCCGCGTTGGAGACGCTCGCGGTAGCGATTTCGAGCGCCGGAACCAGCGGAATTCCGCCGGTCAGAAGGGTGGAGAGCGAGCGACAGAACTCCGACAGGGCGAAGCGGTGGAACACGGGGCCGAGCAACGGGATGCGCAGCCGCCAGCCGTCCACCCGGATTCGGCCCGCCGGGGTCTGCGCATACTTGCGCAGCGAGATCCCCAGCGCAATGACCCCGAGCAGGATCCACGCCCAGTGCCAGACGAACAGCGTTTTTTGATTGAGAAAATGGGAGAGGCCGAGCGTGATCCGGGTGATCAGTGGCAGCTCGACCTCCATGTCGGCGAAAAAGACCTCGAACTTCGGCACGACGAAGACCGCCATCACCGCGATCATCGCGATCGACAGGCAAATCAGGACCACCGGATAGACCAGCGCCGAGATCACCCGCTTGCGCGCATCGAGCACCAGTTTCAGGTAGCGGACGAAACGGCGGATCACCTGTTCGAGCTCGCCGCTTCGTTCGCCCGCCTTGAGCGCGGAAGGATAGAGCCGCGGGAACAGCTCGCCGTGGATGGCGAAGGCGTCGGACAGCTCCTCGCCGCTTTTCACCCGGTCGCGGATGTCGCCCAGCACCTCGCGGAACGTCGCGTTCTGCATCCGTTCGAGCATCAGGTCGAGCGCCTGGAGCAGCGGCAGGCCGGCCTTGAGCAGCGCAGCCAGCTCCTGGTTCCAGACCAGAAACTCCTGCACGGCGATCTTCTTCCGCCGGCCCAGGCGCGAGCCGATCCCCCGGGTACCCGCGCTCGCCGGCAGCCCGCGCCGCCGCGCCTCGAACAGATGCAGGCCGCGCTTGGTCAGCTCCGAGCGCAGGGCGGCCTCGTCGCTTGCGACGACCATCTCCTCGATGACCCGGCCGTCCGGAGTCCCGACCCGACAGACGAACTGCATAGAGTCTAGGGCTCCCGATCGACTGCGCGAACCGTCAAGACGATCATCAGCGCCTCGCGGCTCTCCTCGCTCTTGGCGAGCGCGAGGCTGATGTTCTGGTCGAGGGCTAGGTTCAGATTGGTGAAGATCAGCGGCTTCGGCTTGGCCGCAGCCCCGACGCCCCGGCCGGAGCGCCGGACCAGAAACTCGGCGAGCCGGATGCTGCGATCGGCATGGACGGTGCCGACCCTAAAGCTCACCTGAAAATCCTGGCCCAGATCGTAGGCGACCGCCTCCCCTTCCGAGGTGGCGAGGTCGGCGCGCGCCGCGAGGTCGTAGATGTCGTACGGCAGCAGGCTGCGCAGGCGGCGGGTCAGATCGGGAGGGAGATCCGAATGGCTGACCGGCGGCGACATTACCGCCCGGCTCGCCTTGACGATCATCACCTCGACCGACAGCCCACGGACGGGATGATCGAATGCGCGCAGCAGCGGCATGATCCGGGCGATCACCGCCCGGGTGTCGCGGATCGCGATCGTGTTGTCGGCCGGTTGCAGCTCCACCGTGCCGCGCTCCGAGAGCAGCGGATGAATCAAGGCCAGGGCCTCGCTCGCCGGCTGATGCACGAAGGTATAGGCGTGGAGGGTGAGCCCCGGAGACCCGGACCCGCCGGACAACGCCGCCGAGACCGGCCGCCGCGCCTGGCCCTGGGCCGCCGTTTGCGCGGAGGCCCGGCCGGAGCCCAGCGCATGCTGCGCGAGCGGCAGGGCGACGGCCAGGAGCAGGCCCGCGACGAAACGGCGACGGAGGTTCATAGAGGATACTTTCGGTCGGTCCTGAAATTTTACTGGAAGACCCGCCCTGTCGTCTCGACGAAGCGGCGAATCAGACATCCAGCTTCTCGTCGACGATCATCACGACCGAGAGCCGTTCGCCGTCGAGCTGGTAGATCCGGGCATCGGGCCGGCCCAGATCTTCGACCGCCGATTCGACCGCGGCGGGAGCCTCGAACCGGGCCGGCATCGCCCCGCCCCCGCCCGCCCCGTCCGATGCTGCGAGAGGGGCCGCGTCCTGCGGCCGGCCGGCGGAATCGGCGGGATTGGCCGCCCACTCGCCCCGGCCGCCCAGCAGCAGGGACGCCCCGGCGAGACCCGCGGCGAGCGCCCAGCGCAGGCCCTGGCCGCGCAGTCGGCGGGAGATCGGATGAGAGAGCGGATGCCGAGAAAGCGTCGCGGCCCGGCCTTCGACCCGCTCGACCCGTTCGGAAGCGCGCATTCCGGCGACCGCCAGCATCATCCGTTCGGCTTCGAGATCGAAATCGAGCTCCGCGGCCGGCAGGCGGCGGAAGACCAGGGTCGGATCGACCCGGCACGCTTCGCGGCGGCACGCCGGGCAGGCGTCGAAATGGGCCAGGGCTTCCGCCAGCCCCTCCGGCTCGGCGTTCGGGGAGCGCTCGAACCGGGGAGCGAGCAGCTCACGCCAATTCGGGCAGGCGCTCATGCGGACACCTCTTCGCCGACGTTCGGGTCGGAGGCATAGCGCGCGGCGTACTCCGGATAGCGCGCAAGGAGCGTCTTGCGAAGCAGCTTCCGGGCGTTGAACAGGTGGTTGCGCACGGTCGATTCGCGGCAGTCGAGGATTTCCGCCACCTCTTGGGAGGACAGTCCCTCGACCTCGCGGAGCAGGAACGCCATTCGCTGCTTTTCGGTCAGCTCGTCCGACAGCTCTTTGAAGATTCCGGCGACCTCCGTCTGCTGGAGACGGGAGATGTCCTTCTGCGAGCGCCAATCGGCCGCCTGGCGCATGTGCTGACGGACCGGCTCGGTGCTCTTTTCGCGGCTCTTCCGCGAGCGCAGGTGGTCGATCGCCAAATTCGAGGCGATGCGGTAGATCCAGGTGTTCGGGCTCCACCGTTCGTCGAACTTCGCCCGGTGCTCCCAGACCCGGAAGAAGGTCACCTGAACGACGTCGCGCGCCTCTTCGAGATCGCCCAAAATTCGCTGGGTGAGCTGGAGCAACGGCTTGGTCTTGCGGCCGATCAGCTCGGACAGGGCGGCTTCGTCCCCGCCGCGGAGGCCGAGAAGAAGTTCCCGATCGGTCGCCTCGGACCAGCGAGGGGCGGGCCGGGGGGTCGGATTGGAGTGGACGAGCCTTAGCATCGAGAGTTCTTACGGAGTAGTCGGCCGGGGTGTCTAGGCGGCGGCGCGGTCTTATCGCCGCCCACCCGTCCTCTCCCACCCATCGCCTGTCCCACGGCCACCCTTCCGCCTGAGCGGGTCATTATACTCCCCGCCGCATGCGCTCCCCGAAGTGGTGGCTTTACCAGCTGGGGATGGGGCTCGCCCTCCTCCTCGCCGGCCCGATCCTGCTCTTGCGACGGGGGGGCCACTATTGGCCCACGCTCGCCGGCCGGCTCGGAGGGGGCCGGCCCCTACAGCCCTCACCCCCGGCGGCGCTCTTCGGCAAAGGCAGCTTATGGCTCCACGCCGTCTCGGTCGGCGAGGCCGGGGTCGCCGCGACGCTCGCCCGGGAGCTGCCGGCCGATCTGCCTCTTGTCGTCACTACGATCACCCCGACCGGCCAAGAGCGCGCCCGGGCCGCGTTCGCCGGCCGGGCGACCGTCACCTACCTGCCGTTCGATCTGGGGATGGCGATCGATCGGTTCTTCGCCCGGACCTTCCCTTCCGGCCCGCCGCGCGCCCTGGTGCTGCTCGAAGGGGACTATTGGCCGCTGCTGCTGGCCGAGGCGAAGCGGCGCGGGTTTCCGGTCCTGGTCGCCAACGGCCGGGTGGGCGACAAAGGCTTCGGGCGGATGCGGCGGATCGCCCCGCTCGCCCGCCGCCTGCTCGGAGCGGTCGATCGGTTCGGCGTTCAATCGGAGATCGATCGCGACCGGCTGATCGCCCTCGGCGTCCCCCCCGAACGGATCGCGGTGACCGGCAACCTCAAATACGACACGCCGGAGCCGGGCCTCGCGCCGGAGCTTTCCGCCGCGGTCACCAAGCTGGCGGCCGGCCGTTCGATCCTGATCGCCGGCTCGACCATGCCCGGCGAGGAAGAGGCTCTGCTGGCGGCGACCGCCGGGCTCGAAGAGCACGCCCTGTTGATCCTGGCACCGCGCCACCCCGAGCGCTGGGGGGAGGTGGGGACTCTCCTCGACGTCTCAGGCCGGAAGTGGCTGCGCCGGACCTCCCTGGATACCCCAGCCGCGGCGCTGCCTGCCCCCGCCGTATTGCTACTCGACAGCCTCGGCGAGTTGGCCGGCCTCTATCGAATCGCTTCGGCCGCCTTCATCGGCGGTACTCTCGTCCCGACCGGCGGCCATAATCCTCTGGAAGCGGCGCGTTTCGCGGTACCGGTGGTGGTTGGTCCGTCGATGCACAATTTCGCCGAAATGGCCGCGCGCTTCGACGGTTCCTCCGCCTGGCGCCGGGCGGCCGATGCCAATGATCTTGGCGCGACGTTTCGCGCCTGGCTCGACGACCCGGAAGCGGCGAGGAACCTCGGACGGCGCGGCGCCCGCCTGGTCGAAGAAAATCGCGGCGCCGTCGCGCGCACCCTCGACATGATCCGGCCGCTGATCGGCCTCTCCGAATCCGCCGCGACCTGACGCCCAGCGCATGCGCCTACCGACCCCGCCCCCACCGACCTCGCTCTGGCAGCGCGCCTATGGCGCCGCCCATCGGCTGCGCGGGCGTTGGTGGACCGAGCGCGCCGGTCGACTGCCCCGTCCGGTGGTGAGCATCGGCAATCTTCATTTCGGCGGCTCGGGCAAGACGCCGCTAACCGCCGCGCTCGCCGCGCATTTTCGCGACCAGGGTCGGCGGGTCTGCATCCTCTCCCGGGGCTATGCGAGCCAGGGGCGCGGCGTGCGGATCGTTAGCGACGGGGGAGGACCGCTTCTCCCGCCACACCTCGCAGGGGACGAACCGGTGCTGCTCGCCGCCGAGTTGCCCGGTGTCGCGGTAGTGGTCGGCCCCGACCGGCTGTACGCCGGGCTCCAGGCGCTCCGGCGGCTCGCTCCCCCTCCCGATCTCTTTCTGCTCGACGACGGGTTTTCCCACCTCGCGCTTCGCCGCGACCTCGATCTGCTCGCTTTCCCCGCCGCCGATCCGTTCGCGGGAGGGAAGCTCTTGCCGGGCGGCCGACTTCGCGAGCCGCTCTCCGCCTCGGCACGAGCCGACGCAGTCCTGCTCACCGGGTCTTCGGGTCCCCTCGGCCATGGCGCGGAGCTGGCCCAGGCGCTTCGGCCGTACGGCTTTGTCGGACCGGGGTTCGCCAGCCGCACCCTCCCCGGCGCGCCGCGCTTTCCCGACGGGCGCATCTTGCCTCCCGGCGCGCGGGTCTTCCTGGTGTCGGCGATCGCGCGTCCCGGGTCGTTCGCCGAGACCGCGCGGACGCTCGGTTACGAGATCCGCGGCGAGCTGCGCTTCGGCGATCATTTCGCTTACCCGGACGCGAGTCTGGCGAAAATCCAAAAAGCCTTCGCCGAAAGCGGTGCCCAGGCGGTGCTCGCGACGACCAAAGACGGAGTGAAGTTGCGCGGTCGCCTCGCCGCCCCGCTCGCCGAGTTGCCCGTGCGGGCAGAGCCCGAGCCCGCGTTCTGGCCCTGGCTGGACGAAGCGCTCGCCGGAATCGAAAGCCGGAAGCGCAGCCTCGGAACCTCCAGCCCGGGCGATCTCGAAGAAGGCGATCTCGAAGAAGGCGATCCCGAAAACCGTGATCCCCAAGACGGCGGGCCGGAGGGGCAAGAGTGAAGGACTCCCCCATCCGCCACCGGATCGAGCAGGCGGCGTTTCTCTCCGTCCGCGGTCTGCTGCGCGCCCTGCCCCACGAAGCGGCCCGATCGGTGGGCCGCGCGATCGGAGGCCTCGCGGGCCGGATCGACCGGCGGCACCGGAAGATCGCGGAGAAGAACCTGGCGATCGCCTTCCCTGATCTGCCTCCGAACGAACACCGCCGCCTGGCCGGGGAGTGCTTTCGCCATTTCGGCGGCGCGGTGTGCGACGCCATCTCGGCCGACCGCTTTCGCCTCGACCAGCTCTGCGAGCGCTTTTCGTACGAGGGGTGGGAGCACATCGACGAAGCCGAACGGGCCGGCAAAGGGGTCTTCATCCTCGGCTGCCACCTCGGCTATTGGGAGTTCTCCGCCCGGCCGATCGGCCTCTACCGCGGCACCATCCACACGATCGCGAGACCCACCGACAACCCCCACCTGGAAACCGAGCTGAAGCGCATCCGCGAGCGGTTCGGATACGCCGTGATCCACAAGCGAGGCGCCGCCCGCCGGATGATCCAGGTGCTCCGCGCCCGCGAGCGGGTGGGCATCCTGATCGATCAAAGAGTCCAGCCGCAGGAGGGGATCCTGGTCCCGTTCTTCGGCCACCCCGCGCTCACCAGCCCCGTGGTCGCCCGGCTCTCCCTGCGCACGGGAGCCCCCGTCCTGCCGATCTTCGCGTTCGCCGAGCCCCACGGCCGCTATCGCTTCGTGGCCCGGCCGCCGATCTTTCCCGAGGGGGAAGGGGATGCGGCCATCACCGAGCTGACCCGCCGTTACCTCGAAACGACCGAACGCGAAATCCGCGAGCATCCCGCCGAATGGCTCTGGATGCACGATCGTTGGCGGATGCCGAAAGGCGGTTTGCCCACCGCGGCGGAAGTGCGAGAGCCCGCGGAATGAACCCGACCCCCGACCTCCAGAAGTTCCGCTGGCCGGTGATCCTCCCCGCCTGCGCCCTCTTCGCCCTGCATGCCGCGATGTTCGGCGCCTGGCAGATCGACGACGCGGGAATCTCCTTCGCCTACGCGAGAAACCTGGCGCTGGGCCACGGCCTGGTCGCCCAGCCCGGCGCGCTGCCGGTCGAGGGCTACTCGAATCCGCTCTGGGTGTTTCTGCTCGCCGGTTTTTCGCTCTTCCGGCTGTTCGATCCGCTCTGGACGCCGAAGATTCTCTCGTTCGCCCTGTCGTTCGGCACCTTCGCGCTGCTCGACCGCCTGCTTGCCCGAGCGGGGGTCGGCACCGGACTTTCGCTGCTCGCCCTCGGTCTCCTGGCCGCCCAAAGCGGGTTTGCCATCTGGTCGGTCTCCGGGCTCGAAAACCCGCTGTACGGCTTCCTGTTCACCGGCCTGGTTCTCCTCTCGCTGCGCGCCGTCCGAGAGACGGAAGGATGGCAGATGCCAACCGCGGCAGGGCTCGCCGCCGCAGGGCTCGCCCTCACCCGGCCGGAAGGGATCCTGTTCGCGCCGCTTTTTCCGCTGGCCGTGGCGCTCTCCTTCAACCGGCGCATGGCGCGCTTGGGGATCTATCTCGCGGCTTTCGCGGTGCCGGTCGGTTTGCACCAGGCGATGCGCCTCGCCTGGTTCGGAGCCTGGCTGCCGAACACCTACTACGCCAAAGGGGGGCCGAAGCTCAGCTCGATTTTCGGCCAAGCCAGTTTCGACGCCACGCCGCTCGGGCGGGCGCTCGGACTTCTGAAGGTGACGTTCGGAATGCCCGGCTCCTGGATCGCCCTCGCAACGCTCGCCGCGATCGGCATCCTCTTCAAACGCCGCAAACTCCGGCGAGAGACGCTCGTCCTTGGGGAAGCCGTTCTCTTCGGCATTCTTCCCTTCCTGCTGTTGCCGCCCGATTGGATGCCCGAGCTGCGCTTCGCCACCCCGTTTTTCCCCGCGGCCCTGGCGTTCTTAGCCGTCCTCGCGAGCGACGTTGGGAGTCTCCTTCCCCCGAACCGCCGGCCTCTGGCCGCAACCATCTTCGCGGTCGCCCTGGTCGCCTTCACCCTCACTTCGATGATTCCGCGCTCGATCCGATTCTCGGTCGATCCCACCGTCCCGTTCGCCACCGTCGAGCAGAGGTACGGCCGGACCTACAACCGCTTCGCCGATCAGCTCCAAATTCATCAGGGCTCGATCCTCGTCCCCGATGTCGGCGGCACCCTGTGGCGCTCCCGCCTGACGGTCTACGACCTTGGCGGCCTCTGCAACCCAACGATCGCCAAAACCCTGGGCAAGAACGATCGGGCCTTCCACGACTATGTCTTCCTAACCCTGCGTCCCACCTTCATCCACGCCCACCAATACTGGACCCTGCGCGCCAAATTCGACGCCGATCCCCGTTTCGCCCGCGACTACCTGCCGCTATTCGAAGAGGTCGAGCCCTACGTCACCGCGCG
>JBDTZG010000131.1:0-5895 GCA_040005235.1 Acidobacteriota bacterium | reverse complement strand
CCGCCGTTGGTCAGCGTGACGTTCAGGAAGAAGCACTCGTTGTAATCGACGATGCCGTTGGCGTTACCCGTCGAATCGTCGGCCGCGGTCGCCGAGACGGTGAGACCCGGCGTGGGAGCAAGCGCCGCGTCGAGGTCCGTGATGCCAATGGTACCCACGGCCACCCCCGGCTGGTTGTTCGGGAAGTAGCCGGTGCGCGAGAAAGCGACCGAGTAGCTGCCGGGCGCGAGCGCGAACGCGTAATTACCCGCGACGTTGGTGAGCGTCGAGGCGCCGTTCGAGAGTTGGACCAGCGCGCCCTGAAGAGGAAGCGCGGTCACCGAGTCGGTCACCGTGCCGCTCAAGATGCCGGTCGAAAGCGCAAAGTCCTGGGTCGTCGTGCCGCCAATGGGGACGACGATGCCCGAGGCGCTCTCCGGACCGTAGGCAACCTTGGAGGCCGTCGCCCCGTAGGTACCGGCCGGAATTACGATCGAATAGGCGCCGCCGGCGGTGGTGATCGCCGAGTAGCCGTTCGAGGTCTGGACCAACGCGCCGACGATGCCGATCGACGTATTGGCGTCGGTCACGGTTCCATTGAGCGTTCCGGTCGCCGGGGCTGCGTTGGTGCAGCCGGGCATCGTGAAGCTCGAAATGCGGGTCGTCCAGCACGCCGTGGCCGAGCACGCGGGCGGCGCCGTCGCGTCGTAATACTCCTGGGTGAACCAGAACGTGCATTCGTCCGCCGGATCGACCGAGAGGGTGCTGTAGTCGCCCCAACGCGAACCGGTGCTGGTCTGCGAACGGCCGCCCGTAGCGAGCACCAGCTCGCCCTGGAACAGCCCGCCCGGGGGATCGGTCGCGAGACGCCCCGCCGCGCGAACGCCGGGGAAGGTCGACGAATCCGTGACGCTGTAGCCGACGGCGATGTTGCCGTTGCCGTCCATCGCGGCGCTGCCCATGAAGCGATGGGTGGCGTCGGGGGAGAACGTCGCCTGCTCGTTGACGGTAAACGTGCCGGAGGGGAGCGAACGGCGAAGCTCGTAATAGCGAACGCCCGCCCGATGGCCGCTCACGGCGCTCGCCGGAGTGGCGTTGACGTCGACCGTGTGGGTGAAGACGTAGGACTCGTAGGTGCCGAAGTTCCGGTACGCCAAGCGGTGGAGAGGCCGATCCGAAAGCGCATCGAGACGCATGCCGCAGTTGGCCGGAGCGGGCTGTTCGAGGTCGTCGCGGTTGGTGAAGGCGAAGCCGCAGTTTCCCGAAATTTGGGTGAACGTGGGATCGAAAGGCGCAACGGCGAGACTTCCGCCCGGGAAGGGGATCTCGGTAAGGGTCGTGGCGGGAGGGTTCGAGAAGTTGGACTTAAGCTCCAACAGGCGAATGCCGTCCTGTGGATCGCCCGCTTCGTTCGCGGCGATGCCGGCCAAAATGTTCGGCGCGCCCACTGGAGGAGGAACGCCGTCCACGTCCGCGGGCAGAATGCGTCCGAGGCCCGGGTAGGCGGTGGTCAGATCGAGGAAGATCGCCTCGGCGGACGGGTCGCCGGCCAACATCTTGGCGCGGTTGAAGCTGAAGATGCCCATGCCGAAAACCGGACCTTCGAACAGCGGCGCGGTCATGACGTACGCGTCGGGCCAAACGCCGAGCTTCGGATAGTCGTTGAAATACGGCTCGGGGACCGGGAAGTCGTAGGCGAAGTAGGCGCCGGTCGGATTGGCGGTCTTCGAGATCAGAATGCACTGGTGGGCCACCCCCGGGCCGGCCCGGTTGCCGACCGCGAACTGGCTCAGCATCCAACGATCGGCAAGCGGGTCGTAGTTGACGATCGGGTCGCCGTCGTTCAGCGTCGAGCAGTCGCCCGTGCCGCCGGAGCCCAAGAACAGCGCTTTGAGCGTGAACACTGCGGCGGCGGGGGTGCCGTTCTTGTTGAAGACTTGGCACGACAGGTTGACGCACTGGACGTAGTGGTTCGGACCGACGTCGCCCACCGTGTCCGGGGGCGAGACGAAGAATCCGGAGACCGCGCCCTGGGTCGCCTGGCTCACGCCCTGGAAATTGGCTCCGATGGTGAGCGCTCGGGTGTCCCGGGTCGCCGGATAGTAGCTCTGGAGCGCGCCGTCGGGAGTGACCTCACCGAAAGGCTTGCGCACCCCCATGTCATCCTCTCCCGGGGTCTCGACGAAAGGAATCCCCCTGACGACTTTCGGATTCGGGTGCTGGACCGGAAGCCGGAGATCACTCACCTTGGGAGTGACCCCGACCTCGACCGCCCTGATGGTGCGGATCGTCGGCTTTACGCCGCTTGGCGGGGGAACCTGGACGGCGTAGGAAGTCGATGCGGCGAGAGCGGCGAAGCCTGTGAAAAACAGGCCTATGGCGAGTCGGGCGGTCCTCATCACGGTCTCCTTTGCGGAGGGAATCGAAAAATGTTGGCCGTGACAATAGCCCCTACGCCCCCGCCCTGTCAAAGCGGCCTTCAACACCACCGAATCTAGTCGAGCAACCCCTTGTCGCGCATCCACTCCTCGTTGAGCTTCGAGAGGTAGCGGTCGCCCGCATCGGGGAAAAGGGTGACCACCAGAGCTTCGTCGGGCAGCTCCCGGGCGATCCGGCGGGCACCTTCGGCGGCGGCGCCGCCGGACGAACCGGTGAAGATCGACTCCTGCCGCGCGAGATCCCAGGTGGCGCGGTAGGCGCTCTTGTCGTCGACCTTGACGATCTCGTCGATGTAGTCCCACCAGACGGTCGAGGGCATGAAGTCCTCGCCGATGCCATCGATCAGGTATTGATGGATGGTCTCCTGCGGCGGCAGTTCGCGGTGCTCGATGTAATACTCGTAGACACTCCCGATCGGATCGACCCCGATTACGCGGACGTCCGGGTTCTGCTCTTTCAGGAACTTCGCGGCGCCGCTGATCGTCCCTCCGGTGCCCACCCCGGCGACCCAATGGGTGATCTTACCGTCCGTCTGGCGCCAGATCTCGGGGCCGGTGCTCTTGTAATGGGCTTCCGGGTTCGCCTGGTTGTAGTACTGATAGGGAAGAAACGCCCCCTCCTCGTCACGAATCCGCTCGGCCACTTTGTAGTAGGAGCGTGGATCGGTCGCGTCGACGTTGGTCGGGCAGGTCAGCACCTTCGCGCCGTACGCTTCGAGCATTGCGACTTTTTCTTTCGGGATCTTGTCCGCGCAGGTACAGATCAGCCGGTAGCCCCTCAGGTTCGCGGCCATCGCGAGGCCCACTCCGGTATTGCCGGAGGTCGGCTCGACGATCGTGCCGCCGGGCTTCAACAGGCCGGCTTTCTCGCCCGCCTCGATCATCGCGATGCCGATCCGGTCCTTGACGCTCGAACCGGGATTGAACGATTCGACCTTCGCCGCAAGGGTGGCGCCCGTCGGCGAAAACCGCGCGAGCTTGACCAGCGGCGTATTGCCGAGCGTTTCGAGGATGTTTTCGTAGATTTCCATACCGCGCCCCCTCCAGGGTTCAGCCCGAGTCCTAGCAAACGGTGCGGGAACCTACCAGATTTGTCGGGCGGGGAGCTAAAGGCCCAAGCCTCTCGTTCCTTCGGGAGCGCTTCAGTTACCTTCCCAATCCCAGAAGAAGTCCTTGTTGGTCATCTCCGGTGCCTCGTCCTTCAACTCGACCTCGCGCCCCGCGGCCCGGTCGTCTTCGATCCGCGCCGCTTCGACCTCGCCGCGAATCACCGCGAGCTGCTCTTCGAGGTCCTCGGTCTCGCGATTCCAATAGTCGGGCGTGCCGAACCAGGGCCAGGCGGCGGGGAATGCCGGATCGTGCCAGCGGCGCGCGAGCCAGGTCGCGTAATGGACCAGCCGCAGGCCGCGCAGCGGCTCGATCAGGGCGAGCCAGGACCGGTCGAACTCGCGGAACTGGCGGTAGCCGTCCAAAAACAGATCGCGCCGGTCGAGCGTTTCGGCGTCGCGGCCGGGTAGGGCGAGCCAGAGATCCTGCACCGCCGGCCCCTCCACCATGTCGTCGAAATCGATGATGTGGAGCAGCCCTTCCCGCTCCAACAGGTTCCCCAGGTGTAGGTCGGCGTGGATGCGGAAGGTGGGAACACCGAGGAGCGTCTTGTCGACCGCGGCAGCAATACCCAGGGCCGCCGCCCGATAGCGCGCCTCCAGGTGCTCTGGAAGCGTCCGGTGCGCCGCGAGCCAGGCGAGCGCGTCGCCGATGAACGCATCCGCCGTCATCCGAAGGCGGGGCGCGGCGGGTTTCCGGGCGCCCACGTTGTGCAGCCGGCCGACCAGCCGGCCGAGCCGGAGGGCCATTTCGTCGTTCAGCTCGGCGGGCGCCCGGCCGCCGCGGCGGTCGGCGAGCGAGTACCAGATCTCCTCGATCCGGGCGAGGGTCGAGCCGTCCGCGAACCGTCGCATCGGCACGACCGGAATCTCGTCGGCCGCGAGGTCTTCGAGGAAACTGTGCTCGGCGAGGATCTGCTCCTCGCTCCAGCGCCCCGGCCGATAGAACTTGGCGATCACCCGGGAGCGGTCGGCAAGCTCCACCTCGTAGACCCGGTTCTCGAACGAGTTCAGGGGATAGCAAAGGCCGGTCACCGCATGGCCGCCCGCCTCGACCGCGTTGAGCACCCGTTCGGGGGTGAGGGAGAGAAAGAGATCGTCGGCGCGCGGGTTGGTCACTCCCGCAGTCTAGCCGATAGACTCCCCGCCACTTTCCGGAGGATCTGCCCCATGACCACCGTAGCGCCCGGTCGCACCGTTTGGGGGATGAACGGTTACCAGTGGACGGTCCTTTTCGCCGCCTGGCTCGGCTGGGGCTTCGACGTCTTCGACGGACTGCTGTTCAACTTCGTCGCGCCGAACTGCGTGCCCACCCTGCTGGGGTTGACGATCGGCTCGCCCGAGGCGAAGGCGGCGACGCTGCGCTGGACCGGCCTTCTGACTTCGGTCTTGCTGGTGGGCTGGGCGGTCGGCGGCATCGTGTTCGGGCAAATCGCCGACCGGATCGGCCGTACCCGGACGCTCCTGTTCACCATGCTGCTTTACGCCTTTGGCACCGCGGCCTGCGCGTTCGCCCCGAACATCTGGGTCCTGCTGCTGTTCCGTTTGATTTCAAGCTTCGGCATCGGCGGTGAATGGGCGACCGGCGCGTCGATGGTCGCCGAGGTGGTTCCGGAATCGCGGCGGGTAGAGGCGGGAGCCCTACTCTACACCTCGGCCCCGATGGGGCTGTTTCTCGCAACGTTCGTCAACTATCGGATCGCGGGCGACTGGTTCCGCTCGATCCCTGAGACCTCGTGGCGCTACGTCTTCTTGTGCGGCCTGATCCCGGCCGCCGCGGCGTTCCTGGTCCGGCTGTTCGTCAAAGAGCCCGACCTGTGGAAGAGCACGGCGGCCAAGGCCCCGCCGCCACGCCTCGCCGAGCTGTTCGATGCCGAGCACAGCAGGCTCACCCTCTCCGGGTTCTTGATGGCGCTGGTCGCCCTGGTCATGTGGTGGAGCTGCAACGCCTTCATCCCGGTGATCGCGACCGGTCTCGCCCAAGCTTCGGCGGCACTCCAAGGTATGGAAAAGGCGGCGACGCTCGCCCTGGTCGAAGGGTGGAAGCGCCTGGCGACCAACTACTTCAACCTCGGAGGGTTGATTGGGACCCTATTGACGATCCCGTTCGCCAAGTACTTCGGCCGAAAGACGATGTTCGCGGTCTATTTTCTCGGGTCGGGCGCGGCGATCCTCTCGACGTTCGGCCTCGACCTCGAACCGACTACGCGCCTGGCGATGTATTTTCTAATCGGCCTCACCGTCTTCGGCGTCTTCGGCAGCTTCACCTACTACCTGCCGGAGCTGTTCCCCACGCGCCTCCGCGGCACCGGCGCGGGCTTTTGCTACAACGTCGGCCGCATCCTCGCGGCGATCGGACCGATCCTCGTCGG
>JBDTZG010000080.1:0-19936 GCA_040005235.1 Acidobacteriota bacterium | reverse complement strand
CAGCAAGGAAGCGCCCGGTTGATCGAGACGAACAGAGCCAGGCTGGAGCCTGGCGCTCCCAGGTAAAGCCCTCCGGCATTACAAACTCTCCCCATGCTCCCCGAGCCCAAGCCCTACCTTACCCCCGAGGAATACGAGCTACAGCTCGTCGAGGTGTTCCTAAGAGTGACGTTTCCAGCTTGAACGCGCTGTCGCTCGCGCAAAATGGCTATCGGCACGCGCCAGCCGCTATCGACTCGCGATAGCCGCTATTTTCGCTGGATAGCCGCTGTAGGCGTCCAATAGCGGCTATTCCCGTCCGCTGGCGGCTATCTGCGGCCTATACCCGCTATCGGTTGCCTGTAGCGGCTATCCTGCCGCGATAGCCGCTATCCCGGGGCCGAAAGTCGCTATCGCCGAGGGATTGCCGCTATTCGGCGTCGATACCCGCTATCCACGCGTGATAGCGAGCGTAGCCTGTCGATAGCCGCTACAGTCTCCGGTTAGCCGCTACAGTGCCCCGATAGCCGATATAGCCCGCCGATAGCCGTAATAGCCCCCCGATAGGCGCCATCCCGGCCGGTTAGCCGCTACCCTTCGCTCACGCGGGTCGCCGCGAGATCCTCAGCCGCTGCGCCGAGATATTCCGCCAAAGTAAAGCTGTCCACCTCTATCGCTTCGCGGCGGGCTTCTGCGGCAAGGCGTTCGGCTTCGGCGTCGCCCGCTTTGGCCGCGCGCGTGAGCCGAAACGCTTTTTCGAGCCGTCCGAGAGGTTCGTTCTCATCGTCTGCCAAAAAGATCCCCGCCGTCAACCGATCGCGGGTCTCCCCTTCCGTCTGGAGTGCCCGTGCGAGCTGGCCGCCAAGTGCGTCGCTCGGTCCTGAACCGAGGGGGGAAATCCGCCACAGGAAACGCCAGAGGGCCGAAAGCGGGCCGCGGTGTCTGCGGAGGATGGTTTCGAGGGCGGTTTGCACGTCGGCGAGCGAGCGTTCGACCGACCATTGGACGAACGGCAGGTCGTCCGTGCGCCGTCCTTCGGCCTCGAAGCGGCGAAGCGAGGCGAAGCCCAGGTAGATCGCGCCGAAAGCATCCGCGAAGCGGCCGGAGGTGCGCTCCGCTCGTTTGAGTTTTGCTCCCTCGCGGAGGAGGGTCGCCTGGGCGAGGAGGGCGAAGCGGGCGGAGGCCCAGGCGAGCCGGCGCCAGAGGTGCGCGGTGTCCTCCGCATGCTCCCCCTTCGTGGGGATCCGGGTGAAATGGCCGCGCGAGAGGTCGAGCCGCAGGGTCCGGAGTTTGAGCCGCAGGAAATGGGCGATGTGCCCAAGCACCGCGCGGCGAAACGCGCTTTCGTCCTGCTGTTCGATCGCCGCGATCTCCCGGCGGACGTACGGGTGCGAGCGGAACAGCCCCTGGCCGAAGACGATCAGGGTGCGGGTGAGGATGTTCGCCCCTTCGACCGTGATGCCGATCGAAGCGGCCCCGAGCCCGTCGGGGAGAAAGTTGCGCGGCCCGCGGCAGAGGCCTGCCCCGCCGAGGACGTCCATCGCGTCGAGCACGATTCGGCGCAACCGCTCGGTCGTTTCCACCTTGAGCGTTCCCCCGATCACCGCCGGTTTTTCGCCGCGGCCGACCGCCCCGGCGGTAAAGACGCGCGCGGCTTCCAGCCGGTAGGTTTCGCCCGCGATCCTCGCGAGCGGCTCTTCGATCCCCTCGAACCGGCCGATCGGCAGACCGAACTGATGACGGACCTGGGCGTACGCCCCCACCACGCGCGCCGCGAGCTTTGCCCCGCCCACCGATTGCGCGGGAAGCGAGATCGAACGCCCGGCCGAAAGTGCCTCCATCAGCATCGCCCAGCCTTTGCCGGCTCCCTCTGGTCCGCCGAGGATCTGGTTTGCCGGGACCAGGACGTTGCGCCCTTCGGTCGGCCCGTTCGGAATCGCGATACCGGCCGGATCGTGTCGGCGGCCGATCTCGACGCCCGGCGCGGAGGTCGGGACCAGCACGCAGGTAATCCCCGGCTCGATCCCAGCCCCAAGCAGGTTCTCGGGATCGTGTAGCCGCACCGCCAAGCCGAGCAGAGTGGCGACCGGAGCCAGCGTGATGTAGCGCTTTTTCCACGAAAGCAGCAGCCAGGGCGTGCCGTCCGGACCCTTGAGCACCTCGCCGACCGAAGCGAGAGACGCCGCGTCTGATCCCGCCTCGGGTTCGGTGAGCGCGAAGCAGGGGATCTCCTCGCCGCTCGCCAGGCGCGGTAAATAGTGGCGCCGCTGCTCCTCCGTACCGTGCGCGAGCAGCAGCTCCGCCGGCCCGACCGAGTTGGGGATCAGGACAATCGCGGAAAGCGGCAGCGAACGCGAGGCGAGCTTGCCGAAGACCGCCCCCGCGGCGAGCGGCGAAAAGCCAAGGCCGCCCCAGGCGGGAGGGATCGACAGGCCGAAGAAGCGGTGCTCGCGAAGGTAGGTCCAAATCGACTCGGGGATAGTCCGGCTGTGTGCGATTTCCCAGGGATTCGCGAGTCCGCAGACCTCTTCGACCGGGCCGTCGAGGAACGCCTGCTCCTCCGCCGAAAGCTCCGGATAGGGCTCGGCGAGGATGCGCCGGAGATTGGGGATGCCGGAGAAGATCTCGCCGTCCAGCCAAACCGTCCCCTCCGCGAGCGCCTGGCGCTCGGTTTCGGAGAGGCGGGGGAGAAGGCCGCGGCGGGCGAGGAAGCGGAGGAGGGACGGCATGATTCGCGCTCTTAGGCGCGATCTTACTCCCCGAGAACTACGGCACGCCGCCCACCCAGGTCCCCAAGATCGCCCCGTTGCCGGCGCCGAAGATCAGGCTGTCGAGCAGGGTGCCGGGCTCCCAGCCGTCCAGCTCGGGGCAACCGAGGTCGATCACGGCGAAATCGGCCCACGCGCCCGGGCGGATCTCGCCGGCTTCGAGACCGAGCGAACGGGCGCCGCCGAGGGTTGCGGCCTTGAGCAGCACCGGGGCGACCGCGCCGTTTGCGTCGCGCAAAGCGCCGCGCGTTTCGGTGCTCACCCGCTGGCCGTATTCGAGCCAGCGCATCTCTTCGAGGAACGAGATCCGCGCGTTCGAGTCGGTGCCCAGGGCGAGCCGCGCGGCGGCCTCTCCTTGCGCGGCGACGAATCGCGCTAGATCCGGCAAGCCATCGCCCAAGTTGCCCTCGGTCGTCGGGCAGATGCAGGCCGTGCCGCCGCCGTCCAAGAATCGAACGAGATCGTCCGGCGAGGTGTGCGTGCAGTGGACCGCTGTGATCCCTTCGGCGCTGCCGCAGGCGTCCAGCAGCGCGGCCATCGGCGTTTTGCCGTAGGCGACGAGGCAGTCCTCGATCTCCTTTTGCTGCTCTTCGACGTGGATGTGGAAGACGAGCCCCTGGCGCCGCGCCTCGCGGTAGATCTCACCCAACTCGCCGAGGTCCGCCGCGCGGACGCTGTGGACCACCGCGCCGAGCGTCTGGTGGCGACCGAGGCGTCCGCTGAGCGCGAGCATCTGCAGCCAATAGTTGTCGGGCGAGACGCCGTCAAACCGCTTTTGCGCCGGGCTTAAAGGTTGGCCGATTCCGCCCGTGCGGTAATAGGTTTCCAACAGCACGAGACGGATGCCCGCAGAATGGGCCGCTGCGAGGATCTCGTTGTCGAACGAGAAGTCGCCCCGCCCCGCATGGTGCAGGTAATGGAACTCCCCGACGGTGGTGATCCCCGCCGCGCGCATCTCACGGAATGCCTGGAACGACAGCTCCAGAATCCGATCTCGGGTCATCGTCTCGACCAATCCGTACATCGCCTCGCGCCAGGTCCAGAAACTGCCCGCCGCCCCCGCCGGAAAGGTCTCGCCCCGGCCGCGTAGGCCGCGCTGGAACGCGTGGGAGTGAACGTTCACGAATCCAGGCAGCAGCGCCCGTCCGTCCAGGCGCTCGACGTGCGAATCCTGCGGTGGGGCGGCTTTGCCGACGCTCGCGATCCGGCCGTCTGGGTCGATGCCGATCCGTACTCCGGGCTCGAACCGCTCGCCGGTCCAGGTGAGATCGGCTTCGAGGAAGCGGGTCATGCCTCTCCCTCGCAGAACCGCGCGATCGCCTGTTCGAGGAGCGTACGCGCCTGGGCGTACTCAGGCTTAGGCATCCACTCGTTCGGCTTGTGGGCGACCTCGATCGTCCCCGGGCCCCACACCGCGCAATCGAACCCCGCGCGAGCGAGCCAGCCGGCGTCGGTGGCGAAGCCGACGCTCCGCGTCCCTACTTGGCCGGTCAGCTCGCAGAGCAGGCGGTGGATCGGTGCCTCGGGATCCAGCATCATCGGCGGGCTGTCCGAAAGGATCTCCGTTCGCACCGTGACGCCTGAGGGGAGGGGCACTGAGGCGATCGCCGCTTCGACCCTCGGCGCGAGGGCGTTCGATTCGAGGCCCGGCATCGTGCGCACGCCGATCTCGACGACGCAGCGTTCCGGCACGACGTTGATCGCCGAGCCGCCGTGTACGGTGGCGACGTTGATCGCCGCGAACGGCACGTCGGGAAAGCTCGCGCTGCTTGAAGCCCCCTCCTTCAGAAGCACCGCGCCCAGTTCGGCAAGCGCCACGATCGCCCGTCCGGCGGGAACGATCGCGTTGGCCCCTAGGTGTGGGTACCCCGAGTGGGCGCTCTTGCCGGAGAACGTCGCGCGCATTTTCAAATGACCCTTGTGCAGGCCGACCACCGCAAGTGAAGTCGGCTCGCCGACGATCATCGAGCGGGGAAGGGAGTCGATCGCGGAATAGTCTTCCGCCAACCAGCGCGCGCCGAGGGTGCCCACCTCCTCGTCGTAGGTGAGCACGAGTGCGAGCGGCGCGGAGAGCTTGCCGGCGCGCTCCGAGGTTTCGGCCGCCAGGTTCACCGCCAGTGCCACGAACCCCTTCATGTCGCAGGCGCCCCGAGCGATCCACCGATCTCCTCCGTCGGTCAACGTGAAGGGATCGCTCTGCCACCCGGGCTCCCCGGCGGGCACGACGTCCATGTGCCCGGAGAGCGCCAAGCCCTCCCGGTCGTCCCGCTCCGGCCCGACGCGGACGATTAGATTCGCCTTCGTCCCGTCCGGGCTGGGATGCCGCTCGATCCGCACGTTGGGCCGGTCCAAGTAATCCGCGATGAAATCCGCGAGCGGCAGGTTCGATTTCGAGCTGACCGTATCGAACGCCACGATCCGGGCAAGGAGGTCGGAGTCTGAGAGGAGTGTGGGCATGGGGGGCTTTCGCGGAAGCGAGGGGGCGACCGTGGCCACCTGCACTAGAATCCTATGGTGAAAGTTCGACGTTTTTCCCTGACGGTCCGCGAGCTCAGCGAGCGTGGGGTTTGATGGAGGCTCCTGACACCCCCGACCGCGCGACCCTGATCGCGACCCTCACCGAGCTGCCGAGTGATGCCGATCTCGATCGGTTGGCGACGCAGGCGGACGTGCTCGAAATGCGGGCGGATCTGCTGGGCGATCTGCCGGCCGAGACGTTGCGGGCGCGATTTCCCGGCCGGTTGCTCTACACGCTACGCAGCAGGAACGAAGGCGGCGCGGGGGAGTCCGCTCCGGACAAGCGGAAGAAGCGAATCGCCGAGGCTTCGGTCGGCTATGACTTGGTCGACCTCGAATCCGAGCGGGATCTCGCGGCCGGACTGCTGTCCGCCATCTCGCCCGAGCGGCGCATCCTCTCGTGGCACGGTGGGCCGACACCGCTGCCCGGCCTTCAGGCGCGGCTCGAACGGATGCTCGGCGAACCGGCGTTCCTCTACAAGTTGATCCCGGCGGCGATTCAGCCTGGGGAAGCCTTCGCGCCGCTCCAATTGCTTGCCGAAGTCGGCCGGCGCGACGTGGCGGCGTTCGCTTCGGGGCTGCCGGGCGTCTGGACCCGCCTGGTGGCGCCGCGCCTCGGCGCGCCGGTCGTCTACGGCTCGGCAAGCGAAAATCCCGGTGCTCCCGGCCAGCTTTCGATCGCCAAACTGCGTGGCGACTACGGCCTGCCCGAGCTGCCGCCGATCCGGGCGCTGTTCGGCATCGTCGGCAATCCCGTCTTCCACTCCCTATCGCCACGCCTGCACAACGGCTGCTACCGCGCGCTCGGAATCCCGGCGCTCTACCTGCCGTTTCACGTCGACGGTTTCGGCGACTTCTGGCTGGACGTGGTCGAAGGGGCGGTGTTTGAGGAGATCGGCCTGCCGCTCCTCGGCCTGTCGGTCACCGCGCCGCACAAAGAATCGGCCCTGGCCGTGGCGGGAGCGTCGAGCCCGCTCGCCGAGCGGATCGGTGCGGCGAATACTCTGATCCTCCGCGACGGCGTATGGGAGGCAGAGTCGACCGATCCGGAAGGGGTGGTGTTGCCGATCCGCGCCCGCGGCGTCGACGTGAAGGGCAAGAGCGCGGCGGTCATCGGCTCCGGCGGGGCGGGCCGTTCCGCTGCGGTCGGACTCGCCGCAGCCGGTGCCCGCGTGACCCTGGTGAATCGGAACGAAGCGAAAGGGCGCCTCGCGGCGGCCGAGCTTCACCTCGCGTTCGCGCCACTCGAAAGTTTCGACCCCTCCGGCTTCGACATCCTGGTCCAAGCGACCTCGCTCGGCCGAAAAGACGACGAGCCGCTGCCGTTCGCGGTCGAGAGCATCCGCCCCGGAACGGTGGTCGTCGATCTCGTGTACCGCGCCGAGAGCCTGGAGCCGACGCCTCTCCTGGCTGCCGCAATCGCCCGCGGCGCTGTCGCGATCGATGGCCGCGAGGTCCTGCTCTCCCAGGCGTTCGGTCAGTTCCGGGGGATGACCGGGCTAGAGATGCCGGTGGATCTGGCGCGGGAGTTGTTGGGGGCGGGGTAGCTTGACAACCCACACCCCGCCGGAAGACACTCCACTCCGTCACGGACTTTTGATGATGACCGCCAACCGCACCCAGAACCGCGCACCTCTCTCGATCCTGTCGATCGGCGAGGGTGTCGTCGCGTCTTCGGTGTCTGCAGCGTGGCGGTGGCATCACCATCATCAGACCTCCAGCTAGGCCGGGACGCTGTTGTCCTTGGCCTTAAGGCCCGGGACGAGAACGCGATCGGTTTTCGAAATCTCCTTCCGGCCCCGGAAGGAGTTTTTGTTTTGAGCGCTACATACGGATTTCCCGAGGGATTTGGCGAGGAAAACTCGTGAGGATCTCGACCGGCTTGCCGATCGGGGTTACGGCTCTGCTGTTCGGGGCCGCCGCCCGGCGGAAGAGCCTTGAGGAGGCCTTGGTCGGCCGACTCGTCGAGAACGAATACTCCGAGGTCGTCCTGCCGATCCTCGATTATGCCGAGCCGTACGAGGCTTTGCTCTCTCCGGCGAGCCGGGGCGAGCTGTATCGGTTCGTCGATCGCGACGGCGAGGTGCTCGCCCTGCGCTCGGACTTCACCCCGCTTCTCGCGCGGCTGATCGCGCCGCGCCTTGGCGGTCTTTCTCTTCCCCTGCGGCTGTTTTATCGCGGCGACGTCGTCCGCTGGGCGGAGGAGCGGGCCGGCCGGCTGCGCGAGAGCTATCAGGTGGGGGCGGAGCTTCTGGGGGAGGATGGCGAGGGGGCGGAGGCCGAGGTGTTGCGCCTGTTTCTCGATTTGCTCGCCTCGACCGGCGTGCCGCGGCCGACGGTGATCGTCGGCTTTGCCGGGGCGCTCGACGAGCTGCTGATTCGAGCGGGCGGGGCGAGCGGACCGGGCGGGGCCGGTGATCTCCCCGCGCTCCCCGCCCTCGCCTCGGCCGTCGCGCGCCGCGAGCGTTCGGCGGTGCGCCGGCTGGGCGGTTCGGCGGCTTTGCTCGAAGTGGTCGATAAAGGCGCTCCGGCAGATCCGGCGGCGCTGGGTGCCATGGGCGAGCGGCTCTCGCGCTGCATTGAAACCGTGGCCGCCCTTTCAGAGCTGCATCCTGAGATCTCGATGGCCGTCGATCTCGCCGAGTTCGCCCAACTGACCCTCGATCCGCAGCTCGGGACTTCCGACTCTCACCAGCGCTCCTACTACGACGGTCTCGTGTTTCGGGGCTATGCCGGCGCAGGCGGGCTCGAAATCGGCGGCGGCGGGCGCTACAACCGGCTGTTCGATCAGCTTGGAGTCAAACTTCCCGCCGTCGGCTTCACGCTCGGGCTCGATGGTTTGACCGCGGTGGTGCCGTCATGATCCGGCTCGCGCTGCCCAAGGGGCGTATTCGGGAGGCGGCGCTCGCGGCGTTCGGCGTCGCGGGGGTCGAGGTCGAAAAGCTCGATCCCGAGACGCGCGCGCTCTCGACCCGGTTGAACGGCGGCGAGGTCGAAGTGCTTTTCTTGAAGGATTGGGACCTGCCGCTGTACGTCGAGCGCGGCATCGCCGATTGCGGCGTGGTCGGCTCCGACGTTCTGGGTGAGGTGGACGGCGACCTGCTCGTGCCCGCCCGATTGCGCGACGGCGCCTGCCATTTTTCTCTGATCGGCAAGAGCCGTGAGCTGCCAAAGGCGGGGGAGCAGGTCCGTCTCGCGACCAAATACCCGAAGACCGCGCGCCGGATGGTCGCCGAGCGCTCCTGGGGCGCCGAGATCCTCGAATTGTCGGGCTCGGTCGAGCTGGCGCCGATGCTCGATCTCGCCGACCTGGCGCTCGACATCGTGCAGACCGGCCGGACGTTGCGCGAGAACGGGCTGATCGAAGTGGAGGTGCTCGACGTGATCCATCCCTGCCTGGTCGTGCACCGCGCCGCCTACCAGCGCCATCGCGCGGTTTTGAACGAGTGGGTGGCCCGGCTCGAAGCGGCGGAGCTGGCTCTGTGAGCGGCATGCTCAAGTCTTCGGCACTCGGCACGGCGGCAGGGGAGCGCGCGCTCGAACGCCTGGAGCGGCGGGGCGGTGTCGTGCTCGACCGCAAGCTGATGGCGGAAGCGGCGCGGATCGTCGCGCGCGTCCGCCGCGAAGGGGATGCGGCGCTGGTCGAGCTGGTCGCCCGGCTGGACGGGGTGACGGTCGCCCGCGGCGCCGATCTGCGGCACTTCCCGGTCGACCCGGAACGGGATCGTGCGAGCTTGCCCGCGGGCTTCGAGGCAGCGCTCGAACGGGCGATCGCGGCGGTCGAGCGCTACTATTTGGAAGGGGCCGGGCGTGCGCCGCGCGGCTTTTCGCTCACGCACGAAGGGGTCGAGATCGAGCAGGTGGTGCGTCCGCTCGCCCGCGTCGGCCTGTACGTGCCGGGCGGCCGGGCGATCTACCCTTCGACGGTCGTGATGACCGCGCTGCCGGCGCGCCTGGCGGGCGTTCCTTCGATCGCGGTCGCCACACCTCCTGCCGCCTACCACGCGAGCGCGGCGCTTCGATTCACGCTCGCGCGCTTGAGGATCGACGAGGTGTGGGGAATGGGGGGCGCGCACGCGATCGCGGCGTTTGCCTATGGCACCGAGAGCGTGCCGCGGGTGGACAAGATCCTCGGGCCGGGCAACGCCTGGGTGGCGGCGGCGAAGCAGCAGGTGCAGGGCGACGTGGCGATCGACGGCCTTGCGGGGCCGAGCGAGGTGGTGATCGCGGCGGATCCGGCCGACCCGCGCGTCGAGGCCGGTTCGGTCGCGGCCGATCTGCTCGCTCAAGCGGAGCACGATCCGCGGGCGGCGGCGGTGCTGGTGACGTTCGATCGAAATTTCGCCCAAGCGGTGCGGGAAGAGCTGGAACGCCAACTTCCGACGCTCTCGACCGAAGAGACCGCCCGCGCTTCGCTCGCGCGGTTCGGCGTCGCCTTGATCGCCGCGACCGACGACCAGGCGGTCTTCGCGATCGAACGGATCGCGCCCGAACATTTGCAGCTGGTGGGAGTGCGGGCGGAAGCGTTGGCGCCGCGGATCGCCAACGCTGGAGCGGTTTTCCTGGGGCCACTAACCCCCGAGGTGTTCGGCGACTACATCGCGGGACCGAGCCACGTGCTGCCGACCTGCGGCTCCGCGCGATTCGCCTCCGGGCTCGACGTCGAGGATTTCGTCCGCCGGTTCCATCGGGTCCGTTTCTCCAGCGAGGCCGCCCAGGCCGGAGCGGGTGCCGCAGCGGCGCTCGCCGATGCCGAGGGACTTCCCGCCCACGCCGCCGCGGCTCGCAGGAGGCTCGCATGAAACCGCCTCGGACTCTCGATCCCGCCTTGCTGATTCGGCCGGAGCTGCGTGCGCTTCCGGCGTACCACCTGGAGCAGACCGAATGCCGGTGGAAGCTCGATCAGAACGAAGTGCCGTGGGAGCTGCCGCGCCGGCTGAAGGTGGCGGTGGCGCAAGCGCTCGCCGAAGAATCCTGGGCGCGCTATCCGGATTTCCATGCCGACGCGCTGCGCCGAGAGCTGGGCGCGCTCCACGCTTGGCCTTGGGAGGGGGTGCTGGTCGGCAACGGCTCGAACGAGCTGCTTGCGCTCGCGCTCGAAGGGCTGACGACGATCGGCGGCGAGGTGCTCGTCGCAGAGCCCTGCTTCGGTCTCTATCGGATGTTCATTCAAAAGGCGGGAGCGAAGCCGGTCTTCCTGCCGCCTCGCGCGGATATCGCCCTGCCGATGGACGAGATGCTCGCCGAGGTGGAACGCTTTCCGGAGCGCCCCGTGGTGCTCTGCACGCCGAACAATCCGACGGGCGCCGCCGCTACCGTCGAGCAGGTGGAGGCGCTGCTCGAACGGATGACCGGCCCGCTGCTGCTCGACAATGCGTATGCCGAGTTCTGCCGGTACGACTACCGGCCGCTGCTCGCGCGCTACCCGAACCTGCTGATCTTCCGGACATTTTCCAAAGCCTGGTCGCTCGCCGGGTTGCGGTTGGGCTACCTGCTCGCCGATCCGCGCCTGGTGACGGAGCTGATTAAGATCAAGCTCCCTTACAACCTGAACCGCGCGAGCGCCGCGGCAGGAAGGGCGGCCTTGGAAGGCGAAGCAGCGGCGACGCGACGCGTGCGCACGATCCTCGGCCGCCGGCCGCAGTGGGCGAGGGCGCTCGCGGCGGCGGGTTTGGAGGTGTTCCCCTCGGAGGCGAATTTCCTGCTCGTCCGGGCGGCGGGAGAGGACGAAGCGGCGCGGCGGGCCGCGGCGAGGGCGATTCGCGACGGGTTGGCGGAACAGGGGATTCTGGTGCGCGACGTGGGGGGGTATCCCGGTCTCGCCGGATGTCTGAGGGTGTCGGTCGGAAGCGGTGGGGCGCTGCGGGCGGTCGAGGCGGCGCTGGGTTGTTCGCCGCAGACGCCTGGGCTCGCCAGGCTCCAGCCTGGCGCTGTTCGAGGAGTGGCAGAAGCTCGGTCGATCGAATCCAAAGGCGCCAGGCTGGAGCCTGGCGAGCCCAGGAGGGCCACCGTCTCGCGCTCGACGAAAGAAACCCGGATCGAACTTTCCCTCTCGCTCGATGGCGGCATTCGGCGGATCGGGGTGCCGAACGGGTTCTTCGGCCACATGCTGGAGGCGCTGTGCACCCACGGCGGCTTGGGCATCGACTTGGAGGCCTCGGGCGACACGCACGTCGATCTGCACCATACGGTCGAAGACGTGGGGATCGCGATCGGCGAGGCGATCGCTTCGGCGTTGGGGGACCGGCGTGGCCTCGTCCGCTTCGCCCATGCCTACGCCCCGCTCGACGAGGCTCTGGCGCGCGCGGTGGTCGATCTCTCCGGCCGCGGGTCGTTTCATTGGAGCGTGCCGCCGGAGCTTCTCGATACTTGGGTCACCGCGGAGTTTCCGCTTTCGCTGGTCGCCGATTACTTCGCCGCGCTCGCCGATCGGGGCTGGCTGACGCTCCATCTCGACGTGCTTTCGGCGAGGAACGGCCACCACGCGGCGGAGGCGGCGTTCAAGGCGGCGGCGCTCGCGCTGCGCCAGGCGATTGCGATCCGGCCCGGTTCTTCCGACGTGCCGAGCACCAAAGGGACGTTGTCCGCATGAGCGTCGAATCGACCACGATCGTCGATCTCGGCGTCGGCAACCTCGGCAACGTCGTACGGGCAATCGAGCACGTGGGCGGAGAGTCCAGGGTGACCGCAAATCCAGAGGCGATCGCGGCCTCGCGCCGCCTGATCCTGCCCGGGGTGGGTGCTTTCGGACCGCCGCGCGAAGCGCTTCGCGGCGGGATCGAATCGGCGCTGCGCGCGGCACTGGCCGAGGGCGCCTGGCTGCTCGGGATCTGCGTCGGATTCCAGCTGTTGTTCGAGTCGAGCGAGGAGTTCGGCACCACCGACGGTTTGGGCCTCCTCCCCGGGCACATCGTCCGTCTGCCCGACGGGGTGCCGTTGCCGCACATCGGCTGGAACCGCCTGCACGATCTGGTAGAGCATCCCCTGCTCGCTGGGCTTCCCCCCGACCCATGGGTCTATTTCGTTCACAGCTTCGCTCCCGAAGGAGCGGACGAGGTGACGCTCGCTCGCACCCTTCATGGCCGGAGCTTCACCTCGGTGGCCGGCCGCGGCCGGGTGCTCGGCTGCCAGTTTCATCCGGAGCGCAGCGGGCCCTCGGGGCTGAAGATCCTGGCGAACTTCCTGGCGTTGTCAGAAAGGGGCGAGTGATGGAGCTTCTGCCCGCGATCGATCTGCGCGGCGGCCAGGCCGTCCGCTTGCGACAGGGAGACGACTCCCGGCGGACGACGGTTGGAGCCGATCCCGTTATCCTGCTGGAGCAATTCGCCGCCGCGGGGGTTGGCCTCGTCCATGTCGTCGATCTGGATGCCGCGTTGGGCGAGGCGCCGCAACGCGATTTGATCGGACGAATGATCGAACGGATGATTGGAAAGGGAACCGCGATTCAGCTCGGAGGCGGTTTGCGCGATCGGGCATCGATCGAAGCCGCGCTCGCGCTGGGCGCGGAGCGGGTGGTGGTGGGCTCGCTCGTCGCCCGCGACCCCGATCTCTTCGCCGAGATCGCCGCGGCCCACCCGGGTCGTCTGGTGCCGGCGCTCGATCTTTCCGGAACGAGCGGCGAGGTGCGCATCTCCGGCTGGCGGGAGGGGGCGGCGCGTTCGCTCGCTGAGCTGACGGCCGCTTTGATCGGTTGCCCCTGCCCCGCGGTGTTGGTGACGGACGTCGATCGCGACGGCATGATGGGTGGTCCGAATCTGGCGCTCGCCCGGCGGATCGCTCGGAGCTGCGGCCTACCGGCCCTCCTTTCCGGTGGCGTTTCTTCCCTCGATGATCTCGCCGCGGCACGGGTCTACCCCGAGATCGCGGGCGCGATCGTCGGCCAGGCGCTCTACTCCGGAGCGTTCACGCTCGAAGAGGCTCGGGCGGCGGCTCATGGGGAGGAGTTCGTATGACAACTCTCCTCTCTGGCCTCGCCCGCCGCGTGATCCCTTGCCTCGACGTCCGCGAGGGCCGAGTGGTGAAAGGGGTCCGTTTCGAGAACCTGATCGACCAGGGCGATCCGGCCGAGGCGGCCGCGCGCTACGCGGCCGAAGGAGCGGACGAGATCGTCTTTCTGGACATTACCGCGGCGCCGGAGGCGCGCGACACCGATCTCGATTGGGTGCGGCGGACGGCCGAGCGGGCGTTCGTGCCGCTCACCGTCGGCGGAGGGGTGCGCGGGATCGACGACGGCCGGCGCTTGCTGCGGGCCGGGGCGGACAAATTTGCGGTCAACTCCGCGGCGGTCGACCGGCCGGAGCTGCTCTCCGACCTGGCCGGCCGGTTCGGCAGCCAATGTGTCGTCCTGTCGGTGGACGCGAAACGGCGGTCCGCAGGCACCTGGGAAGTAGTGACCCATGGCGGCCGAGAGAATACGGGGAAGGACGCGCTCGCCTGGATTCGGGAAGGGGTGGCGCGAGGGGCGGGCGAGATCCTGCTCACCAGCATCGACGCCGACGGCACGCGCGACGGTTACGATCTTCCCCTTCTGCGGGCGGCGGTCGGGGCGGTCAACGTGCCGGTGATCGCCTCGGGCGGGGCCGGATCGCCGGAGCATCTGGCGGCGGCGCTCTCGGCGGGAGCCGCCGCGGTGCTCGCGGCTTCGATCTTTCATCAGGGGGATTGGACCGTGGCGGCGATCAAACGGGAGCTTGCGGCGCGGGGATTTCCGATGCGGCTGGAGGATGACCTATGACGCCAAGCCCGGACCTCGACGCAGTCCGATTCGGCCCGGACGGCTTGGTTCCCGTGATCGTCCAGGAGGTCGAATCCGGTGTGGTGCGCATGCTCGCCTGGGCGAACCGCGAGGCGCTCGAACGGACGGTGGCGACCGGTCAGGTCTGGTTCTGGAGCCGTTCGCGCCAGAGCCTCTGGCGCAAGGGGGAGACCTCCGGCAACGGTCTCGACCTGGTCGAACTGCGGATCGATTGCGACGGCGATGCCCTGCTCGCCCGGGTGCGCGCGCACGGTCCCAGCTGCCATACGGGAGAGCGCACCTGTTTTGAAAATCCCGCCGCGGGCCGCGATCCGGCGCGGCTGGAGCTGGGCTGGCTCTCGGCGGTGATCGCGGCGCGCCGAGGTGCGGATCCGGAGAAGAGCTATACCGCGCGACTGCTCGACGAGGGAACCGAACGGATCGCCCAGAAGGTCGGCGAAGAAGGGGTGGAGGCGGCGCTCGCGGGGGTCCTCCTCGGTGCGAACCCGCAAGATCCCGACCGCCGCCAACGGTTGAGCGAGGAGTCGGCCGACCTGCTCTACCATCTGCTGGTCCTGCTCGAAGCGTGCGGCGTCGATTCCGCCGAGGTCGCGGCCGAGTTGGGGAGGCGTCATGCAGGCAAGTGATGCAAAGAGTGCAGCGAAGAAGAAAGCTCTCCCGCACGTCCGCGAGCTGCTCGCCGATGAGCTGACTCCCCTCGGGGCGTACCGGCGGCTCGCGGCGGTCTCGCCCGTTCGGTTCCTGCTGGAGAGCGTCACCGGCGGCGAGCGGGTCTCGCGCTACAGCTTCCTGGGCGCCGGGCCGCGCGAGATCCTGCGGCTGTATGAAGACCGGCTGGAGATCGAGCGCGAGGGCGTGCGCTCGGATCGTCCGGGTCCGCCGCTTGAAGCGCTGCGCGCCGAGCTGTCGCGGATCGAGGCGGTCGTTCCGGGCGAGATGGGGGCGGTGCCTTTTACCGGCGGGTTCGTCGGGTCGTTCGGCTACGACCTGATCCGCCTGGTGGAAAGGCTGCCGAACCGTCCGCCCTTGGCCGTCGCGGGGCTGCCGGTCGCGATCTTCGGCCGGTTCGACGCGGTGCTCGCATTCGACCACGCGTACCAGCGCCTGCTCGCGATCGCCAACGAGATCGAGGGTGAGGTGAGCGCCGAGCAGGCCGAAGCTCAGCTCGATCGGCTTCAGGTGCTGTTGACGGCGGCGGGCGGCAGCGGCGCGGTGGCGATCCCGCCGCTTTCGGCGCATCAGAAGTTGACGCCGGAGGCGTTCGCCCCCTACACCGAGAGCGCGAGCCTGAACGGTGCGGCCTATCGGCAGGCGGTCGAGATCGCCAAAGAGCACATCGCGGCGGGCGACATCTTCCAGGCGGTGATCGCACGGCGATTCGGAATCCCCCGGGCGATTGAGCCGATCGCGCTCTACCGGGCGCTCCGGAGGGTGAACCCGAGCCCCTATATGGTGCTGCTCGAAATGCCGGAGCTGGCGCTGGTCGGGGCGAGCCCCGAGATGCTGGTGAGGAAGACCGGGCGCCGGATCGAAACCCGGCCCATTGCGGGGACGAGGCCGCGGAGCGCCGACCCGGAAATCGATCAGCGCCTGGCCGACGAGCTGGCGGCCGATCCCAAAGAGCGCGCCGAGCATCTGATGCTGGTCGATCTCGGCCGCAACGATCTCGGCCGGGTCGCGACGCCGGGAAGCGTGCGGGTGCCGGAATTCATGCTCGTCGAGCGCTACAGTCACGTCATGCACTTGGTCTCTTCGGTCGAGGCGGAGCTGGCGGCGGACAAGGACGCGCTCGACGCGCTGCTCGCCTGCTTTCCCGCCGGCACGGTCTCGGGTGCGCCGAAGATCCGCGCGATGGAGATCATCGATTCGCTCGAACCCGAGTCGCGCGGCCCCTACGCCGGAGCGGTCGGCTACTTCTCGTTTTCGGGCGATCTCGATACCTGCATCGCAATCCGCACCTTGGTGGTGGCGGGAGGAGAGACCACGGTGACGGCGGGCGCCGGGATCGTCGCCGATTCCGATCCCGCCTCCGAGCAGCGCGAGACCGAAAACAAAGCGGCCGGCCTGCTCGCTGCTGTCGCCTTGGCGGAGCGCTTGGAGGAGCGGCCGTGATCCTGATGATCGACAACTACGACTCCTTCACCTGGAACCTGGTGCAGATGATCGCGGCCACCGGCACCGAGGTGGAGGTGATTCGCAACGATGCCGAGACGGTCGCCACACTCCTCGCGCGCAAGCCCGCGGGAATCGTGCTCTCGCCCGGCCCCGGGCGGCCGGAGGAGGCGGGGATCTGCTTGGAGTTGCTCGCCTCCGGGACCACGGTGCCGATCCTCGGCGTCTGTCTCGGCCATCAGGCGATGGGGGTGGCGTTCGGCGCTACGGTCGAGCGGGCACCGCGCCTGATGCACGGCAAGACCTCGCCCGTTCGCCATGGCGGTCAGGGCGTGTTCGCCGGCCTCGACGATCCGTTCGAGGCGACCCGGTACCACAGCCTCTGCGTCCGCGAAGACACCCTGGGGGAGGAGTTGGAACCGATCGCTTGGACGACCGACGACGGCGTGCTCATGGGGTTGCGCCACCGCGTGCTTCCTTATTGGGGCGTGCAGTTCCATCCGGAGTCGGTGCTCACCATCTCGGGGCCGAAGCTGATGGAAAATTTCTTGGGTCTGACCTCCGCGGCTTTCGCCGGGACCTCCGGAGCCGCGCGGTGAGCGAATCCCCCTTCGAAGCGAAACACGCGCTCGAACGGCTGGTGGGCGGTGGCCATCTGACCCGGGACGAGACCGAGGAGCTGTTCGGCCGCCTGATGGACGGGGAGCTGTCCGAGCCGGTCAAAGCCGCCCTGCTGATCGCGCTGCGGATGAAAGGGGAGGAGCCGGCGGAGATCGCGGGCGCCGCCTCGGCCATGCGCCGCCGGGCGGTGCGCATTCCTCACTCGCGCACCTCGGTGGTCGACACCTGCGGCACCGGCGGCGATGGCCGCGGAACGTTCAACATCTCGACCGCGGCGGCGCTGGTCGCGGCGGCGGCGGGGGTGCCGGTCGCCAAGCACGGCAACCGGTCGGTGTCGAGCAAATCGGGCAGCGCCGACGTGCTCGCGGCACTCGGCGTGAAGATCGACGTCACCCCGGAGGTGGCCGGACGCGCGCTGGACGAGATCGGCATCGCGTTTCTGTTCGCGCCGGTGCTCCATCCGGCCATGCGCGAGGTGATGCCGGTCCGCCGCGAGCTGGCTCTGCGCACCGTGTTCAACGTGCTCGGGCCGCTCACCAACCCGGCGGGCGCCAGGCGCCAGCTGATGGGGGTTTACGCCGCGCATCTGGTCGAGCGGATCGGCCGCGTTCTCGCCGATCTGGGAGCGGAGCACGCGCTGGTCGTCCACGGCGACGACGGGCTCGACGAGATCTCGACGACAGGCACCACCCAGATTGCCGAAGTGAAGAACGGCACTGTGCGCACGTTCACCCTCGAACCCGAGGATCTGGGGCTCGCGCGGGCGACCCTCGCCGATCTGGCCGGCGGCGGCCCGGAAGAAAACGCCATCGCGATGAGGCGCCTTCTCGCCGGAGAGTCCGGTCCGATCGCCGACATCGTGATCGCGAACGCCGGGGCGGCAATCTGGGTCGGAGGGCTCGCGGAGGATCTCATCGGAGGGGCCGCGCTCGCCCGCGAAGCGCTCGGCTCCGGAGCGGCGGCGAGGAAGCTCGACGAGCTGTGCAGGTTCCAAGCATGAGCGCACCGCCGGACGTGCTGCAGAAAATCGTCGATCAAAGGAGACGGCGACTGGGGGGAGAGAACGCCCTCGGCTCGGCTCCGGCTCTGGCTCACGGCGCGCCGCGCACTCCTTCTGACAACGAGTTCCTCGCGCGGCTTGACGCGCGTCGGCGGCAGCAGGCGCCCGGGATAATCGCCG
The DNA here is from genome assembly GCA_040005235.1 of Acidobacteriota bacterium. Taxonomy (GTDB): domain Bacteria; phylum Acidobacteriota; class Thermoanaerobaculia; order Multivoradales; family UBA5704; genus DASYKS01. The sequence continues at coordinate 2,004 of JBDTZG010000080.1, read as the reverse complement.
AGATCAAGCGCGGCTCGCCGCGATTGGGATTCGTCGGCGATCGCTTCGATCCGATCGCCCAGGCGCGGCTCTACGCCGAGCGGGGGGCGGCCTGCCTGTCGGTCGTCGTCGAGCCCGACCATTTCTTCGGCTCCTACGAGCTGCTCACCGCCTGCCGCGAAGCGTCCGGCCTGCCCGCGATCGCCAAGGATTTCATCGTCGATCCCGTTCAGCTGGTCTACGCACGCGACGCCGGGGCCTCCGCCGTGCTGCTGATCGCGGCACTTCTCTCCGCCGCAGAGCTGGAGGACTACGCCGGACAGGCCCGCGGCCTGGGGCTCGTGCCGCTGGTCGAGACGACCGACCCCGACGATCTGGCCAAGGTTGCGGTGGCCGAGGAGGGGTGGGAGATCGTGGGCGTCAACAATCGCGATCTGCGCACGTTCGACGTGTCGCTCGAACGGTCGATGACCCTCCTGCCGCTGCTGCCGTTCGGTGCGATCCGGGTTGCAGAGAGCGGCATCCGTCACGCCGGCGATGTGGCGCTTTTGATGGATGCCGGGTTTCATGCCTTCCTCATCGGCGAGGCGCTGTTGTTGGCCGAAAACCCGGGCGCGCTGCTCGCTGAGATGACGGGTGCGGAGCGGCTGGGATGATGAACGTTCAGGTGAAGGTGTGCGGCGTTACGACCGTCGGCGATGCGCGCCTGGCGGTGGAGCTGGGCGCCGCGTATCTGGGGCTCAACTTCTATCCGGGCAGCCCGCGTTGTGTTTCGGTCGAACGGGCGCGGGAGATCGCCGACGCAGTCGAAGGGCGCGCTCGCTTGGTCGGAGTGTTCGTCAACGCGCCCGCCTCTCAAGTCGAAGAGATCGCGGGCGCGTTGGGGCTCGATCTGCTCCAATTCCACGGCGACGAGAGCCCGGAATGGATCGCGCCGTTCGCCGGCCGCGCGATCAAGGCGTTTCGCGGCGTTCCTGTCCGAGAGACTGAACGCTTCCCGGAGGTCTGGGGTTTTCTCGTCGATGCCCCCGCGGTTGCCCCCGCGGTCGGCGGCACCGGTCAGCCTTGGGACTACTCGGCGCTCAAGCCGTTCGCCGCCGCCGCCGCAGGCCGTCCTGTTTTCCTAGCCGGCGGTATAAGTCCCGACAACGTCCGCGCGGCGGTCGACCAGAGCGGCGCCTTGCTCATCGACGTCTGCTCGCGGGTCGAACGCTCGCCGGGCGTCAAGGATCCTGACCTTCTCTCTCGCCTTTTCTCTGAGATTGCTTCCCACGAGGAAACTCATGTTCCGTAAAGCCACACCTACAAACCCCGACCCGCAAGGCTACTTCGGCCGCTACGGGGGGCGGTTCGTGCCCGAGACCTTGATGGCGCCGATCGAGGAGCTTTCCCGCGCCTACGACCGGGCGCGGAAAGACCGGCGGTTCCGGCGGCGCTTGGACGATCTGCTCGCGAATTTCGCCGGGCGGCCGACGCCGCTCACGTTCGCCGAACGTCTGACCGAGGAACTCGGCGGCGGGCGGATCTACTTGAAGCGCGAAGATCTCCTCCACACCGGCGCCCACAAGATCAACAACGCGCTGGGCCAGGCGCTGTTGACCGTTGAGATGGGCAAAGAGCGGGTGATCGCCGAGACCGGCGCGGGACAGCACGGAGTGGCCACGGCGACCGCGGCGGCGGCGCTCGGGCTCTCGTGCACGATCTACATGGGTTCAGAGGACATGCGGCGCCAGGCGCTCAACGTTCAGCGAATGCGCCTGCTCGGGAGCGAAGTCGTGCCGGTCGACTCCGGCAGCCGGACGCTCAAGGACGCGATCAACGAGGCGATGCGCGACTGGGTGACCAACGTCCGCACGACCCATTACATCCTCGGCTCGGTGCTCGGTCCCGACCCGTTCCCACGCATGGTGCGCGATTTCCACCGGGTGATCGGCGAAGAGGCACGCATCCAACTCAAGCGCCAGGCCGGGACCGAGAGCCCCGATCTGGCGATCGCCTGCGTGGGAGGCGGCAGCAACTCGATCG
>JBDTZG010000079.1:0-20063 GCA_040005235.1 Acidobacteriota bacterium | reverse complement strand
CCTACGACGCCGACAACATGTACGGCTGGGCGAAGCTGATGACCGAGATGACGCTCCAGGCGTACCACAAGGACTTTGGCTTCAAGGCCGCCTCGTGCCGTTTCTTCACGGTCTACGGCGAGCGCGGGGTGGAAAACCACGCGGTGATCGCGATGATCGCCCGCGCGTTCATCCGCCAGAACCCGTTCGAGGTCTGGGGCGACGGCACCCAGATCCGCAACTGGACCTACGTCGGCGACATCGTTGCCGGCATGGTCCTCGCTGCCGAGAAGATCGAGGACGGCACGGCGATCAACCTGGGCACGGAGGAGCGCACCCAGGTGATCGACGCGGTGCGCGAGGTGCTGCGCTATACCGGCCAGGAAGCGGAGATCAAATACCTTCCCCACATGCCGACCGGGCCGCTCAACCGGGTGGCGAGCAACCGGTTGGCACGAGAGCTGCTGGGTTGGGAACCCGAGATGAAGTTCATGGACGGTCTGCGCCGGACCATCGACTGGTATTTCGGCAGCCGCGAGCGAGAGACGGTATCCGGCTATCTCCAGGAGATGTTGACCGAGCGCTAGACGTCCGGGGAGTCTGTCGGGTTGTCCGGATCGATGCACAAGCTGGTTTACCTCTGCGATTGGTTGCCGCCCGATTTTGGGGCGGTCGGCCAATACAGCCTGCTGTTTGCCCGCGAGCGCGCGGCGGCGGGTCAAGCCGTGGTGCTCGCAGGCCTGTCGTCCGGCGCGGATTCGGTCGTCGAAGAGAGTGCGGGAGAAGGGCGGCTGCGGATCGTCCGCCTCGCCACTCCGAGCTACGACCGGGCTAATTTTCGCGGCCGCGCGCTCTGGACCCTCCGAACCAACCTGCGACTGCTTTGGCGCCTTCGCCGCGAGATGCGGGCGGCGGACGAGATTTTGTTCACCGGGAGCCCGCCGTTCCTGATCCACTTCCTGGTGCCGGCCAACCTCCTCTGGGGAAAGCGCCTGACCTATCGGATCACCGATTTTCATCCCGAATGCCTGATGGCCGAGAGGGCGAAGGTTCCCGCCTGGCTACGCGGGTTTCACCGGCTCACCGTGGCACTGCGCCGCAGGGTCGACGGTTTCGAGGTGCTCGGGGAGGATCAACGCCGACGCCTGCTCGACCTCGGCATTCCCGACGCGAAAATCCGGCTGAAGCGCGATCCGTCGCCGGTCGAGATTCCAGCCGACGTTGCGCCCCTGGCCCCGCCGGCCGAGCTTGCGGAGTACACCCTCCTGCTCTACTCGGGCAACTTCGGCGTCGCACACGACGACGCGACGTTCGTCGAGGGGTACCGGCGGCATCACAGGCAAGGCTCGGGGCGCGTGGCGCTCTGGTTGAACGCGACGGGAGTGCGTGCCGACCGGGTCGAGGCGGTGCTTCGCGAGGCGAACCTGCCGGTCCACCGTAGCCGGCCGGTGCCGCTCGCCGACCTGGCGCGGTTGCTGGTGACCCCGGCCGCCCACTTGATCACGCTCCGCGACGAGTTCGTGGGCTACGTCCTGCCGTCCAAGGTCCACGCCGCGATCGAGTCGGGGCGACAAATTTTGTTCGTCGGCAGCGCGGAATCCGACATCGATCTGCTCTGCCGGGAACGGATGCCGGCCTCCGCCTACCGTCGGGTTCCGGTCGGCGACGCGGCCGGAGTGGCGAAAGCGCTCGAAGCGATTGCAGACTCGGCGGCGGCACTTCCGGCGAATCCTCCCGGCGAACGTAAGATGGCCTTCGCCCGATGAACAAGCTCCTCCTCTATGCCGCGGGCGCCTTCGCCGTCGCCGGGTTGATCACGCACCTCCTGGTGCCACCGATTACCCGTCTCGCAATCGCCCTTCGCGTCCTCGATCACCCGGGCGGCCGGCGACGGCAAGACGCGCCGGTGCCGCGGCTGGGAGGCGTCGCGATCGGCATGGGCTTGGCGCTGTCGGCGAGCGTGGTCGCTCTTCTTCAATGGCAGGATTGGCAGGCGAGCATTCTGCGCCAGGATCTGGTCGCCCTCGGAGTGGGGACCGCGCTGGTCTTCCTGGTCGGCCTGGTCGATGACCTGGTGGGGGTGTCGACGGCGAAGAAGTTCCTGGTCGAGCTGGGCGCGGCGTTCCTGCTGGTGCGGGTCGGCTGGTCGTTTTCCGAGCTCAGGCTGCCGCTCTTGGGCCAGGTCGATCTCGGGCTCTGGGGACCCGCGGTCTCGCTGCTCTGGATCGTCGGCGTGACCAACGCGATCAACCTGCTCGACGGCCTCGACGGCTTGGCCGGCGGGGTGGTCGCAATCATCTCGGGCACCCTGTTGTCGCTCGCGCTGATCCAGCAAAACCCGGGAACGGTCGTGCTGATGGCCGCGACCGCCGGCTCCTGCCTCGGCTTCCTGCGCCACAATTGGCAGCCGGCGAAGATCTTCATGGGCGACTCCGGGTCGCTCACCCTCGGCTTTCTGCTCGCGGCCGCGAGCGTCCATTCCTCGATCAAGGCGCCCGCGGCGGTCGCGATCCTGGTACCGCTCCTCGCCTTGGGGCTCCCTGTCTTCGACACCCTGCTGGTCATGCTGGTGCGCTTCATCGATCGGCCGAAGAGCCGTTGGGCCGAGCGATTCCTGCGCATGTTTCACGCCGACCGCAACCACATCCACCACCTGCTCGACCATGCGCCCGTCGGCCGGCCCAAGGCGGTCGGCACCCTCTACGGGGTAGCGCTCAGCTTCTGCGCCATGGCGCTCCTGGTGGCGGCCACCGGAGACTCGACCCTCGGACTCCTGCTCCTCGGTCTGGAGGTGGGAGTGATCGTCCTGATCCGCCAACGCGGCCTCGCCGCTCGGGCACGACGCCACGCTGAAGCGCTCCACCAGCCGGCCGAAGAAGGAAGCTCCCTGGACGACACCGCGGTGGAACGGCCCCGCCGAATCTCCTCCAGGTAGCGGATCGAAATCTGCGAAGCTTGGATCCACTTCGCTTGGGGAAGGGAAGGGAAGGGAAACCCGGCGTTTGACCGGCCGGCGCGCCGCGCCGTATCCTCAGAGGGCGGGCGGACGTCTCGCGCGCCATGCAATTTGCCCCCTCTCGTTTTCGGTTTGAACCTCTCCCGGCTCCGCACGAGCCGTTCCGCCATCGAAAGAGCTGACATGCCTCCGGATTCTCCCTTCGCTACGATCGAACAGGCCATTGAAGAGATCCGCCGCGGGCGGATGCTCATCGTGGTCGACGACGAGGACCGCGAAAACGAGGGCGACCTGACGATCGCCGCCGAGAAGGTCACCCCCGACGCGATCAACTTCATGGCCCGGTTCGGCCGGGGGCTGATCTGCCTGACCCTCACGGAAGAGCGCTGCAACCAGCTTGAGCTGCCGCTGATGGTGGAGACCAACACCTCCCCCTACGGCACCGCGTTCACCGTCTCGATCGAGGCGCGGGGGAAAATCTCGACCGGCATTTCGGCCGCCGACCGGTCGGCGACCGTCCTTACGGCGATCGACCCGCGCACCCGGCCGGAGGATCTCCTCCGCCCCGGCCACATCTTCCCGCTCCGCGCCCGGCGCGGCGGCGTGCTCAAGCGCGCCGGCCAGACCGAGGCGTCGGTCGATCTCGCCAAGCTCGCCGGGCTCAACCCCTCGGGGGTGATCTGCGAAGTGATGAAAGACGACGGCTCGATGGCCAGGGTACCTGACCTCACCCTGTTCGCCGCCGAGCACGGCCTGTTGATGGTCACGGTTGCCGATCTGATCAGCTACCGGCTGCGCCACGAGACGCTGGTCAAAGAGGTCGCCTCGCCTCGCCTGCCTACGGAATACGGCGAGTTTCGCATCCACGCCTACCGCTCGGACGTGACCGGCGATGAAAACGTCGCGCTGGTGATGGGTACGATCGACGCGGACGAGCCGATCCTGGTCCGGGTTCACAGCCAGTGCCTGACGGGAGACATCTTCGGCTCGGCCCGCTGCGACTGCGGCCCCCAGCTCCACCAAGCTCTCGCCCGAATCGGCGCCGAAGGAAAAGGCATCGTGCTCTATCTTCTCCAGGAGGGGCGCGGCATCGGGCTAATCAACAAGCTGCGCGCTTACGAGCTTCAAGACCAGGGCCAGGACACGGTCGAGGCCAACGAGCATCTCGGTTTCCGTCCCGACCAGCGCGACTATGGGATCGGTGCCCAAATCCTGCGCAACCTGGGCGTCCGCAAGATGCGGCTGATGACCAACAACCCGAGCAAGTACATCGCTCTGGACGGCTACGGCCTGGAGATCGTCGAGCGCGTCCAGCTCGAGGTCCCCCCGACCGACCTGAGCCGCGACTATCTGCGCACCAAGCGTGAGAAGCTCGGGCACCTGTTGAAGTTGGTGTAGGGAGTTGCCTCACACCGTCGGCGCTAGACCTCGACCCTCCGGCCATCGAACCGCCGCAGGGCATAGCTCTGGAACAGTTCGTTGCCCGTTCCCTTCATCTCGGCCAATGTCCGGAGCGCGACCTCTTCACCCAGGAAGAGACCGGCTGAGGTGTCGCTCCGCCAGTGGATACCGGCAAAACCACGGCCAAGCGAGATGTTGGATGCCAGTTTGTCGAGCTCTTCTCCGACCGCCAGTTCGCGTCCCTTGTAGGGAATCAGTGAAGTGCCGTCCGACGCGGCTTCGGCCGGCTCGGGGACGATATGACGCTCGTCGAGTACAGCCTTGAGCGCGGTGACACACGCTCCGGCGATCGCAGCGTGACCGGAGGGATAAGAAGGGTGGATTGGGCAACCCTCCGGATAGGCTTGGGGCAACAGGCTGGATTCCGCGTGGGCGCGGCGAATCTCGGCGACCGCGCTCGAAGATTCGAGATCGCCATGGATTGGAAGCGCCGGTGCACCGTCGATGCGTCGGCTGGCCTCCCAGCGGCCGGCCAGCTCCTCGGGCCGCAGGCGGCGGTGTACGCGCCATTTCTGGTACCAGCAGGCGGCGAGCGCCGACTGGGTGACGATCGCGAGCAGCGCGAGCAGATAAGGCGGCCCGAACGTCGAAAATGCGCTCTGCGTCCGCGAGTGCTTGTAGGGGTTCCCGCCGTCCGGCGGAGTCCCCCATTTGAGCGCCATCAGGCAGGCGGAGAGATAGGGCTGGTAGGAGAAATCGCGGTGGACATACTCCCCCAGATCACGGCCGTTGCGCAGATAGCGAGCCTGGGGGTCGAATCGGTTGACCCCGGCGAGAGCGCCGTTCTGGATCTTCGACCATTCGGGCAAGTCGAGAAGATAGTCGACCTCCGGCACGACCGTCCGGATCTTCTGATCGATGATCGTCGGCAGGTAGGGCACCGGTTTGAGCAAGAACTGCGAGATGTACGGACCTGAGACGTCCCCCGGCTGGGAGCCACGAAACAGCGTCTCGGCGGTCACCGCGCCGCTTTCGAGCGGGCCGCGGAAATCCGACAGGCGCGACAGATCGGCGGCGGCCTCGCGGGCGAGCGGATGGTCGCCATATTGGGCGAACGGCACGTCGCGCAGCAGCGCCTGCCAATAGAGCTCGACCAGCTCTCCCGCCTGTTCGGCGCTGGCGAGCGTCGGCGCGGGAGGGCAGGACAGCTGCACCGGGGCGGGACCGACCAACCCGAGCGACCAACCGGCCTGCGGATTCGCGAGCCGGGCGAAACCGCCGAGCGGCACGTTTTCGAAATCCCCCGGCGCTCCGCTCGCCAGAGCGCGGAACAGGACGTCGTAGGCCTTGTTGTCCACCCGGCCCTGCGGATCGTGCGGCAACGCTTTCGAGAAACTGGCCAGCCGGCCGACCGGGCCCTGCTCGTCGCCGTTCGCTCGGTGGGCGGTCCGCCCCAGATCGCGCGCTTGGCGGGCCGCGTCGAGGCGGACCTGGTAGGCGCGCTCAAGCTCCGGATCGACGACTCGGGCGGAAGCACCTGTAGGCATCTTCGCCGCCTTTGTCCTCCCTACTCTCTCGCCAGGCAGCGCGAGCGCTACCGCGGCGAGACGGGTCAACAGCTCGCGCCGAGTGGTTCCCTCGTCTTCGGTTGGCACCGAGTACTTCAACATCCCCCTAAGATCCTCCGAATACGCCGCAGTACATCGTCACCGTGTGCAGGTCTTCGCAGACCGGCGCGCCATCGGTGCAGGTCGAGGCGGCTCCCGGGGCGTAGGCTGCCATAAACGCCACGCAGTAAGCCGGAGTCCCATCGCAGTCGAGATCGGTCCGGTAGAGAAGATAGGGAACTCCGCGTCGTAGCGTGGCGCAGAAATGGCCCGATGGATCGGGCGCGATCCCATCGCCGATCGGTAGAAATCCGCCATCGTCCACGAACAGCGGAAAAGGCACTGCGGCCGGCCCGGTTCGGCAACCGTCGTAGGCCAGATCGCCGACGACGCATGTGGTGGCGGGTGCCGCGATCAAATCGCCGAAGTCGGTGACACCGCCGGAGACGGGTTCGAGAGCCGCCGAAAGGGTGGTGAGGGTAAACGCTCGGGCGACGATCCGTACCTTCGCGGTGCGCACCGTGAGGCTGTCGAGCGAGAAGGTGCCGTCCGGCCCAGAGGTGGTCGCTCCTCCCAGGGTCTCGACCTCTACGCCCGCCAAGGCCAGGCCACTCTCGTCCACCAGCCGGCCGGCGAGCGTCGTCGGCGTAGAGCCCACGACCGGTCGAAAGTCCATCCCTGCGATGGGCTCGTCGTACATCAACTCGACGTTGGGCGCGGCATAGGGCACGACGCCGAGTGTGGCGGGATCGAGATCGAAGATCTGCCCGCTTCCCGCGAACAGCAGGCTGTGACGGCCGGGGCGGTACTCGACCGATTCGACGCTGCCGACATAGGCCGAGACCGCCGTATCGGAAATCTGTACGCCCGCGGAGTCACTCACCGAGAGCCGGTTGATCAGGCCACCGAGCTCGCTGCCGCCGCTCCACTGCCCGAAGATGTAGAGAAGGCCGTCCGGTCCGGCGGCGAGGCCCGCGCTAACGAAAGAATAAGTGCTGCCGAGGGGAGTCGCCCGAGCGGTGGCCGGATCGATCGTGTAAAGGCGCCGAGAGTCGCCGAACCGGCCGACGTCCAAACCGTAGAGCTTGTGATTTATCGGATTCCAGGCCAGATCGTCCATGCCGATCTGGGTCGCGCCGACCCGCACGGGCCCCAGATTGGCGAGGATTTCGCCGGAGTCCGGATCGATTTGGAGCAGCTCGCTGGTCGAGCCGGTGCCGACCGCCCGAGCCCCTGCCGTTTGGAGGAGACCTTGGTTGCGCAGAGCGTACAGCTGACCCGCGGGAGAAAACACGATCGCCCGCAGACCGTCGGTCGGCAGCGGCTCGCTTTGCGGTACGGCCCGGTCGCGGCCGCTGTCGTAGGCGTAGAGCCGGCCGGGAACACCGTATTGGCTCGCGGCATAGCCGGTCGAAAAATAGAGGACCTTGCCGGTCAGTACGACGTCGCCGACCGGCGTCACGTCTCCGGGAACGGGGGGTTGGGCGGCGGAAACTCCACTGAGCGAATCGCCGGTTCCGCTGGACACGACCGCACAGGCAATGTCCCCAAAGATCGTAGGCAGGCCGGGGAGCGCAAAACGACCGTCCGCGCCGGTCGCTCCGGCGACGCCTTGGCAGGTTACGCTTGCGTCGGAAACCGGCAGGCCGGCGTCGTCGAGCGCGCGCCCTGACACGGTGGTCAATGCATCCGGTAGGACCGGAACGGGGACCTCGACCGAGCTGCCGATCTGGTCGATCGAATCGGTCGCCTCCGCGCGCAGGCGAACGAGCGTCGCGCCGAGCGGAACTTGGTACATCACCTCATAGGGGGCCGAGCTGTCGGAGCCGACCAGCGTGTCGCCGGCGAACAGGCGCACACTCCGGATCGCGGTGTCGTCGATCGCGCCGATGCCGACTTTCAGCCGCGTGCCCTCCATGACGTTTCCTCCCGCGGCAGGGCTCACGATCGCCACGATCGGCGGCAGATCGTCGAAAACCGGGATGACGCGCGGACCTGAGGTCGTCGCATGTCCGCTCGCATCGCGCGCGATGGCCTCGATCGTGACCGCGTTAGCGCCGAGCGGGATCGTGAAGGCCACCAGATAGGGAGGGCTCGTACGGGTTTGCGACACGCCGTCGGCGCGGATCTCCACCGAAGTCACGCCCAGGTCATCGGTAGCCAGGACCGCGATCCCCACGGTCATTCCCTCCACCCAACGGCTGGCCGGATTCGGCGCCAGGATCGAAACGGTCGGTTTCTCGTCCGAGAGCACCGAGACCTGGACCGGGTCGGAAGTCGTCTCGTTGCCGCCGAGGTCCGAAGCGATGGCGGTGAGCACCATCGACGTCACCCCCTCGGGAATTCTGAGTTCCGCCTCGAACGGCGGCTTCCAGTCGACGGCGACCGGATTTCCGTCGATCGCGAACCGCACCGACGCGACGCGAATGTCGTCGGTTGCCGTTGCTCGAACCCGGACGATCGACCGAGCCACCGTCTCCGTACCTTGAATCGGCGCAGTGAGGGTCACCTCCGGAGCCACGCCGGCCGTGTCTCGCGCGGATCGATAGCGGCCGATGTACAGGCCGCCGTTGCCGACTGTGCCATTGTCGGTGATCTGCCCCACCACGCCGACCATGAACACCGCACCGTTTTCGACCGCAATCCCGTTGCCGTTGTCATCTCGAAACGTCGGGCCGCTTCCGAAGTTCAAGTTCGCTGCGAAGGTTGGCTCCCGCGGTTCTCCGACGTTGAGAATCGGCACGGCGTTATAGAAGAAATAGTCCGACGCGAGCACGAACCCATCCTCGATCGCAACCCCGTCGAGTGCGAGGTCGGCGCGCGTCTCCCCGATCATCACGGGTGTATCCGGCACGCTGAAATCGATCACCTTCAAACCACCCAACGTGAGCCCCGCGGCATCCGCCACGTAGGCGAGCGAACCGCGTACGCAGACGTCTGCGGCAGCCGATGACGAACCTCGAGTGTGGACACGGGCCAGGATTGCCGGAACGGCAGGATCGGCGACGTCGATCACTTCGACTCCCGATCCGGCATCGGCAACCACGACCAGGTCGCCGTCCGCGATGTCGACGCCGCGAGCGTTTCCTGGAGTGTCGACCTGGCCGCGGAGTACGGGCGCCGCCGGGTTGCCGACGTCGATCACGGCGAGGCCCGAAGCTCCGTCCGCGACATAGGCAAAACTACCGCGTAGCGCGACGTCGGTCGCATTGCCGGGGGTGTTCGCTCGCCCGAGCAGCACCGGCGCGTTTGAATTCGCAACGTCGACGATCAGCAGACCGCTCGTTCCGTCGGCGACATAGGCCAGGTCGCCAACGACCCTGACGTCGTTGGCGTTTCCGGGCGTATCGAGCGAGCCAACGATCCGCGGTTGCGACAGGTTCGAAACGTCGACCACGACCAAGCCCGCCGATCCTGCCGCAACGTAGGCGAAGTCGCCCGCGCCGGTGCTGCCGACGTCCACACCGTTGGGGAAACCCGGGATCGAAAGAAACGCCAGCGAGGTTGGACTGAAGGTCGTCACCTGAACCGCCACCGTCGCACTCTTCCCGCTGTTGCTCACCGTGATCGTGGCAACACCACCCTGGCCGGCGAAAACGCGGCCATCTTCCGCGCCGAACGAGGCCACCGTCAGATCGTTCGAAGCATAGGTGGTGCCTCGGCTCCGAGAGCGTAGGTCGATTGTCCGGCCGTCGATCAACCGACCGGTGACGTTCAGGCGTTGGGACGCCTCGCCCACCACGGTATCGAACTCGAGGTGGAGAGCGCCCGGCGTAGCCGTGAGCGAGGTCAAAATCGTCGCCAGATTCAGGCTCGCCGGATCGAGCGGGTCGCTGCCGCTCTGGACCTCAAGGCCATCTCCCACCCCATCGCCGTCGGTATCGAACAGGAGAGGGTCGGTGCCATAGCGATTCACTTCGTCGCCGTCACGCAGACCATCGCCATCGGTGTCGGGGTTCCTCAAGCCGGTGCCGCGCGCGAACTCTTCGCCGTTGGTAAGCCCGTCGCCATCGAGGTCGTCGAGAACGTCTAGCGGGTTGTTCGGATCGAGACCGTTGGCGATCTCGAAGTCGTCCGGCAGGCCGTCGCCGTCGCTGTCGCCCGAGAGCGCGACGTGAATTTGAAGGACGCCGAGCGCGCCCTCGTTGAGCGCGCTCACGATCACCGTGCCGCTAGAGTGCGCGGTCACCAGCCCTTCGGCCGAAATCTCGGCGATCGCAGGGTTCGACACGCGGTAGCCGGTGCCGTTGGCCGCCGCGGTCAGGTCGGCCTGCGCACCGCCCGGATAGGTCGCGCGGGCGAGCAGCTGCACGCTTTGGCCGGCGGTCGACAGGTCGGTGGTCGGCGCCACCAGGTCGAGCTTCGCGGGGATCTGCTGCGGCGCGTCGAACCGGATGTCGGCGACGCGGATCACTCCATCCGGCGGGACGACGAAGAAGTCGGACTGGCCGGAACGGCTGACGCCATTGTCGACGCAGGTCGCCCGCGCTCGCACCGGGCCGGAGCTCGACGGGATGTTGGGCAGAACCCAGGTACCATCCGATTCGACGCGTGCAGATCGGTTGAGCACGGAGATGACACATCCGCTGCCGAGCTCGGAAGTCGGTGGAGGAGGTGGGGGCGGCAGATCGGAGACCAACGGGTCGGTGCCTTGCGCGACCTCGATCCCGTCGGAAAGATAGTCGCTGTCGGTATCCATTTTGCGGAGGTCGGTGCCGAGCGCGATCTCCCGGGCGTTGGTCAAGCCGTCCTGGTCGAGATCCGCGCCCGCATCCGCAGCAAAGTCGGGGTTGAGCTGGTTTGCGATCTCGACGGCGTCGGTCAGGCCGTCGCCATCGCGGTCGTCGGGGGTGCGGATGATGAGGGTTAGAGAAGCGGACTCAATGCTCGTATAAGTTTGGTAGGAAGCGACAACGACGACATCGCCGCTAGAGATCCCGGTCACCGATCCGGTCGAATCAATCGCAACGACCCCCTCGGGGGAGGCTTGAATCAGAGTGAGGGTTGCGGAGGTTACGTCTCGCGTTGAGCCGTCATCGAAGGTTGCGACGACCGCTAGCTGAGAGGCCGCCCCGACGAGCATCGAGCTTGAGGACGCCGAGATGGAGAGCGAAGTCACCTCGGGCCCGAGCGCGCCCCTTGGGTCGGTGCCCTGCGCGGCGAGCCCCACGAGCATGAAAGCTCCCCAGATCCAGACGACCCGCGCGAGCCGCCCCTTGACTTTGGACATTTTTCCGTCCTTTCGGAACCCGTGAGTCACCCTGGCCCCCCCTCGCGGCGAGCCTTTTCGTCGGCATCGAAACGCCAGGCGTCCAGCAGCGACTGCGCGGATTCTCGAACCACAGGATCGACATCAGCGGCGAGGCGCTTTGTGGTCGACCGTGCCGCCTCAAGGTCCATCCCCTTGCGTGTCGCCTCTGGCAGGTTCTGAACCACCGTTAGCCGGACTTCCGCGCTGTCGTCACCAGCTAGTTCCAACAGCATCTCTGCGGGCGACCGCCCCCGGTCGTCGGTTAGCCCTGCCAGTGAGACGAACGCGGCCAGAGCCTCTGCTGCAAGGCTTCTCGTCGAAGTCTGCCGAGACGCTGCGGCCTCAACCACGATCGAGAAGCCGGCCGACTCGCCGAGTTCGGCCAACTGCGCGGCCATGGTCAATTGCCTGACAGGACTGTCCGAGCTGCGTAGGAATCCTTTCAGCGCCGTCAGGCCGGTTTCGTTGCCCATCCGTGCGAGTGCCAGCGCGGCGAGCTCGCGGACCATTCGATCGGCGTCGGTCTGGAGAGAACTGAGGAGAGAGGTTTCTGCCGACCGCTCTCCGAGCAGCCCGAGAGCCTCGGCAGCGAGGCCTCGAATCAGGGGATCTGGGTGCGTGGCGAGCGCGTGGACGAGCGAGGAAGGCTCCAGTTCTACCTGCGCGCTCGCGAGCACGCCGAGCAGCATGTCCGGAAGCGTCCCCGAGCCCCCTCGCTGATCGGATCTACACACCGTACTCACCAACAACAGGGCCATCACGAACATCGACCACATCGTCGTCTTTCTCATTGTCGGCTCCTACTTGCATGCCGCCGGCCAGGCTTCGCTCGCTGGCGAGGATCGAGCCCGCACTTTGATTCCAGAGATCAGAGTCCCATACAACGGGTTCGAGTAATTGTGAGCCAGTTTCTCGGCGTTCCGGATTACGTCCGTGAAATAGATACTGAAGAGGGAGTCCATCTTGGCGTCGAGTGTCGCCTGTGAGACCGCGCTTTTACAGTCGGTGCAAGGGCTAGATTGCTTGACGAAAGTCTCGAGGTCGGCGAAAACCTTGCTGGTGATCCGGTTATGAAGATCCATGACGTGGAACCGTTCATGTGAGATCGTGATCACTTGCGACCAGTACCTCGAGCGCGGCGGCCCAAGGGGGGTACCGACGGCTGGCGGCGTAAGGTCGGCGATGATCGCCGCGCAGGTAGCGGGCGTAACGTCCGAATCGGCGGGTCCCGAGATATCGATCGCGGCGCCGCCGTCGATACCGAAGGTGTGCTCCTCCAAGTACTCCTCAAGCCGGAAGCACCATTTTCCACCAGTCGCGCAGCCTTTGTACTTCCCAACTTTCTGCGACCCTGGCTGGACCAGGCCCCAGTTCCCCCTCGTTCCACCAGCCACTTCGGGCTCATTTAACACCGCTACGATCGACCCGCAGTCCGGTCCCGTCGAGACCCTCTTTGCCTTCAGACTCGACTTGCACATCGCATTGACGAGAAAATCGCCTTCGTTTGAATAGGTCACCGCAAACGTTGCGCCCTTTCCTCGAGCGGGGGTGCCACTCGGGGCCAGCCACTCAATCTTGTCCGCTCTATTCGAGACGGCTGTCAGTGAAATGGCCTGGTCGACGGCGCCGACACAGTTTCCTTTGATCTCGGTCACTGTGACGGGATCACCTTTGCACACGCCCTCGCGGCAGATGTCGCCGGTCGTGCATTCATCGTGGTCGTCGCACGGCCTTAGGTTGTCCGCTGCGCAGTAGTCGTTGACGCACTTCCAGCATTCCGGGCAGTTGTGCGAGGTTCCGGAGCTACTTGGATATCCGCTGCAGTGCCAGCCGGCCTTCACAATTCCCACTCCGGGATTCGACACGATCGAAGCGCCGTCGTCGGAAACCGTCGCCGGGCCGATGCTTACGAAGTGGCCGAGGTCGTGATCGAACGAATAGATCTCGGTCACCCGGCCGGGAGCGTAGCCTTCAAGGTTTGGCAGAGTCAGCCGGGCCGGCGGATCGAAGCGCGCTCCTGCCGGCTGAATGGTGACGATCAGGCGAGGCTGCTGGCCGAAGTTCGGCACCATCGGCACTTTGTCGCTATGGACGGCGGTGACCGAGACGACACCGCTTCGCGAGCCGCCGGGGAACGTCACCGAACCGGGTAGAACGTCGAGCGCGAAGCCCGGCACGTTTGCGAGGGTGATCCGGCCGCCATGCGTCTCGTCGATCAGCACCCCTTGGGCGAGATCGATCGGCAACAGGAAGCTCGGCATTCCCAGCGTGTTGTCGCGCCCCGGGATGGTGGCCATCACGAATTCGAGGTCCGGCCAGGCGCCGGGGCGGGAGGTAGTGCTGCCGTCGACGATCAACTTGACCAGGCCGACCGGCACGCCCGTGAGCTTGAACACCCCCTGAGAGTTCGCGGTCGTGGTGAGCGGTCTGCCCAGAATGCGCAGCGTCGTTCCCGGCACCGGTAGATTGCTGTTGTCGAGCACGATGCCGGAGATCGTGGTGTCCGCGATACCCGCGGTTCGACCGGTCGCGGTCGACATCGACGCGGCAGGACTCGATGTCCAGTCAGCAGATCGGTTCAAGGCGTCGCTTCCTCGGGTCGGGCCGGCTTGTGGAAGAACAGGAAGATCTCCGCTGCGTGTCGCACATCTGGATCGGGGTCGGCCTTCGCCAGGGTGGCAATCTTGGCTACAAATTCTGTTGGATCGAATCCACGTGATACCCCTGAAATGTTCACGATCACCGCGCGGCGAACTCTGGCGACAGGATCGTTAAGAAGCTTCCCCAGAAGAGTGACGGGCAGGGTTTCTGGATCCGTTCCGGTCCAGCCGGAGGTGCCAAATCTGACAAGGCCCATCGCTGCCAAGTCCCGCAGGTAAGGATCTGTCGAGCGAGCCGCAGCTACGACGTATTGATACCCGACGTGGTCGCCAAACTCGACTAAGCGGATCGCCAAGTAGACTTGCCGATCCAGTCCACGTACATTCTTCCGAAGACATTCCTCAAGCTTTTCTACAGCACCAGGCACTTCCATGCTTGCCAACGCGAGGGCTGCAGTTTCCCGAATCAGGGATTCTTGGTCTAGTTTATAGACCGTTTCCAGTGTCGGGATTGCACTCCGTTCGTTGCGAGCCCCCAGTAGTTCCACCGCAAAAGCCCGTACCAGCAGATCGTTGTTTGACCGAGCGGCGCGGATTAGCGAAGCTAGGTCTGTTGAAACTCCCGCCTTCTTAAGATAATATTCCTGTGTCTCATTGCCAGTATGTCGGCCGGGCACGACAGGTCGATTCGCTGTCAAAGCCTGACCGCAGAGAAAGAAGCCAACGAACAGCACGAAAGTGCTTGGACAACGAGTGAGTAGTCTCACTTGCATTCCTCCGGCCACCCTTCCGTAGGAGGCGCCGAGCGCGCACGTTGACGGATCGCAGATGTCAACGCACCCAGCAGGGCGTTCTCCGCCAAATAACCTCGCGCCTCGGCCCCTTCTTTTTCTATCGTAAGCCGCTCGAAGAACAGTCTTGCTCTCTCGAGGTCAAACACTGCTTTTTCGTAGTCGCTTGGCCCTTTGCACGCCTTGCATGTTACTGTTCGCGAGACGAATTCCGTCAGCTTGCTAAACACAATCTTTGCAATAAGATTGGTGCCGTCCGCGACGTGAACCTGCTCATGGGCTTCGATGATCGATCTCGAAATGTAACTCCTGTAGTGTGCCACGGGCTGGCCATCTATTAGGCTGGAAGGATCCGGGGTAAAATCCGCAATGATGGCTTCACAGGTCGATGGATCAACCTGTGGATCGTCAGCACCCTTAATATCTATTCGGCCGCGGATATCAACTTTAAACGAGTGCTCTTGTAAATACTCCTCAAGACGGTAGCAGTATCCGTTTGATCCATCGACGCAGGCCTTGTATTTCGATTCAACTCGGGTTCCGTGAACCACCTTTCCGAAGTTGCCTCCGGCTGATCCTTCCGTTTCGAGCTCTTTCAAGGAACCCGCAATGGTCGCGCATGTTGGTCCGGTCGACACCTTCTTTGTTTTCGCACTTTCCCGGCACATCGCAGTCACAACAAAATCGCCCTCGGTTGAGTAGGTTACCGATAGAGAGCCGCCCATGCCGGTCGCTGGTGTGCCGCCCGGCGCCTTCCATTTGACTCTGTCCCGGGCGTTGGAGGCTGCGGTGAGCAGGATCGGTTGGTTCACCGCGGCGACGCACTTGGCCTTGATTTCGGTAACAGTGACCGGATCACCCTTGCAGCTCCCGCCTCGGCAGCTGTCGTTGATTGTGCATTCATTGTGGTCGTCGCACGGCGGTCCGTCATTCGGCTTGCAACAACCGTTGACGCACTTCTTGCACTCTGGGCAGTTGTGCGAGGTGCCGGAACCGCCCGGATTGCCTCCGCAGTGCCAGCCGGCCTTCACAATGCCCACCCCGGGGTTCGACACGATCAAAGCGCCGTCGTCGGAGACCGTCGCCGGTCCGATGCTCACGAAGTGGCCGAGGTCGTGATCGAACGAGTAGAACTCTGTCACCTGGCCGGGCGCGTATCCCTCTACGTTCGGCAGGGTCAGGCGCGCCGGCGGATCGAAGCGTGCTCCCGCCGGTTGGATGGTCACGATCAGGCGCGGTTGCTGGCCGAAGTTCGGCACCATCGGCACCTTGTCGCTGTGGACGGAAGTGACCGAGACGACGCCGCTTCGTGAGCCGCCAGGGAACGTTACCGAGCCGGGCGCGACTTCGAGCGCGAATCCCGGTACGTCGGCGAGGGTGATCCGGCCGCCGTGCGTCTCGTCGATCAGAACCCCCTGGGCGAGATCGATCGGCAACAGGAAGATCGGCATTCCCAGCGTGTTGTCGCGCCCCGGGATGGTGGTCATCACGAATTCGAGGTCCGGCCAGGCGCCGGGGCGGGAGGTGGTGCTGCCGTCGACGATCAGTTTTACCAGGCCGACCGGCACGCCGGTGAGCTTCCACACCCCCTGGGCGTTCGCGGTCGTGGTGAGCGGGCTGCCCATGATGCGTAGCGTCGTTCCCGGAACTGGTTGATTGCTGTTGTCGAGCACGATGCCGGAGATCGTGGTGTCCGCGACCCCTGCCGTGCGTCCTGAGGCGACGAATCCGGCGATCGGCGTGCTCGGGCCGCTGGGAAGTTCGACGATGGAGGCCTCTACCACGTTGTTCGCCACTCCCTCTGCCGAATCGATCCGGAACGGCACGATCGCGCGCCCATCGCTGTCGGTCGTCACCTGTATCGCTGTCTGGTCGCTGGCGAACCGGCCGCCACCATTAAATACCTCGAAGCGTACCGCCACGCCGGGCACACGGTTGAAGCCGGCATCAGTGACCGCCGCGACGAGGGGGCGAGGCAACAGGTTGCCGGTCGCACCCTCCTGCTGATCTCCCGCGTCGACCACGATCAAGCTCGCCGGGCCGTGCTCGGCCGATTCTGTGAACAGTGCGGGACCGACGAAGCCCGCGGCGATCGCCTCGACCACCTGGTTGCCGACCCCTGCGCGCGATCCGAGTGTGTACGTTGCCGACGCGCGACCGTCCGGTCCCGTGAGCACCGCGGCCTGGCGGCCGACGCCGTTCAGCCGGCCGTCCGATCCGACCGCTTTGAACAGGACCTGGCGCCCCGCGACCGGCAGGCCCGCGGCGTCGGTGAGCGCCACGGTGAGCGGCGCGGGTAGGGCGGAGCGGATCGTGCCGCTCTGGCCATCGCCCGCGACCGCGACGATGCGCGGCGCGGCGGAGGTGTCCAGGCGGACGATGGTTGTGGCCTGGCCGACGTTGCCGCTAGCGTCGGTCGCGACCGCGGTGAGCGTGTTCTCGCCCGGGACGAGCGGCACGCCGACGGCGAGGAAGCTCCGGTTAGCGACCATCGCCGGGCGGCCGTTGACCGTCACGCTCGCCTGGCCCGCGTTGACCGTGCCGGCGACGATGTCGTTGACCAGGCCAACCACCGTGACTGTGGGCGAGGATAGGACCGAGCCGGCGCGCGGCAGGTCGATCGATAGCCGCGGGGCGACCAGGTCGCGCACGACGTTGATCGTCGCTGTGCCGACCCGCCCCGAAGGCGCCACCGCCACCGCGGTAAGCAGGTTTCCCCCCTCGATCAGCGGCACGTCGGTCGCCACCCACGAGGTGCCGGAGACCTCGGCCATGCGTCCGTTGACCGCCACGATGAGGCCCGATTGGCCGGTCGTACCGCGCACATCCAGCGTGGTCGCGGCGACCGTGGAGAGATCGGCCGGCGCGGTGACCTCGACCGTCGGCAGCGAAAAGCGGGAGACCGCCACGTCGAGCCGCCGGTCGTTGCCCGCCCGATCGACCGCGCGGACCTCGATCGAATTGCTCCCTTCGGCGAGCGGCACATCGGCGGCGAAGCGTCCGCCCGAGACCGCGACGACCGCGCCCGCGACGGTCACTCTTTCGAGCGCCTGGGTGTCGCCCGCCGTGCCGGAAACCCGTGCGACGGCGGCGTTCGTCGTGGCGCCGCTTTGCGGCGAATCGACGGCGAGAGTAGGCGCAACGGTGTCGAGCACCGCAGAGATCGTGGCGCTTGCCTGCCGTCCGGCGACGTCGGTCGCGATCGCGACCAGCTCGTTGTCTCCCTCGGCGAGCGGCACGAAGACCGCGAAGCGCCCGCCCGCGACCGGCGCGGGCTGGCCGTTCACCGAGACCGCGATCTCCGCGCCGGAATCGTCCGCAACCGTGCCGGACACCAGAACCGCCGCGCCGTTGCCGATCGCGCCGTCGGCGGGCACATCGATCGCGATCGTCGGGGGAGTCAAGTCGCGCACGAAGTCGAAGCTGAGGCCGCCGCTGCCGGGATTGCTCGCGCGGTCGCGCACGCTCGCCGCGAGTGTGTGCTCACCCGGCGCGAGGGTGGGGACCTGGCAGCTCGCGGCGGACGCGCCGACCGTGCAGCCGGAAAGCGCCGCGCCGTCCACCTTGATCGACACCGTGGCCAGATCGAGGCCGGAGCCGAGGTCCGCATACTCAACGGCGATCGACGGGGGCAAAGCCCCGACCGTCCGGCCGGGCGGCGGCGAAACGATCGCGAGCGTCGGCACCAGGGAGTCGGTCGAGAACGAGGCGCTCGCCGAGGCGGAGTTGCCCGCCAGGTCGCGCACGGTCACCGACGCGGTGTGAGCGCCTTCGGCGACCGGAGAGGTCGGCGTCCAGGTGAGGCCCGCGGCCGTCACCACCGCTCCGCCGGTCCGGTCTACGCCGTCCACGGTCAACCGCGCGGACGTTGCGTTGATCCCCGAGCCGGCGTCCGAATACGAGGCGGTGACCTTGGGCAGGGTGGTCGGGAGCAGCGCGCCGCTCCCCGGCGCAGTGATCGTGACGATCGGCAGTGTCGAATCGCCGCCGCTGGTCTCGACCACCAGCATCAGGCGCGGGGCGTGGCTCGCCGCAGTCCCTTCGCGGGAGGCATAGTCGATCCGGCCGCTCGCGCTCTCGTTCGCCTTCTTGAGCAACCAGCCGCGATTCGCGGTGCCGGAAAGGAACGCCGCGACGTCCGCGGTGACCCCAAAGGTCACGGCGCCGCGGGTCTGCTTAGTGTGCGGCACGGTCGCGGTCGCAGCGAGGAACGAGCCGCCGTTCCACGGCAGGTTGCAGTCCGCATGGTTGTCGCCCGGGTGGCTGTCGATCGCGCAGCTCCAGGTGGCGCCCGCTTCGGTCCAATCGGCGGTGACGCGATGCGTGCCGACGTTCTGCGCGCCGCTGCCCCAGCTTTCCCCGGTGGCATCGACCCACAGCTCAAGTTGCGCCGAGACGAGATGACCGCTTCCAACCGCCGCGGCGATCGCGGCCTGATCGAAGCGGACCAGAGCGCGGCTCCCTTGAGCCCAACCGAGCCGAATCAACTCGTCGGTGCCGCGGTTCTGATTCGTCTGCTGTTGCCGGAGCGTCGTGTCGGCGACCGCTGTCAGGGTCACCGTCGTGGTTGCAGCTCTCGCTCCGACCGCGCCGGCCAACAGGACGAGCCCCATCAAGGCGATGGACCGCAAACTGGCGCGCCGAGGCGCCGCCCGAAGTGGGTTCGTCGGCCCGACCGAGGGAACCCGTGCTGCCAGAAATAGGTTTTCGCCGCTCACTCGCCTGCCCTCCCTGGACCAAAGCTAGGCGAATGACGACCACCTCCTCCAGCCACCCATTGCCAAATGAAAATGACGCTTTTCCCACAGCTTCTTCCTATTTGCAGACTAGCCTGGAGCGACCCCATGAAGCAAGCAACCTGCCCCCCGAGGGCCGCCACTCGTCCTCTGGATTCGTTGACGGACGAGCGTTTGACCAGTGCCGCCTTCTTCACGACGCCGCCTCATGGTCCTGCCACGCATCGCCGCGCAGCGCGGCGATCAACTCGTACCCGCGCCGATCCGCCGCGACCTTCACGATCACCCGCTTCCTTTCGATCTGCCATTGGGCAGGGCACTCCAGCAGGCGTCCCAAGTCGATCACCCTGCGGCCCAGCGCGATCCTTGCCGTCGGGGAGGGGTCGTTGATTTCGCAGACGAACCAGTTGCCGTCCGGACTCAAGCTCCAATCGTCGTCTCGCGGCGCGCTCAGCCCGGAGGGAGGAATCAAGAAGAGCGGCGGAATGAAATCAATCAAGGGTAGACCTCCGACGACAGGAGCGGGCGGTTGAGGAGTTTCGGCGCGGAGGGCGCGTCGGGCGCGGCGCCGCATTCGAAGGAGATGGAGGAGCGGACCGGGCTCGATTTCGCCCCGGCGCAAGATCGCGGCCCAGACGCGCATCGAAAGGTGACCGCCCTCGGGCAAGGACTCGGCCCCCTCTTTCACCAGGTTTTCGATCCGGCCGGCGAGCGCGGGAAGCAGCTCGCCGTGATTCAAATA
>JBDTZG010000130.1:0-5988 GCA_040005235.1 Acidobacteriota bacterium | reverse complement strand
TTCTTCCTTAGCCGAAACCCAAAAAGTGTCTCAAAACCATTGACAGGTTCCGGTCGCTTGGGGCGCAGGGAAGTCGGTTGCGGAGCCGGGATGTCGATTCCCGGGCCGTGAACCCCCTCCAAATGCCGAGCTGGTGCTCGGCGGTCCCAGGAAAACACTGCAACGGGAGTTTAGTCCGGCATCGTGAGCCGCCACGGCGGCGCGGCCGTCGAAAGCGGCTTTCCGCCGCTGGATTCGGGCATCCGGCGCGGAGAGCGGGGTGCAGAGGGAAAAACGCGCAATTGCTTGACGTAGAGCGGCTATCCGAGACCGACGGCCGCTCGCAGCCGTCGTAGCGTCGCTCTTCGCGAGCGATAGCGGCTTTCGAGGAGCGATTCCAGCTATCCCGTTCTCGATAGCGGGATTCCACGGGCGATGGCGGAATCCAGAGCCGGATAGCCGCTCTCGAAGACCGCAGAGCCGCCGTCGACAGCCGATAGCGGCTTTACAGGGCCGTTCGGCGTCGTCTCCTGCTGATTTTCGCGGAATCCGCCGGATGAACGATCGCCGCGAAGAATGGTGAAGCTGCACCCGGGCCCACCGTGATCGAAGCGAAGAAGCAGGCGGAAGCGCAGCTGGCCGCCGCCTGATCCGTTGTGCTTTCGCTTTTCCCCGGGATCGCCGAGCACCAGCTCGGCTGTTTTTGGCGTTTGCGCCGCTTCGGTGCCGAGCTGGTGCTCGGCGGTCCCGGGGAAAAAATCCGGGCCGCCTACGGTCCAGCGCCGACCACCACAGAAATTTCCGCCGGCCTCTGCCCCAGGTCCGTAGATCCGGCGTCGGGAAAGGGTTGCCGCCCTACCTCCCGGCCCTTCCCCTTAGGCCTCCTCACCCGAGCCTGGCTTTTCTCCCGAGAGGGCGACCCTGCCGCCGCGCACGCCGATTTGGCCGAGGCGCAGGAAATCGCGGAGCGGGGGCCGATGCCGTTGTATCTGGCCGATATCGCTTTGATGCGGGCGCGGCTTTTCGGGGACCGCGCGGCGTTGACGGAGGCGCGGCGGTTGATCGATGCGCATGGCTATGGGCGGCGGCGGGAGGACCTGGCGGATTTGGCGGCGGAGTTTGGGTAGGGGCTCGACGGTTGGGGCTGTTCCCGGGACCGCCGAGCACCAGCTCGGCTGCTTTTACGATCTCGCCGCTTCGGTGCCGAGCTGGTGCTCGGCGCTCCCAGGAACAGCTCGATAGCCGGCCGGCCAGGCGGCTTGGAGTCTCTCTTGAATCTCACAGCCCTCCGCCTTCAGGACACCCAGAACACCGGCCCCTGGGGACGGAACGGCAGGTTGTTCCCCGCGGGGACCAGGAAGGCGTGGTCGCGGCGGGTGTGGAGGCTGTCGCAGTAGCCGTCGGTGATGATCAGGATCGGCCCGTCGGGGGGAAAGTCGCGGCTCTCTTGCAACAGGTCGAGCCCGGGTTGGAGGACGGTGCCGCCGCGGCCTTTGACCCGGACGCGGCCGGCGATTTCTTCGGGGCGGACGAAGCCTTCGTCGTAGGTGGCGGCGTCGCAGAAAATCAGGCGCACCAGGTCGACCTCGCGCGCGGTGGCGTAGCTTGCGATCGAACCCAACGCCTTGGCGAGGAGTTTGCGGTCCATGCTGCCGGAGGTGTCGAGGACGACCGCGAAGGTGCGGATCGAGCCGTCGTCGATCGCCGCGAGGCTCGGCCGGGGGATGTCCGGGGTGGCCATCTGCCGCCGGCTCGGGCGGGCGAAGGTGCGGCGTTTTTCTTTCGGCGGAAAGCGGTGGTCGAACCATTGCGCGAGCGCCACGTCCCAGGGGATCGCCGGTTGGGCGAGCGCCTCAATCTCTTCGATCAGGCCGGCGGGGAGGAATCCACGTCCCTGGTCGCGGTGCCACTGGAGACCCTGGGCGAGGCAGTTGCGGTAGAACTCGTCAAGCGCCACCCCCTCCCCCGCCTGCCACCAGCGCGGGTTTTTGCCCGAGAGGATGTCGCCGAGCCCGGTGCCGCGGAAGGTGGCGAGTTTCCTCATCCGGCGCAGGTCGCCGACGATCCGGTCGTAGACCGCCTCGGCGGAGAGCCCTTTCAATTCCAGATCGAGCAGCAGACCGAAGGCCGGCGGGTGGCCAACCTCCATCTCGACCAGCCAGGCGTTGATCACGTAGTCGCACGCCACGTTCCAGAGGTAGGCGTCGCGCCCCTGACAGCGCGCCTGGTGGCGGAGGCCGACGTGGAGCAGCTCGTGGGCCATCACGAAGCAGGCCTCGGCGCGGTTCATGCCGATCTGGGGATTGACGTACAGCTCGCGCGCCTCGGCATCGACCGCGGCGACGTGGATGTCGAGCCGGCGGCAGACCTCTGCGTCCTCGATCAGTTTGAACGACGCGGCGAGCGCGCCGAGCAGCGGATAGCGAGCCATGAACCAGGAGCGCCCGCGCTGGGACGGGGTGGTCGGCCCGGAGGCCCCGGCGAGATTGGCCGCCTTGCCGCCCGCCACGTCCACGGCGGCGGCGACCGCGTTGCGCAGGCCCGCGCCGAGGGCGTCCTTCCAGGCCTTCAGGTCTTCCTCCGGCTTGCCCCAACGGGCCTCCTCGAACAGCAGGTCGGAGGCTCCCGGCCCGGCGGTGCCGCCGCCGCGCAGCTCGGGCGGAACGCCGTTTTCGAACAGCCAGTCGTAGAGGGCGTTTTCCGAGGTCGCGGGCGCTCCCGCCGGCAGGGTGAGGGCGGGGATCTCCTCCGGCCGCCGGCCGAGCTTCAGGTCGGCGAGGAAGCGATCGACGAACAGGTCGCAGGCGATGTTCCACAGCTCGGGGCGCGCCCGCTTTTGGAAATGGCCGAAACCGTAATGGAGCAGCGAATGGCCGATCACCCACATCCATTCTTCCGGGCTGGCCCTGCGCTTCGGGTGAACGTGAATCGTCCCGCGCGAAACCGCGACCGCCCAACCGGCGGGCGGGCAGAGGTTCTGGGTTTCGCGGCGGAACAGGGTCGTGCGGTGGTAGAGGGGCCAAAACAGCGGGTGCGCATCGATCGCGGCGGCCGCCTCCCGGAAGGCTTTCGTCGCCGGGTCCTCCCGCGCCTTCTCCGGCTTACGGGGCACGCTTTTCGACCAGCCGCGGCAGGTCGCGCACCACCTCGACCAGGAACCAGCCGGGCAGGTTGCCTCCGGAAAAGTCGCCCCCCTCCTCCGCCACCACCAGCTGCGCCATCTCCAGGCTGATCGCGGCCAGCTCTTTGAGCAGGGCCTTGCCTCGGTGGGCGAGCTGTTTGTGTTGGGGGACGAGAGCCTGCGGGTCGCTTGGCAGCTCCTTGCACAGGTGGGCGCGAAACGACTGCGTGAGGAAATAAAGGATGTCGCGATCGGACGGCTCGTGCGGCCAACCGGAATCCCCCTTCAAGATCGCGTGCAGCGCGAAGCGGCTTCGCTTCTGCTTGGCGAACGCCTTGAGCTGGGTCGCGTGCGGAGGCGACAGGCAGCCGTAGGCGAGCGCCTCGATCTCCTCGTCGCGGATGCCCTCGCCGAACTGATGGAGCGCGTCGCTCATCATGTGCCACGAGCGCGGGGTCGAAAACGGCTCCTCGTGCTTGGGCGGCGCGCTCCAGAGCTGGTCGGGACGCAGCTCCAGATATTCGATCACCACCGGGTGGATGTCGCTCGCCCGCGCCCATGCCATCCAGTCGCGATGCGAGACAGTGAGATGAACATGAACCATCCGGTTGAGCAGCGCCGAGGACATCGGCTTGACGATCGCGCTGTCCTGCGCCCGGTTGCCGGCGCCGATCACGATCGACCCCTCGGGCAGGTGGTACTCGCCGATCCGCCGCTCGTGGATCAGGCTGTAGAACGCCTTCTGCACCTCGTGCGAGCAGGCGTTCAGCTCGTCGAGAAACAGACAGTAAGGCTCGGCGCGCGCGATCTGCGACGGCGGGCAGAAGCGGCTGACGCCGTCGATCACCTGCGGCACGCCGATGAGATCCTCCGGCGCGAGCTGGCTGCCCAGGAGCGACACGCAATGGAGCCCCAGCTGCTCGGCGAACCGGGTCACCAGGCTCGATTTGCCGATCCCCGGCGGCCCCCAGACGAACACCGGCCGCACCACCGCCACGTTGAGCAGGAAGTCCATCAGCTGCGACGGGGTGACGGTCTTGGCGGCGTTCATAGAGGGGGTGGGGGGGCGATTCTATCGCCTCGGCGGCGGCGGAGGAGCTGGCGGACTTGGCGGCGGCTTGGGGTAGGGGCTCGGCGGTTGAGGCCTTTCCCTGGGAGCGCCGAGCACCAGCTTGGCTGTTTTTGGCGTTTGCGCCGCTTCGGTGCCGAGCTGGTGCTCGGCGGTCCCGGGAACCGAAGCGACGGGGAAGGGCGCCCGATCGCGTTCAGCGTTTGATCGCCCCCCGTCTTGCAGCCAACGCCGTTTTCCGATCTGCTGTGCCTCGAACTTCACTTGCCTTTGGAGAGCCCTCGATGCGCCAAGCCTCCGCGTTGATTCTCACCTTCCTCGCCTGCGGCTCGGCTTGTGCCGGGGCCGCTCCGCCGAAAACGGCCGCGGCGACGAAGACGGCTACGACCGCTCCGGTGGGGAGCGATCCCTATCCTTCGACCTATAAGCCGTTTCCTTCCGAGGTGACTCTGATCCGCGGGGCCACGATCTTAACCGCCACCGGTCCGCGGATCGAGAACGGGTCGGTCTTGCTGCGGGACGGAAAGGTGGAGGCCGTCGGGACCTCGATCGAGGCTCCGGCGGGGGCAACGGTGATCGATGCCAAGGGCAAGTGGGTGACGCCGGGGATCATCGACATTCATTCGCACCTGGGGGTCTACCCTTCCCCGGGGGTCGAGGCGAACTCCGATGGCAACGAGGCGACCGAGCCGGTGACTGCGGATGTGCAGGCGGAGCATTCGATCTGGCCGCAGGACCCGCAGTTTCCGATGGCTCTGGCCGGGGGCGTCACTTCGATGCTGATCCTGCCCGGCTCGGCGAACCTGATCGGCGGGGTGGGGGTGGCGGTCAAAAACGTGCCCGCGCGGACGATGCAGGCGATGAAGTTCCCCGGCGCGCCCTACGCGTTGAAGATGGCGTGCGGCGAAAATCCCAAGCGGGTCTACGGCAGCAAGGGGCGGATGCCTTCGACCCGGATGGGCAACATCGCCGTCACCCGCGAGGCGTGGATCGGCGCCACCGAGTACCGGAAGAAGTGGCAGGACTATAAGGACAAGATCGCGCGCGGCGAGAAAGAGGACGGTCACGAGCCTGATCCGCCCGACCGGGACCTGGAGAAAGAAACGCTCGCCAAGGTGCTCTCGGGCGAGATCCTGGTGCAGAACCATTGCTACCGGGCCGACGAGATGGCGAACATGATCGACCAGGCCAAGGAGTTCGGCTACAAGATCTCGGCGTTCCACCACGCGGTCGAGTCGTACAAGATCGCAGACCTGCTCAAGAAAGAGGGGATCTGCTCAGCCATGTGGGCCGACTGGTGGGGCTTCAAGATGGAGGCGCTCGACGGCATTCGCGAGAACGTGGCTTTGGTCGACCGGGCAGGCGCCTGTGCGATCGTCCACTCCGATTCGGCCGACGGCATTCAGCGCCTGAACCAGGAGGCCGCGAAATCGATGGCCGCGGGCAACCGCTTGGCGCGCGACGAGGCGGCGGACGGTCACCCGGGCGGCAAGCATTTCACCGAGGAGGACGCGATCCGCTGGATCACGATCAACCCGGCGAAGGCCATGGGCATCGCCGAGCGCACCGGCTCGCTCGAACCGGGCAAGATGGCGGACGTGGTGATCTGGAACGGCGATCCGTTCTCGGTCTACGCGCTCGCCGAGCAGGTCTTCATCGACGGCGCTCGGATCTACGATCGCAGCGACCCGGCGCGCCAGCCACGCACCGATTTCGAGCTCGGCCTGCGCGATGCGCGCACCGGCCTTCCGGGAGGTGGCAAATGAGCGTCGGCGCAGACTCCCGACTTTCGGATCACCGTAGGGGCGGAGCTTGCCTC
>JBDTZG010000035.1:0-55311 GCA_040005235.1 Acidobacteriota bacterium | reverse complement strand
CTTAGCCGAAACCCAAAAAGTGTCTCAAAACCATTGACAGGTTCCGGTCACTTCCCACACCAGGAAGCGACTTCCCACACCAGGAAGTGACTCCCACGCCAGGAAGTGACTTCCCAGGGCTGATAGCGCAAATCCTCTCGAAAAACTTTCGCGCCGAATCCGTTTGCCTCCCATCAGGCTTTGACAGACGCCAGGCCCGCATTCAGGATTTCCTGCGACAGCGCACGATCATCGACAGCGCGCGCCATGACCATGGTGCCCACCAACGTTGCGTACGTGCTGAGGGCCTTCTGTCTTCGTGCGGCTTTCGATTTGCCCCGAACCATCGTCGTCAGCAGATCGACAGCGCCACGCACGTAGTCGGTCACACTGCGCCGCACGGCCGGACCCTGTCGCGACACATCCGGCCCCAGCGCGGCCAGCAGACAACCCGCGCCAGGATTGTCGCGATGCTTGCGCGACAAGTAGGTGTCGGCAACCGCCGACAGCGGATCGCCTGGCGCAAGCTCCGCCTCCTTGCTGAGAGCGGCCAGCGAACGCATCAGCGCGCGAGAAGACGCCTCCGCGATCAGGTCCTGCTTCGAGGAGAAGTGTCCGTAGAACCCCCCATGCGTGAGGCCCGCCGCTTTCATCAGATCCGCGACACCGATCCCCTCGAAACCCCGCTCACGGAATAGCTTGGCTGCCGTCTCGACGATCCGTTCACGGTTGTGGACGGCCTGTTCTCTGCTCACTTTCATCCTGATCTCCTACGGTTTTCCGTCGCTTGACATCATACATGATGAGCGTCATATAATCAGCCCAATGATGACGACCATCATGTATGCGACAGGAGAAAGACGTGTCTAAGATCACAGGAAAGATAGCGCTCGTGACGGGCGCCTCGTCGGGGATCGGCGAAGCCACGGCGCAGCGGCTCGGGATGAATGGCTACCAGGTCTACGGCACCAGCAGACGGGGAGTCGGGCCGGGCCAGCGGTCGTTCGAGATGCTGCGGCTCGATGTCACCAGCGATGAATCAGTCGAAGCCGTCGTCGGGGAAGTGATGCGGTTGGCCGGTCGCATCGACCTCCTGGTGAACAACGCCGGGTTCAGCCTCGCGCCTGCCGGCGCCGAAGAGAGCTCGATCGAGCAGGCGCGCTCGATTTTCGATACGAATTTTTTCGGAATCCTCCGGATGACACGCGCCGTTCTGCCGCACATGCGCCGTCAAGGGAGTGGTCGCATCATCAACATCAGCTCCATATTTGGTTTCCTGCCGGCACCGTACATGGCGCTCTACGCTGCAACCAAGCACGCGGTTGAAGGCTATTCGGAATCGCTCGACCATGAGCTCCGCACCAGGGGCATCCGAGTCTCGGTCATCGAGCCCGCGAACACGAGCACGCAGTTCGACGCGAACCTGGTGCAACCCGACGCGAAGCTCGATGCCTACGGCGACGCGCGTGCAGCCGTGGCCAAGAGGATGACCGAGATGGTCGTCGATGGAGACCAGCCGGGCGTCATCGCCGACGCCGTGCTGAAAGCTGCCAGCTCGAATAGCCCCAAACTTCGATACCCGGCCGGTGCCGGCGCGAGCCGCCTGCAATTCCTTCGCCGATTCGCGCCTGCTGGCGTGCTGGACGCTGGCATTCGGAAGAACCTGGGACTCGACGCAGTGGCGGCGTCGCTGCCACCGACCCCGGCTTTGGAGAAGTAGTCCCGAAGACTGGATCCTGACGAAGAACAACCACCCATCGAGAAACCGTCCATGCTCACTACCAAGCTTGAACCGAACACCCTCGCCGGCTCTTCTTCTTTCGACACCTCCTTGGTTGTCCGAGTCGAGGGCGGAAAAAACTTCGCGCCGAATCCGCTTGCCTCTAGTAGAGGGCGACTTGTCCGCCCAACGGAGGTTCAAGCGATGCGATATCGGTTGCGGATCAGCACGTTTTTTCTTCTGGCGGCCGGCTCGGTGGCCGTGGCCCACTCTCAGACCGAGGCGCTCGCCGCCGCCGGAACTCTCGACACAAGCTTCGGCGGCGGCACGGGCCGGGTAACGACTGTCATTGACCCAGCGAGCCCCATTAGTAGTACCGACTACGCGTTTGACGTCGTCGTGCAACCGGACGGGAAGATCGTCGTCGCCGGCTGGGTGAGCGACGTCAGCCAGGTTAGGTTTCGGGGACATTGGCACCCGTGAAGGTACGCGTTACACTAGCCTGGTGGCGATCCTCGGATTCCGGCACAAAGGGCTGGAGATTTTCTTCAGTACGGGGAAAGCGTCCAGGATTCAGGCCCAACATGCGGACAGGCTCCGCTTGATCCTGGGCCGGTTGAATGTGGCAACGGATCCGCGGGATATGAACCTGCCGGGCCTCCAGTTGCATCAGCTCAAAGGAGACCGTCGGGGGACTTGGGCGGTCAGCGTGAGCGGCAATTGGCGAGTGACCTTTGCGTTCGTTGAGACGGATGTCGAAGGAGTTGACTACGAGGACTATCATTGAGGCCGAAACGATGAGAATGCACAATCCACCCCATCCGGGCGAGGTTTTGCGGTCCTTCTGCCTGGAGCCGCTCGGTTTGACGGTGAGCGACGCAGCCAAGGCGCTGGGCGTCAGCCGCAAGACCCTGTCGGGGATCGTCAACGGCCATTTTGGGATCAGCCCCGAAATGGCCGTGCGACTTTCGCTGGCGTTCGACACGACGGCAGAGAGTTGGCTCAGCCAGCAGACCCAGTATGACCTTTGGCAGGTAGAGAAGAAACGCGGCACGCTTCAGGTCCAAAGGCTCTCGGCCGCCTAGCTGTAGGCGGCCTTGGTTGAGGGACCGATCGTCGATTCCCGGAGGGGCGGACTGTAGGCTGGACCTGCGCCGGCCTCGCCGCCCGGTCAGGCAGCCGCTGAATCTTCTGCTTCGATGAGCTTGAGGCAGAGGGAATGCATCGTTGCCAGCTCCCGCTGGTATTCCTGGTGAGCCTCTTCGGCGGGCAATGCGTCGAACAGGTCAGGAAGCTGGACGCCGCGGCTCATGAGCTCGTCGGCGTCTTCGTGCTGCAGGCGCTCGCGGACGAACAAACAGTTGTCGGCGTGAAACAAGAGGCGAATCGCGTCGCTGGCGCGGATGGCGCCACTCACCAGGGACTCAATCGCACCTAGAGAAAGTAGCGCGAACCACGCGACCCTCTGCCGGGGGTCGGCGGTTTGAGAGAGCATGCTTTCTAGGTCGATGGCTGTCATAGGGCGCACGTTTTAGCACGCCTGAGGAGACGGCCTTTCAAGCTTGCGGTCGAGTCGAAAACCGTAGGCACCTGGGAAGCACCCTTCCGACCCGCGAAAAAAAGAATCGCCAAATCCGCATATCAAGATGAAGGCGGCCTTTTGCCGTCGCTCACGGAGACAGCGACCATGTATGACTCTGACAAGGAAATGAATAGACACGCCGGGTTGCCCGCCCTCATGCTCTTGGCGTTCGGCCTCCTGGCGAGCGCCATCAGTCCTGCTCATGCCACCAGCCTGGATGGCGCCGGCCGGATCGTCATCGTGCCGTATGTGGTCAGCGGCACGGAACGCGAATCGACGATCTACCTTACGAATCCCAGCTCGCTCGCCATCGAAATCTTCCCGATGTACATCGGGGCGGACGGCACGCCGTTGGCGGCTTCATCGGTCGGGATCCGATTCTGTGCGTCCGTACACTTGCGTGCGGGAGAAGCGCAGCAATTCCCTCTCTCGCAGCTCTGCCCGCTCGGATCCCCCGACGTCGAGAACTTCGGCTATCTGGAGCTGAGCACTTTCGGCGGGTTCGACACGAACCCGTTCTTTGCCACCAGCGTCGTCTCCACGAGGAAGGGCAATCGCTTTACCGTCGAGGGAGAGCCGGTCGGCGCCCTCGATCCCGGAACCACCAGCCAATTCCGCACCGCCACGCTACGCGTGCTCGGCCTGGAGGGGACGATCCCCAATCCGCCGACCGCCCTGGTCGAAAAAGTGCCGCATTGCTACCTCGGCGCCCGTGGCGAAGACAAAGACGTCTCGGTCCAACTGATGGACTACACGAGCGGCAGCGCGCGGGCGGTGGGAAATCCGATCACCGTCCGCCTCCGGCGGTGGACGATGGTGAAGCTGGCCAACCTGCTCGCGTTGGCGAATCTGCCGCCGCAGCAGTACTCCAACCTGACCGCCGAGCTGTACGCCCTCGCCCCGACGCTCGGCGCGGATCTAGTCGCCGGCTGCAGCGTCGAAACACTCTCGACCGGGATGGAGGACTTCCGCATCGCGACGACCCCGCAACCCAACGATCGCTCGCGTTCGCGGATGCCCGTTCGGGGCGATACCCGTCTCCTCGTCGGGCCGGCCAAGATAGGGATCATGATGAACAAAGGCATGAAGGCCCGGTTGGCCTTCTACCTGCGGCATGAGGATCGTGCACGCTGCTGGCTCGTGCCGTCGCTGGTCGCTCCCCAAGAGAATCCCGCTCCTTGGCAGGAGCTGCGGGTGCTCTCCCCCGACGGCGTGTTGGTTGCCGGGGGACCCGGAATCAGCGACACCGGAACCTTCTCCACCGGGGTCAAAAACCAAGTGAGCCAGGGCGTTAACGGCCGATGGGTGGTGGAGATCTCGTGGCGAGGAACCCCCTCCACCGGCTATCCCAACAGCGGTCTCACGACCGGCGCCTTCGGCGTGCTCTG
This sequence comes from Acidobacteriota bacterium, assembly GCA_040005235.1. Taxonomy (GTDB): domain Bacteria; phylum Acidobacteriota; class Thermoanaerobaculia; order Multivoradales; family UBA5704; genus DASYKS01. Next base: position 50,642 of record JBDTZG010000035.1, on the reverse strand, counting down.
CGAAAGCACCAGTGGAATCTCCGCCATGCTGCCGCTCGATACGGCGACCGATGACTTCTAACGCGAGGACGATCATGAAAACTCTACTTCCTACGCTCGCCTGCCTCGCGTTTCTCTCGGCTGTTTCGCCCGCAGGCGCCATGAGCTCCGACAACTCCGGATACGCGATCGTCCTACCGTTCGTCGTCAACGCGCCGAGCTTCAACACCCAAACCCAGATCTTCGTCGAGAATTATTCCGCCGGCGCGGCCGGCCTGATCGGCTGGTACGTCGGCGAGCGCACCTCGGCCAACCCGACCCTGCTCAACTGCAGCGAGAGCAATGCGAATCCGGTACCTCAGACCTTCGTCCTCACCGTGCCCGCCGATGGCGTCCTGCGATTCAATCTGCGGGATATGCTCGAACAGAAGTGCAGAGGCTCCCGGCCGGCGGGGTCCATCGGCGATCGCGGGACGCTCACCCTGTTCGTAAACCGGGCCAGCTCTTCGATGCGAATCTCGGCGCTCGCCCGGGTCGAGGCGATTCCCGGCGGTGGCGGTCCGGCGGTCGGCTACAACGAACCCGGTCTGCCGCTCGGCGCACTCGAAGGCTCGACCCAGATCATCACCGGCGTCCAAAACGGCGCCTCGGGTGCGGTGAAGCTGCGGACCGACTGCCTGATCGGGAGCTTCTACGATGCCGGAGGCTCCGGAAACCTCTATCGGGTCTCGCTCAAGGATTCGAGCGGCGGCGTGCTGGGCACCACGTTGGTTTCGCTGGGGCCGTGGTCGGCCGAGCTTCTGGTCGACGTGTTCTCCCTCGTGGGCCTCGGAGGGGTGGCGATCGACGGGGCACGGGTCGAGGTCGAGCCCGCGGCCAACTCTTCCAATCCGTCGATGGTCGCCACCTGCCGGGTGATCGACGGTCCGACGACCAATTACCTGATGGGCAAGGTGTACGAGCCCAAGGATCTGCTGCGGCAACGACGGGTGAGCGCGAATTCGACACCGGGATGGGGCAATTTCCTCTTCGTTCCCGGTGCCAGTCCGCCTTTGCACGCGATCTTTCTGCGCCATCCGGATCTCGTCCAATGTTCCGTCGACAGCGCCCAGCTCGCCCTCGAGGTGGTCGCTCCCGATGGCACGGTGATCACCGGCGGCTTTCAATCGACCGGGGAGTTCACCACCCGCGAGCGGCAGTCGATCAACAACGGCGTCGCCGACGCCTGGATTCTTAGGGTGACCACGAACGCCGCCAACCCGCCGCCCATGGGGTCGCTCCCCATCCCTTATCGGCTGACCTGCACCAGCGGCAACGGCATGTCGCAGATCGACAAGATCAGCCGCTAGCCCAGCCCTCACCGGTGCCGGGTACCGCTCTCGACTTTCTGGAGAAGATCCTCGAGAGCGGCCCGGTTACCGGCGAGCTCAGGGCTGTCGGCGAGCAGTCTCCGCCGGATCGCCACCGCCTCGGCGAGCGCGGTTCCGGCGGCAGGATGATCGCCGCTCCGCGCCTCGACCTCGGCGCGGTTGACCAGAGCGCTCGCCAGCGCGTCTTGCCATCTCGCGTTCTGCGGATCGCGGGCGGTCAAACTCCGCAGGCGCAGAATGCCTAGGGCGATTTCGCGCTTCGCCTCAGGGGTACGACCGAGCGCACCGAGCGCCTTGCCGACCTCCAGTCGCGACTCCACGGCGTCCTCGGCGGCCCGCGCGTCGTCCGGCTCCTCGGCGAGCAGCTTCTCGCGGAGGCGGCTCGCTTCCTGGTGCAGGGAAAGCTCTTGGGCGGCGGATCCCCACAATCTTTGATCGACGGCGAGCCGGCTCAAGTCGGTGCCGAGGTCGCGCTGGATCTCGCGATCTTCGGGATGCTCTCCGGCGAGCGTGCGATCGACGGCGAGGGAGGCGGAGTGATGGGCGAGAGCTTGGGGACCGTCCTTCAGCTCGGAGGCGGCGTCGCCCAATCTCTGCTCGACGACGCCCACCTGCCGCGCCGCCGACATCGAGGCTGGGTCGCCTGCGATGGCAGCCTGCGAGGTGGCGAGCGCCTCGCGATAGCGGTCGGCGGCAGCGGGCACGTCGCCCAGCTCCCAAACGTCGTCGCCGACCGCGACCTGGGCCTGCGCCAGAGCGAAGCGCGAAGCGGTGGACGGCGCCTCGGCGACGCGTCGCTTGAGCAGGGCGAGGGCTTCGCGGTGCCGATCGAGCGCGGCACGGGTGTCGCCCCGCGCCGCGAGGACCGAGCCGATCCGTACCAGCAGCCGCGCCTCACTTTCGTCGCTTTTTCCGGCCTTTTCTCCCGCAACGGGACCGGCGGCTTGGCTGCGGCGCACCAGCGAGAGCGCACGCCGGAAGCTTGCGAGCGCATCGCCGGTCCGTCCTTCGCTCGACCAACCCGGCATGCCCTGGATCTCGGCAACCCGCTCGTAGGCGGTCGAAACCTCGTCGAGCAGCGCCGGCTCGGTACCCGCCTCGGCGGCGAGATCGTCGAGATAGCGCAAGGCGGTATCCACCAGCAATCGCCGGGCGGGCATTGCACCGGGCACGTTTTCGAGCGCTCCGTGGAGGTCGAAGAGGACGACATTGGCGAGCCGCCGCACGTCCGCGAATCGGCGCTCCGCGCGCAGCCGCTGCACCTCCGCCAAGTGGGCCTGACGCAGGCTGACGGCGGTGCCGACGAGGAGACCCACCGTCGCGACGGCGGCTCCCGCAAATGCGGCGCGATGGCGGCGGATCAGTTTGCCCAGCCGGTACCGGAGCGACGGCGGATGCGCTGAGACCGGCCGGCCGGTGAGATACCGGTCGAGATCGGCCGCCAGCTCGCCGACCGTGCCATAGCGCCGGTCGATCTCCGGCGCCAGGGCGCGGGCGACGATCTGCTGCAGATCCCCTCGTAGAGCCCGGCGATCGACATCCGGCGAGGAAGGTCTGCGGCCCGCCAAAAGAACGTGCAGCAGCACCCCGAGCGAGTAGACGTCCGAAGCGGTGGTGAGGGGGTCGCCCCGCATTTGTTCGGGGCTCGCCCATTCGGGAGTGAGCGGCCGAATCCCTCCGAGTGCGGTCCAGTCCTCTCCCGCCTCCTCGGCGGGCGACGCTTCGAGCAGCTTGGCGATGCCGAAATCGAGCAGCTTCGGCGTGCCCGCCTCGTCGACCAGGACGTTGCCGGGTTTGATGTCGCGATGGAGGACGAGCTTCCGGTGGGCGAAATCGACCGCGCCGCAGACCACGAGGAAGAGCCGCAGACGCGCTTCGACCGAGAGAGCCTGCCGCTCGCAATAGCGGTCGATCGGCTCTCCCGCCACATGCTCCAGGACGAGATAGGGAACCCCGTCGGGAGTAGCCCCGCCGTCGATCAGATGCGCGATATGGGGGTGTACGAGCCCGGCGAGAATCCGCCGCTCGGCAAGGAACCGCCGCCGCAACAGGTCGGACGCCAGCTCGGCGCGCACCAGCTTGACCGCCACCGTCTGCTCGAAAGCGCCGTCATCGCGCCGGCCGAGGAATACGCTGCCCATGCCGCCGCGCCCGATCTCCCCCAGAAGGCGCCAGGGGCCGACGCGTTCCGGAATCGCCGAGGTTCCGAAATTTTCCTCTTCCGTCTCGAGGCCCAGCACCGCGGGCCGCTCCAACCAGGCCCCGGCATCCGCTTCCTCCGCAGCGAGCCAGGCTGCCAACTCGGCCGCGAGCGCGGCATCCTCGGCGGCGAGGCGGCCGAGGGCCTCTTCCCGCCGAGCGCGGTCCGCTCCGAGCAGCGCCTGGAATTCCTCCTTGAGGCGGGCGAAGCGAACGCCATCCATCGCCCTGCTCACGGCCCCAGCTCAGCGGCAAGGAAAGACTTCGCGGCAGCCCACTCGCGCCAGGCGGCCGCGGGGGAGATCGCGAGCGTCTCCGCCACCTCCTCCAGCGTCAGGCCGACGAAAAAGCGCAGCTCCACGACCGAAACCATCCGGGGATCGACCTCCCCTAGCCTCGCAAGCGCCTCGTGGACCGCAATCACCCGATCCGCGTGATCGCCCTCCGCCCATGCCGCCGCCGCTCCAGCCCCCGTTCCGATCTCGTCGAGCGGCAGATGCTCCGCCCCGCCGCTGCGCTTTTGCGCCGCCCGCTCGCGCGCCCGGTCGACCAGGATGTAGCGCATCGCCTGCGCCGCGACGGCGAAGAAATGGGATCGCGATTGAAACGGGACGCGCGAACCATCGACCAGCCGAAGGTACGCCTCGTTGACCAGGGAGGTGGTTTGCAGGGTCTCGGCCGGCCCTTCGCCGCGCAGCCGCCGCGAGGCGATCCGGCGCAGCTCCGCATAAACCAGAGGCACCAAGCGGTCGAGGGCGCGGCGATCTCCTCCGCTGAAGGACACCAAGAGCTCGGTGACCCCCTCCTTGTCGGCAAAGAGAGGCTCTTCCTCGGAAGGCACCCGGGAATCTTAGAGGATTCCGGGCGGGGCGGGGTCTGACTAAGGGCTCGTCGGCAAGTAGCCCCTGGTATCGTGATCCTCATCCTTCATGCGAACCCTTTCCGACCTCCTCAACCACTTCCCGGAACGAGTCCTCTTCGTCGGCCTGGCCGGCAGTCGAGCCTACGGCACGGCGACGCCAGAGAGCGACGACGACTTCCGCGGTCTGTTCGCGCTGCCGGCACGGGAGTACCTCTCGCTCTCGGCTCCTCCTGGGCAGTTGGCCGATGAGCGCTCGAACGTCGTCTATTACAGCCTTCGCCGCGCGCTGGAGCTTCTCTCCGTCGCGAATCCGACGCTCCTCGAGCTTCTTTTCCTGCCCTCCGACTGCATTCTTCGCACTTCCCCCGAGATGGAAAGGTTGATCGCCGAGCGGCAGCTATTCCTCACCCGGCAATGCGCGGACACCCACGTCGGATACGCCCGGGCGCAGGTCAAGCGGGCTCGCGGCCAGAACAAGTGGATCAACAACCCCAAGCCTGAGGCACCGCCTCAACGGGAAGACCACTGCTACATCTTGGCGCGCGAGCGATTCACTTCGCAGGATGAGCCGCCCGCTCGCGCGGTTCCCCTCTCGGCGCTCGGTTGGGACCTCGCACACTTCCACGCTGCGCGCCTTGAGCACTCCCAAGAGGCTTACCGGCTCTATTCCTATGGCGAAGCGGCGCGCGGCGTCTTTCGCGGCGATCTGCTCGTTTGCGAGTCGATTCCGAAAGAGGACGAGACGACCCGTTTCGCCGGGCTGCTTCTGTTCAGCCAGCAGGCCTACGAGCAGGAGCTCCGCGATCACCGGAACTACTGGCAATGGCGAGCCAGCCGCAACGAGGCGCGCTGGCGGCAGCAGGAACGCGGCGAGCTCGACTTCGACGCCAAGAACCTGATGCACACGGTCCGCTTGCTCCTCTCCGGTCGATCGATCCTCGCGAACGGGGCGCCGATCGTGCGATTCCAAGGCGAGAACCTCGCCCTGTTGCGCCGCATTCGGGCCGGGGAGATGACCTACGACGAGATCCTCGCGGTCGTGGACGAGCTGATCGCCGAGTGCGAGAGCCTCGTGTTGACGAGCGATCTGCCGCAGAGCGCCGACTTAGGCCAAGTCGAAGCCTTACTCGCCGACCTCACCCGAAGCTGGGAGAAAAGACAGTGAACGCCGACATTCCCGCGGCCCTCGCGGAAATCGAGCGGAAGAACGGTGTCCGAATCCTCTACGCTGCCGAGTCCGGCAGCCGCGCTTGGGGATTCGCCTCTCCCGACAGCGACTTCGACGTGCGCTTCCTCTACGCGCCGCCGCCCGCCTGGTACTTCTCCGTTTTTCCCCCTCGGGACGTTATCGAGGAGAATCTTCCCGGCGATCTTGACGTCGTGGGCTGGGAGCTGAGGAAGAGCCTCCAGCTGTTCGCCAAGGGGAACGCGCCGCTCTGCGAGTGGCTCGACTCGCCGATCGTCTACTCCGAGGCGGCCGGCTTCGCTGACGAGCTCCGACGACTGATTCCAGCGATCTTCCAGCCCGCCCCAGCGATTTTTCACTACCTTGGCCTGGCGAAGAAGACGATCGAAGGGCACCTCCAAACCTCCGAAGTGAAAATCAAAAAGCTCTTTTACCTCCTCCGGCCGCTCCTCGCCGCCCGCTGGATCGCCGAGCGGCGGACGATGCCGCCGACGCGATTCGGAGACCTCGTCGCGGCCCCTTTCGTCTGGATGGAGGAGCGAGCCTGGATCGAGGCGCTGCTCGCGCGGAAGGCGCAAGTCGCCGAGGCGGAACCTCTCTTTTTCGATCCGGTAAGGCGGGAAGCCTTTGCCCGCGAGATCGAACAGCTCGCGGCCCTCGGCCCGACGCTCGTGGAGCCGCGAGAGCGGCCGACGGGCGAACTGGACGCGGTGCTTTTGCGGTGGGCTGGCGGGGGGCCGCGCCCTCACCAACCCCCACCCGCTGTGCTACCTTAAGCCGCCCTCGCCATGATTGACCTCTCCAAGCTCGCGGAGTCGGGCTCGCCCGAAGAAATGGTGGTGCGCCGGCTGGTTCTCGGGCGCCTGCCTCGTCATGTCGCGATCATCATGGATGGCAACGGCCGCTGGGCGCAGCAGCGCGGCCTACCGCGGGTGGAAGGGCATCGGGCGGGGGTCGAGTCGGTGCGGATTTCGGTCGAAACCGCGGCTCGGCTGGAGCTGGAAGCGATCACCCTCTACGCTTTTTCGGTCGAGAACTGGAAGCGACCGCGGTTCGAAGTCTGGACCCTGATGAACTTGCTCAAGGAGTACGTTCGGAAGGAAACCGCGAACCTGATCGAGAACAACATCCGGCTCCACGTGCTCGGCCGCTGGCGGGATCTCGATCCGACCGTGGTGCGCGAGCTGGAGCGCGCGCTCGACGCGACCTCCGGCTGCTCCGGGACCCGCTTCAACATCGCGCTCAACTACTCCGGCCGGGCCGAGATCGTCGATGCCTGCCGCAACATCGTCGCCGATTGGGCGGCCGGCAAGCGGGCGGACATCGACGAAGAGACGATCGGCCGGTATCTCTACACCTCCGGCCAGGCCGATCCGGATCTGCTGATTCGTACCTCGGGCGAGCTGCGGGTGAGCAATTTCCTGCTCTGGCAGATCGCCTACACCGAGATCTGGGTGACCGAGACCCTGTGGCCCGACTTCCGCCGCGCCGACCTGTACGCCGCGATCCTCGATTTCCAGACCCGCGACCGCCGCTTCGGCGGGGTCAGAGCCGAAGAGCCCCGGGGCCTGTTCGCCAGGGGCGCCAAGGCGAGGCGATCCGCGGTTTGAGCATCCACCGCCATTCGGTCGACGTTTTCTCTCTTCCGGTTCCCGGGATCCGATCGTGAAACGCCTGCTCACCGCTCTGGTTGGCGTACCGCTGGCGATGTGGGCCAACTTCGCTCTGCCGGAGCCGCTGTTCTTCGCCTTGATCCTGGTGGTGATGATGGGCTGCGCCGTCGAGTACCTGCGCATCGTGCGCTCGCTCGCGCCGGGTGCGCCGCTCTGGCTGCTGTATGTTTTTCTCCCCGCCGTGGCGATCGGACTCTGGCTGGTGGCTTCCGGGCGAGTCGGCGATTCGCCGTACCACCTGCTCGTCCTCACCGGCCTGCTCGGCATCGTCTTGCCGACCGCTCTTTTGGCGGCGCGGATTCCACTGGCGGAAACTCTCCCGGCGCTCGCGATCGTCGGCTTCGGCACGGTCTACCTGGCGCTGCCCGCCGTCGCGTTCGCGCGGATTCAGGGCACCGATCCGTGGCTCACCTTTCTGCTGGTCGCGATCATCTGGCTCGGCGACACCGGGGCGTTTTACATCGGCTCGCGCTGGGGAAAGCACAAGCTCGCGCCGACGATCAGCCCGAAGAAGAGCTGGGAAGGGGCGATCGCCGGGTTCGTCACCAGCCTGATCGCCACGGGCGTCTGGAGCTACTGCCAGCACGACAGGATCGACCTGCGGATTCTCGCACTCGGGGCGATCACCGCGGTCGCCGGCCAGGTCGGCGATCTGGTCGAATCGATGTTCAAGCGGGAGGCCAAGGTGAAGGATTCCGGCAACCTGCTGCCCGGTCACGGGGGCCTGCTCGACCGGATGGATTCCGCCCTGTTCGCGGCGCCTGCGCTGCTGATCGGCGCTTGGCTGATCGGCTTCGAGGTGATCGTCCGGCGGTAGCGGATTTCCGCGACTTCCTCTAGCGGCGGGATATCCTTCGCCCGTGGCGCAACAGCTCGATCTTTTCGGCCCTGGCTCTCCAGCCCTGACGCCATCGACCCCGCTGGGGCCGTCGGCCGCTCCGCGCGGACGGTTGCTTGCCGGGCGCGGCGCGCTGGCGACCGAGGCTCTTCTCTTCTCCGAAATCGACACTCTGCTCGCCGCGGCCCAGCGCGATCCTGCCTTGCTCGCCCGGCCGGTGCGGATCGTCGTGCCCTCCAAGAGCTTACGGCTTCACGTCGCTTCGGCTCTAGCCCGCCACCGGAGGCGCGGAACGGCGGGCCTGATCGTCCAGACCCTTCACGCGCTGGCGCTCGAAGTCTTGGAGCGCGCGGGAGAGTCCGCCGGCCCGGGCGGCGGAGCGTTGTTCGAGATCCTGGCGCGCCGGGCGGCGCGCGCCCAACCGGCGCTCTTTCGCGGGCTCGATGACCTGATCGAAGGATACGGGGCCGCGGCGGCGACGATCCGTGACCTGCTGGATGCCGGTCTCGATCCGGCCCACGCGGAGGCGCTCGACGAGCTGCTGTCCGGCGAGGGAAAAGCGATCGCCACGGCAATGGACCTGGAGCGCGCCCGGGCACTGGTCCGCGCCGCGGCGGCGGCTCAATCGGAATTGGAACGGTTGGGGGTCGGCCGCATCGCCGATCTGCTTCGCCGCGCGACCCAGGCTCTCCTCTCCCGGCCTGAGATCTTCCCGGCCCGGGCGGTCATCGTCCATGGTTTTTCGGATGCGACGGGCCTGGCCACCGATTTGATCGAGGCGCTGGTCCGCGCCTGCGATGCCACGGTTCTGATCGACCGGCCGCCCGACCCTTCGTTCCAGACGGTGGGCGAATCCGGTACGGGGGACGTCCGCCTGGAGCACGCTTTCGCGGATCGCTGGGCCGAGCGGATCGCGCTCGCGACCGGTCCGGCGCTCTCCCGGGGGCCGGAGCCCGCTCTTCCGCGCCGCGAAGCTTTCACCGCGGCGGGAACCGATGCGGAAGTGCGCGAGGCGGGCTTGCGGCTGCGCGCCCTGCTCGACGCGGGGGTGACCCCAGAGCGGACGGCGGTGGTGGCGCGCGATCTTGGGCCGTACCGGTTTGCCGTCCGGCGCCACTTCGAACGGCTGGGCGTCCCCTACTCAGGGCTGGCGGCGACCGGCGGAAAGACCCCTATGGGCAGGCGCCTCGCCGCGCTCGAAGATCTCCTCCGCCGGGGAGGCGACACGCCGGTCTCGCGTTGGCTGGACGCCGCGATCGCCCTGCCGGGAGGTGCGGGTCGCCCCGGGTTCGAGCTGCGCCTGGCCTTCGCGGCGCTCGGCGCCGGGCGTTTGCGCGACGCGGCGGAGATCGATCTGACCGGCCTGCTCGATCCGTGGGGCAAATACTCCCTGCCGATCCGCCAGGGATTCACCGCGGGAACCGAGCGCGACCCGGAGCCCGAAGGGGTGGAAGAGGGCGAAGGGCTGGAACCGATCCTGCCCGAAACCCAGATCTCCGAGGGCGAAGCCGGCTCGGAACCCGAGAAGAGCGCGGGAAACGTTCGCGCGCCGCGGCGCCGGATCGCGGGAAAGCGCCTCGCCGCCGCGATCGCCGCCGCGCGGCGCGCGAGCGAGAAGCTGGAGGGCTGGCCCGAAGCGGCTTCGGTCGCGGTCCATCTTCAACGTCTGCGCTCGCTGCTCGCGGGGGATCTGGGGTGGAACCCGAAAGCCGAAGAAGGTGGCACCGTTCCCGAGGAGGAGATCGGGCGCGCCTATGCCGCGTTGGAGGCTCTGGCCCGCGAGCTGCCCAGCGAATTTCCGCTCATGGCGGACGAATTCGGCGCGCTGGTCGGCGAGGCGTTCTCACGGCTTGGAACCGGGGGATTCGGCGGCAACGGCGGAGGGGGCGTTCAGGTGCTTTCGGTCACCGAGGCGCGCGGACGGACGTTCGATCACCTGTTCGTCTTAGGTCTCTCCCGCGACGCGTTTCCCCGCCCCGTGCGAGAAGACCCGCTGCTGCCCGATTCGCTCCGCAGGGTGCTGCGCGGCCTACTGCCCGACCTGGGGGAAAAGCGCGCCGGATTCGACGAGGAGCGCCACCTGTTCGCCCAGCTCCTGTCGGCCGCCCCGCAGGTCACCCTATCGTGGCAGAGCGCCGATGATGACGGCCGGCCCCGCGCGGCTTCGCCGTTGGTCGAACGGATCGTTTTCGAGGCCGGGGGGGTCGTCCGCGCGCCGGGGCTGTTCACCCCGCCCGATCCCGCCGCCTCGAGCGGCCCGAGGTCCGCGGCGCTGCTGCGCCCCGCCTGGGAGCACTCGACCCTCGCGGCGCTGCACGGCTCGCGGGCGAGCTTCGCGGAGGTTCTGCCCGCGGCTCTCGCCGAGCTGGCGCCGGAGATCGGAGCATTCCGGCCGGAGGCCACCGCCAGGGCTCGAATGGCGGCGCTCGCCGAGTTGGACCCCGATCTAAGGACTCCGGAAGGGCGCGCCGCGAATCATCGCCTCGGCCCCTGGTTCGGCTTCGTCGGCACACTCGACGCCGATCCGCGATCGAAAGAACTGGATCCCCGCCGCCGCGATCTCGCCGTCACCCACCTCGAACGGCTGGACGGCTGCCCGTGGCAGTTCTTCCTCTCGCGCCTGCTGGCGATCGAACCGACCCCCGATCCATTGCAGGCGCTCCCCGGGCTCGACGCCCGGTTGCTCGGCAACCTGATCCACGCGGTGCTCGACCGGCTGGCCAAACGGCCGGGCCAAGCGGGCTGGCCGACGGAGGAGGAGATCGAACCGATTCTGCGCGACGAGGCGGCGAAGATGGTGGCGCTCGAAGGGATTGCCCTGTCGGGCCTCGGCCGCGCGCTAGCGGAGCGGGCGCGGCCCTACCTCGCCGCGGCGCGCGAGCCGTGGGAGAACGAGCTGATCCGAACGGAAGTAAAAAGCAGCGTCGAAGTGGTCGACCCGGTGACCGGCGGCCCTCGTACCCTGACGTTTCGCGCCGACCGGGAAGACCGCCTGCCGGACGGCGTGCCGCTGTTTACGGACTGGAAGACCGGCCGGCCGCTTTCGCTCAAAAAGAGGCCCGAGAAGCAGCGCGCGGATCTGGTCGCCAAAATCGGCTCGGGTGCGATGCTCCAGGCGGTCGCCTACCGGCGGTCGGCGGGACCCGGCGCGCTCGGCCGGTACTACTACCTGAAGCCGGACGCCGAGGTCCGCGAGTTCAAGGTCGAAAAGGACCCGGAGATCGACGCGGCCTTCGACCGCGCCGTGTCCGCCGGCCTTGCGGCCCACGCGGCGGGAAGCTTCTTTCCCCGTCTGGTCGATCCGGCGGGCCAGAAGGAGCCGCGCCGCTGCGAGTACTGCGAAGTCGCCGAAGCCTGCCTGCGCGGCGACTCCGGTGCCCGCCGACGGCTCTACCAATGGTCGGCGAGGGGCGAAGCGGAAGGTTCGGCAGACCGGGCGCTGATCGGAGTGTGGAACTTGGCGGCGACCGAACCGCGCAGGGAAGATCCATGACCGATCGCATGGCCCTCCTCAATGACGACCGCTCGGCCCGTAAGAAGGCACAAACGGAATTCGAACGCCCTCTGGTGCTCGAAGCGGGGGCCGGAACGGGTAAAACCACGACTCTGGTTGCCCGGCTGCTCGCCTGGACGCTCGGGCCGGGATGGGAGCGGGCGGCGGCGAGGCTTGCCGCGCGGGCTGCCACGGCCGGCGATTCCGCGCGGGAGATCGACGACGAGCGGATCGCGGCCGAGGTACTTTCCGGGGTGGTCGCGATCACTTTTACCGAGGCCGCGGCGGCCGAGATGGCACATCGCGCGGCGCGCGATCTCGCGGAAGTGGCGAAGAGCTTCGGCCGGGTTCCCGGTTGGCTCGAAGCGGCAGCGTTGCCGCCTGAGGCGGAGCGGGTGCGGCGAGCTTGGGCGCTGCTCGCGACCCTCGATCAGCTGAACGTCTCGACCATTCATGCGTTCTGCCGCCGGCTGCTCGCCGAGCACCCGCTGGAGGCGGGGGTCCACCCGCAGCTGAGCGTCGATGCCGACGGGCGGCTGCTCGACGAAGCGGTCCAAGAGGCGGTCGAGGGGGCGATGCGGAGCGGCTACGGCGAGCCGGGCGATCCTCACCTGTTGGCTCTTGCGGCCCGCGGACTCGGGCCGCGCGAGCTGGTCGAGGCGCTGTTGATCCTCGCCCGCGAGGGGCTGCCGGCGGAGGCGTTGCTTGAGGATCCGCTCGCCGGACCCGGAGCCGCGGCGCTCTCTCGCCGTTTGCTCGATGCGGCGCGCGAGCTGAAAGGCCTGCTCCCCTTGCGTTTCAAAGGCCGGGCACCGAATGCGGAAAAGGTCATGACCGCCTTGAACCAACTGGTCGGATGCTTCGAGGGGGTCGAAACCACGGGCCTTGAGGCTTTGAGCCCGGTCTGCTCCCAGGTGCTGCCCGAAAACCTGGTCAACCACCTCGCGAATTGGGAAAAGGGTAGCTTCAACCAGACGGAGGACACCGCCTTTGCCGACCGAGCCGAGGCGGTCGCAGCCGCTTCCGGCCGGCTTCGCCGCGCCGCGCGTTTTCTGCTTGGATTCGATGCCGAGCTGCTGACTGCGGCGCGCGGCGCTCTGGCCCCGCTGCTTGCGACGGTTAAAAACACGATGCGGACCCGCGGCGCCGCGACGTTTCAATCGCTGCTGTCCGGCGCGGCGCGGTTGCTGTCGAACCATCCCGGCGTGCGCCGCGAAGTGAGGGGCCGGATCGATCAGCTGCTGGTCGACGAATTCCAGGACACCGACCGCCAGCAGTGCGCGCTGCTCGCGGCGCTCGCGCTGCCCGACCCCGCGGCGCCAGAGGCTCCTTTGCCGGGGCTTTTCCTGGTCGGCGATCCGAAACAGTCGATCTATGGCTGGCGGAGCGCCGATCTCTCCGCCTACTCCGGTTTCGTCGCTCGGGTGCGCGCGGCGGGCGGGGAGGTGTTGCCGCTGGTTGAAAACTTCCGCTCGGTGCCGGGAATCCTCGCCGAGGTCGAAGTCGCCGTGGCGCCGGTCATGCGCGAGCGGACCGGGCTTCAGCCGGCGTTCCAGCCGCTGCTTCCTTGCGAGAAGTTGGACGAGGAGGAGGGATTCGCGGCCGCGGGACGCCGGCCGGTCGAGCATTGGGTGCTCTGGCGCCCCGAAGCCGCGAACGCAGCGGACGCGCCCGGTCTGGGAAAGACCCCGCTGGTCGCCGCCGCCGAGCTGGAGGCCGAGGCGGTGGCGCGCGACATCGCGGAGCTGCACGAGCGGGAAGGGGTGGCGTGGAATTCCTTTGGGATTCTTCTCCGGGGCTTCGGTTCGGTCGAGATCGTGCTCGAAGCGCTGCGCGCCCGGCGCATTCCGTTCGCGGTCGGCCGGGATCGCCAGTACTACCGGCGGCGCGAGATCATCGAAGCCTCCGCCCTGGTCCGCTCCGTGCTCGATCCGGGCGACCATCTGGCCCTGCTCACCTGGCTCCGCTCGGCGGCGGTCGGGGTGCCGGACGCGGCGTTGATCCCCTTGTGGGGCCGGGGTTTTCCTCGTCTCGCGAGCGAGCTGGGAGGCACCTCCGATCCGGCTCGAGCCGCCGAGGCGTTGCAGCAGATCTCCGCGCTGGCGAAAGAGGCGGCGCTCGCCACTCCGCGCGACGTGCCGGGCATCGCCGAGATCGCCGGCTGGGAGGCGAGCCTCGAAGCCGCGATGGCGGCCCTGGGGGCGATGCGCCGCTCGTTCGCGACCGACGCCGCGGACCTGTTCGTTGAAAAGCTCCGGCGCTTTTCGTTCATGGAGCCGACCGAGTCGGCGCGTTACCTCGGCCCGTATCGCCTGGCGAACCTCGACCGCTTCTTCCGCCGCCTGCTCGAAGCGTTCGAGGAGGAGGGCGACGCGGGCGCCCTGCTGCGCGTGCTCCGCCGGAGCATCACCGAGGGGCTCGACGCCGAAGAGGCGCGGCCGGACGGTGGCGAAGCGGCCGTTTCGGTGCTCACGATCCACGGCGCCAAAGGACTCGACTTCGATCACGTCTACCTGCTCCAGACCCACCGGCAACCGCCGGCCGACAACGAGATCGGCACAGCGGTCGGCCGGGTCGGGAGCTCCACGGCCGAACCGGGCGACGACCGGTGGGAGGTGCGCCTGTTCGGTGCGCCGACTCCCGGCTTTGCCGAGGTCGAGGCGGAGCGCGCCGCGGTCGAAGCGGCGGAACGGGTGCGCACGCTGTACGTGGCGCTCACCCGGGCGAAGGTCCGGCTGGTGATCTCCGGCCTGTGGACCGAGCGAGAAGCCAATCCCGACAACGCCCCCGGCGATCCGGGAAATCTTGCCGAACGCGCACGGTCACACCTGCATCTCCTGACTGCCCGACCGGGCCGGCCCGACCTTTCGAGCCTCTGGAATCAGCTGGAAGGCGCCGAGCCGCGAGAGACTTCGTGGATCGACGGCGACGGCGTGCTCTGGCGCTTTCCGGGGTTAACGGCTGCCGCACCGGTTGCTTACCAAGCGAGCCAGAAGGCGCCGGCCGCGGGACTGCCGCCTTACGGCACGGGAACCGAAGTCGCCGCAGCGGTGCGGGATCTGGCGAAGCGTCGCCAAGAGGCCACGTCCCGCCAGAAGCGGCGGATCTCGGCGCCCGCGTCCGAAGAGGCCCACGAGCGGCTGCGCCAGCTCCAAGCGGAAAGGAACGAGAGCGCAGCGGAGAGCGCCGAAGCGGCCCTTCCCACAGACACCGCCGACCTCGCAAACCGCCGAAATGCCGCCATGGCGGCAGGCACCGCGGTCCATCGAGCGCTTGAAACCTGGGATCTCACGGCGGACGTGACGGCGGAGAGAGCGCGCCAGATCGCGAGCCTCCCGGGCACCCTGGCGGCGCTGGTCGGCATCGACCCGGAAGCCCGCCATGCGGCAGAGGTCCGAGCCCGCGGGCTGCTCGAAGCGTTCGCCGCGGGTCCGCTCGTCGAGCGCTTGCGCTCCCTCGGCACGAAAATCCTCGCCCGCGAGCTGCCGGTCCTACTGCCGGCGCCGGAAGATCATCACCGGCAAGAAACCGGGCCGGTCGGCTTCATCTCGGGCGCGATCGATCTTCTCTACCACGAGGAAGGCGGGGGGATCGACCGCTTCGTGATCGTCGATTACAAGACCGACGACGTCCAAAGCGATCAAAGCGACACCGAGCTCAAAGCCCGGGTCGCCGCCTATGCGCCGCAGGGCGCCCATTACACCCGCGCGATCCGCGACGCGTTGGCGTTGGCCGAGCTGCCGCGTTTCGAGCTTTGGTTTTTGGCGGCGGGCCGGGTGGTCGAGACTGAGCTGGCGTTGGAGTGACCGACCGCCTGATCGCGGCTCGCAACTCAGGCGAGCAGCTGCGCAACTCGGTCGAGGAAAGCTTTCGACTGGTTGGGGCCGAGGGCTGCCGAAACCACCTTCTCGTCGGCGCGCACCAAGTCGAGCACGGCTTCGAACCCACGCCCCGCTTCTAAGCCGGTCTTGCTCATCCGCAGCGGCGCTTCAAGATCGCCCTGCTTCGGATGGCTCGAAAGCAGGGCGCGGGCCTGGCCGTGGATCGCCTCGTTCACCTCGGCGAGAGCCGCCGCATCCAAGCGCAGCAGGCGGTCGGTGCGCAGCTTGGTGAAGTCCTCTTTGAGCGCCACCAGGCCGGAGGTGATCAGGCCGTAGAGCAGCTTGCAGGTCTCGAACGGGCTCAATCCCAGGCCGACCGCGATCTCCTCGATCGAGCGGCGCTCATCGATTTTGCAGATCAAGGTCCACTCGTGCGGCGTGAGCGACACCGAGGTGGTAGTCGCCTGCTGGGTGAAGACCGGCACAAGACGGGTCGACGGGATGCGCTTCGACAGAACCTGCCATTCGTCGATCCGGCGCGCCGCCTCCATCAGGAGGTTGGTGTTCGACTTTTGGATCGTGGTCCGGTCGGTCTCTTGGCCGGCGGTGAACAGGAACTCGCCTTCCGGCCAGATCGCCAGCTCGTACACCGCCTCCTCGCCTTCCAGCTCGCCGGAATGGGCGTGGACGATCTGGCCGCCGCGAAGGAAGATCTCGCCGTTGACGTCGCCCTCGCGGGTGAGCGCGAAGACGCCTGTCTTGCCCGAGACGGACACGAGCTGAATGATGTCGGGGAGCGGTAGCTCCTTGAGCGAGCCCTGGAAAGCCATTGCGGAGATCCTAGTCCACTTCAGCTGTTCGTGTCAGCGGAGTGCGCCAAGCTAGCACGCTCTAGAAGTAAGGGTCAACCGACGACGGAGCGCTAAAGCCAGATAATTAAACTACTTGGCGGTTCGAGCCGGGGCGACGGGCCGGGCGGTGAGGCGATCGATCCGCAGACGTTGGGCGCAGCAGACGCCCACCGCCAGGGCATCGGTGGCATCGGCCGCCCATTTGTCCGTCGAGCCGAGAATCAGCCCGACCATCCGCGCCACCTGGGTCTTGTCGGCGCGGCCGTTGCCCGCAACCGCCGATTTGACCTCCGCGGGGCTGTACTCGACGATCTCGAAACCGCGCCTTGCGACCGAAGCGAGGAGCGCCCCCCGGGCCTCGGCCAGCACGATCAGCGAACGATGGTTGGCGCCATGAAACGGCGCCTCGATCGCCACCACCTCAGGGTTGGCGCGGTCGAGCAGCTCTTCGAGGCGCACCACCAGAGAGGCCAATCGCTGCGGCAACGCGAGGTCGCGCGGGCACGAGAACCGACCCGCTTCGATCGCGACGAGCTTGCCGCCGCGCTTTTCGATCAGGCCGAAGCCGGTATGAAGGCTGCCCGGATCGAGGCCGAGGATCAACATGGGCGGGAAGGCGAAACGCTAGGAATCGAGAGCCTCCGGGGCGACCTCGAAGTTTCCCCACACTTTCTGCACGTCGTCGTGGTCCTCCAAGGCTTCCATCAGACGCATCGCGGAGCGCACCTTGTCGCTCGGCAGCTCCATGTAGGTCTGGGGAATCATCGACAGCTCAGCCACCAGGGTCGCAATCTTCCTCTGCGCCAGCTCCTCTTGGACGCGCAGGAAGTCCTCGACCGAGGTGAAGATCTCATAGACCTCGCCGTCGGTCGAGATGTCGTGGGCACCGAGCTCCAACCCCAGCTCCAGGAACGCGTCCTCGCTCTGGGTTTCCCGCTCGACCGCGAAGTAACCGCGGCGATCGAACATCCAGGAGACGGCGCCGGCCTCGGATAGGTTGCCGCCGTTCTTGGCGAACAGATGGCGGATCTCGCCCGCGGTTCGATTGCGGTTGTCGGTTGCTGCCTCGACCAGAATCGCGCTGCCGCCCGGTCCATACCCCTCATAGACCAGCTCCTCGAACGTCGCGCCGCCCAAGTCGCCCGATCCCTTCTTGACCGCCCGGTCGATGGTGTCGTTCGGCACGCTGCTGCCGCGCGCTTCGAGAATCGCCGAGCGCAGGCGCGGGTTGCCCTTCGGGTCGCCGCCGCCCATGCGGGCCGCGACGGTGATCTCTTTGAGCAGCTTGGTGAACGCCTTGCCGCGCCGGGCGTCGGTCACCGCCTTCTTATGCTTGATCGTCGCCCATTTGCTGTGGCCGGACATCGTGCTCTTTTCCCCCTGTAGCTCGAACCTTCGCGGCCCACCAGTTTACACGCTCGCCCAAGGGGGCGGCGAGAGCTTGGGCAAGAGGGAACGGCGGGTTTCCGCAAGGAGGTAAGCCCTTGCCCGTCAGTGCGTTCGATTGACGGACGGGCGGCGCCAATGCTAGAAGAGCGAGGATTCGCCTCTCAGGAGAAGCAAGCATGGCCCTGATCCTCGTCATCGAGCGGGAACAACGCTATATCGAGCGCATTCAGGATGCGCTTTCCGTCGAGGGCTACCGGCTGCATTTTGTCGGCGGCCGGGCCGAGGCTCTCCAGGCGGCGGCATCCGAGGCGCCCGATCTGGTGATCGCGAGCGCGGAGGCGCCGGGGGTCGAGGCGTTGGCCATCAGTTTCTCCCGCCGCTCCGGCGGCCCCGGAGTCGTCGCGTTGATGCCCGAATCGTTGGACGGCGTCGATGCCGCGGCAATCGAGGCCGATGAGTTTCTGGTGAAGCCGTTTTCCGACCAGGATCTCCAGGTCGCGGTGCGCCGCGCGCTCGCCGCCCGCCGCGACCCAGCCCGGGCGCGGGTGTCTCAAGCGGACGACCAGCAGTTGACCTCGAAGGACATCTTCGGCGACGTGCTCGCCGAGGTCGAGGACGACCTGCGCCGGCCCGCGACCTCGCTGGCCCCGGCCACCGCGCTGCCGACCGGATTCGCCGCGGCGGGGACCGATCAAGGCGCGATCGAGCGGAAGCTCGAACAGACGCTCTCCGGCGTGCTTGGGATGGGCGGCCTGCCGCGCCCGAAGCCGCCCACTCCGCCGGCCAAGAAACCTCCGGAGCTGCCGGCGACGGACGTAGAGGCGCTGCTCTCTAAGACTCTGTCGAGCCTCCAAATGGGCGGACGCTCGAGCGCCGCCCCGCCGCGCCCGGCACCCCCGGCGGCCCCGGCCGCCATCCCTCCATCGCCGCCGGTTCGTCCTGCTGCTCCCGCCGCGCCGCAGCCGAAGCCGAGCGAGGGGACTGGCGTGCGCTCGAAGGCGGATCTCGATTTCGCCGCGATCGAGCAACTTGCGCGCCCCGTGCGCCCGACGACCCTCCCCGGCGCCGCGAGCGCCCTGCCCTCGACGGCCCCCTCCTTCGTGAGCCCGCCGACTCCGCAGGCGCAACGACCCCCGGCCCCCCTGCCGCCGTCCGCTCCCGCCCCGCCGCCGGTTAGGACCCCCGAGCCGCTCCTGCGCCAGGCGCCGGTGCCCCCTCCGGTCGAGCCGCCCGTGGCGGTTCCGCCTCCCCTTCCGCCGCCGACGCTCGGCGCGAGTGTCGAGCCGGCCAATTCGCTCGCCACGCAGCGGATTGCGGTCTACACCGAAGAGGCGGACGATCAGCGGTTCGGGCAATACACGCTGCTCGAACGGATCGCGGTCGGCGGCATGGCGGAGGTCTGGAAGGCGCGCATGCGTGGTCTCGAAGGGTTTCAAAAGACCGTGGCGATCAAGAAGATCCTGCCGCACATGACTCACAACTCCGAGTTCGTGAGCATGTTCATCGACGAGGCGAAGCTCGCGGCGCAGCTGTCGCACCCGAACATCATCCACATTTACGATCTGGGCAAAATCGCCAACGACTACTTCATTGCGATGGAGTACGTCGAAGGGCGTGACCTGCGGACGATCGGCAACCTCGCCCGCCAGAAACGGTTGCCGATCCCCGTCGGGCTCTCGCTGCTGATCGCGCATCACGTTGCCGGAGCGCTCGATCACGCCCACCACAAGCGGGATTTCGAAGGGCGCGCGCTCGGGCTGGTCCACCGCGACGTATCGCCCCAGAACGTCCTGATCAGCCGCGACGGCGACATCAAGCTGTGCGATTTCGGCATCGCGAAGGCGGTGACCCAGGCGGGGCAGACGCAGATCGGGGCCCTCAAGGGCAAGCTCCAGTACATGTCGCCCGAGCAGGCCTGGGGCCGGCCGGTCGACGCGCGCTCCGACATCTTCTCGCTCGGCACGCTGCTGTTCGAAATGCTCACCGGCGAGCGGCTGTTCGCCGGGGACAGCGAAATCTCAGTCCTCGAAGCCGTGCGCGAAGGAAAGGTGAAGAGCCCGCGCGAGATCGATCCGTCGATCTCGGCCGAGATCGACTCGATCGCCCGCCGGGCGCTCGCCCACGATCCGGCCGATCGCTTCCAGTCCGCGGGGGAGATGGAACAGCGCCTGGGCGCCGTGCTCTACGAGCAGAAGCCCACGCCTTCGCACACCGACCTCGCGGCCTACGTCCGCAAGCTCGAAGAGGCGCCCATCCCGACGGAAGCTCCTGCACCGCCAGCCGCGGCGCCGGCCCCTCCGGCTCCGGCTTACGTTCCGGCCGCCGCGCCGGTTCCCGTTGCGCCGCCCGCGTCGCAGACGCCTATCTCCGTGGTCCCCGCGGCGGCCACGATCTCCTCGCTACCCGTGCCGAGCATCACCGCCCTGTCGACGAGGTCCGAACCGGGGCCTACCGAGGCCGGGCCGGTCATCGAGGCGGTTGCACCTCTTGCAGAGGTGCCAGCCGCGGCGCCGACGGGCAAGAATCGGACCGCGCTCTGGCTCGCCCTGGCGGCGTTGGTAATCGCTGCAGTGGCCGGAGGCCTTTGGTTTGCCCGTGGCAAGGCGAAGGCGCCGACGGTCCCGGCGCCCGGAACCGCGCCGGGTACGGCAGTCGTTCCGGCTCCCGCGGCGGGACCCGCGGGCACCCCGACGGCTCCCGCGCTGCAGACCGATCTCACCGGACTGGTCGACGAAGCCATGGCGAAGAAGCGCGAGGAGCTGCAAAAGCAATTCGCGAAAGATGAGAAGAAGCTACGCGAGCAGCTGGCGTCAGGTACCCCCGCGGCCGAAAAGAGCCCAGAAGCGGCGACGCCCGTTCCCGTTGCCTCTTCGCCCGCCCCTGCCCCGGCTCCCCCAGAACCGGCGCCGCAGCCGGAGGAGCGCCGCCCCGAGCCGACGCCCGAACCGGCAAAGGCGGAGGAGCGCAGGCCCGAGCCCCCTGCGCCCGCCGCGGAAGAAGCTCCGCGGGTTCGCGAAGGGGATCTAGTCGAGCCGGGTCCCGGAGTGAGCGTTCCTCAGCTTGTCAGCGCTCCGAAACCGGGATATCCTGCGCTCGCCAAGCAGCTTGGCGTGCAGGGCGTGGTCGTCCTGGCGGTGCTGGTCGACGAGAACGGCAGGGTTGCAGAGGCACGGTTGGTCGAGCCGATCAAACAAAAAGTGGGAATCAACGAATCCGCGCTCGCCGCTGCGCGAGGCGCTCAGTATCGCCCTGCGACCAAAGGCGGCGTCCGGGTCAAGATGTGGACACGGCTACGCGTTCCGTTCAAGCTCTAGGCGCAGGCAGTGGGAGGAGATCAATGAGTCTGAATGATCAGCAGCGGAAATTCTACGAAAACATTCTGGCCACCACGCGCCAGGAGATCGAAGAGCTCGATCGCTCGATCGAGGAGGAGCTCGCCAAGGTGAAGGATCGCCTCGCCGAGCTGCAGAACGGCAAGAAGGCCGCCCGGCAGATGTACGACGCCGCCTGCCTTCGGCTCGGTCTTCAGAACGATCTAGAAGCCGAAGAGGCAGGATCCGGCGAAGCCTAAAGTCGTGGCTTGGTTTCGCAAGACGAAGAAACCGATGCCGGTCCGCGAGGACCGCTCGCGCAGCAACGTGCCCGAAGGTCTTTGGGTGAAGTGCGAAGGCTGCAAGCAGATCATCTACTCGCGCGATCTGGAACGCAGCCTCCACGTCTGCCCGAAGTGCGGCTATCACTTTCGCGTCGATGCCCGGCTGCGGATCGCGATGCTGCTCGACGAGCCGCAGGGCCGCGAGCTGTTCTCCGACATCTCGCCCACCGATCCGCTCCAGTTCAAGGACAGCAAGCGATATAAGGACCGCCTCAAGAGCTATCAGCTGGCGGTCGGCGAGCGCGATGCCGTGGTGGTTGTCCAAGGCAGGATCGAGGACCGTCCGGTGGTCCTCGCCGCAATGGAATATCGCTTTATGGGCGGCTCGATGGGCTCGGTCGTGGGCGAGAAGATCGCCCGTGCGGCGGAGCGCGCGATCGACAAGAAGCTCCCGCTGATCGTGGTCTCCGCCTCGGGCGGCGCGCGCATGCAGGAGGGGGTCCTCTCCCTTATGCAGATGGCGAAGATCAGCGCGGCGCTCGCCCGGTTGCGGCAAGAGCGCCTGCCGTATTTGTCGATCTTGACCGATCCGACCACCGGCGGCGTCACCGCGTCGTTCGCCATGCTCGGCGACCTGAATATCGCGGAGCCTGGGGCGCTGATTGGCTTCGCCGGTCCCCGAGTGATCGAACAGACGATCCGCCAGAGCCTGCCCGAAGGATTCCAGACCAGCGAGTTTCTGCTGGAGCACGGCTTTCTCGATCTCGTGGTGCCGCGCCCCGAGCTCAAGAGCACGGTCGCCCGCTGCCTCGAACACCTGACGCGCGTCTGACCCGCCCACCCCCTCTCGAAGCGAACCCGCCCGGTGAACGAACCGGACCTCTCCCAAAGCGTCGACGCGATCCTCTGTCGCCTGGAAGGGCTCGGCATCCGGCTCGGACTGGATCGGATGCGCGAAATGCTCGCGCGGCTGGGAAATCCGGAAAAGTCCGTGCCGGCGGTCATGGTCGCCGGATCGAACGGCAAGGGCTCGACTTCGGCGCTGCTCGCTTCGATCGGGCTGGCCGCCGGGTACCGCACCGCCCTTTACACCTCTCCTCATCTCGAACGGGTCGAAGAGCGCTTGCAGATCGACGGCGAGCCGATTTCGGACGGCTCGTTGGGGAGAATCCTCGCGCGCATTGTCGAGGTCACCCAGAACGCGGGAGACGGCCTGCCGACCTACTTCGAGGCGATGACGCTCGCGGCGTTCCTCTGGTTCGCAGAGGAGCGCGCCGATCTCTCGGTGCTCGAAGTCGGCCTCGGCGGCCGGCTCGACGCGACCAACGTCGCCGAGCCGATCCTCTCGCTGATCACCTCGATCAGCCTCGAACACCGGGAAATGCTGGGCGAGACCCTGACCGCGATCGCCCGGGAGAAGGCGGGGATTCTCCGCTCCGGCAAGCCGGCTCTCGCCTGGATCGAAGCGCCCGAAGCGCTGGAATCTGCGCGAGCCGAAGCGGCCCGGATCGGCGCGAATCTCTCATCGGCCTCGGACCGGGTCCGGATTTTGGGAGCTAAACCGCGCGGCTGGAAGGGTCAGGTGGTGGAGATCGAAACGGATCACGCCCGGTACCGGCTGGATCTGGCGCTGCCGGGAGCTCATCAACTGCGCAATTTGGGCCTAGCCGTGGCGGCGGCGGAAGAGCTGGCGGCTCTCGGCTGGAACCGAATCGATCGTGCCGCCATCGAGAGCGGAATCGCCACCTGCCGCTGGCCGGGCCGGCTCGAATCCATCGTCCTCTCGAATGGAAAGCGAATCGTCCTCGATGCCGCCCACAACCCGGAAGGCGCCGAAATGCTCGGCCGGTTCCTCGCCGAGCGTCAAGTAAAGAGCGGAGAGGCGGTGGATCTATTGCTCGGCCTATTGGGCGACAAAGACGCCGCGGAGATGCTCGGCCACCTCGTGCCCCACATCGCCGGGATCGTGCTCACCGCGCCGCCCAGCCCAAGAGCGAAAGATCCGGCGGAGCTTATCGACTTGTTGCCTTCCGCAACCGAAGCGGAGGTAATTCCGGATCTAGACGCGGCGCTCGAACGGGCACTCGAAATGAGCCCCCGCACTCTGGTGGTCTGCGGTTCGATTTTCCTGATCGGTGCGGTTCGGGAACGACTACGGGGAAGGTGAAGGACGGCAAGGGTCGCGACCACTCGGGCGCGACCCCTAACCCCTACATCAACGGGTCATACAGCGGGAAATGCGCGCACAAATCGCGCACTTTGGCTCGGACGGCATCGTGGACGGCCGGGTCTCCGGCGTTCTTGAGCACCTCGGCGATCAGGTCGCCGACCTGGTCCATCTCGGGTTCTTTCATGCTCCGGGTGGTGATCGCCGGGGTGCCGATGCGGACGCCGGAGGCGACCATCGGGGGCTGCGGGTCGAACGGGATGGTGTTCTTGTTGACCGTGATTCCCGCCGCTTCGAGCGCTTTTTCGGCGATCTTGCCCGTCGTTCCCGCGACGGCGACGTCGACCAGGAAGAGATGGTTGTCGGTCCCGCCCGAGACAATGCGCAGGCCGTTTTCGGCCAGCCTGGCAGCAAGCCGCTTGGCGTTCGCGACGATCTGGCCCTGGTAATCGCGGAACTCGCTCGACAACGCTTCGCGGAACGCCACGGCCTTCCCCGCGATGACGTGCATCAACGGACCGCCCTGGATGCCCGGAAAGACCGACCGGTCGATTTCCTTGGCGTATTCCTCTTTGCACATCACCAGGCCGCCGCGCGGTCCGCGGAGCGTCTTGTGGGTGGTCGAGGTAACGAAGTGACAGTGCGGCACCGGCGAGGGATGTAGCCCTGTGGCGACCAGACCGGCGATGTGCGCCATGTCGGCCATCAGCAGCGCGCCCGCCTGGTCGGCGATTTCGCGGAATCGGGCGAAATCGAGGGTGCGGCTATAGGCCGAGGCGCCGACCACGATCAGCTTCGGCCGCTCGGCGAGAGCCAGGGCGAGAACCGCGTCGTAGTCGATCCGCTCGGTCTCTTTGTCGACGCCGTAGGCGGCGACTTGAAAATCGCGACCCGAGTAGGAGAGCCGATGGCCGTGGGTCAGGTGTCCGCCGCAGGCTAGGTCCAGCCCCATCAGCTTGTCGCCTGGGCGGAGCATGGCGAAGTAGACCGCCATGTTCGCGCTGGTTCCGCTGTGCGGTTGGACGTTGACGTGCTCGGCGCCGAACAGCTCCTTCGCCCGCTCGATCGCCAGACGTTCCGCAACGTCCACGAACTCGCAGCCGCCGTAATAGCGCTTGCCGGGGTAGCCCTCGGCGTATTTGTTCGTCATCACGCTGCCCACCGCTTCGAGCACGGCGCGACTGACGAAATTTTCCGATGCGATCAGCTCCAGACCATCGTTCTGGCGCGACCGCTCGTCGGCGATCGACTGCCAGATCTCAGGATCCACGGCTTTGAGCGAGCGGTAGTCTGGCATCAAGCCTCGCTGCCCGAATCGGGCTCCGCGGCACCGTCACCCTTGGCCGCCGCCTTCTTGGCAGGAGCTTTCTTCGCCGCGGGAGCCTTCTTGGCCGCCGGCTTCTTCTTGGTCTCTTCGCTGGCGGCGGTCTCTGCCGCGGCGGCCGCATCGACCGATGCTTTCTTCGCCGCGCGCTTGGAAGCCTGCTGCTGCTCGGCCTTCTTCAGAACTTCCGCGTGGAGACGCTTCGCCAGGCGCTTGTTACGGCGCTGCCTGCGGCGCCGCAGATCGCGATCCTTCTCTCTCATGAGCCCTCCTGCCATCCCCAGAAACGTGAACCGGCCGCGCGGTGACTGATTGACGAAACCGCGACCGAAGAATGTTCTCAGCTTGTCGCACGGGCCCGCGAGCTGTCAAGAAATGGCAGCTAGAGCGGCATGTTGCCGTGCTTTTTGGCCGGCAGGCTCTGGCGTTTGCTGGCGAGCTGGCGGAGCGCTTTGACGATCTGCGCACGAGTTTCGCGCGGCTCGATCACCGCATCCAGAAAGCCTCGCTCGGCCGCGACGTAGGGGTTGGAGAACTTGGCCCGGTACTCGGCCACCTTCTCCTGGCGCACCGCGGCGGCGTTTTCGCCCGCTTTGTCCAGCTCGCGCTTATAGAGAATGTTGACGGCACCCTCCGGCCCCATCACCGCAAGCTCCGCGGTCGGGTAGGCGAGGTTGACGTCGGTGCGCAGATGTTTGCTCGCCATCACGCAATAGGCGCCGCCGTAGGACTTGCGCGTAATGATCGTGATCTTCGGCACGGTCGCCTCGGCAAACGCGTAAAGGAGCTTGGCACCATGCTTGATGATGCCGCCGAATTCCTGCTGGGTGCCGGGGAGAAAACCGGGTACGTCCTCGAACGTGACGAGCGGGATGTTGAAGGCATCGCAGAAGCGTACGAAGCGGGCACCTTTAAGCGAGGCATCGATGTCGAGCACGCCGGCCAGGAACTGCGGCTGGTTGGCGACGATGCCGACCGACTGGTTGGCGAAGCGGGCGAACCCGACCACCAGGTTCTTCGCGAAATCGGCGTGGACTTCGAGGAACTTGCCGTCGTCGACCACCTGGGCGATCAGCTGTTTGATGTCGTACGGTTTGTTCGGGTCGGCCGGGACCAGCGTGTCGAGCGCCTCGGAGGCTCGGAACGGGTCGTCTTCCGAAGAAGCCGGCGGCGGATCGTCGAGGTTGTTGCTCGGCAGATAGGAGAGCAGCTCGCGGATGCCGGCGAGGCACGCCGCGTCGTTGCCGCGGACGAAATGGCAGACGCCGCTCTTGGCGCTGTGGGTGGTGGCCCCTCCCAACGCCTCTTTGGTCACCTCTTCGTGAGTGACCGTGCGGATCACGTCCGGCCCGGTGACGAACATGTAGCTCGTCCCCTCGACCATGAAGATGAAATCGGTGATCGCCGGAGAGTAGACCGCCCCGCCCGCGCAAGGGCCCAGGATCGCCGAGATCTGCGGCACGACACCGGAGGCGAGGGTGTTCCTCAGGAAGATGTCGGCATAGCCGCCCAGCGAAGCCACCCCCTCTTGAATCCGCGCGCCGCCGGAATCGTTGAGGCCGATCACCGGAGCGCCGTTTTCGACCGCCAGATCCATCACCTTGCAGATCTTCTGGGCGTTCGTCTCGGATAGAGAGCCGCCGAAGACGGTGAAATCCTGAGCGAAGACGTAGACCAGGCGCCCCTCGACCGTGCCGTAGCCCGAGACCACGCCGTCGCCGGGGAATTTGATCTTCTCCATGCCGAAGTCGACGCAGCGGTGGGCGACCAAGGCGTCGAGCTCGACGAACGAGCCCGGGTCGAGCAACAGCTCCACCCGCTCGCGGGCGGTGAGCTTGCCTTCTTTGTGCTGGCGCGCGATGCGCTCCGGGCCGCCCCCCGCCTCGGCTGCGGCGAGGCGCTCTTTGAGCTCGGTGATCTGCTTTGCCCGGGTGTCGGTCATAGGGCCGGATCTTATCTTGGAATTTCACCTTGGAATCCCGGAAACCCGGGGCCGGCTCGCTGGGGATAAGCTCCGCCGCCTTTTCCGCGTATTCTCTCCGCGCACTTCATCCAGGAGGAACCATGAACGCCCGAACCTTCGCTGCCTTGATCGGCCTGCTGTTCGTCGCGCTGTCCTTACCTGCTCTCGCTCAAACGGCGCCTTCGGACGCCGCGGAAGTTTCGCCGCCGGTCGCCGCGGCGAACGACTCCGGACCGGTGGCGGTCCCGGTTCCGAGCGAAAAGGCAATGCGCTACTACGACAGCGGCATCGTGATCTGGTGGGTCGAGTTGTTCTGGGGCTTTGCGATTCCTGCCCTGCTCCTTTTCACGGGGTTTTCCGCCCGGATCCGGACGTTCGCTCAAGGGGCCGGGAAGCGCTGGTTTCCGACCGTCGCGATCTACTTCGCGCTGTTTACGGTTCTCACGTTCGTGATTGACCTGCCTCTTTCCTATTTCACGGATTTCGTTCGCGAGCACGCCTACGGACTATCCAACCAAACCGCGGCCAAGTGGTGGAGCGACGCTGCCAAAGGTCTTTTGGTGGGCGTTATCGGCAGCGCGGCGGTGCTGTGGCTTCCCTATCTGCTGCTCAAGAAGAGCCCTCGCCGCTGGTGGCTGTGGACCTCCCTCGCTTCGATCCCGTTGCTCACCCTGCTGTTGGTGATCTCGCCGATCTGGCTCGACCCGCTGTTCAACAAATTCGGCCCGATGAAGGACAAGGCGCTCGAAGCAAAGATCCTCGCGCTCGCCGACCGGGCTGGGATCGAAGGGAGCCGAGTCTTTGAGGTCGACAAGAGCGTCGACACCGAAAAGGTCAACGCCTACGTCGCGGGCCTCGGGGGTACCAAGCGGGTGGTGCTCTGGGACACGATCATCAAGCGGCTCAACGAGCGCGAGCTGATGTTCGTCATGGGCCACGAGATGGGCCATTACGTCCTGGGCCACGTGATGCTCCAGGTCGGCCTCGGCTTCCTGTTGATCCTGATCGGCCTTTTCTCGATTCATCGCCTGGCGCGGGGAATGATCGCGCGTTGGGGAGACCGGTTCGGCTTCCACGAGCTGTCCGACGTGGCGTCGTGGCCCTTGATCGTCCTACTGTTCAGCGTAGTGGCCTTCGTTCTGACCCCCGCGATTCTGGCCATCGGCCGCGAGGTCGAGCACCAGGCGGACGTCTTCGGGCTCGAAATCACGCGCGACAATCACGCCGCCGCCACCGCGTTCGTCAAGCTGCAGGAGCAGAACCTGGCCAATCCGCGGCCGGGGTTGCTGTACAAGCTCTGGAACTCCTCGCACCCGACGCTGGGCGACCGGATCGACTTCTGCAACGAGTACCGGCCCTGGGAAAAAGGCGAGCCCCTGCGCTACGGAAACCTGATCAAGCCGGCGAGTTGAGGTCTCAAGCCCTGACGATCGGGCCGGCCGTAACTCCCGGCAGGCCATCGACGAAACGGCTACCGAACGCCTGGGCCGCCGTCCAGGCTCCCGGCTTCACCTCTCCCGCGAGAACTTTTCGGGCGCAGGCGATGGCGGAGACCGCAGTGAAGGCGTAGGCCTCGGGAGTTTCGAGGGTGGCGGTGCGGCGCCCGCCTTCGCCTTCGATCTCCCCCCATAGATACGTGCGGGCGGTGGCCCGCGCCTCGGCGCTCGGCCCGATCGCCATCCGGTTGACCCTGCGTTGCAGGAACCGTTTGACCGGACTCCAGCCGGCGACCGGCAGGAGGGGATTCACCCAGCGCAACCGCCGGATCGCGCTCGGCGGCATCCCGGTGTAGACCCTCAGGTTGGGGATGCCGGTCGAGCGCCAAGCGGTCGACAGGTCGCCCCAGGGGATGGTGACGCAGGTGCGCCGGCCGAGCCGGCCGCCGAAATCGATCTCGCGAACGTCCCAGGCTAGCGGCACCGCCATCAGTTTGCCGTCGCGACGGATCGCCCCGGCTTCGGGAAAGCTCTCGATCATCGTCTTGAGCGTGCCGCGGCTCGCCGAACCGCCCGCGCTGGCGAACGCCAAAGTGAGAGAGGTGGCCCCGGGAAGCGCTTCCGCGAGCCGCAACGCCAGGGAATCCGACGGCACGACGTCGAATCCGACGCCGGGGAGCAGCACGACTCCCGCCCCCTCGGCTTTCGCGTGCTGGGCAAAGACCCCTTCGAACACTCGGATCTCGCCCGTGATGTCGAGGTAATGGCAGCCCGCTTCCAGACAAGCCTGGACCATCGGCCGGCTGGTGAGCACGAACGGCCCGGCGCAGTGGAGAACGGCGGAAACCCCGTCGAGGCCGCGGCGGACCGAAGCGGGATCGGCGAGATCGAACACCCTTACGGTGAGCCCCAGCTCGGTGCCGAGCGCCAAGAGCGCCTCACGTTTCCGGCCGGCCAAAATCGGCGAAAGGCCGCGCGCGACCGCCTCGCGAGCCGCCAGCTCGCCGGTGTAGCCGTTGGCGCCATAGATCAGCAGCTGGCTCATCGCGATCCTCCTGCCGGTTTTCCTCCGAGCGCCGAACGCGCCGCCAAGACGAGCGCCACCGCTTCGTCGGCCGTCCCTGCGAGCGCCGTGAGGTGCCCCATCTTACGTCCGGGCCGCGCCTCGACCTTACCGTACAAGTGAAGCTTGACCTCTCGGACCGAGAGCGCCGCCGTCCAGTCGGGCTCGCCATTGGCCCAAAGGTCGCCG
Source organism: Acidobacteriota bacterium (assembly GCA_040005235.1). Lineage (GTDB taxonomy): Bacteria > Acidobacteriota > Thermoanaerobaculia > Multivoradales > UBA5704 > DASYKS01. The sequence continues at coordinate 21,244 of JBDTZG010000035.1, read as the reverse complement.
AGCAGGTTCGCCATCGCCGCCGGCCGGTAGAGCTCGGTCGATCCGAGGGGTAGGCCGCACACCGCCCGCAGTTGTTGCTCGAACTGGCTGGTCACCGCGGCGTCGAACGTCAAATGGCCCGAGTTGTGCGGCCGGGGTGCCAGCTCATTGACCAGCAGCCGGCCGTCGCGGGCGAGGAACAGCTCGACGCAGAGGACCCCCACGACGTCGAGGGCTTCGAGGATCTCGCGCGCCAGCTCGATCGCCCGGGCGGCCGTCTCGGCGGGCACCCGGGCCGGGGCGACCGTCAGATCGAGAATGTGGCGGGCGTGGTGATTTTCAAGCGCTCCCCAGCTCGCGAAGCCGCCATCCTCGCCGCGCGCCGCGACGACCGAAAGTTCAAGCGAAAAGTCGACGAACGCCTCCAGGATCGCCTCGCCGGCTTCTCCGAATCCGAGCGCGCCCCAGGCCGCGGGCGCTTCTCCTAAAGACCGAATCACCACCTGCCCTTTGCCGTCGTAACCCCAGCCGGCGGTTTTGAGCACCGCGGGGCAGCCGATCGAAGCCAACGCGTCGGTCAGATCCGCCGGGGAGCGCACGGCCGCGAACGGGGCGACCGGGAAGCCGTGGCGGGCCAGGAACCCCTTTTCCCTCAGGCGGTTCTGCGTCACGTTGAGGACCGCGCCCGAGGGCCGGACCGGCGCGAATTCGGTCGCGGCGGCGGCGGTCGCCGCCGGCACGTTCTCGAATTCGAACGTCACCGCCGCGACGTCGCGGGCGAAGGAGCGCACGGCGTCCAGGTCTTCGTAAGGCGCGACGATTTCGACGTCCGCCACCTGGCCGGTCGGGGTGTCTCGATCGGGCGAGAGAGTGTGGACCCGATAGCCCATCTTGCGCGCGGCGATCGCGAACATACGCCCCAGCTGGCCGCTGCCGAGGACGCCGATCGTCGAACCGGGAAGGATCGCCATGCCGTGCGGTTGGGTCCCGGGCCGCTCTAGTCCAGCGAGTCGTCGAGAACCTTGCGTTCCTGCTCGGCCGCGAACGCGGCGAGCTTCTCGGCAAGGTCGGGACGGGAGACTGCGAGGCAGCGGATGGCGAGCAGGGCGGCGTTGGTGGCCCCCGCCTCGCCGATCGCGAGGGTGCCGACCGGCACTCCGGCGGGCATTTGGACGATCGACAGCAGGGAATCCAAACCGTTGAGGCTACGAGTCTGGACGGGCACGCCGAACACCGGAAGAAGGGTCCAGGCGGCGATCATTCCGGGCAGATGGGCGGCGCCTCCCGCCCCGGCGATGATCGCCTCGATCCCCTTGCCTCGCGCGCCGCGCGCAAATTCGCGCAGTAGCTCCGGCGTCCGGTGGGCCGAGACGATTCGCCTCTCGTGGGGCACTCCGAAACGCTCCAATGTCTCGGCGGCGCGGCGCATCGTCTCCCAATCGGAGCGACTGCCCATGACGACGCTCACCAATGGCCGGTCTTGGAGTATCATTCTAGGTGCTCAGCCGGACAGGGTACAGGTTAGAGGGTCGCTTCGGCGTCCGAGACATCCACTCGATCCGGTGACGAGTCCGTCGTCGTAGAGCCACCAGTTGCAGAGAACCCGAGGTCGAGATGCTCGGTCGAGCGGTGCGAGGGAGGAGCCTACCACGGCGCCCCATGGCTCCAACAGCCGCCAGCCGTCGCCCCTTCGTCACGGCATAGCCGGCGATACGGCACAGCCCGATCTTGCTCCGGCCTCTAAAATTGAGCCCGAAATTCAACCATTGAGTCGTTCGCATTGAACCCAACTGACATGAACCAAGGAGGAATCATCGTGCATCGAGGTCAAACCTTTACCCGATGGACGTTCGCACTGGCGAGCCTGCTGTTGCTCTCAGGGTTTGCGACGGCCGCCTTCGCCCAGACCGACGTCACCACCAGCCGGATCGCCGGTACCGTTACCGGCTCCGACGGCGCCGCCCTTCCGGGCGTCACCGTGGAAGCCAAGAACCAGGAGACGGGTCTCCAGATCGTGGCGATCACCAATGATGAGGGTGGCTACCGCATCTTCAACCTGCCGACGGGGCTGTATTCGATCACCGCGACGCTCGACGGCTTCGGCCCGGCGAACCGCGAAATCCGCCTGCTGCTCGGCGAGGCGCCGACGCTCAACTTCACGCTCGCCCCGGGAACGGTGACCGATTCGATCACCGTTACCAGCGAGGCGCCGGTCGTCGAGGTCACCAACACGACCCACGGCACGACCATCCAGGCCGAGCAGATCAAGCAGATCCCGATCAACGGCCGCGAGTTCCGCAGCCTGGTCCTGCTCACCCCTGAATCCCGCAAGGACTCCGAGCGCGGCAACCTTTCGCTCTCGGGCCAGCGCGGCATCAACACCAACGTCACGGTCGACGGCGTCGATTACAACAACGCCTTCTTCGGCGGCACGGTGGGTAGTGCCGAGGACCGCGCGCCGCTCGCCATTTCGCAGGAATCGATCAAGGAATTCACCGTCATCACCAACGGTGCCTCGGTCGAGTTCGGGCGCTCGGGCGGCGGTTTCGTCAACGTCATCACCAAGAGCGGCACGAACAAATTCCACGGCTCGGCCTTCTACTATGACCAGCCGCAGAGCCAGATCGCGGACTTCGCCGACGGCACCAAGCCGAAGGACCAAAGCAAGAAGCAGTACGGCGGTTCGATCGGCGGCCCGATCGTCACGGACAAGCTGTTCTTCTTCGCCTCTTACGACAAGCAGAAGAAGACCGAGACCGAGCCGATCGCGCCGTTCGTGCTCAGCCCAGCGATCTTCGCCAAGTACCCGGTGCTCGCCTCGCCCTCGTCGTACGTCCAGACTCAGGACGGCGACGTTCTGTTCGGCCGAGTCGACTACCAGGCCAACGCCCAGCAGCGCTTCCTGTTCCGCGCCAACAAGACCAAGTACAACGGCGTGAACGGCACCTCGAACTCGGCGACCCGCACCGAGAGCTACAACGGCGTCGAGGGTCTCGATTCGAAGTCGTACGTCGGCTCCTGGTCCGGCCAATTCGGCTCGAACCTGTTGAACGATCTGAACGTCAACTACATTACCGAAGACACCCCGCGCCAGGACAAGGGGCTGGGCCTACCTGAGATCCAGCTCGGCAGCGCGCGGTACGGCGAAGTGTCGTTCCTGCCGATCACCTCGACCACCGAGCGCAAGGCGTTCGGCGACACGGTTACTTTGATGCACGGCGACCACGTGTTCAAGGCCGGCGGCGAGTACAACGACACCTCGATCGACCAGGTCTTCCGCGGCAACTGGCGCGGCGTCTACGTCTTCAACAACGAGGCGGACCTGATCGCCGGCCGTTGGTCGCAGTATCGCCAGTTCGGCGGTCTCGGCGGCCGCACTTCTTCGCAGGCGGGCCGGGCCGCGTTCGGCCAGAAAGAGACCGCTCTCTTCCTGCAGGACCAGTGGTTCCTTTCGAGCCGCCTGACCCTCTCGGCCGGCATTCGCGCCGAGACGCAGGACAACCCGAACGCCAAGACCCTGAACCCGAATGACCGTAACGCCAACGGCTCGTTCCGCCAGACCCGTTCGGTGCCGGACGCGAGCCTTACCGATCAGCTTTCGCCCCGCATCGGCATCTCCTGGGCACCGGATACGAAAACCGCCGTGCGCTTCTCGGCCGGCCGCTTCTGGAGCCGCACCCCGGCCATCCTGCTGGCCCAGCTCTACACCAGCAACGGCATCGTCGGCACCCAGTACATCATCTCGGCGCCGCGCAATGGCAACAACATCCTCCAGCCGACCGATCCGCTGTCGCCGGGCTGGGGCAACAACTTCAACCCGGTCGGGGTCGAGCGCATCGACTTCACCCGCGTGCCGAATCCCAGCAAGCCGGGCGTGTTCATCATCGACTCGAACTTCGAGAACCCCTACACCGACCGCATCACGCTCGGTGCGGAGCGCGAAATCCTGCCGCTCACCTCTGCCGGCCTCGATTTCACCTACGCCGAGACGAAGCAGCTTCAGCGCCTCAAGGACATCAACCGCCAGTACGACGGCACGGTCGGCACCAACGGCCTGCCGAAGTACAGCTCGACCGTGTTCCCGTTCCCGTTCTACGGCCGAATCACCACCAGTGTCTCCGACGGTAAGTCGAAGTACACCGCTTTGACCGCCACCATCCGTCGCCGCCTGGCGAACAACTTCAGCTACTACGCGGCGCTCACCTACTCGAAGGACAAGGACAACGACTCCAACGAGCGGAACTTTGCCGGCCTCCAGGCCGAGGACTACAACAACCTCGATCTGAACTACGCCTACTCGAACCGCGACCAGCGCTGGAAGGGTGTCGTCAATGGCTTGTGGCAGAGCCCATGGTGGGGCATCAGCCTCTCCGGCGCGTTTCGCTACAGCACCGGTTCGCCCTACAACGCGACCGTCAACTCCGACCAGAACAACGACGGCGAGAGCACCACGGACCGACCGACAGTGAACGGCGTTCACTTCGAGCGCAACAGCTTCCGCCAGCCCAAGTTCACCTCGCTCGACTTGCGGGTCGCCAAGGACTTCAAGCTCGGACCGGGTAGCATCTCGATCTTCGCCGAGTGCTTCAACTGCTCGAACGCCGAGAACCGCGCGGTGGTCAACACCGTCTGGGGCACCGGCCAAACCCCGAACGCAACCTTCGGACAGAGGAACGGCGGCGGCACCCCCCGCACGCTTCAGCTCGCGGCCCGCTACGACTTCTAAGAACTCGGCTTCGTCACAGCAGTTGTTGTCGAGGGGGCCTTCGGGCCCCTTTGTTGTTTCAGGTTGGGTCGGCGGGGCCCCCCTTCCGGCTATGATTCCGGGCGCCTGACGCTTGCTTGACGCGGAGAGCTGCCCCCCGATGCCGAATTCCAGCGCAAAGACCCGGAAGAACGCCATCTACCTGGTCGTTTTTTTCACCAACCTGCTGTCGCTCGCGTGCCAGGTGATCTGGGTGCGCAAGCTGTCGTTTTTGTTCGGCTCGACGGCCGGCGTGTTTTCGACCGTGCTTTCGGTCTTCTTGCTCGGCCTCGCGCTCGGCGCGCTGATCGCCGGGCGGTGGGCGGACCTGACAGGGCAACCCTGGACGCTGCTCGGGCGGATTCAGATCGCGCTCGGGGTGTACGTCGCTTTGTCGCTGCCGATCTTCGACCTCGCGCGCCGGTTCTACCTTCAGGCGTTTCCCAACGATCTGGGGCCGATGTCGGCCGCGCTCTGGAAGTTCTTGGTCGTTTTAGTCGTCCTGATCACCCCCACCCTCGCGATCGGCGCGACGTTTCCGCTCGCTGTCCGCCTGTTGACCCGCGACGCGGCGGACGTCGGCGGCAGCGTTTCCCTGGTCTACGGGCTGGATACGATGGGCGCCGCGCTCGGTGCACTGCTTTCCGGGTTCGTCTTCGTCACCGGTTTTGGCCTTTCGATGTCGACCTGGATGCTCGGCGCGCTCGCCGTGATTGTCGGCTTGTGGATCCTCGGCGCGAACTTCAAGGGATCGGCGGTTTCCGAGGGTGAGCGCAAGGAGGCCGCGGCGGCGAGCGTTTCGAACTTCAAAAAGGACAAGGTCCGGCAAAAGAAGCTCCAGGTCGATGCGGAAACCTCCGCGCCGGCCGCCGAGCCGTTGCCCCTCCCCGACGCCGAGCCCTGGCCGGCCTGGCGGCTGGGGCTGGTGCTCGGAATGTTCTTCCTTTCCGGCTTGGCGGCGCTTCTGCTGGAGACCGGCTGGAACCGCCTGTTCTACCTGATGAACGGCACCAGCGTGTATTCGCTGTCGAGCGTGCTCACCGGGTTTTTGACCGGCATCGGCCTCGGAAGCCTCGCGATGCGGAAGCGGATCGACCGCATTCGCGATCCGCTCTCCGCTGTAGCGATCACCTACGCGGTGATCGCCCTGGGCGGCGTGCTGGTCCTGCGCTCGGGCTCGTTCTTCGAGTGGATGTACCTCGCGATTTTCGGCGCGACGAATTCCTACGTCCTGTTCCAGATCCTGGTCTCTTTGGTGATCGCCGGCATCGTCTTTGCCGCCACGGTGGCGATGGGCGCGAACTTCCCGCTGGTCACGAAGATCTGCACCCGGGTCGCCGAACGGCGCGGCTTCGCGGTCGGCCGGGTGTTCTTCTGGAACACGCTCGGCGCGGTGCTCGGCGCTTTCCTGGGCGAGTTCTACCTTCTGCCACGCTTCGGTTTCGCCGGCCTGGGGCTGGCCACCCTCGCCATCTACGCGCTCGGCACGCTGCTCTTCCTCGCCCTGTCGCCAGGGGGTGCTTCGCGCAACCGCGCTGCGGTTCTCTGCGCGGCGTTGTTGATCGCTGCGGTCGTCCTCTCGCCCGTCGTGCTCCATTTCGAGCTGCCGATCCACGCGGTCTACTACCACGGCCTGCGCGACAGTACCTGGGAGAGCTTTCAGGCCGAGCTGGCGGAGATGAGCGTGGTCGACGCCAAGCAGGGGTTCTACGGCCAGGTCGCGGTGCTGCAGTTCGGCCCCGACCTGCTGCTCAAGCACAACGGCAAGACTGACGCCTCGACCAACATCAAGGACAACCGGACCCAGATCCTGCTCGGTCATCTGCCGCTGTTCTTTCATCCGAACCCGAAGCAGGTGCTCGCGATCGGCCTGGGCGGCGGCGCCACGCTGCGGGCGTTGGTCCACAACCCGGACCTCGAATCGATCACCATGGTCGAGATCGACCCGCTGGTCATCGCGGCGGCGCATAACTACTTCGGCGACTTCAACGACCATGCGCTGGACGATCCACGGGTCAAAATTGTCACCAACGACGGCCGAAACTACGTCGACAGCTCGCGGCGCGCCTACGACGTGATTTCCTCCGAGCCGCCCAATATCTGGGTCTCCGGGGTCTCCGGCCTGTTCACCCAGGAGTTCTACCGCTCGGCCAAGGCGCATTTGAACCCCGGCGGGGTCCTCTGCCAGTGGATGCCGCTCTACGAAATGCAGGCGCCCGACTTCCGGATCACCCTGCACACGATCCAATCGGTCTTTCCTTACCTCCGTTTCTGGGCGATCGGGAGCGACATTCTGCTCGTCGCCTCGGACCGGCCGCTCGAAGCGGACGAGGAAAAAGTCCGTGCGCGCCTCGCCTACCCCAGGGTGCTCGCCGACCTCTCCGAGATCGAGATGTCGCCGGACGAGTTGGTCATCAAGCTCTCCCACCCGGACATCCCTTCGGATCGGCTGCCGAGCTTCATCGGCCGGGTCGAGATCGAAAATACCGACGACCTGCCCGTCCTTGAATTCAGCACCGCCCAGAACCTCTACACGTTCGCCAAGGAGAAATAGGGCGCTCTTTCGGGCCATCTCCGCCAAACGTGGCCCGCTTTCGGCAGTTCCCGGCACCGATAGCATTGATCAGGCTCTGTCGCTACAATCCGCCGATCGGCAAGCACGTTGGCATGCTCCACGCCCGCCGACCGCGCGCCTCCTTCTTCAGGTTGACCGGAAGGCGACAAAGACTCGCGAATTTCCATGCCGGATTGCCAGAGGAAGTAACGTGCAGCCACGCAAAGTCCTCGTCGTCGACGACTCGAAACTGATGCGCAAGATGTTCGAAGTGATGTTGCGCCAGTACCCCCTCGTTTACGCGGCCGACGGCCGCGAGGCGCTCGATCGCCTGCGCGAGCACCCGGACATCGACCTGATCCTGCTTGACATCAACATGCCCAACATGACGGGCCTCGAATTTCTCGCGGAAATGCGCGCGGATGGGGCGAACGCCGAGATCAAGGTGGTCATCATCAGCACCGAAGGGCGGGAAGAAGACACGGCGCGCGGGCTCGAAGCCGGCGCAGACGCCTACATCTCGAAGCCGTTCCGCACCGAGCAGATCCTTGAGGTGATCTCCCGCCTGGCCGGCCCGGAGACCTCCGCTTGAGCGAGATCGACGCCCTCGCCGGCCATCGGCCGGACCTGCAGATCGACCTGGTCGAGCAACTGCGCACGACAGTCGAGCGCGCCAACGACCTGCTGCGCGCGCTCGAAGGGAGCTTCACGGCCCAGGAGCCGCTGGTGGCGAAGCCCGCGGAGCGCATCCGAGAGCTGGAACACCGCCTGTCGACCACCGATTCCGACGTCAAGGAGCTCGCCTCCCGGCTGGTCGAATCCGAGCACCAGTCGGGCCGCTTGATGAGCCTCTACGTCGCCACCTACCAGCTGCATGCGACGCTCTCGCCCCCCGAGGTGCAGGCGACGATCGCCGAGATCGCGATCGACCTTTTGGGCGCCCAGCAGTTCGTCCTCCTGCTCCGGCGCGAAGAAGGGGACGATTACGAGATCGCCCTGCGCCAGGGCTTGGGACCGGGCGGCCAGGCCCCGTTTGCCGGCGACTCCTACCAAGGCGGCGATCGGATGATCGACGCGACGCTCCAAGACGGCTTGCTCCGCCTCGGTCCGACCGAAGACTCGCCCGCCCTCGCCGCGGTCCCCCTGCGGGTGCAACAAGAGATCGTCGGCGCGATCGTGCTCTTGAAGCTGCTGGACCATAAGCCGATCCTGCGGCCCGAAGACCGCGACCTGCTCGACCTGCTCTCCGCGCACGCCGCCTCCGCCCTGTTCGCCGCCCGGCTGTTCGCGGCGAAGGATCGGAAGCTGCGGACGCTCGAAAGCCTGGTCAAGCTGGCGCGGGGAGCTTAAAACCGCGATGGGGATCTCCGGCAGCCTCCAGGACGTCTCGGTCGCCGACGTCATGCAGTTCATCCATCTCGGTCGGCGGACCGGAACCCTGGACCTTTTGCGCGGTCGCGACCGCGCGATGATCGGCTTCCATCTCGGCCGGTTGGTGAGCGCGCAGACGCCGAAGACGCCGAAGATCGGCGACCTTCTGGTCTCCTCGGCGCTGATCTCCCGGGTGGACCTCGACGAGGCGATCCGGAAACAGCGTGCCGCGGGCTCCGAGCGCCGTTCGCTCGGCCAGCAGCTGATCGAATCCGGCGCTCTCTCCCCCGAGAGCCTGCGGGACGTGATCGCCCGTCAGATCGAGCAAGGCGTGGGCGAGGTGCTGCTGTGGGAAACCGGCACGTTCGATTTCGCGATCGACGATCTGCGGCCGATCGACGACATCGCGATCTATCCGAGCGACGTGCTGCCGGACGGCGACATCAACACCCAGATGGTGCTGCTCGAAGCGGCGCGAATCTTCGACGAGCGGAGCCGCGAGTCGTTGAGCCACCCGCCCGGCGTCTCGACTGGATCCGGCGCCCTGCCGATCGGTCCCGCAACGGTGGTTCCGGCGCATGGGGCCGCCGCGTCCGCGGCTCCCGCCGCGGTCAGCCATCGCGAGATCGCGGTCGAAGCCCTGCTCGACGAGGAGCTGCTGCTCGCCGCCGAGATCGAAGTGCAGATCGTCTGCGAGGACGAGGTGTTCCTGCGCCGCCTGCTGCCGGTGCTCGCCCGCCTGGGCGGGCGCTGCCGGGTGGTCGAGCTGGCCGAGGCCGGGCGGGCGCTGCCGGGCGACGCGCCGCCGATCGTGGTCGCCGACCTGCGCCACGGCGCGCTCGCCCCGGAGCGGTTCCGCGCCTTGTCCGATTCGCATCCGCGCCCCTCGCTGGTCGCAGTGATCGATCCCGAAACCCCCGTCGCCCGGGTCTATGGGGCGGGGTTTCTCGCCACCCTGCCGGCCGAGGTCGAGGCTGTCGCGGCCTGTGTCCAGAACCTGCTGGAGAGCCGGCGTGAAGGGATTTCCGGAGGCGCCGCCGCCCCGGCCCCCGAACCGCAGCGCGAAGTCCGGACCGGCGTCGCCCGGCTGCGCCGGGTCTACGGCGACCTGCGCTCCGGCTTGATCTCCGCCACCGTGGCGCTCAATCTGATGCACATCATTTCCGAGTCGGTCGAGCGGGCGATTTTGTTCCTCGTCCGGCGCGATCACCTGGTGGCGCTCGGCGCGTTCGGTGCCGCCGCGGACGGCCGGCCGCTCGCCGAGCGGACGCGGGGGAGAAACCTGCCGCTCGACGTCGACAGCGCGCTCTCCCGGGCGTTCGATTCCGGAGAGGTGCAAAACGTCACGTTCGACGGCGCGACCCTCCCCGAAGAGCTGCGGCTTCTGCTCGGTCCGCCGCGCGCCGGCCAAGTCGTGGTCTTCCCGGTCCTCGGCGCCCAGCGGGTGATCTCGGTAATCTACGCCGACAACGGGGACCGCAACCAGCCGATCGAAGACATCGACATTTTGGAGCTGGCGACCGCCCAGGTTGGCATGGCGTTCGAAAACGAGCTTCTGCGGCGCCAGATCCAACAGAAAGATTGAACCCTCGGCGGTAACCCCGCCGGGGCCTTCCCTCTGAGCACGCGGGAGGTTCGCTTGGCCACCGATCCGCCGTCCGTCGTCCGTTCCCCCCGCTATCAGCCGGAAGATTTCCGCTCTCCCTCCCTCACCTGCGACATGGTGATGAAGGGGGGTATCACGAGCGGCGTCGTCTATCCGCTCGCGATCACCGAGCTGGCTCGCAAATATCGCTTCGTCAACATCGGCGGAACCTCCGCCGGGGCGATCGCGGCGTCGCTCGCGGCGGCCGCGGAGCTGGGGCGCGACAGCGCCACCGGAGGATTCCTCCGCATCGCCGAGCTGCCCGAAATCCTGGCCGCCGGCCTGTTGGAGCTGTTCCGGCCGAACCGCGAGACCCGCCCCGCCTTCGCTCTGCTCCTCGCATTCCTGGGGCCGGGCGGGCGGCTCGCCAAAGCCCGGCAGGTCCTCGTCGCGATCTGGCGCGGCCATCCGCTCGCCGCCCTCGCCGGGGGGCTGTTCGGCGCCGCGCTCTGGGCCGGATTGCTCGCCCTTCTGGCCGGCCGGCCGACCTTCGGCGGAATCGTCCTGCTCGTCCTCCTGGTCCTGGTCGGCGCGCTCTCTGGCGCCGCCCTGCGACTCGCGCTCGCCGGCTGGCCCGCTCTCGAACGGAACCACTTCGGCTTGTGCAGCGGCTATCGCGAGCCCCGAAATCGCGCGGACGCCTCCTCCCTCGTCGATTGGGTGGACGAAGCCCTCGACCGCGCGGCAGGCCGCATTTCGGACTTTCCGCTCACCTTCGGCGACCTATGGGGCGAGGAGAAGGACGCGGCGGCCACCGATCCCACGAAACGACGGATCAACCTGGAGATGATGACCTCGAACCTGATGCACGGCCGACCCTACCGCCTGCCGTTCGAGAGCGAAATCTTCCACTGGCGCCGAGGAGATTTCGCGAACCTCTTCCCGCCCCGCGTCGTCGAGTGGATGGAGAAGCATTCGGTGGCCGCGACCGGCGTTCCCCACAGCCCGACGGCCTCGCCGGACGATCTGTTCAAACTGCCCAAGGCGGCGGATGTGCCGGTCGTCGTCGCCGTCCGCATGAGCCTGTCGTTTCCGTTCCTGCTCTCCGCGGTGCCGCTCTACGCGGTCGATTGGGGGCGGAGCGAGAACCACCAGGACCGCCTGCATCCGGACTATGAGCGTTGCTGGTTTTCCGACGGGGGCTTGGGCAGCAATTTTCCGGTTCATTTCTTCGACGCCCTGCTCCCCTCGCGGCCGACCTTCGGCATCAATTTGCGCCCGTTCGCGCGCGGCGGGGCCCCTCAGGCCGACGAATCGAAGAACGTCCGTTTCCCGAGCGCGCCCGGCGAAGAAGTGGCCCCCGAGTGGTATCGATTCCAGGGCCTGTTCGGCTTCTTAAGCGCCCTGATCCATCTGATGCAGAACTGGGTCGACGCGACCCAGACGCGCCTGCCCGGCTATCGCGATCGGGTGGTCCACGTGCAGCTGTCGAAGGAGGAAGGCGGGCTCAACCTGGAAATGCCGGCCGAGCGAATCGGACAGCTCGCCGAGCGCGGTCAGTGGGCCGGCCGCGCCCTGGTCGAGCAGTTCAATTGGGACCTGCATCGCTGGGTCCGCTACCGATCGACCCTGCCGGAAATCCATCTCCAGCTGGGCCGAATGGCCGACCGGTTCCGCGGCAACGACATCGACGAAAACTTCGCCGACTTCCTCAAGCGATACGGCCCGACGCCCGCCCACTATCCGCTTTCCCACTCGGCCGAAGCGCTCGAACGGGCGATCGAGCTGCTGAAGCTGGTCGAGAGCTGGCCCGACGCGCCGTGGAGCAAACCGCGGATTCCGCAGCCCCGGCCGTCGCTCCGCATCATGCCGCGCATCTGAAGCTCGGATCGGCAAAAGAGGTATGCGCCGAGCGCCGCGGGAAGCACCGGCTCGGGTTCCAGCATGGAGTTTCACGCGGCGCACCGTACTTTCTCCGTACATGCTATCGTCGAGTCCAGCGAGGTGAGTCATGTCCGTTGCAACCGACCAGCGCGACGAAAGAATCGACCTAAGGGTGTCCGCCGGGCTCAAATCCCTCCTCTCCCGAGCGGCGTCGTATCGCGGAATGTCGTTGTCGAGCTTCCTGGTGTCCATCGCCGCCGACCGGGCCAAAGAGGTGGTTGCCGAACATGAGACCCTGAGGTTGACGGCTCGCGACTGGGAGGCCTTCCTCGCCGCCCTGGATGACGATCGGCGTCGACCGAAACTCGAGGCCGCAGTGCGTCGTTACCAGAAGCGGCGCGAGCGCGATGCCGGCTGATTGGCGCGTTGAGCCGCTCCAACGAGATCACGACCGCTCCCGGTTCGATTGCGGCGAGCCGGCCCTGGACGAATATCTCGCACGATTTGCGCGGCAGAATCAGGAATCGGGTGTCGCCCGCACGTTCGTTGCCGTGGATCCGACCGTGCCAACCCAAATCTTGGGGTACTACTCTCTGGCCGTCGGCGCGATCGATCGAGCCAGTTTACCGCCGAATGCGACTCGGCGGTTCCCCAGCTTCCCTTTGCCGATCGCGAGACTTGCGAGGCTCGCTGCCGATCGCGGCCAACAGGGTAAGGGTCTGGGTGATGATCTACTGGTTGATGCCTTATCCCGCTGTTTGCGCCTTGCGGAGAGCGTGGGAATCATAGCTGTCGTGATCGACGCCAAGCACGAGAAGGCGAAAGCCTTCTACTCACGCTACGAATTCGAGGCCCTGCCCGATCACCCTTTGACCCTGTGGCTTCCGCTGTCCGGTCTTCGCAAGCTGCTCGCTGATCCGGAAACTTGAAAGCACCCCCGTGCCATTGGGAGCGAGATCGACCGCAAGAGCCGGCCGCGCACACTACGACCAGCCCGCGAACTACGGCTTCGGGCTCCAGACTTCCGTCGTCGGATAGAACGACGACCAGCCGAACCAGTACGCCTCGTGGCCCGGCAGCCGGGCGAGGCGGCGCCCTGAGGCTCCGCTGAGCGAGTCTTCGCCGAGCTTCCAGGCGTGGCCCTCCTGATCGGCGAGGAAGCTGGAGCCGAGCGCCGCGCGAAGCACCGGCCCGAACATTCGATCTTCCCGCTGGTAGGCGCGCACCGCGCCGGTTTCGTCGATCACCAGGACCACGGGCACCCCGGCAACCCCTCCGGCACCGCCGATCTGATCCGAGATCACGCCCGGCTTCGGCAGATCGGCGAGCGGATAGGCTTTGGCCGCGCCGCCGAGCAGCAGGGCGAAAACTTGAGTCTTCGGCGCCATTCGCGGGCTTGCGCCGAGGGAGGGAAACATCAGGTCCGGGCTGGCGAAATAGGGCCCGTACGGCTTTCCCGGGGTGTAGTCGCGATCGAACCCGGTGCGCGGCGAGAGCACCCGGGTCGCCGGGTGGTCCTTTTTCCATTTCGCCCAGGTGGTCACCACGATCGGCAGCCGTTCGAGCCGCAGCCCGGAGCCGGCGAGCGGCCCGGTCACCGGTTCTCCGGTCAGCTGGTTCCAAAGCGTTTCGGTCTGGCGGTCGTACATCAGCTTGTTGCTCTCGTAGAGCAATCCGGACGAGCCGAACGTGAACGTCCGATCGCCCGCCTTCGTCCCGTACAACACGCCCGCTCCGCAGAGGGTGCAGTAGGCGAGCGAAACCGGTGTCTCTCCCACGACGTCGTTCGCCATCTCATGCCAGTCGAGGATGCGCAGCGGATAGGCGCGCGCGTCGCCCTGGATCTCCACCCCGAAAACGCGGTCTTCCGGCGTCAAATACGTCGCCTCGGCCGCCGCGATCAGCGCCGGCCGGTCGAGCGCGGGAATCCCGTCTTTCTTTACCCCACCCCACTGAATCCGTTCGATCGGAATACGGCTCACGGCTTTGGGATCGAAGAAACGCTGCAGCGCCGGATCGACCCGCGCCGCGAGCAGCCGGCCTTTCCAATCGGTGAAGCCCGGCGGCAGCAACAGGTCTTTTTGCGCACCCAGCCAGGTGAAACCGTCGTGCCAGGGCTCGCCCTGGCCAATCCTAGCCGCGGGTCCGGCGATCGCCCCGAGGGCCGCGACCACCGCGGCCTTCGCTGGACCCAGCGGAAAGCGCAGCAGCTCGATCAGGGGGGCCGCATAGCGCGGATCGCGCGAGCTTTGGGCTCTTTTGCAGGCGGCGCTGAAGGCCCGCGCGTCCGAGCCGAGCAACGCTTCGAGATCGGCGTGAAGCTTGGCGTCGGAAACTTTCGCGACGGCGGGTCCGGCTAGGGCGATCCACGCGGTCACTGCAAAAACCGTTGCGATACACCATCGTCTCATCGGCTCTCTTCCTCCTGGGGCCAGGACGCCTTCCAGAGCGGCGCCGCAGAAAAGCTTCGCCTCTTCCTCGAGGCATCGAACCAGGTCGTCTCGATATTGCTCGCCTGCAAGCGGGCGAGCGCCCGCTCCACCGCGACGCGATGGTAACTTCGAGCGGAAAGGGGAGCACCTCTCCTGCCGAGGCGAGCGATTCGGCGCGCTCTTTGGCGACACCCGGATCGCGGGCGGTGAGCACCACGCGCAGCCCCAACTTCGAGCTGGCGGCAGATCTCGAAGCCGATTCCTCGATTGCCGCCGGATACCACCGCAACCCGCGCTCGGCTCATGGAGTCCTCCCTCTCCTCGCGCTGATTCTACAGGTCGCTTGTGCGGGCCGAAGTCTCTACGACTTCGAGCTCCACACCCGGTCGCCGAATCGGGTCGCCCGGAGCAGGCCGAGGAGCGAAAAGGTGGTGCATGTTATCCTTGGTTCAGCGAGAGGAGTCCTGTACGGAGTGAATGAGAACCTGACATTGACCCTTCGCGACGGGGAGGCTTTCCTTGCGGCTCTGGACAACGATCGGCCTCGGCCCAAGCTCGATGCCGCCGTGCTTCGTTACCAAGAACGGCGCGAGCGAAAGGTCGTCTAATTGGCGCATCGGCTTGCCCGCACGTAAATGAACCTCCCTACCGAAGCCGACGACGTCGAGATCCCCTTTTCCGGCCAGCTCACTGAGGCGGAGCACCGGAAGATTCAACTCGCCTTGCTGCCGCAGATCTTTCGGATCTGGCCTTGGATTTACCTGGCGGCGTTCGTCCTGGTCTTGCTCAACGCCAACTATCAGGATTTCGTCTCCCATCCCCTAAAAATGCTCCCGGGGACGCTGTTCCTGCTGATCTTCCCGATCTTCCTTTTCGTCGTCCCGCGCCGCGCCTCGGGAAAGGCCTGGCGGAGCAACGCGGCCCTCCGAGCGCCCTTTTCCGGCAGCCTCTCGGCCACCGGACTGGCGTGGCAGGGCCCGTTCGCCCAGGGAAACATCCCTTGGGCTGCGCTCTATGGCTACCGGATTCGCGGCGAGATCGCTCTCGTTTACGTCGGAATGAACCAGGCGGTGTTTCTCCTGCCGCGCTTCTTCGCCTCCCCGGCCGACTGGGAAGCGGCCCAGGAACGAATCGTCGCCAATTTGCGGTCAAGATAGACCGGTCGACCTTCAGGGCCTCCGGCGCTCAAATTCAGGAGATCGCGAACGACCCTTCGCGACCCGCGAATCAGGCCAACTTTTTGCCTTTCGCCGGTTGTCCGCCGAGCAGAAAGGTCTTCGGATACTGGCCTTCGCCGCAGACTTTGAATGAGGTGAAGTCCTTGTACCAGAGACCTTCCGGGGCGTCAGGCTCGGACTCCCGCCACTGCTTCAATCGATAAAGGTCTTCCGCTGTGATCTTTCGCTCACGAAGCCTCTCGAACAGATGATCTCGTAGAGCGAGAGGGAGACCGGTCCACTGGATCTTGGGCATCACTCACCGAAGGTCAAGCGGGCCAGTTCCTCCTTGAGCCTGCCCTGCACCTCCGGATCGCGGGCCTCTATGAGTTGGTCCGCGAGGTCGAGGAAGTGTTTCTTCTGCTGCTCCTTCGCCTCGAGACCCGACTCGATCAACTCGACCAGAATCCGGCTGGCGCTGGTCCGATTCGACTTCGCGAGCGACTTGACGCGCCGGGCGACCGCGGAGGGGAGGCTGACGCTCTGGCGGACGACACTCTGGACGGTTGGCATACAAAGACCATACACCATGCTGCACCAGTCGGCACCAATCATGTTCTCGAGCCCCCGACGCGACCTATGCCGGCAACTCGGAGGGAGCGCCGATCGAACTGGAGATTGCACTGCACCACGAGTAGTGCGACAAGGCAGCACCCGAGCGGTGCCTGAGTTAGACTTCGAGAGTGCCCAAATCATCGCGGGTGCTTCGGGAAAAGCTCGATTCAGAGACGCGAGTAGAAACCGATAGCCTCCTGCTCGCCGACGCGTTGCGGGTCCCCGGCCTGACGATCTTGCACCATCCAGAGCGAGACCGCGCGGGAGATCGTGCGGCTCTGACCGGTTGGGCTGCCGGGCGCACGGAACGGCTCGGACGCTCTGAGCCCGCGTTCGCGGCGCCCGGCCGTGGCGGCGAGCGTCCACTCGCCGATTCTCACCTGAGCCGCCGTCCGATCGAGATTCGGCCGGGCAAGGCGGGCGGGATTCTTCTAGTCCGCACCGGCAGCCCGATGAGCGTCGAGGTCAACGGCGCGCCGCTCGGCGAATCGTGTGCGCTGTCGGAGCAGGAGATCGCGCGCGGCGCGATCCTGCTGCTCGGCAACTGTGTCGTCCTCTGCTTGAGCCCGGTCGATCCGGGCGCGGCCGATTCGAACGGTCCCTTTGACTACGGCCTGGTGGGGGAGAGCGCGCCGATGACCGGGCTTCGGCGCGAGATCCGGCGGGTCGCGGCGACGGATCTTCCGGTTCTCCTGAGCGGCGAAACCGGCACCGGCAAGGAACTCGTCGCGCGCGCGATCCACGCTTCCGGAAGACGCGGCCGCGGGCCGTTCGTGGGGGTCAACATGGCGGCTTTGCCCCCGACGCTCGCGGCGGCCGAGCTGTTCGGCGTGGCGCGCGGCGCATTCACGGGAGCCGACCGCGCGCGTAGCGGCCACCTGCGCCGGGCGGACGGCGGTACCCTTCTGCTCGACGAGGTGGGCGAAATGCCGGCCGAGGTGCAGGCACTCCTGTTGCGCGCGCTCGAAACCGGCGAGGTCCACCCCGTGGGAGGCGACGCGCCGTTCCGCGTGGACGTCCGGCTGATCGCCGCGACCGACGCCGATCTTCCCGCGGCGATCGCGGCGGGAAGATTCAGGGCGCCGCTTCTCCATCGCCTCGCGGGATACGAGATCCGCCTGCCGCCGCTGCGCGCCCGGCGCGACGATTTCGGCCGGCTCTTCGGCTCCTTCGTCCGGGCGGAGGTCCAGGCGGCCGGCGCGGTGCTCGATGAGGCTCCCGCGCTTCCCGCCCGGCTGGTGGCCGCACTCGCCGCCCACGACTGGCCGGGCAACGTGCGCGAGCTGAAGAATGCGGTGCGCCGAATCGTGCTCGCGGGGCTTGACGGGGGCGAGCCCGCGATGGCGCGGCAGGTGGCCCAGATGCTCGAACCCGCGCGGGCCAGCGGGCCGGAGCGCGCGCCTTCGGACCGAACGGCGCCGGAGCGGCGCCAGGACGCCCCGTCCGAAACGCGGCGGCGGCCGGAGGACGTGGGCGAGGACGAGCTGGCCGAAGCGCTCCGCGCGAACCGCTGGCGAATTCGCGAGGCGGCCGACGCGCTCGGCATCGCCCGGACCTCGCTCTACGAACGGATCGCCAAGAGCCCGAGCCTGCGGCGCTCTTCGGACCTCGGCGCGGATGAGCTGCGCGAAGCACTGGCGCGCGCCGCGGGCGACCTCGACGCGATGTCCGAGGCCTTGGAAGTTTCCAAGCGCGGCCTGGTGCGGCGGTTGCGCCAGCTCGGCTTGGCCTGACGGATGGCCGACGACCGGATCGGTCCCTATCGCCTGGAAGGCCGCCTCGGCGCGGGTGGCATGGGCGAGGTGTTTTCCGCCTACGACGAGCGCCTCGACCGGCGGGTGGCGATCAAACTGGTCCGCCCGGATCTCGCGGGTACCACCAGCCGCGAACGCTTTCGGCGCGAGGCGCGGGCGGCCGCGGGGTTAAGCCACCCGTCGATCGTGCAGATCCACGACATCGTGGAATCCGAGCGGGGCTCGGCGATCGTCATGGAGCTGGTCGATGGACAATCGCTCCGTCACCGGCTGGCCGGTGAACCCCTGTCTTGCCGGGAAGCCTTGCGCTTGGGGCGCGAGATCGCCGAAGGGCTCGCCGCGGCCCACGCGCGGGGAGTCCTCCACCGCGACTTGAAACCGGACAACGTGATGATCACCGCGCTCGACCACGCGAAGATCCTCGATTTCGGCTTGGCCCAGCTGGAGGGCGACCCCACTCTCACCCGAACCGGCGCGATTCTGGGCACCTTCCGTTCGATGTCGCCCGAGCAGGCGCGCGGGCTGCCTCTAGCACCGGCCTCGGACCTGTTCTCGCTCGGTTCCCTGCTCTACGAGATGATCGCGGGGCGCCCGCCCTTTGCCGGTCCCGACGCGCCTGAGGTGCTGGCGCGGATCTGCACCGAGCGCCAAGCGCCGCTCCGCGAAGTTCGTCCCGAGACCCCGGAGTCGGTCTCGCGGCTGGTCGATCGGTTGCTCGAAAAAGATCCGGCACGAAGGCCCGAGAGCGCCCTGGAGGTGGCGCGCTCGCTGGCCCTGGAAGCCGCCGAGGGCTCGGGCGGCGATGCTGCGTTTGGCAACGCACCTCGTGGATCGCACGAAGAACCGACCGTCGTGTCCGACCCCATCCTCCCCGATCGCTCCAACCTGGCGCCGCGCCGCGTTTTCCCCCGATCCGCGGTTTGGGTGGCGGCGAGCCTCGCGGTGGCGCTTTTTTTCGGCCTTTGGTGGCTCGCGCACTGGCCTGGCCCTCTCCTGCTGGTCGCGGTGGCGGCGCCCTCGATCGACGGCAACCCGTCGGACGACGAGGCGGAAACCGCCGCAGCCGTGCGCCTCGCGCTCCTCCGCGCGCTCACCGGCCTCGAACGGGTGTCGCCCCTTGCCCCCGAGCAGGTCGATCCGGTGGCCGGCACGCCGCGCGAGTTGGCGCGTGCCACGGCGGCGGACGAGGTGATCGTCTCGGGCGTCGCCTGCGCCGGCCCGGGGTGCCGGATCGAGCTGCGGCGCGTGCGCGGCAGCGACGGAGTCCTGCTCTGGACCGCCGGGTTCGAGGTGCCTCTCCATCAGCCGCTGCTGATCGCCGAGGCGATCGAAGGGCAGCTGAAGAATGGTTATCCCGAGCTCCGTCGCCGTCCGGGCCTTTTCGACCTCGAAGTGCGGCCGGCGGATTACGCGCGCTACGTCCAACTGCGCCGCGAGCTCGATTCGCGCCGCGCGGATCTATCGATCGACGCGCTGCTCGCCGGGGTCGCGGCGATCCGGCGCGGCTCGCCGCGCTTTGTCGAGGCGGCGATTTTGGAAGCGGACGCCCGGCGCTACCGCTACTCCGCGCGCCGCGATCCGGTGGATTTGGAACGCGCCGAGCAGGTGCTCGAAGCCGCCCTCGCGCTCGCCCCGGCCGATCCCCGGCCGCAGGTGGCGCTTTTCGAGGTCGCGCTGCGCGGCGAGCGGCTCGACCGCGCGGCCGAAGCGCTCGCCGACCTGGAACGCCTGGAGCCCGGCGATCCCGGCGTCGAAATGCTTTCCGCTCGGCTGCTCGAACGCCGCGGCGACCGTGCCGGCGCGCTGTCCCGGATGCGCGAGGCGGCGGCGCGGCGACCGTCCTCGCAGCACCTTTCGCGCCTCGCCGACATGGAGTACCGCTATGGCGAGACCGCCGCGGCGCGCCGGCACCTGGGAGAGCTGCTCGCGCGCGATCCGGATTCGTGGACCGGCATCTCGCTGCTCGCCCAGATCGAGCTCCTGTCGGGCAGCCCGGTGCGCGCGGCGACGCTCTACGAAAAACTCGTGCGCCGCTCACCCCAGGCGCCAGAGCTCGCGAACCTGGGGCTCGCCCATCTGCTGCTCGGCCGCTACGCCCAAGCCGTGGCGCGGTTCCGCCAGGCGCTCCAGCTCGAGCCCGGCAACGCTTTCGTCGCCTTGAACCTAGCCGATGCCCTCGCACTTTCCGGCGACCGCCTCGCGGCGGAGGCCGCCTATCGCGGGGTGCTCGACCGGATCGGCCGAGACCCCGCGACCGAAGGCAGCTGGCAGCATTTGAGCGCACGGGCGCAGGCTTTGGCCCACCTCAAGCGCCACCGCGACGCGGTGGCAGCCGCCCAGCAGGTTCTGGCGCTCGCGCCCGACAACGCCCAGGCGGCGTACGAAGTGGCGCTGGTCTATACCCTGGTCGGCGATCGCACCTCCGCCCTGCTCAACGCCGAACGGGCCCTCGCGCGTGGAGTCGAGCCGCGCTGGTTCGACCTCCCCTGGCTCGCTCCCCTGCGCGAGGACCCCGAGCTGCAAGAGCGCCTCAAACGACCTGGAGCGCCCCCTCCTTGAAGCGCCGCTCCGCCTCCGGCTGCGCCGGTTGATGCCCCAGATAGGTCGGTTCGGTGTTGAGGATCGTCGGATCGGGCGAGAGGTAGGTCCGTCCTTCGTAGGCGATGCGAACCCGGAAGCCGTGCTCGGCGTTCTTCTCGTTCACGTCGGTGATGAGGAGACGCCGACCGCTCCGGCATCTGCCGACCCCCATGCACGACGGGCGCGCACCGCGCCAAGCGACGGGCCGCAGATCGAAGTCCGCGCCTTGGGTGCTGTCCGGATGGAGATTGACCTCGATCACCGCCGAGGCCGAATCGATCGTCAGCCGGTGGCGATCCAAGGGAACGGGCGCGGGATCCGAATCGAGGTCGCCGGAAAAGATCCACTCCGGGGCTTTGCCCTCCATGGTCCAAAGGAGCGTGATCCTTTTGGTCTGGATTTCGGGCATGGCAAGTTTCCTCCTGCTCGCGGTAAATGAGGCGCTCGGACGCGCGGGGCGCCGAGGCTGCGGTTGAACAACGGGACGAAAAGGTCTTAGAGCAGGGAGCGTGCCAGCACGCCGGAGCGGTCTCATGCGGGGAGGGAGCCCACAAGCGGCTCCAAGTTTCGAGGATTTGCCAAGTCGGCC
>JBDTZG010000129.1:0-6117 GCA_040005235.1 Acidobacteriota bacterium | reverse complement strand
GGTCGTTTCCGCGTTCCCACGCCCGTCAACGAACCGGTCCGGGCCTATGCGCCGGGCTCGGCCGAACGGGATTCGCTCAAGGCCAAGCTGCAAGCGATGCTCTCCGAAGTGGTCGATATACCTCTGGTGATCGGGGGTGAGCACATTCGTACCGGCTCGCTCGGCACGGCGGTTTGCCCGCACGATCATGGCCACGTTCTCGCCCGGTTCCATCAGGCCGGCCCGGCCGAGGTGGAGCGTGCGGCGCAGGCCGCCCGCGCCGCCTGGCACGATTGGTCGGAGACCGCGCCGGAGGATCGCGCGGCGATTCTGCTGCGCGCCGCCGATCTGCTCGCCGGTCCCTGGCGCGACGCCAGCAACGGGGCGACGATGCTCAACCAGTCGAAAAACGTGTTTCAGGCCGAAATCGATTCGGCGGCCGAGCTGATCGACTTCTGGCGCTTCAATCCGTATTTCGCCCAGACCCTTCACGACGACCAGCCGATCTCCTCGCCCGGGGTGTGGAATCGGGTCGAGTACCGCGCGCTCGAAGGGTTCGTCTTCGCCGTGGCGCCGTTCAATTTCACCTCGATCTCGGGCAACCTGCCGACCTCCCCCGCGCTGATGGGCAATACCGTGCTCTGGAAACCGGCTTCGACTTCGGTGCTATCGAGCTGGGTGTTGATGCAGGTCCTGGAGGCTGCGGGCATGCCGCCGGGCGTGATCAATTTCCTCCCCGGCAAGGCGAGCCAGGTAGGCGATCCGGCGCTTGCGCACCCCGATTTCGCGGGCATCCACTTCACCGGCTCCACTCCCGTGTTTCAGACGATGTGGAAGACGATCGCCGGCAACCTGCCGCGCTATCGCTCGTATCCGCGGATCGTCGGCGAAACCGGCGGCAAGAACTTCGTGGTCGCTCATCCTTCGGCGAACGCCGACGCTTACGCGACCGCCTTGGTTCGCGGCTCGTTCGAATACCAGGGGCAGAAGTGCTCGGCCGGCTCGCGCGCCTATGTGCCGAAATCGCTTTGGCCCGCGGTGCGCGCGAAGCTCGGCGAGCAGTTGGATTCGGCGCGCATGGGGTCGCCGCTCGACTTCCGGAATTTCGTCTGCGCCGTGATCGACAAGCCTTCGTTCGATCGGATCAAGGGGTACATCGACTATGCCAAGAGCTCGCCCGAGGCCGAGGTGATCTTCGGCGGAGTCTGTGACGACTCGGTCGGTTATTTCATCGAGCCAACCGTCGTGGTGACTAGCGATCCGAAGTTCAAACTGATGGAAGAGGAGATCTTCGGTCCGGTGCTGTGCCTCTACGTCTACGACGACGCGGATCTCGAAGCGATGCTCGACCTGGTGGATACGACCAGCCCCTACGGTCTCACCGGAGCGATCTTTGCCGACGACCGGCGAGCGGTGGCTCATCTCACGAAGCGCCTGCGCCACGCTTCGGGCAACTTCTACGTCAACGACAAGTCGACCGGCGCCGTGGTGGGCCAGCAGCCGTTCGGCGGCGCCCGCGCCTCGGGCACCAACGACAAGGCGGGCTCGATGGCGAACCTGTTGCGCTGGACCTCGCAGCGGTCGATCAAGGAGACGTTCGTGCCGGCCACGGACTACCGCTATCCGCACATGGCGGAGGAGTAGCCGCGGGGCTTCAGAACGCTCACCCTGTAAGAAAACCGCGCGGCGGAGACCTCTCCGCCGCGCAGTTTTTTTGGCTCGAAATAGCGGGAGACTTCAGCCCGGCGGGAAGAAGCCGTTCTTCGCCACCGGCACGCACAGCTTGGTCGTGGCGCCCGCGGTGACGTTCTCGGCCGGCAGGCCCATCGCGGTCAAGACCGGGTTCAGATGGTTGAGCACCAGGGCCTGGTTGAGCGCCGGTGCCTGGACCGGGTAGCACAGCACGTCGGAGTACTGGACGATGTTCAACACCGCCGCCGGTACCGGCGCCTGCAGGTTCTTCTTCACCGGTACGCACAGCTGGTTCGGATTCGGGGCCGGTGAGAACACCGCGTTCTGGCCCGGGATGGCAGCGAACAGCGGGTTCAGATGGTTGAGCAGAATCGCCTGGCCGCCGACGTTCTGTTGGGCCTCGAAGCGGTAGCACTTGACGTCGAGCCACTTGATTAGGTTCAGGACCGCGGCCGGGATCGCCTGGTTGTTCTTCCGCACCGGCACGCAGAGCTGCTGGGGCTCACGGATTGTCCCATCGACCGAGGGTCCGAGAAGCGGCGGGATCTGTGGATTCAAGTGATCGAGGTGGATGCCGAGGTTGAGCGCCGGCCCGGCGATGCCGTAGCACTTCCAATCGACGAAGCGCATGAACGGTAGAGACGTGGCCGGCGGCTGTACGTTGTTCTTGTAGACCGGGACGCACAGCTCTTGGGGCTTCTGGAGGACGACGTTCTCAAACGGCAGGCCGAGGCCGACGAAATACGGATTGAGGTGATCGAGCCGCAGAGGCACGTTGAGCGGTGGCAGGTCGTTCAGCTTGTAGCAGCGAACGTCGAGGTTGGAGACGAAGTCCTTCGGGGTCGGTAGCGCCTGAGCCTGCAGGGCGGCCGGAAGGGCGAGGGCGAGCCCGAGGATCAGGGCGAAAGCGCCGGCCAACCGAAAGGGACGGACCTGCTTGGACATAGCTCCTCCTTGCTGCTTCTAAAGCAGCCGATTTGGAACGCCGAGTTTCGGAGTTTCCGCGACGCGCAGTGCCATGGCAGGTCGCCGCTTTAAGGCGACGACGACGAATTCGCGACACGTCTACTTTTAAGGGGTGCGCGAGGAGTGCGTAACGGGACAGCGATCTAAGGCCTGTAAACGGATAGAATCACGTTCGTGACCTCCGCCCCCGCTTCCCTTTCTTCGGCCCCGGCGCACGGCGGCGATCAGATCGGCCTCGCCCTCGCTCGCGAAGGGGTTCGCTTTCTTTACACCCTGTGCGGCGGCCACATCGCGCCGATCCTGACCGGTGCCAAGCGGGCCGGCATCCGGGTGATCGACGTGCGCGACGAGGCGAGCGCCGTGTTCGCCGCCGATGCCACGGCAAGGTTGACCGGCATTCCGGGCGTAGCGGCGGTGACCGCCGGCCCCGGGGTGACGAACGCGATCACCGCGCTCAAAAACGCCCAGCTCGCCGAAGTGCCGCTGCTCCTGATCGGCGGCGCCACCGGCACGCTGCTCCGCGGGCGCGGTGCGCTACAGGACATCGATCAGCTCACCCTGCTCGAATCGGCGGTCAAGTGGCTGGGGAGCTGCGAGAAGGTGCGCGAGATGGTCCCGGCGGTCCACCAGGCGTTCACCATCGCGCGCGCCGGGGTTCCCGGGCCGGTCTTTCTGGAAACGCCGGTCGATCTGCTCTACGGCGAGGATCTCGTCCGCGATTGGTATCTCGCCGCCGCGGGGAAGGGAAGGGACCTGCGCAGCCGCCTGCTCGGCGGCTACCTTCGCCGCCATGCCAACAACCTGTTCCGCGGTGCGCACGCGGAGCCGGGATCGGCGGGCGAGCCACGCCGGCCGCCGCTGCCCCCACCGTCCCGCGGAAAACTCAGCCAGGCCGCCGCACTCCTCTCGCGGGCCGCGCGTCCGGTGCTCGTCGTGGGCAGCCAGGCGGTCGCCTCGGTCGACCATGCGCCGCAGATCGCCGCCGCGATCGAGGCCCTGGGGATTCCGGTCTACCTCGCCGGAGGCGCCCGCGGCCTGCTCGGCGCACGCCATCCGCTCCAGTTGCGCCACAAGCGGAAAGAGGCGCTACGCGAGGCGGATCTGGTAATCCTCGCGGGCCAGCCGATCGACTTCCGGCTCGACTACGGTCGCCACATCGGCCGTACCGCCAAGCTCGTGGCGCTCGCCCGTTCGACCGAAGGCTATGCCAAGAACCGCCGGCCCAACCTCGCCATCGACGCCGACGCGGGCCTCTCCCTGATCGCCCTTGCCCAGATGGTGAGCGGAGACATCGCCCGCTGGGGCAGCTGGCTCGAAGGCCTTAGGGCGCGCGACGACGAGCGCGAGAAACAGATCGACGAAGGCGCCGCCAAGACCCTGCCGGACGGAGTGAACCCGCTCCGCCTCTGCCGCGAAATCGACAAGATCTTGCCCGACGATTCAGTCCTGGTCGCCGACGGCGGAGACTTCGTAGCGACCGCCGCCTACTCGATCGCCCCCAGAAAGCCGCTCTCCTGGCTCGACCCCGGAGTCTTCGGAACCCTGGGAGTGGGAGGAGGCTTCGCCCTCGCCGCCAGCCTTTGCCGCCCCGAATCTGAAGTCTGGCTCCTCTGGGGAGATGGCTCCTGTGGCTTCAGCCTCGCCGAATTCGACTCCATGGCCCGCCACGGTGCCCCGGTTTTGGCGATCGTCGGAAATGACGCCTCCTGGAGCCAGATTGCCCGCGAACAGGTGGAGATCCTGGGCGATGATGTCTCGACAGTGCTCGCCCGGACCGACTACCACAAGGTGGCGGAGGGGTATGGGGGCGTCGGTTTCGTCCTCAAGCGGGACGAAGACATCGCGGGCGTTCTCGCTGACGCCCGGGCGGCGCTGCGGGAGGGAAAACCGGTGCTGGTGAACGCCCATTTGGGGCGGAGCGAGTTCCGGAAAGGGTCGATCTCGATGTAGGGGGATTCCCCGCATAGAATCCCCCTCCGCACCCTCAGGAGGATTCATGCCCAGAACAGCCGTCGCTGTCTTTTCGCTCCTCGCCCTCGCAGCCCCCTTGGCGGCCCAGGCCGCCGAGGTCCCTCGTCCATTCGCCGCCCGGGACCTCTGGGTGATGGACCGGATCTCCGACCCTCAGCCGGACCCTCAGGGGAGCCGGATCGCATTTTCGGTCCGGGTGACCGATTTTGCGTCGAATGGGTCCAAGTACGATCTCTGGCTGGTGAATGCCGACGGCTCCGGGCTTCGGCGGTTGACTTCGGACCCTAAGCGGGATACCGACCCGCGTTGGGCTCCGGACGGCAAGTCGTTGTACTTCCTGTCGACCCGCTCGGGTTCGTCGCAGATCTGGCGGCTTGCGCTAGATGGGGGAGAGCCTTCGCAGGTCAGTGACCTACCGCTCGACATTTCGTCGCTCAAGGTGTCGCCGGACGGGTCGCGGCTGGCGTTCAGCCTGGAGGTGTTCCCCGATTGCGCCGATCTTGCCTGCACCAAGAAGCGGATGGACGAGGCCGACGGCGCCCAGGCGACGGGGAAGGTCTATGACCGGCTGTTCGTCCGCCATTGGGATACCTGGGGGGATGGGCGGCGGAACCATTTGTTCGTGATGCCGGCTTCCGGCGGCGCTGCGATCGACCTGTCGAAGGCTCTGGACGCCGACGTGCCCTCCAAGCCGTTCGGCGGGACCGAGGAGTTCAACTTCACGCCGGACGGCAAGGCGGTGGTGTTCTCGGCGCGGATCTCGGGGAAGACCGAGGCCTGGTCGACGAACTTCGATCTTTACCGGGTGCCGGTCGACGGCTCCGCGGCGCCGCAGAATCTTACGGCGAGTAACCTCGCGTGGGATACCCAGCCGAACTTCTCGCCGGACGGCAAGACCCTCGCCTACATGGCGATGGTGCGGCCGGCGTTCGAGGCGGACCGGTTTCACATCCATCTGCGGGATCTCGCGACCGGCGCGGACAAAGAGCTGGCCGCGGCCTGGGACCGGACGCCGAACGAGTTGGTCTGGTCGAAGGACGGCAAGACGATCTACGCCTCGGCGACCGATCTCGGCCGCGGGCCGCTGTTCGCGGTCGACGTGGCGACGGGGAAAACGCGCAAATTGACCTCCGAGGGCTCCGTCCATTCCCCGGCGCTCGCGGGCGACCGGATCGTCTTCGGCCGCGACACCTTCCGCTCCCCGGTCGAGCTGTTCACGGTCAAGGCCGACGGCTCCGGCCTCACCCAGATCACCCACTGGAACCAGGCGAAGCTCGCGGCGGTCCAAATGACCGAGCCGGAGCAGTTCTCGTTCGTCGGTGCGCATGGCGACACGGTCTACGGTTGGGTATCGAAGCCGGTCGGCTGGGTGGAAGGGCAGAAGGCGCCGATCGCGTTCTTGATCCACGGCGGGCCGCAGGGGTCGTTCGAGGACAACTTCCACTACCGGTGGAACCCCCAGGTCTACGCCGGGGCGGGCTACGCGACCGTGATGATCGACTTCCACGG
>JBDTZG010000009.1:0-133329 GCA_040005235.1 Acidobacteriota bacterium | reverse complement strand
ACCCCCAGGTCTACGCCGGGGCGGGCTACGCGACCGTGATGATCGACTTCCACGGCTCGACCGGCTACGGCCAGGCGTTCACCGACGCGATCTCGAAGGACTGGGGGGGCGGACCGCTCGAAGACCTCCAGAAGGGGCTGGCCGCGGCGCTCCAGAAATACCCCTGGCTCGACGGCGAACGGGCCTGCGCGCTCGGCGCCTCGTACGGCGGTTACATGATCAACTGGATCGCCGGCCGTTGGCCCGACGGGTTCAAGTGCCTGGTCAACCACGACGGGTTGTTCGATCAGCGGTCGATGTACTACACGACCGAAGAGCTCTGGTTTCCCGAGTGGGAGCAGGGGGGGCCGTACTACGAGCATCCGGAAGCGCACGAGAAGTGGAACCCGGTCAACTATGTCGCAAATTGGAAGACTCCAATGTTGGTGGCCCATGGCGGCCTCGATTTTCGCGTACCAGATGGGCAGGGGATCGCGACCTTCACGGCGCTGCAGCGACGGGGTATTCCCAGCCGCTTCCTTTACCTGCCGGACGAGAGCCATTGGGTACTTCATACCGCCAACAGCCTGCTGTGGCACGAGACCGTTCTCGGCTGGCTCGATCGCTGGTTGAAGGCGAACTGAACTTCGATTGCTCCCCCCAGAACGGGCGGGCGCCTTGGAGGCGTCCGCCCGTCCGGTCCGCTTCCTCCCCCCGTTTTGCCCTGGCGCCGCCTCAATACCACCTTCTTCGAGGAAAGTTGTCCATTGGAGGAGGGGGTGCGGCAACATCCCTTGTAGAGTCTACTTTTCGTCGTAGATTGAGAGAGATAGCTTCGAGAAGGATCTGCGAAATCTACTTGAGGGAGGCGCCATGAATACTGCCCAGATTCCGATGCCGGGGGCCTTGCGGCTTCGCAACATCCACGCGTTGGATGCCGACGACGGCTCTAGCGATCTGATCTACGACCTGGAGCGGGGCATGGTGATCGAGGTGCCGGTCGATCTGCAGGCCTATGTGGCGCTCGCCCTCGACCGGACCGAACCGACCGACGAGATGCTCAGCTGGCTGGTGCGCGAGGATCTGCTGACCTCGGAACGCTTCTCCGAAGGGGCTGACGAGGCCTTTGGCCTGTCGGGCAGCTGGACCGGCAGCCTGCCGGATCGCGAATGGGTACTCGACCGTCCGACGGAGATCGAGGCCATCGACCTTCTGGAGGGGATCTTCCGTCCCGGCGCCGAGCGCCTGCCGGTACGGATCCGCTGCCATTGGTCGCTGGGCTTCCCGGGCGTCGAAGCGCTGAAGCGGATCGTCATCGAGGCCCGAAGGCTAGCGGCGGAGAGTCGCCGGGCGATCGCGTTCGAGATCACGCTCGCTTTGCCGGAGCTCGACGAGGCGACGGCCCGCTATCTGGCCGGCGAGTCGTTCCCGGTGCGCGTTCTCGCCGGCTCGCTCCTGTCGGCCGCCGATCGCGCGCCGATGGAGGTTCCTGAGGTGCCGGATCTGGCGGCGCTCGCCGCCCGGTTCGGCGACCGGCTGACCTTGGGGGTCGACCTGGCCCGCGGCGCCCGGCTGCGAGAGGTCTGGCGCCTCGCCGAGTCGTCAGGCATTTGCCATCTGGACGTCGCCTGGGCGCCCGGCACCGAGCCGCGGATCGGCGGCGAGCTGCGCGATCTGGAGTCCGACCTCCAGCACATCGCCGACGACATCTGCGCTTCGCTCCAGGCGCACCAGGCGCCGATCGACTTCCAGCCGCTCACCCGGCTGGTCGGGCGCCTGCTCCAGCGCGAGCCGATGTTCGATTTCGAGCGCGAGCCGTCCCGCCGGCCGCAGTGGATCGGCGACGTCGATTCGAGCTTCGGTTTGCGCGACATGAAGCCGCCCGCCGTCGCCAAGCTCTGGGCGAGCGTCGACGAATTCGGCGAGTTGGGGGGGGAGCCGGGCGCGGCGATGCCGTGCGAGGGGTGCTGGGCGCGCTACCTCTGCCCGGAGAGCCGGCTGCTGCCCACGTTCTCCGCGGCGTCCGAGCCGAAGGAGCCGCGCTGCAACCTGCTGCGGGCCCAGTTCGAGGCGGGGGTTCGCCTGCACCACCGCCTGGCCCAGATGGACCCGCTCGCGACCCACCCGTTCCTCGAGCTGGCGCTCCGCGCCTCGTCCGATCCAAGCCGCGGGGCGATCGGCGTGCGCAATTTCGGCTAGGTTCGACGAAGCGAAAGGCGGCGGGGCCGGCATCCGTCTCCGGTGCGGCTAGCCGCCCTGGCCGCCTTTCAAGTGAAGATCGAGAAAGCGCAGGATCGCTTCATAACTCTTCGCCTGGTTTTCTTTCTTGGCGAAGCCGTGCCCCTCGTCGGGAATGACGACGTACTCGACCGGCACGCCTTTCTTCTTGACCGCGGCGACGATCTCGTCCGATTCGACCTTCAACACGCGCGGGTCGTTGGCGCCTTGCAGCACGATCAGCGGCTTCTCGATCCGATCGGCGTGGAACAGTGGCGAGATCTTCACCAGATAGTCATGATCGGCGGCCGGATCGCCCATCTCCTTGAAGATCGCCTTGCGACTCGATTCCCACCAGGCGGGGATGCTTTCGAGCGTGCGCACCCAGTTCGAGACGCCGTACACGTCGACACCGACGGCGAACTCCTGCGGCCGGAACGCGAGCGCCGCGAGCACCATGTAGCCTCCGTAGCTGCCGCCGAGAATGCCGATCCGCGCCGGATCGACCCAGCCGGTCGCCTCCAGCATCTTTTTCGCGTCGACGCAGTCGTCGAGGTCGGCGTCGCCGTGCTTGCGGTCGTCCAATCCGAAGAAGGTCTTGCCGTAGCCCGAGCTGCCGCGGTTGTTGATCGCATAGACCGCGTAGCCATGGTTCACCAGGTATTGGATCAACGCCCGGTAGCCAACTCGCGACTGGTCGCCGGGACCGCCATGGACCCAGATCACCGCGGGCGCCGGGTGCTTGGGCGAGGCGCCGGTCGGCTGGTAGAGCAGGCCGGGGATGATCACGCCGTCGCGGGCGCGGAAGCGCACCACTTGGGCGCCGACCAGGTGCGTCGGGTCGATCGCGGGATTGAGCGCCCGGGTGAGCGGCCGTAGCTCGCGGGAGGCGAGGTCGTAGACGTAGAGGTTCCCGGGGGAGCGCGAGGAATCGGCGTAGAACGCGAGCTTTTTCGAGTCGGGGGAGAACGTGACGGTCGCGATCTCGGCGTCGGGAAGCTCCGGCAGTTGCACCGGCTTCATGCCCGGCATCTCGAACAGGCGGATCTCGGTCCGCGCGTCGCTGTTGATCCACGCGGCCAGGTAGTGCCCGTCCTTGGAAAACGTCGCGCCCATCACGTCCCAATCAACCGCCAGCACGCTCTCGCTCCGGCCGGTCGCGACCTCGTAGCGCATCAGCTTTTGAAACTCGCTTCCCTCGTTCATCCGATAGTAGTACCAAGCGCCGTCCGGGCTGAACGGACCCGGATCGTGCGAGGCCTCGCCTTCGTGCGGCGTCAGGTGTTTCGTCTCTTTTCGCGTTAGGTCGTAGAGGTAGAGGTCGCTGTCCACGGTGGTGTTCGGCTTGGCCAGAGCGAGCCAGTGCCGGTCGGGGGAAATCGCCGCGATGTCGTATCCCCCCTCGTTTTGGAAGACCAACTTGCGCTGATATCCATCGGTCGCGATCTCATAGAGGTCGAAAAATTTCGGGTCGCGCTCGTTGGTGATGACGAAAAACGAACGGTCGTCTGGGGCCCAGGTGCCGAATTCGGCCTTGACCTTCTCGCCCGGGGTCAAATCGCGGATCGAGCCGTCGAGCTCGCGGACGTAGACGTGGGTCTGTTCGTTGCCCCCCTGGTCGGCCTGGAACAAAAAGCGCTCGTCGTGGGGAAAATAGCTTGCGATGCGCACGGTGTCCTGCGAGCGGGTGAGCTGGACGGCCTCGCCGCCGCCGACCGGGACGGCGAAGGCGTTGAGGACGCCGCTCTGGTCGCTGCTCACCAGGATTTTCGAGCCATCGGGCGAA
Organism: Acidobacteriota bacterium; assembly: GCA_040005235.1. Lineage (GTDB taxonomy): Bacteria > Acidobacteriota > Thermoanaerobaculia > Multivoradales > UBA5704 > DASYKS01. The sequence continues at coordinate 129,347 of JBDTZG010000009.1, read as the reverse complement.
AACGAGCTGCCGAAGTAGGTCGTCGTGCCGAGGAACTGCTCGATCGTGTAGGCCGGAGCGGCGGAAGTAGCCGGAGCCGGCGCCACGGCCACGGCGGCCGGCGGGGGAGCGGTCGCCGCCCTGCGCACGGCGGGAGCGGAATGGCTCGACGTGCCGCAACCGCAAGCGAGGGCGAGCAGGACGAGTACGAAGCCGGGGCGGAAGCGGAAGGTCGTCTCGGGCATGATCGGGCTCCTCGGAAGAGTCGGGCCAAAGCCCGCAGTACGTGGCTGAACTCTACCAGGCGGGTGCTGCGTTCGGGGAGGGAGATCAGCGCGGCGGCGCCGCGGCATCCGCATAGCCGGTCAGCTCGACGTACCCGTTGCCGGAGATGGGGCGGCCCGCCCGGGTACCGGCGACTGCGACCGCGCCCTCCCAGTAGCGGAACGACCCGAGGAGCTCCTGATCGGCAAGTCGTGTCCGGATGGTGAGATCGAGCCGCTCCCCTGGAATGCGAATCCGCCAGGCCGCGGGATAGCGGCCCCCCGTCTTCGGGCTGGTCCAAGTAGCGTTCTCGTCGAGGGACAGATCCCGCCATTCGATTGGCCGGGTCGTGCCATCAGGGAGAATCAGAGTGCCGCGGCTCTCCGGGGACGCCGTTCCGTCCCGCTTGCGCAGCCGGTAGAGCATCATCTCGTGGCCGTCTGAGAGCTGGAGCGCGAACCAGTCCCAGCCGACCAAGCCGGGTGCCAGGCCGCCGGTGCTCCATTCGCGGTCGAGCCAAGCGAGGCCCGAGACCTTGAAGCTTTGACCGCCGATGCGGATCTCGCCCCGCGCCGGCATGCGGGGGAGCGAGTAGTAGTAGCTCGCGTTGCGCGGCGCAGGGCCTTTCTTCGACAGCCCGCGGTCGCCTTCCAACACCGGCGGCCCTGCGGCATCGAGCGTGAGGTCGATCGCCCGAGCCTCCTCTCCAATTCCGGCGGCCGCCCGCAGGCGCGCCGGCCAGGTTCCGGCGCCGGGGGAAAGGCTTTCGAACGTCCAATCGTCGAGTGCCACTCGGAACGGCGCGGCGTGGGCTTCTGCCAACCCCAGGGCACCGCGCCGGAACCGTTCGAACGAACGGAATCCGGAAGGGCCGCCGGAGAGATCCGACACCGCGAAGTGGCCGAGATAGACGTCGCGGGTGGCCCATTTCGAAACGCGCGCCGCGGGATAGGGAGAGAGCGCCTGGCGGAAGATCGTCCACTGGAATCCGAACGGACGCCCCCCGGGTGTCGCGAGATTGCCGGTCACGTACCACCACTCGGTGCGAAACTCGGGATGCGGCCCATGGTCGGCCGGAAAGGAAAATGTTCGCGGCGCGAGCGCCCGGGCGAATCCTCCGTCGCTCGCCGTAGATCCGGCAGAGAGAGCGGAAGCCACCCCTCGTCCTTCGGGGCGCGGAGGCTCGGGTGAACGATCCCCGCAGGCGGCCAGTTGAAGAGCGAACAGGAGGGCGAGCACGAGAAGAACGAGGCGCTTCATCGATCTCATTCCTCGCGCAACGCCTCGGCCGGCGAGGTGCGCGCCATCTTGATCGCCGGCACCACCCCGGCGAGCAGCGCGGCGGTTAAGGAAAGCGCCACGGCGCCCGCGAAGACGCCGGCGTCCAGCACCAGATCCATGCTCCAGCCGAACGAGCGGCGGTTGATCACCTCGATCAGGATCAGGGCGAGCACGAAGCCGACCGGAATCGAAAGCAGCCCGGCCGAGAGCCCGAGCAGGCCGGTTTCCGCGGCGACCAGCGCGCCCACCTCGCGGGTGGTCAGCCCGAGGGCGCGCAGTACGCCGATCTCTCGGGTTCGCTCGAGCTGGAGCGCGAGAAGCGCCGAGAGCACCCCCAGGAATGCTACCAACCCGGCGAGAAAGCGGAGCACGCCGGTGATCTTGAACGTCCGATCGAACACCACGAGCGAGCGGCGGCGCAGCTCCTTGTTGCTGCGCACGCCGAGCGGCGCTTGCCTGTCGAGCGTGCGGACGGCCAGGGCCACCCGATCCAGCTCGGCGTCGGATGCCCCGGGAGGCAGATCGAGCCCGAATCCGGAGACCCGGTCGTCGTGCCAGAGCCTCCGGTAGTGTTCGCGATCGATCATCGCGATGCCGCGATCGCTGGCGTAGTCGAGGTAGATCCCCGCGACGCGAAAGGATTTGACCCCTTCGGCCGTCGCGAGCGGCAGCGTCGAGCCGACCTGCAAGCCCAGCCGGGAGGCGAGCGGCTCGGAGGCGAGAATCTCGCCGCGCGCAAAGCCCGCCCAGGCGCTTTTGGGGTCTCCCTGGCGAATCACCGTCGCCGCCGGGTCCCCTTCGACGGCGATCAGGCGGACCGTTCCGGCGCCTTTTTTGGGCGAAGCCGCCTCCGCCCGGCGCAGCGGGTGAACCCGTACCACGCCCGGAATCGCGCCGAGCCGGGCGATCCAATCCCCCGGGCGCGACGAGCCGACGAATCCCGCCTCGCGCTCGGCGGGGCCGACGTAAAGGTCCGCAGTGAGCGACCGGTCCAGCCAGCGCTCGACGCTGCCGCGAAAGCTCGCGATCATCGCGCCCACTCCGACGGTGACCGAAACCGCGACCACCAGCGCCGCGACCGCCACCCCCGTGCGAGAGAGGTTCCGTTCGAGCCCCGTGGCGGCCATCCGGCCGATCCATCCGAACCGGCCGGTGCTTCGGCCCAGGGCGGCGCGGAGCGCCCGGCCGAGCAGCACCGCGGCGCCGGGAGCGAGCAGAGCGAAACCGATGATTGCGCCGAACATCACGAGGAACGAGGAAACCCAGCCGGGGAACGGCAGCGCGAGCGCTCCGAGCGCCAGGCAGAGCACGCCGGCTCCGCTCGCGCGAAGGAGAGCGCGGCCGCTCTTCGCTTCGAGCAGCGAGCGGGTCATCGCCCCCTGCGGCGGCGTGCCGGTCGCTTCGAGCGCGGGGGGGAGGGCGGCGAGCAGGGTGACCCCCAGGCCTACGGCGATCCCGGTCGCGAACGTCAGCGGCGGCAGCGCTAGATCTCTCACGCTCAAGGCGAAATAAAGATCGTTGATCGTTCCTGCGACCAGCCGCACCAGGCCACGGCCGAGGATCACGCCGACACCGAGACCTAAAGTTGTGCCGACCGCGCCGATCACCGCCGCTTCCCCGAGCACGCCGCGGAAGATCTCGCGCCGCGTCGCTCCGAGCGCGCGCAGCAGGCCGATCAGCCGCCGCCGCTCGACGACCAGAAACGTCATCGTGTTGTAAATCAGGAACGTGCCGCAAACCAGTGCGAGCAGCGACAACGCCCGCAGGTTCATCCGGAACGCGCGAGTCATCTCGTCCCCCTCGCGCAACCGGCCCGCGGCCTCCTGGATTTGGATTCCAGGGGGCAGGAGAGCGCGCACGCGAGCCAGCTCGCGGGCTCCTTCGGCGCCTTCCGGCAGAGCGAGATCGATCCGGGTGAGGCGCCCGAGCCGGCCGGTTGCCTCCTGGGCCGTCGCGAGGTCGCAGATCAACAGGTCGGCGAGGGAGGAGGGATCTTCTCCCGGTGCCGGTTCGAGCACGCCGGAGAGCAGCAGCCGGCGTTCGAACGCGCCGAAGCGGGCGGCGAAACGCTCGCCGGCCGAAAGGCCCAATCGCTCGGCGGTCCGCCGGGCGATCAGGCAGGAGCCGGGAACGGTGAGAAAAGATTTAAGGTCGAGCCCGCCTCCGGCGATCCGACCGACCACTGGCCGGAACGGCGCCTCGGAAAACGGATCGATGCCGAGCAGCGGCAGCGCCTCGGGCTTGGCACCGCGGGCTTTCGGACCCTTAGGAGCCACGATCGCCGTCGCCTCGATCACCGGCGCGGCGGGCCGCACCCCCGACTGGACCAGCCGGACGAACAGCTCCTCGGGAATGCCCTCCGGCGCGCTCGCGACGATCTCGTGGGTTGCTTTGCCTTGAAGCGCGCCGAGCGACAGCGAGAGCGCTTTCTTGGCACTCTGGTTCGCCAGATCGATCGAAACGAACACCGCTACCCCGAGCGCCACGCCGAGTACCGCCAGCGCGAGCTGCCAGGGGTGGCGAGCCAGGTGGCGCCGGCTCGCCCGCGCAAGCAGCGGTGCGCGCGGTGGAGCGGCGGAGGCGGATCGGCTCAAGAGGCCCCGGTGTCCTCGGCCGGGCCGCGCCCGCCGCTTTCGGTGTTCTCCAGCAGGCGCCCCTCGTCCAGCTGGAACAGTCGATCGGCGAGGCCGATCACCTCGCGGCTGTGGGTCACCATGATCAGAGTCTTCCCCGCGCGGCGGGTCAGGCGATCCAGAAGCTCCAAAACCTGGAGTCCCGTTTCCAAATCCAAATTGCCGGTCGGCTCATCGGCAAGCACGACCGCCGGGTCGTGCACCAAAGCGCGCGCCACCGCGACCCGCTGCTGCTCGCCCCCCGACAGACGGTCGGGGAAAGACCCGCCCCGATCGCCGAGGCCGACTTCCGCGAGCAGCGCCCGTGCCCGCTCAAAATCGGCGGGAGACGTCTGACCCGCCAGCTCCAGCGGCAGCCGCAGGTTCTCCTCGACCGTCAACGTCGGAATCAGATTGAAGAACTGGAACACGAACCCGATCCGCCGCCGCCGGAGAAGCGTCCGCTCGTGCTCCGAAAGCTTCGGCACCGAGACCCCTTCCAGCAGCACGTCCCCCGCCGTCGGCCGGTCGATTCCCGCGATCAGGTGGAGCAGCGTCGATTTTCCCGAACCGCTCCGCCCGGTAACAACCGCGATCTCCCCGCGCTGGACGATGGCGTTCGCTCCCCGCAACACCGAGCGCGAGCGGCCCCCCTCCTCGAACGTGCGCGTGACGTCGCGCAGCTCCAGGACCGGAACGGGGGGAGGGGACGGAGGACTGGCGGGGGAGGACATCGGGAAGGCTAACCGCCACGGGGGCGGGGGAATTTCGCAGCCCCAGAAACGCCAAAAGCCCTCCGAGATCGAAGGGCTTCATGACCTCGTCGGAAGGACCCGACGGGGAAGGCGTTACGCCTGGAGGCCGGAGACGGCGCGGGTGAGGCGGGACTTGTAGCGGGAAGCGGTGTTGGTGTGGATCACCTTCTTCTTCGCCGTCACGTCGATCAGGCCGAGCGTTGCGGTGAGGAGCTGCTGGGCCGTCTTGGCGTCGCCGCCTTCGACCGCGGTGCGCAGCTTCTTGATCGCCGTGCGCATCTTCGAGCGATGACCACGATTGCGCTCACGGTTCGCTACGTTCTGCCGATTCCGCTTTTCCGCCGACTTGGTATTCGCCATATCCTTCGTCGCATCCGTTCGTTAGACCGCAGAGGCCGGTCGCTGTTAGCTTGGAGTCGAAAAACGTCGGGTCAAAAAGAAAGTCGCACCGCAGTGCGACTTGAGGAGTTTTTAGCACAAAGGCCCATCTGAGGTCAAACCTCAGGGTCAACCGCCCAGCTCGCGCAGGCGCTGGCGGGCCAGGTTCGCCTCGTCGCTCGCCGGGAAATCACGCACCACGCGCTGGAGCTGGAGGAGGCCCTTGGTCTTTTCGCCCAGCTCGATGTAGCTGTAACCCTTCTTGAGCGTGGCGCTCGCGGCTTTGTCGCTCTTGGGGTAGCGGGAGAGCATCTGGTCGTACTGCTCGACCGCCTGGCGGTATTTCTTCTGTCGATACCAGCATTCGCCGATCCAATAGGTCGCGTTGTCGGCGAGGTCGGTGTCGGGGAAGTTCTGCAGGTACTCCTGGAACTCCCGGATCGACAGGTCGTAGCTACCTTTGAGGTAATCGTTGTACGCCCCGTCGTACAGCGCCTTCGGATCGGCTCCAGCGCCCGCGGGGGGCGCCGAGACCGGCGGGGGGACTCCGAAGTTGGGATCCGCCGAAACGCCCGGATTGGGCGCCGGCGCCGGGGCGGGGCGGAAGGTCTTCAGCTCCTGGTTCGTCGAGGCGATCTGCTGCGACAGCTGGGACAGGCGATAGGTGGTGTCCTCAAGCTTTGCCTGAAGCACCTCGATCTGGCCGGTCAGATCCTGGAGCTTCACCTGCATGTCGGCTTCGGTCTTGAGCAGCGAATCCATCTGCTTGCCCATCGAGACTTCGAGATTGCCGACGTCGGTCTTGCTCGGCGCCAGTTGCTGCATCTGCTGCAGCTGGCGCTGGACGTCGGAGATCTGGGTCTGAATCCCCTGGATGTCCTCGGTCGAGACGCACCCGCTGGCGGCCAAAGCCGCCAGCAGGATAGAGGAGAGAAGGCCGCGCGCCGCTCTCATCGGCGCCTCAGCCATTCGAACGACCGGTGACGACCATGTGGGCGCGGCGGTTCTGCGCCCAGCAGCTCTCTTCGCTCTCGGTGCAGGCCGGCCGCTCCTCGCCGTAGGAGAGGGTGCGCAGGCGCCCGTCGGCCACGCCGAGCGAGGTGAGGTAGTCCTTTGCCGCGTTGGCGCGACGCTCGCCCAGGGCCAGGTTGTACTCGTTGGTGCCTCGCTCGTCGGCATGGCCCTCAATGATCAGCACGAGCTGCGGCGCGCTCTTCAAGAGGTCGGCGTTCTTCGACAGACGGTCGCGCGTTTCGTCGGAAAGCGAAGCCTCGTCGTATTGGAAGTAAGCGTCGGCGGCGAAACCGCGGCGGCGAAGCTCGTCGTTGACGACCTGGAGGTCCGCGGAGAGCAGGCGGTCCTCGATCTGGTCATCGACCTTCGGCGCCATCGGCTCCGGCACGTCGGTGGCCGGTGCGCCGGGCGCCATCGGCTGGACGGTCGTGGTGTCGACGTTCAGGTCCTGCGCGGGGGTGACGGGCTTCTTTTTCGGGCAGCCGAACATTGGCAACATCGCTGCGGCCAGGATCAGGCAGGTGAGGGCTTTGCGGTTCATATGAATTTCTCCTTGAGGGGCTGGCAGTGGCAAATCATGAATTTCCCGAGTATACCGCTTCGAGCCCAGGCCGCTTACTTCGGCCGCGACCAGTCGGCCATGTCGTTGCTTCCTTCGGTGGTCACTTGGCGCACGTTCGCACCGTCCACGGCGTCTATCACGTAGATCTGCTTGGTGCCAGAGCGCCGCGAGGTGAACGCGATCTTCCGGCCGTCGGGCGAGAAGGTCGGGGACTCGTTTTCGCCTGGCCCGGAAGTGATCACGCGGGTCTCCTGACTCACGATGTTGGTCACCGCGATCTGGAACCGTCCGTCGCGCCGGGTGGCGTAGGTGACCTCCGAACCGTCCGGGCTCCAGGCGGCGCCGTCGTTGTAGCTCCCCTCGAACGTCAGGCGGCGCTGACTCGCCCCTTCCTCGTCCATCAGGTAGATCTGCGGATTGCCGGCCCGGCTGGAGGTGAAGGCGATCGTGCCCCCTTTCGGGCTCCAGGCGGGGCTGGTGTCGATCGCGGCCGACTGGGTCAGCCGCCGCAAATTGCCGCCGGACGTATCGGACGAGAAGATCTCGATGTTGCCGCCCACCGAGCGGGAGATCGCCAGCCGCGCGCCGTCCGGCGCAAACGACGGGGAGATGTTGAGCGAGCCCGAAGTGACCAGCGGCCGTTTCTTGCCCGAGGCGACCTCGGCGAAGTAGACCCCCGGCGGGCCATTGACGAACGAGGTGTAGGCGATGCCGTCGCCCGCGTGGTTCCAGGCCGGAGACATCGAGGTCGAGCGGTGGCCGGTGAGCGGCCGGGGGTTGCCGCCGTCGTAATCCATCAGCCAGATCTCTTTGATCTTGCCGCGTTCGGAGACGTAGGTGATCTCGGAGAGCGCGAAGCCCGCGCCGCCGGTCAAATAGCGGATCACCTCGTCGGCGAACGTGTGGCCGATCCGCCGGGCGGTGGCGAAGCTGCCGCGGTAGCGCTTGGCTAGGATCGACTGGCCGCTTTTGAGATCGAACAGACGACCTTCGAACACCACCTTGCCCTGCTCTTCGCGGAGATCCCCGGCGAGCAGCACCTCGCTGCCGGCCGAGCGGTAGACATCGCGATCGCGCAGCAGGTCGCCGGTGAGGGTGAGCCCGGCGAGCTGCTCGGGGCCTTGGATGTCGAAATAGCCGGAGAAATCGAGATCGCGGCGCACGGTGGTTTCGAGCTCGTTGCCGGCTGCGGAGCCGGCCGCAGCGGCGAATCCGGTGGCGGCGTATTTCGGGATCGCCAAGCGGATCTTCGCCCTCTGGTTGCGGGAAAGCTCCAGCGTCACTTCGTTCGGCTGGCTCGGCGGCGTGGGTGCAACGCCTGTCGGCGGGGCGGGCGACGGAGATGGAGGAGTCGGGCTTTGGGCGCGAATCAGTGCCGTGCCAAGAAGAGCCAGCAACGGCAGGGAGAGCGCGACGAATCGGCGGGTGGTCATGGCACCTCGAATCAGCGGACGATCAGAGTCACGTTGAGCGTTGGATTGCGGTAGCTCGCGGGCAGCGGCGGAAACGGCGACGCGTTCTGGACCGCGCGCAAGGCGGCCAGATCGAACGCGTTGATGCCGGACGACTCGGCGATGGCGAGCTGGTCGATGTCGCCTCGGCGCAGAATGCGAAAGCGGACGATGGTCCGGATATTGGTCCCCGCCTGCGGCCGCGTCCACATGGCGTCGATCTGCCGCAGCAGCTGCTCGATGTAGTAGCCGTAGGTGAAATCCGGATCGATCGAGGCGATCCGATCTCCGAAAGGCGAAGTTCCGGCCGCGGTACCGGCCGAGGACCCGCGGGGTCCGGCCTCGGTGCCCTTGGCCACGTCGGCGCCCGGCCCCGGCGCGCCGGTGCCAGTGCCCGGTTTGGCGGGTGTGGGCGGCTTGACGGGCGCGGGTGGCTTGGCCGGCGGCGTCGTCGGGGCGGCGGGTTTCGTCGGCGCGGGAGTCGCCGTGGGCTTTGCCGGGGCCGCCGCGGGCGGCGGATCGTTCCAGCCTTTCGGACGGGGGAGCGGCCCGGTCGGAACCGGCGGCGGCACCGGTTGCTGCACCGGCTCGGGCTCGGGGGCCGGCGGCTCGGGTTCGGGCTCCGCCGCAGGTTCGGTGACCGGAGCAGGTGGTGCGGGTTTCGGCGCCTCGGCCCGTTTCCGCGGCTTTTCGACGCCGAGGGCTTGGGCGGGGACGATCTGGGCGGCGATGAACTCGATCGGTTCCTGATGCGGCTTCAAGTGGGCGAGGCCAAAGGCCACCGCGACCACCCCGAGGTGAAGGAGTGCGGCGACGGAGAGAGCGGCGATCTCGGCGCGACGCGACCGCTCGGCGGCTTGGCCGCGCTCGGCGAGCACTCGGTCGACGGCGTCCTTGGCCACGCTCTCGTCCTCCTCAGCCCGCGCCGCCGCGGGCCTTCGGGTCGCGGGCTTCGCGCGGAGTGCGCCCGCTCGGTTCGGTCACCAGGCCGACGTTCTGAATGCCGCCGCGGTACAGCAGGTCGAGCACCTCGATCACCTGGCCGTACGGGACGTCGCGGTCCCCTTTGAGGAACACCGAGGCATCCCCCTTGGCGGCGATCTCGGACTGGACCGCCCCCACCACCGCGTCTTTCGCCACCGGCGTCTCGCGCAGGTAGAGCAGGCCGTCGCGGCGGATCGACAGGACGAGCGGATCTTCCACCCGGAGCGGCAAATTCTGCGCGCTTGCCTGAGGAAGTTTCACTTCGATCCCCTGGTGGAGCATCGGGGCCGCGACCATGAAGATGATCAGCAGCACGAGCATCACGTCGACCAGGGGGGTGACGTTGATGTCGGCCAGCAGGCCGTCCTCTTCCGGTTCGCCGAGTTGGAATGCCATCGCGGTCGGTTTCTCTCGGGAGCCTTAGAAGCGCCTAGGTGAAATTTCGTTCCGCGAGGTTCAACAGCTCGAGGGCGAAATCTTCCATCCGCCCCTTCAGGGAGCGCACCCGGCCGGCGAGGTAGTTGTAGCTGATCAACGCCGGAATCGCGGCGCCGAGGCCCGCGGCGGTGTTGATCAACGCTTCCGCGATGCCCGGGGCCACGGTGACGATCGAGGTCGAACCGGTCGCGCCGATCTGCGAGAACGCGACCATGATTCCCCAGACTGTACCGAACAGGCCGATAAACGGTGTCGCGCCCGCGGTGGTGGCGAGAAACGGCGTCCAGCGCGCCAAGGCCTGGGTTTCCACACCGGCGGCGCGCTTCAAGCTCCGTTCGAGCGAGGGGAGCGAAGTGATCTTCAAACCCCGCCGATCGCCCGTCGGCCCTTCCGGGTTCGCGGCCTTGATCTGGCTGTCGATCTCGGCGTAGCCGGCTTGAAACAAACCGACTAGCGGCGACGCCTGGAGCCGGCTCGCGGCTGCGTTTACCTCGCTGAACTTCTGGCTCTGGTGGAACAGGGCGAGAAACTCGCGGCTGTGCCGCTCCGCTCGGTTGAGCTGCCGGAGCTTGCCGATCAGAACCGACCAGGAGATGAGCGAGAAGGTGAGCAGGATGAACAGGACCAACTTCGCGACCGGCCCCGATTCGGTGAAGAAATCGAACAACCCCGGACTGGCCGAGGCGGTTGTCGGAGACATTTGGAGGAAGGCGAGAATCATCGGCAAGAGGGCTGGTTTCTCTAGGGTTTTGGGTTCAGTTCGAGCAAGTCGAGTCGCGGCAACGTAACACGTGCCTGATTGGCCTGTCCACGGCGCGCAAGCAAAGGGCGCGCCGGGAGCCGAAGCCCCTGCCCCCGTGGTACTCTTTCGCGCCGGTTCCGTCAGGCCTTCGGTCGAATCTGTCAACAGATTTCGGATCGGAACCGCACGAGGAGGATCTCCCACATGTCGAGAGTCGTGATCACGGGTGCCGCGGGCGCTCTGGGGAAAAGCGTGGTCGCCCGGTTCCTGGCCGGCGGCGCGCGCATCCTGGCGGTCGACGCCAACGAGGGCGGCCTGGCCGAGCTGGCGCAGCTCGCGCCGAGCGAGACGCTCGCCGTCCGGCGGATCGATCTGGCGAATTCCGAGGCGGTCACGAAACTGTTCGACGAGGTAGAGGGGGTCTCCGGCATCCCGAGCGCGATCGTCCATTTGGTCGGCGGCTTCCGCTACGCGCGTTTCGCCGATCTCTCCGACCGCGACTGGAGCTACCTGATCACGCTCAACCTGGAGACCACGTTCCGCGTTTTCCGCGAGGCCGCGCGCCGGTTCGAACGCGCGAAGGCGGGCTCGCTGGTGGCGGTCTCCGCCCCCGCCGCCTACGAAGGGGCGGCGGGCGTGGGCGCCTACGCCGGCTGCAAAGCCGCGATGCTCCGCATGATCGAATCGCTCGCCCGCGAGCTGGCGCCCTCCGGCGGCCGGGCCAACGCCGTTCTGCCCGGCACCATGGACACCCCCGGCAACCGGGCGAGCATGCCCGACGCCGATCCCGGGGCTTGGGCGCGCACGGAAGACGTGGCCGAGGCGATCTGGTTTCTCACCACCCCGGAAGCGCGCGCGATCAACGGCGCGGCGGTACGGGTGCCTGGGCCGACCCTGCCGTGACGGGCCTCCGACCGAAGTTGCTCTGGGATTCGACCGAAACCTCCACCGCCGCTCCGTCAGCGGCGCAGGTCGATCCGATGGACGTGGCGACCGATCCCGCAGGCGCCGCGCTGCTCGCGCGGCTCGGCCTGGTTCGCGCCGACCTGCCGGTTCTACTGGTCTCCGATGCGATGGGCAAATTGCGCGTCCTCGGCGCCCGGCTCACGTCCGAAGAGATCACCGCACTCGCCGACGGCCGCGGGGTTCCGACCTCCGCGCTCATCGTCTACGGCGCTTCCTGGTGCCCTGACTGCCGGACCGCCAAACGCGTCCTCGCGGAGGCCGGCACCAAGTACGACGAGATCGACATCGACCAAGACGCTTCGGCCGCCGCGACCGTGATCGCCAGAAGCGGCGGCCGGCGCGTGATCCCAACATTGGCATTCGACGGCCGAATCTGGGCGTTCAATCCGCCGCCACCGCAATTGCGGCGGCTGCTCGAAGGCGCCGGTTCGGCCCTCTAGAGGAGACTAATCCGCGATGAAAGTCGCCGTGTGTATCAAACAGGTGCCCAACGTCGAGGCCCGCCTTCGGGTGGCCAAGGACGGGCGCTGGATCGACGAGGAAGACCTGTCGTTCGTCACCAACGAAAGCGACCGCTACGCGCTCGAAGAAGGATTGAAGATCGCCGAGGCGACGGGCGGCGAGGTGGTGGTCGTCTCGCTCGGCCCGGATCGCGTGAAGGACGCCTTGAAGAAGGCGCTCGCGGTCGGCGCCGCCCGCGCGGTGTTCTTGAAAGACCCGGCGTTTGCGGGAGGCGACGCGATCGCCACCGCCCGCGCTCTCGCCGCCGCGATCCGGCGCGAGAATTTCGATCTCGTGCTCACCGGCAGCCAATCCGACGACGTCGGCTACGGCAGCACCGGTTCCCTCCTCGCCGGCCAACTCGGCTGGCCGCACGCCTGGCTGGTGATCGGCCTGGAGATCGAAGAAGGCGGCAAGACCGCCCAAGTCAAGCGCGAGATGGAAAGCGGCATGAACGAAATCTTCCGCCTGAACCTCCCCGCCGTGATCGAGATCCAGGCGGGAATCAACCACCCGCGCTATGCCTCGCTCAAGGGCATCATGGGCGCGAACAAGAAGCCGATCGAAGAGGTGGATGCGGCGGCCCTCGGGCTCGCAGCCGACACGGTAGGCCTTGCAGGCTCGCGGCTGGAGATCGTTTCGGTGGCCTTCCCCGAAAGCGGCACCGGAGCGCAGATTCTTTCGGGCGACGCCGCGACCGCGGCGCAGGCGCTGGTGAACAAACTGCGCCAGGAAGCGAGGGTGATCTGATGTCCGGCGATTCGAATTCCGGTGATTTGAAGTCCAACAACGTCTGGGCGGTCCTTCAGCTGCGCGACGGTCAGGTCTCGCGGGCGGCGCTCGAAACCATCGCCGCGGCGCAGAAGCTCGCGGCGGCGATCGGCGGTAAGGCCGAGGCCGTCGTGCTCGGTTCCGGAGTGGGCGATGCGGCCACCTCTGCCGCCGGCCGCGATCTCGCGGCGGTTCACGTCGCCGATCACGCCGACCTTGCCGCCTACACCCCCGGTGCCTTCATCGGCGCACTGGCCCCCGCGCTCCGCGCCGCGCAGCCGGCGTTCGTCGTCTTCGCCCACACCTACCAAACGGTCGATTACGCGCCGCGTCTGGCGCATGAAATCGGCGCGGGCCTCCTGCCGCAGATCACCGGGTTTACGTCGGATGGCTCCGATGGCTCCGGCGGCTCCGGCGGCTCCGGCGGCTCCGATGGCTCCAAAGTTGGCGACCTGCTCTTCAGCCGGCCGATCCTCGGCGGCAAGCTCCAGGCGAAGGTGAAGGTCCGCGGCGAAGGCACCGTGATCGTCTCGATCCAGTCCGGCGCGTTCTCGTCCGATTCGGCCGCGACGGGTGCCGCCCCGGCGCCGATCCAACCGCTTGCCGATTTGTCGCAAATCAAACCCGAGCGCGAGATCCTTGGCATCGAAGAAGTGGGGGGTGATCAGATCGACCTCACCAAATCCGAGGTCATCGTGGCGGTCGGCCGCGGCATAGGCGGCGCCGACAAGCTCGGCCCGGTCGAAGATCTGGCGAAGGCCCTGGGCGCCGAGATCGGCGCGAGCCGTCCGGTGATCGACAGCGGCTGGCTGCCGCGCGACCGACAGATCGGCTCCTCCGGTCAAACGGTGGCGCCGAAGCTCTACATCGCGCTCGGCATCTCAGGAGCGATCCAGCACCTGGTCGGCATGAAAGCTTCGACCTGCGTGGTCGCGATCAACAAAGACCCGGGAGCGCCGATCTTCGCGGTCGCCAACTACGGCATCGTCGCCGACGTCCACGAGGTCCTTCCCGCCCTCACCGCGGCGGTCAAAGCGGCCAAGGGAGCATGACGGACCCTTCCGGAAAAACCGCCGAGCGCGTGGCCGAGCTGGTCGCCGCGCTCGGCCTCGTTCCCCATCCGGAAGGGGGCTTCTTCGCCGAAACCTATCGCGCCGCCCTAAGCGTACGGGCCGACCACCTGCCCGCCTGCTTCGGCGGCGACCGCCTCATTTCAACCGCCATCTACTTCCTGTTGAAAAGCGGCCACCCCTCCCACCTCCACCGCCTCCACGCCGACGAGCTCTGGCACTTTCACGAGGGAAGCCCAATCACGATCCACGTCCTCGAACCCGAGGGCGGATACCGAACGATCCGCCTCGGCGCCCAGATTTCGGCAGGGGAGACCTTTCAGGCCGTCGTCCCTGCAGGCTGCTGGTTCGGAGCGGAAGTGCTCGCGCCTGATTCCTACGCGCTGGTCAGTTGCACCGTTTCGCCAGGCTTCGACTACGCCGATTTCGAGCTGGGGGAGCGGCCGGCGCTGCTTGCGGCGTATCCGGACCACCGCGATCTCCTCGAGCGGCTGACCGCCTAAATTTGGAGTGCGGCGACATGTCGCCGCACTCCAGATCCTCGTTGCCGGTGCGGCATGGCCGGTTGTACGGTGATCATCGGAGAGCGATAGCCGAGCTCGCCGTCGAATTGCCGCCTCCGAACGCCGATTCCCGCTATCGCGTGGTGCGGTTCGCAGCAGCTCGCCGACCGCCGCTATCGGGCTTCCGAGTGCGTTTTACGCCGTAGATAGCGGCTATCGCTCGGGGACAGCGGCTTTCCAGCGCCGATAGAGAATTTTCCGGTCCGGATAGCCGCTATCGGGCATGGATGGCGGCTATCTGGCTTGGATAGCCCCCAATCCAGCGCAGATAGAGCTGATCGCTTCGCGGATGGGCGATAGCGGCTATCCCCCGTGGATAGCCGCTCTACGGGAGCGCATTTGGCGCTGTGCGGCGTCTAGTCTTCCGCCAGCACCACGATCCGATCCTCGGCGGTGAACGAGAGCGTCTCGGACTTTTTCGGGTTCAGCTTGATGCCGTAGGCGGCTTCGGCGTTCTTCAAGTCGGCCGCGATGCGGTAGCCGATCGCCGATTCTCCGCGACGGCGGGCGGCTTCGACGACGGTGTAGAAGTCGACCGGGGTGCCGGGGCGGACGTAGGCCGCGGCGGGTTTGAGGTAGATCTCGCTTCCTTCCGGATCGAGCAGGTCGTCGAATACCGCGGCGAGCTGCTTGTTTTCCGAGATCTGGGCGAGCATCAAGCTGATCAGGCGGTCGCTGACGATGAAGTCGTCCGCCTTCGTAACTTCGGCGAGCGCGCGGTTTCGGACGTCGAGCATTTCGCTGACGATCGAGAATGCCCGCTTCTTGATCTCGCTGATCTCGCGCAGGTGGAGGAGGGTGACGAGGGTTTTGGCGTCCGCCCGCTGCTCTTCCATGTCGTCGGCGTAGGAGAGGACGATGATGTGGTCGAAAGTTTCGAGACCCAGGCCGTCGAGCAGGCGGCGATCCGAGGTGTCGCCTTCGATCAGCTCGATCTTCATGTTCGGGGGATCGCCGAGCGATGCGACCAGATCGGCCGTTTCGGCGACTTCCGAGACCACGGTCGCGTGCGAACCGGGGGCCACGTACTGCGATAGCTCGGAGAGGATCTTCGTCGCCCGCCAGTTCCAGCCCAGGATCAGCGTCCGTTCCGGCACCAGGGCAACTTCCACGCCGTTCTGGATCGCCTCTTCCTTCACCGGGAAGGTCCTGCCGGAAAGGCGGATCGAATCGTCGTCCTGGGCGACCAGGATCAGCCGTTCGCCCGCGGCGATTCGCATGTCCATCGCCGGGTTCAAGCGCGGCTTGCCGGTCACCGGCGCGATGCCCATGACCGCCGAATCGTCGAAGGCGGCCAGCGCTTCGGCGTAGGTCTTGCCCACCAGCGAGGGCTCTTCGCGGAAATAGATCTCGTCGCCGCCGAAATCGAACAGCTCGGTGTAGATGATCGACAGGCCCGACTGGCGGCAGGTCTGGGCGATGATGCGCGAGATCAGGTCGCCCACCAGCAGCAGCTCCACCTCGTCGCGGCCGACCATGCGCGCGACCTCGACGTTTTTCGGATTGCGGATCTCGGCCACCACGTGGTACGGCTCCGGCCGGCGGTCGGGGCCGTTGGTGATCGCAAGCAGGGTCTTGATCACGCTTGCGTCGGGGTCGTCCCCTTCGGGCGACAGGACGACGATCGAGCGCGAGGTCTGGAGGCTCACGATCTTCAAATCCGCGAGGTCGATCGGGCTGCCCGAGCGGCAGACGATCCGGGTTTTCCCGGTCGGTCCGATCCGTTCGGCGATCTCGTCTTCCATCTCGGCCTTGTCGTGCTCACCCATCACCACGACGCAGGCGTCTTTGCGGCTTTCGTTTGCAAGCAATAGCTCGGAGAGGATCGGGAAAATCTGCTGCGACCAGCCGAGGATGATCGTGTGCTCCGACTCGATGATCCGCGACCGCCCCTTGCGCAGGTCGGAGAGCTTGCCTTCGAGGCCGTTATTGAGCACGCCGATCAGGGTCGAAACCGTGAACACGCCGCCGAGCGTTACCGCGAGCATCGCGGAGAGGAACCAGACACTGCCGGTGTCTCCCCCCATGGTGCCGGTGTCGAGCGTGCGCAAAAGCCCCATCCAGGCGAGTCCCAAGAAGCCGATTTGCTTGCCGTCGTCGCCCGCGGGGGCAACGTGCGCCAGGGCGACGATGCCGGCGATCGAAAGAACCATGACGGCCGAGGCGACGGCGAGAGCAAGCAGCAACGCCCCCGTGCCGCGGGCCATGAAGTTGTCGAAACGGTAGCGCCAACGGTCGCGCCAGGTGACCTGATCCACGGCATGCCCTCCTGAGGGGAAAAAGACGGGCAAGACTATGCCGGGCCGGGGTTGCCGGCAAGGGGACGAAGTGAAGGGATAGAACCTGCGTCCGAGAAAGTCCCAAGCTCCTCCCCTCCGGAGAAGCCGGGGAACCCGCCGGGTCGGCCTACGCCTTGGCCTTCTTCCCCTCCTTTTTGTCCTTCGCCGGTCCCAACGTCGCCAACCTTCGCTGCGCAAGCGTAAACGCGCTCACCTGGACGAATCGCTTGGGCTTCTCGACCCGGGTGTAGTAGGTGCGCGCCTGGTCGGGGAGGCCGTAGCTTTCGGCCATCCGGCCGAGGACGTACCAGTCGGAAGTGGACGGTTTGTGATCTCCCGCATCGATCGATTGCAGGAGGACGCGGTAGGCCTCGGTCGGTCGTTCGAGCTCGGCGTAGACGGAGGCCAGGGTGTGCAGGATCGCGCGGTCGGAGTGGTCGGTCATTTCGGAGGCGCGCGAGGCGTCCGCGAGGATCTTTTCAGCGACCGGCGCCGGCTCGAATAGCTGGTTCCAGGCCAGGCGATTCCAGTCGAGCGCTTCGGCCTTGCCCCTTTCCACCAGTGCGCGGGTGAGCTTGAGGGAGTGCGCTACGTCCCCTTGGTCGTCGGCCAGATCCGCGAGCATGCGGGTGGCGAACGGGTCGTTCGGCGACTTGGCCAGCCGCGCTTCGAGCCGCGAGGTGATGTCTTCGAAGCGACCGGTTTCGTGATCGGCGATGAGCAGGCCGCGGAGCGCGCGCTCCGAGCGGGGTTGGTCGTTGGACAGCCGATCGAGCAGCGGGATTAGATCGCTCCAGCGTTGGAGCTTGGCGAGACCTTTCCAGGTCGCGAGGTCGAGCGCCACGGCGGTGTCGCCGGTCGCCGTGGGACGGAGCGCGGCGATCCCTAAAAGGCACTGATCGATCGCGGCGCGTAAGGCCGGGCCGACCTCTTTGTCGTTGCTTTCCACCAGCAGGACGGTTGCCGCGGTGCGGATGGCCGCGAGATCCCCCGTCTGGCCCGCCGTCCACAGGCGGACGATCGGCGGCCGGGCGTAGGGGTCCGAGGCCTCGTCGTCCTCGATCTCGTCGCGCGCCCAATCCAGCCAGTGGCGGGCGGCGTCGAGCTTGCCGGCGTCGGCCAGCTCCAGGATCAGCCGGGCGACCGGCTGCCAATCCTCGTTGTCCGAGAACAGGCGGTACTGGCCGTCCTCGCGCAGGATGAAGAGGGTGAACGTCGGGGAGTTGGGAAAGCCTTCGAAGTGGGAGCGGACCCGGTAGCCCTGCTCGTCGTCGCCGGTCACGTCGGAATGCAGCAGGTTGACCGCCATGTCGAGGCCGAGTTGGAGCGCCACCGGGTCGCCTTCCGCCTCGGCTCCGGCCCCTTTGGCAAAGGCGCCGAGGAAGTCCGCCGATTCGAATTCCTTGACCTCCGCATCGACTTCGGCGGCCAGCAGCCGGCGCGACAGGTACCCCTTCATCTCCTCGGTCGGAAGCTTTTTCTGCAGCGCGAGCATGAGCATGCGGGCCATCAGGGTGCCGGGTTCGCGCGCCGGCAGCTCGACCTCTTCCCAGCGGCGGACCGAGGAGATCTTCTGCATCATGCCGAGCGCCGCGGCGCCGTTTTTAGAGACCGAGGCGAGAATCTGGAACAGCTTGCCGGCCTCGGTGTAGCGACGGCTCCGCAGCAGCTGCTGCCCGGCGAGCGAAAGCATGGCGACGCGCTGGTCGTTGTCCGCCACGCCGCGGGCCAGGCGGGATGCCGCGTCGGGGCCGTCGAGCAGCGCCAGGGCGGCCGCCAGGTACTGCTGTTGCGCCGCGGAGGCACCGGCCTTGGCGGTGAACTTCTTCAGCTCGTCGAGCTTGCCGCGCTGCAACAGGTTGTTCATCAGATTGACGTCGAGGCCGGTGGTCCCCTTGTCGTGCAGCTCGCGGTAGAGGGTGCCGGCCGTCGCGAGGTCGGCGCCTTTTCCATACTGCCCGCCCTTGGCGTCGAACTCCAGCAGGATCGCGAGGTCGGCCTTGGCGACGGCGTTTTCGGGATCGAGCGCCACCGCCTTCTTATAGGCCGCCACCGCGCCGGCGAGGTCGAACCCGCCCTTGCCGCGCAGGCGGCCGAGCCGGTCATGTTGCAGCACCCAGCCGAGGTTCTGTTGCGCCGCGGCGAGCTTGGGGCTCATCGCGACCGCCCGCTCGGCCTCCGCCTGGGCCGCCTCCTGCAAACCGCCAGCGAGCAGCGCGCGCGAGACCTGCAGAGGATAGAGGGCGCGATCGGGAGCCTCGGCCGCCAGCCGGCGGAACTCGGCGAGCGCTTCGGATACCTTGCCCTGATTGAGCGCCGCGGCGCCCACCTGGTCGAAATAGAGCAGGATCGGCTCGCCTTCCGAGAGCGCCAGGGTCTTTCCGCGCATCGCCTCGAACTCGCCGGGCGACAGGCGGACCTTGCCGCTGTCGAAGCGGTAATAGGCTTCGAGCACGCCGCCGGGCAAGCTCCGGTAGCGCCGTTCGAGCGACGAGGCCGGGCCGAACGCCTCGACCTTCGATTCGGGGATCTCGCGCACGACGAAACCCGGGGGCGGATGGATCTCATAGCGCCATTCGGTGACGAACGGATTGTCGAAGACGAAAGGCTGCGTGCGCTTGGGCGTCTTGGCGCCTTTCGGGCTCTCGGTGGTCCCTACCGTCTCGGTGGTCTCCGCGGACGGGGCCGTGCCGTCCGGGTCGTCGTTCGGCGCCGTGGCCGTCGCGGCGGTCGATTCGTCGTCGGCCGGGTCGGTGGAGTCTTCTTCGTCGGCATCCTCCGAGCCCTTGGAGTCCGGGTGCAGAAATGGGTAGGGCAGCCGTTCGATCAGGCTTTCCAGGCGGATGCCGACGGCGGCTTCGTTCAGATCGGTCGAGCCGCGCGGCGAGGCCGGAATCTCCCAGCGGGTGTGGAACGGTTTGCCGAGATCGTTGGCGCCATCGATCTGGAAGGGGCCGATCTGGTCGGTGAGGTAACTCGACTTGGAATAATTCGTCACCCACTCTTTGCGCGTCTTCTCGTCGGCCATCCCGAGATTGCGGCGCGCCCAGATCTCGACGTCGCCGTGGAACACGTTTTCCTCGACGATCTTTGCCTTGCCCAGCTCCGAAAGAGTGATCGTGCGGGTGCGGGAGAGCAGGTTCTCTCCGGCGACCGGCTGCGGGGTCTTTTGGAGAGCCTTCGTCCCCGGCGCCGCCACCAGCACCCAGCGGTCGCGATCGGAGGAGGGCAGCTCGCCGGCCCGGGCCAGATCTTCGGTGGCGTCGATCCAGATCGGGGGCGAGGCCGGCACGTAGACGATCGCATGATTGAAATTGCCCAGGCCGGGCAGCTCCGGATCGATGTCGGGTTCCCAGCCGCCGGAAAGGAGCGCCAGATAGGCCGGAATGTCGGCGGCGCGCAGGAGGGCCACGAGCAGCGCCGACTTGTCCTTGCAGTCGCCGAAGCGGCGGGCGAGCGTTTCGGCGGGCGAGCGCGGCACGATCGCGGCATCGTCGAACTCGACCCCGGTATACCGCACACGGGCCTGGAGATAGGCGAGCAGCCGGTCGATCACCTGCGCCTGGTCGGTCGCGCCGACGCTTGCCTTCTCGACCGCATCGCGCACGTCGGCCCCGGCGAGCGCGCGGTCCACCAATTCGGAGTAAGTGGCAGCGACGCTTTGCCAGGTGGCGCCCGAGCTGAAGGCGAGGTAGGGGAACCAGGGCTGGTCGGAGGGCAGGCCGATATCGACCGGGCTCTTCCACGCGAGGTCCCGCCATTCGAAATGGAGCCGCCGCCGCCCGCCCTCGGTGCGCTCGACCGGCCCGGTCTCCGGCAGCAGGCGGCGCACCCAGTGGAGGGGTGCCGCGGCATCGGCATCGACGTCCACCCGCGCCAGACGCAGGTGGTCGCTCGGAAACGTCAAGCGGCGGACGCTGCCGGCGGAAAACAACGGCCGCTGGTCGCGCACGTAGGTCTCGATCTCGACGATCGCGCCGGCCTCGACCGCGGGCAGCGGCGCGCGCAGGACCTTGGCGTCGTCGAACAGGATCGCCGAGTCTTCGCCAGCGGAGCTTTCCGAGATCGTCTTCGGATCGAGCCGGCGCTCGGTGCCGTCGACGCCGATCACCCGGGCGGAAAGCTCCGGCCGCAGCTGATGCCAGGGCGACCAGCCCTGTTCCACATAAGCCCAATCGTCGATCGCCGAGGCGTCGAGCACGCGATAGATCTGGTGCTGCCGTTCGCTCCACAAGCCGTTCGCTTCGAGCGTCAGCCGCGATTCGAAGAGGAGAAAATCGACCGGCTGACCGGTCGCCGCAGGCAGCGCTTTGGCCGCAGCGAGCAGGGCGGCGGGCGAAGTGGAAAAAGCCGCGCCCGACCAGGGCAAGGCGACGGGTATCTTTGAAGGGGCCGTAGAGGCCGGCGGAGCCGCGGCGGCGAAAGCGGGGAGGGCGATCGAGAAGACCGCGGCCGACATCGCCAGCCAAACGGAACGAACGAGAGCAGGGCTGCGCATGAAGATCTCCGAAAGCGCCATGCTATCCCGGCACGGCTGCACTCGGAGGACGCCTTGGGGGTGAAAAGGTGTTATTCCGGGATGGTCCGGAATGCCCCGGATCGCTGCCGCCGGATTTCGAACAGGGCGACCGCGGCGGCGACCGCCACGTTCAGCGATTCGACCGGGGGCTCAAGGGGAATGGTGAGAAGTAACCCCTCGCGTGCGACCAGCCGCTCGACCTCGCGCGACAGGCCGGGGCCTTCGGCGCCGAGCGCGAGGATGAGCGCGCCCGGCCCGGCCGCCCCGCCGGCTCCAGGAGGAAACTCGGCGGAGTAGAGGTCTTGCCCGCCCGCGGCGGCGAGCGCCGCCCAGGTGGGGGAGAGCGGCGCGAGGTGCGCGAAGAGCGCCTCCGCAGAAGCACCGATCGCCACGGGCAGGCGCAGCAGGCTGCCGGCCGAAGCGCGTAGCGCGCGGGGGTGGTTCGGATGGACGCTGCCGGGGGAGAGCGCCAAGCCCGCGGCGCCGGTCGCTTCGGCCACCCGCGCGATGGCACCCAGGTTGCCGGGATCTTGCAGTCGGTCGAGATAGAGGTAGAGGCCTCCCGGGCGGAGCGGCAGCGAAGTGACCCCGCCGCGCGGCAGGTGGGCGATCGCCAGCAGCCCTTTCGGCGAATCGGCGTCGGCGAGCGAATCGAGCACGTCGGCCGATGCCAGCGTCGGCTCGCAGGAACCCAGCGAAAGCAGCCGGGCGATCTCACGCCCTTCCGCTCCCGCCAGAAACTCCGGCGTCGCGAGCACGGGATCGAGCGATAGCCCGGCCTGGAGCGCCTCGCCCACCAGGTGGGGGCCTTCGAGCACGGCGTGGTCGCCTTTACTTCGCCGAAGCCGCCGAATATCCTTCGCCGCACGGTTCTGCCGACTCTCAATCATGGCCCACGATCTTAAGGATTTCTGGCAGCGACTCCAATCCGGTGTCGAAGTGGCCGTCGCCAACCCTTCCATGGACAGGTCCGACCGCTCCGACCGCCTGCTCGGCGTGCGCGATGGTTTCTACCGCTATCTCCGCGAGGGGTACGACCGCCATCTCACCGTGGTGGTGGTGCCGCAGGAGGTTGAGGAAGTGCCGAGCGGCCTCGCCACCTCGGACGACGAGGTGCTGGAACGGCTCGGGGAGCGCACGGCTCAGCTCCAGAAGCGACTGGGCGACCAGTACCACTTCTACGCCGCGACCGAAGGGGGCCTGCACTCGCTCACGATCGATGGGGAGTCGAGGCTGTTCGTCCACAACTGGACCTCGATCCGCAGCCGCCTCGGCCAGGCCTGGGGGGCATCCGGCTCGGTCCAACTGCCCGATCGCATCGTCGCCGGGCTCGACAGCGACCAGATCCGCTTCTCGGTCCCCGGCACCCGCAAAGCCGGCGGCCTGATCGCGTCGCTCACCGGCGGCTTCGAAACCCGCCGCCAGACGATCGGGCTCTCGACCTTCCACGCCCTGTCGACGTTGTTCTACGGCGTGATCGAGGGGCATCCGCGCGGGTAAAGACTTCGCCGCGCCACGTCACCGGTCGGCGCCTGAGCGCGCGCTGTCTGACGCACTACGCTGAGCGTCTTTTCACCACCCACAGACCGCCTCCGGCGAGCAGGGCGAAAAGAATCGCTAAGCCTAGGGGGTCGAGTACCGGAATGGCGATCGGGGGCGGGGGAGGGCCGGTGATCGTAGCGCAGCCACCGATCGTGTTGCCGCCGGAACCCGCCATCGTCACCGCGCCGGTCGGACCGGTACCTGCCAGTGCCCTGCCGGTCACGTTGGAGCCGGAGCCGATAGTAATGCTTGCATCGGCTAAAACATTGCCGCGAAAGCTGATGCCGTTGAGGATTGCAGAGGTACCGACTCGCCAGAAAATGCTGCAAGGGTCCGCTGTGCCCACGACATTTGAGAACACGTTCGCGGTAAGTGCGCTGTCCACCTGAAAAACGAAGATTCCCGGCCCATTGAGAGTCAGGGTTCCGCCTGCCGCCAGATCGGCCGCCCCTCCGGCAAATGAAAAGATGCCCGAGGTGAGCACTGCGCCGTCCAATTGCGCCGCGAGCACTGTCCCGGGGCCCTCCGCGGCGAGGAAGTTGTAGGCGGCGACGGCATCGGAATGAGCCTGCTGCACTGTCAAATCGTTCGTGAGGTGTAGGGTAAACGGCGGACTTACGGCCGAAGGCGGAAAATTCGTAACCGAGGCCGTTGGCGAGGATCCGACGTCACCGCTGACCAGGGTGCCAACCCCGGTCGAGCCGGTCACCGCTGAGTTGCCCAAGACCGAAAACTGCTGGTTCACGCCCAAAGGGGGTGCAGTCTGGGCAACTGCCGGGAATGAACCGAGGAGCAGCGCGGCAAATCCCACCGGTCTGCGCCAAAACCGTAGAGTGAGCTGAAATAAATTCATTTCGTCGCCTCCTTCGCCTCGGCCCGAGAGTACCCTTACTTACGCTCGGAGTCAAGAATTCGCTTCAACAAGAAGGGTAATCTCGACGCCGGAGCAGGCTCGTTGGGCCGGACTTTTGGATTGCCGGTGCAGCCTCCTCGCGATCGATGCCGGCGCGCACCCAGGGCGAGAGTGCGGATGGGAGAGAGGGACCGAGGGGGCTGAGCAAGCGCGGACTTTGACGAGGCCTTGGCCCAGGAAGGGTCGCCCCTTACAACCCCTCCGCTCGATTTGGTACCATCTCCCGGTCCGTTCTCGGTCTCGTCGGCGTTCGCCGGGAGATCTTCCTTCGTTTCAATACGCCCGAGGGTGTCAACTCACCCCTCGCGAGAAGGTGTCCGATGGCGCAACGCGACGTACATTTGTTCACTTCGGAGTCGGTGACCGAGGGTCATCCCGACAAGGTCGCCGACCAGATCTCCGACGGTATTTTGGATGAGGTTCTGCGTCACGATCCGACCGGCCGCGTCGCGGCCGAGACGTTGGTGACCACCGATCTGATCGTGCTGGCGGGGGAGATCACCTGCTCCGACAAGATCGACTTCGAGGCGGTGGCGCGGCAGGCGGTGCGCGAGATCGGCTACACCCGGTCCGACATCGGCTTCGACGCCGACAGCTGCGAGGTGGTCAACCGGATTCATTCGCAGTCGCCCGACATCGCGATGGGCGTAGACACCGGCGGTGCGGGCGACCAGGGGCTGATGTTCGGCTTCGCCTGTCGCGAGACCCCGGAGCTGATGCCGCTGCCGATCACCCTCGCCCACGATTTGACCCGCCGCCTCGCCGCGGCCCGCCACCAGGGCGAGATCGCCTGGCTGCGTCCGGACGGCAAGAGCCAGGTGACGGTCGAATACGACGGCAAGCGGCCGGTGCGCGTGCACACCGTGGTCATCTCGACCCAGCATACGCCCGAGGTCTCGCAGGAAGAGATTCGCGCGACCGTGATCGACCGGGTGATTCGCCCCGTCCTGCCGGCGGCGCTGCTGGATGCCAACACGCTCTTTTACGTCAACCCGACCGGCCGCTTCGAGATCGGCGGACCGCACGGCGATTGCGGCTTGACCGGCCGCAAGATCATCGTCGACACCTACGGCGGCTACGGCCGTCACGGCGGCGGCGCGTTCTCGGGGAAAGATCCCACCAAAGTCGATCGCTCGGCCTGCTACATGGCGCGCCACATCGCGAAGAACCTGGTGGCGGCGGGGCTCGCGGAGAGGGTTGAGGTGCAGCTCGCCTATGCGATCGGCGTCGCCGACCCGGTGTCGGTGCGGGTCGACTCGTTTGGCACGGCCGTCGGCATTGACGACACGGAGATGGAGCGCCTGGTCCGTGCCGCATTCCCGCTCACCCCGAAGGCGTTGATCGAAAATCTCGACCTGCGCCGCCCGATCTATCGGCCGACCGCCGCCTACGGCCACTTCGGCCGGCCCGAGTTCTCCTGGGAAAACATCGACCGGGCCGCGGAATTGCGCGCCTCGGCCGGCCTTGGGGAAGCGCAGGAAGAAGAAGCCACCGCGGCCGTTGCCGCCACAAACTGATTCCAGCAAGCCGGAAGCGACCATTCAACGAAAGCCACCGGGAGCGCCCTTAAAGGGCGCACCCTAGAACCGGAGTTTTCTCGCCATGAGCACGAGCACCGTTCCTTCCGACATTACCAATCCGCGCCTTGCGCCCGCCGGCAAGCTGCGCATCGAATGGGCCGACCAGCACATGCCGGTGCTGGCCCAGATCCGCAAGCGCTTCGCGCAGGAAAAGCCGCTCTCGGGCCTGCGGATCTCCGCATGCCTGCACGTGACATGCGAGACCGCGAACCTAGCGCGCACGCTTCAGGCGGGCGGCGCCGAGGTCACGCTGGTCGCGAGCAACCCGCTGTCCACCCAGGACGACGTGGCCGCGAGCCTGGTCGACGACTACGGCATCTCGGTCTATGCCCGGCGCGGCGAGGACAACGACACCTATTACGACCACTTGAAGTCGGCGCTCGACACCCATCCGCACATCACCATGGACGACGGCGCGGACCTCGTGTCGATGCTCCACAAGGACCGCTCCGAGCTAATCGCCGATCTGAAAGGCTCGACCGAAGAGACGACCACCGGGGTCAACCGACTCAAGGCAATGGCTAGAGACGGGGCGCTCAAGATGCCGGTGATCGCGGTCAACGAGTCCGAGACCAAGCACCTGTTCGACAACCGCTACGGCACCGGCCAGAGCACGATCGACGGCATCATCCGCGCGACCAACCTGCTGCTCGCGGGCAAGAACCTGGTGGTCGTGGGCTACGGCTGGTGCGGCAAGGGCGTGTCGTCGCGCGCCAAGGGCCTGGGCGCCAACGTAATCGTGGTCGAGATCAACCCGGTGCGCGCGATCGAGGCGTTGATGGACGGCCACCGCGTCCACTCGATGAGCGAGGCGGCGCCGATCGGCGACATCTTCGTCACCGTCACCGGCAACAAGCACGTCATCCGCAAGAAGCACTTCAACTCGATGAAGGACGGCGCGATCGTCTGCAACAGCGGCCACTTCGACGTCGAGCTCGATCTGCCCGGCCTGCGCGAGCTGGCCCGCGAGGACCGCGAGGTGCGGCCGTTCGTCCAGGAGTTCAAGCTGCTCGACGGCAGGAGGATCAACGTCCTCGGCGAAGGTCGCCTGATCAACCTCGCCGCCGCCGAAGGCCACCCGGCCTCGGTGATGGACATGAGCTTCGCCAACCAGGCGCTCGCCGCCGAGATCCTCGCCAAGGCGCCGGAGCGGATGAGCAACCAGGTCCACCGCGTCCCCGAGGACATCGACCGCGAGGTCGCCCGGCTCAAGTTGGAGTCGATGGGCGCCACCCTCGAAGTGCTCACGCCCGAGCAGGAAAAGTACATCAACAGCTGGGAAGAGGGCACCTAAGGCTTCCGGAATCCGTAGGGGGCGGCCCCTCGGGGCCGCCCTGGATTTTGGACCGGAGGCGTTGGATCAGGTGTCCCGATTGGAGGCCTTCGTCGCACTAAACGACGACGCCAATCGGCGCCGCTCCCAGATTCCGACCCGTTGTTGAGGAGATCCTTGATGCTCCGACAGAGTCCGCCTCGTCTACTCGTCGCCTTCGCCTGCTGCGCCGTCTGCCTCACGACCGGTGCGCTTCCCGCCGTCGCGCTGCCGGGGCTCGACACATCCACCGAGGTCCGGTTCGAATTCGGATCGTGGCTCGCGCACCTTTGGCGGGCGGTGGAGGAGCCGGTTGCGTCCTTGTTTGCGGCCGATGGCACCGAGCCTCCTCCGGCGCCCGTGCCGCCGACCAGCAATGCGGGGATCACGATCGATCCCGACGGCACTCCAAGGCAGTAGCGCGCCGGTCTGTGTTGGCGGCCGGCCTACCGCTTGCGCGACAGCCCGGCGATCAGGCCGACGACGAACAGGGTGGTCCAGGCGTACCAGACGGCGCCGGAGCTGGCGAGCACCGCTCCGGCGACCATGCAGAACCCGCCGAAGATCGTGCCGCGCAGGCCGGCGAACGGATTTTCCGGCGCCCGGCGGGCCATCTGCTCGATCATCTTCGCCCCTTCCATCACCAGCCCGGGGGCGCGGCCCAGCGCTTCGAGCAGGTCGGGCACGCCGCGCAGGAACTGGCGGCCGAGGGCCATCGGGCTGAACTGATCGAGGAAGATCTTGTTCGCGTGGCTCTGAGAGACCGCGGCGACGTCGAGCCCCGGTTTTAAGATCTGCCCCACCCCTTCGAAGGTCACCAGCGCCTTGACCATCAGCACCATCTCGACGGGGAAGAACAGCCCGTGCTGGGCGCCCATGTTGACCGAGCGCAGGATCAGCTGAGCGAGCGAGAAGTCCTTGAAGTTTTTGCTCCGGCCCCAGCGCGCGAGAATCTCGGTCAGCTCGCGGCGGAATCCTGCCGGATCGGCGCCGGGACCCTCTTGCGCCGCTTGCACCAGATAGCGCGCGGCCCCTTCGGCGTCGCCCATCACCAGCGAGTAGAAATAGTTGAGCAGGGTCTTCCGCAGATCCGAATCGAACCGGCCGACCATGCCGAGATCGATGAAGCCGAGCCGTGGACCGTCGGGGCCGGGCAGGACCAGAAGATTGCCCGGATGCAAGTCGGCGTGGAAGAAGCCGTCCTTGTAGATCATCCGGATGATCGATTCGGCCCCGTAGTCGATCAGCCGGTCGCGGTCCCCCTCGGACAGCTCTAGCGCCTCGGGATCGCTCGGCTTGAAGCCGGAGAAGAACTCCATGCACAAGACTCGCGAGCCGCTGTGCTCGCGGTAGATCTTGGGGAACGCCACGCCGGGCAAATCGACGAAGTTGGCGGCGAACGTCTCGGCGTTGTCCGCCTCGCGGCGGAGATCCACCTCGCGCCGGGTGTATTCGACGAACTCCGCGATCACCCGCTTCGGCTGGTAGCGGGGAAGGATCTTCTGAAGGATCGCACCGAGCCCTTTGAGCAGCCAGGCATCGCGCGTGAGCGTGCCGCGGATGCCGGGCTTGACCACCTTCAAGATCACCGAGTCTCCGTCGCGCGTGGTCGCCCGGTGGGTCTGGGCGATCGAGGCCGAGCCGAGCGGCTTGGGGTCGATCCAACTGAACAGCTCGCCGATCGGCCGGCCGAGATCGGCCTGGATCAGCGCGCAATAACGGTCGAACGTCACCACCGGCAGACGGTCGAGCAGGTTCTTGAGCTCCTCCGTGATTGACGCGGGGAGGATGTCCTGGCGCAGCGCGAGCACCTGGCCGAGCTTGATGTAGGTGGGACCGAGGATCTCCAGCCGTCGCCGCAGCTGCACCGGAAACGGCAGGTCGCGCAGCTGCCGGGAGAGGAACGGCCGGACGATCCAGGCGAGCAGCTTTTCCAGGCGGAACAAGAGAGCGAATCCCTGGCCCCGCCCGAACTGCTCGCCGTACTGGGCATGGGCCACCAGCCCGCCGTTCAACAGCCCCAGGAAATGTTTGTGCGTGGTGAGCAGCCGGCGAAGAACCCCCTGCGGCGGCTCGTCCGGCATCAGCTCCCACCCGTCGGGAGCGATCCGCGGCAGCGTCGAATCGTAAGGAGGAACCGGCGGCCAGGCCGGCGGCGGGATCTCTTCGACCCGGACCGTTTCGACCACCGTCGGCAGATCCGGATCGAGCGCCGTGGACACGTTCGGGGGAGTCACGGCGGGCATTCTACTCGTCTGAGACGGGACCGAGGGCTCGCGCCACGCCCAGAGAACGTGGAAGCGTAGAATAGGGCTCTATGGAACCGATCATCGATCCTCGAATCGAAGCCCGGATGCGGACGACGCTTGAGTTGTTCGAGCTCGCCGAGATGATGATGCGCGAGAATTTGCTTCGGCGGTTTCCGACCGAGACGGACGAACAACGGCATCTTCGTTTCATCGCCTGGCGCCAAAAGGGGCCCTGGGCCGGGCCGGTTCCTCCGGCCACTGCTCGAACCTAAGCATGGCAGTCCTGGATCGGGCGCTGATCCGCCTTGATGCCGACTTGAAGGCGCTCGGCGTTCGTTGGGCTTTGGTCGGTGGAGTTGCAATCAACGTCTACGTTGAGCCCAGAACGACCCACGATCTCGACTTGGTGATTGCCGTCCAGGGCGATTCGGTGGCGGAAAGCCTGATTCGTTCGTTGAGGAATCGAGGGTACTCCGATAACCCACAAGGTGCGCTTCTCGAACAGACCGACGTGGGTCGGCTCGCCACGGCACGCCTGATCTCGCCCGTCGATAGATTGTTCCCGGTGGATCTGCTCTTCGCCTCTTCGGGAATCGAGCACCAAGTAGTGGCTTCCGCTCAGCAAATGCGCCTTTTCCCCGGAGTGGTTGCTGCGGTCGCCCGCCCTGGACACCTCGTCGCTTTGAAAGTGCTCGCCGGTCGCCTGCAGGACCGTGTGGACGTACTCAAGCTGCTGGAGGAAATCGAAGTCGCCGAGCTGAACGTGGCGCGAGAAGCCCTGGAATCGATTCAGGCCCGAGGCTACGGTCGCGGAAAGGATCTGATGCGCGACCTGGGCCTGCTCTTGGCGGAATTGCGATGAGCCGCCCGGTGATCCGCGATCCCTACTATCGGAAGATCCTGGACGCTCTTGAGGAGGGACCGATCTCTCCGGATGCCTTCGAGCGCTGCGCCGTCGATCTGCTCCGTGCGGATTTCCCAGGGATCGCTCTGGTTCCCGGAGGATCGGATGGAGGGTTCGACGGGGCCATCCCGGTCAACGGGCGCTGGTGGCCGCTGGTCTGTACCACCGGAGACGATCTGACGGGGAATCTTCGAGAAAATCTGAAAACCGTTCGCGCGCGAGATGCTTACGCCGACACCGCTGTGTTCGCAACCACCAAGGCAATCGATGGACGGCTGCGAACTGCACTTGAGAAAGCGGCTGCCGATCTCGGCTTCCACCTCCATCTAATCCACGGGGCAGAAGATTTCGTGCTCCTGTTGTACCACCGAAGCGAATGGTGTAAGGAGTTGCTAGGCCTCGATGGCCAGCCTTCGGCGTTGTCGACGATTCCTCAAACTCGACGGCCCCTCCTCGATTTGGAGCCGGTCGGCCGAGAGTCGGACATCGACTGGCTGCTTCAAACCGACGGCCCTCGGTTGCTGGTGGGCGGGCGGGGTTCGGGAAAGACCTTCCTTCTCCGCCACCTGATGCTCCACCGCGACTGGGATGCGCTGTTCCTCGCTCGACCGGATGCGAGCGACGCTGAAATCGCCAACGCGCTGCGCGATTTTCGACCGAAGATCGTCGTGATCGACGATGCTCATGTGGAACCCGATCGCATCCCGGCCCTTTTGCGGCTTTTCCGGGAGATCGATTCGTCGGTACAGATTGTTGCGTCGACCTGGGAGGGAGGAAGGGAAGCTGTTCTGTATGAGATGGGAAGCTTGCCGACGCCGCAGGTTCGGACGCTCGAACCTCTGACCCGCGATCAAATCGTTGAGGTGATGCATCAGGTGGGCCTGAAGGTCGATGAACGGACGATGCGCATCTTGGTCGACCAGGCGGCGAACCAGCCCGGTCTCGCGGTGACGATCGCGACTCTCGCGCGCGAAGGGGCCTGGCAGGAACTCAGCGACGGGTCGGCGGTCGCAGGCCAACTTTCCACGTTCTTCGACCGGTTCGTTGGAAGTGAAGCGAAGGACGTTCTCGCTTGCCTGAGCCTCGGCGGCGACCGCGGCATGAGTCTCGAGGATGTCAGTACCTTTCTGGAACTCAGGCCGGGTGAGTCCCGCCGGATCGCGTCAGGCCTGGCATCGGGAGGTGTCCTGCGCGAATTGGGCGGCGGTGTCCTAAGCGTCTGGCCACGGGTGTTTCGCAGCGCGCTTTTACGGACAGTCTTCTTCTCGGGAAACGCCTTTGCAATGGATTTTCGGAAGCTTATCCACAAGGCGCCGAGCTTACCGAAAGCGGTCGAGGCAATCCTTTCGGCGATCACGAGCGGCGGAGAGATCGACTGCGACGAGGTTCGAGAGCTGGTAAGGCGCGCAGGTTCTATTCACGCCTGGAATCTGCTCGCGGCTCTCGACGGGGGGCATGCGGAGTGGGCGCTTGAAAATTACCCCGGCGATGTGCGCGAAGTGGCTGCCGGTGCCCTGCCGAAGGCGCCGGACCTTGCGATCCGCAAGATCCTTTATACGCTGGATTCTCGGATAAAAGGCGGCGAGAGGGATCGAAATGAAGCCTTCGGTCCGTTGGCCAACTGGATCGAAGATCTTGAGGTTGCGCTGTACGAACCCAACCAGCTCGTCGTGCGGCGAAGAGTGCTCGCGAGTGTCGCCAGAGACTTTCTGACGGAAGGGGGATCGCCGGGGGTTGGTTTGCGCGCTGTTCTTCATGCGCTCTCTGTGAAGCTTAGATACCAGTCGCGAGACCCCGGTGCCGGCCAGACTCTCTCTGACCGATTTGGTCTTCTCTCTCTTGGTCAGATTCAACAACTAAGTACTCTTTGGGACGAGACTCGTTGCGCCGTTCGTGAAATCGACGACACAGCCTGGCAACACCTGGTATCGGCCACGTGGGATTGGGCTGATCCGGAGTCCGCCATGATGGAGAGAGTTGATGAGCCCTTGAGGCGGGCTATCCATGGTCTAGGTGAGCGAGTTATTCGAGATCTCGCTCCCCTGGCTCGATCGAGTCCAGGGCTCTCCAAGGGTTTCTCCGAGCTCGCGATCCGGCTGAACATCAAGCTGCCGATCGAGCGGGATCCGAGGTTTGAGTTTCTCTTTCCAGGCTGGACCGACCCGACTGAGCCTGTGGCCTGTCGAGAGATCGAAGCGCAGCGGGTGCGTGAGTGGGCGGAAATGTGGAGCGGATTTGGGCCGACAGGGGCCTCGCAGCGTTTTTCTTTCTACCTGGGCGAAAAGAATCGTATCGGTATGGTGAGCACCGGCAAACTCGGGCAGGTCTGCCGGGAACTCGCTTGCGCTGCTCAGTCTCGCATTCCTTGGTTGGACGCTTTCCTCGCACAAGGATTTGAAGGAGGCTTCGTTCAACCTTTCTTACAGTTTGCCGTCGAGCACCTCGAGGCGGGTTGGGAGAATGCGCTCAATAAATGCCTCGGCACGCCGGGATTGGCAAGCGGCGCGCTCGGCGTAGCCCTGAGATCACCTGATCTTTCGGCCGATCTCCTCGCGAAAACCTTGGCACTCGCGGCGGAGCACCCTGAGGAAATCTACTTGACCGGCCGTCGAGAGATCTTCCCCTCGACCCTGCGGCTCCTTCTTACGCATCCCTCAGTTGATGTCTCAGTCGCGGCTGCGGCTGGAGAGTGGATTGCGGAGCCCCACGGGGAAGTTCGGCCAGAGGTTGTCGCGGAATGGAGAGCGGCGATCGTCCGGAATGGCGTCACCAGCGTAGCGAGTATCGGTAGTCTTCAGGAGGCGATCCTGCTCCAGCTCGTGTGAGCGGCACCCGGAACCGACTCCCTTCCGGTGCTTTGCCTTGGTCTCTAGCTTCTCGTGAACTCAGGACGCTTTCCGCAAAGGGGAATTGGAATAGGCGTTTTCGGCTGCAGGTGAACCAACCTTCGGACGGACTGCGTTTCGTGCTCCCTGAGCACAAGGGCCAACTTGTCGAGGTCGTAGTCGCACTCTTCGACGATGGCTTGGCGAGCCGCGCGAGCTTCGTCCACGATGGGGTCTGAGAATTTCATAGTGCCTCCTCTACCAACTCAACCGGCGTACAAATGATGGGCGGTTCGAAGCCTGCGGAACGACAGATCCTCTCGATTTTACTGCGCGTCGCCGCGTCGCCCACCAGTCGCGAGTAACTTGCTGGAGACCCGCGCAACTGGCGGTTCGAAACGCTTCCCGCCCCCCTTCGGCGCCGACGGACTGGTGAGTCGGCGCCGAAGGATACAGGGACCTCACCTCTTGCAAAGCCTGCGGCCAACCTTGTGCCGAACCGAACCTTCTCGCTCACGGCACCCGCAGAGCCCACAGCTCCACCCCCGCCTCCGGGCTGAACCTGGCGAAAAACGCCCGCTCTCCGGCGACGGTGAGGATGGGGGCTGGGCCGCTCCCCGGGTCGGGGGGCAGCTCGACGGTGGTTCCGGCCGGGGTGCCGTCGGTGAGCCAGACGGTAGAATTGCTGCGGAGCAGGAGGCGGCCGGCGAAGGGGGTGGCGTTGGTGGGGAGGCTCGCGGAGTCGTCGGGCTCGATCAGCGGGAAGGTCGTGCCCGGGGTGCCGCCGGTGACCCAGAGGGCCGGGTGGGTGAAGTCGCCGAGGCGATAGGCGGTGAACAGGACGCGGCTTCCGACCCCGACCGGGGGGAGGTAGGCGAGGTTCTGGACCAACGCGAAGTCGCTGCCGACGAGCTTAGTTCCCGCGGCGGTCCCGTCGCTCACGTAGACGCCCAGGTAGGTCTCGCCGCCGGAGCTAGCGGAGAATAAAACCTTGCCGCCCGCGGCAAAGAGCGCGAGGGACTGCACGCCTTCCGGCGAAACGAGCAGGGTTCCGGCGGCCGTGCCGTCGCTCACCCAGAGCGTGGCGTCGGGGCGGAGGAAGAAGAACTTGTTTCCCGCGAGGGTGTGCTCGCCCACCTCGCCGAGAAACGGATAGGCCTCTTCCAGCAGGCGGGTGCTGGCGGCGGTACCGTTTGTCACATAGGGCCGGGTGTTGATCAGCTCGTCGCTCGCTTCGAACAGCAGCTGCCCGCCCAAGAACGGCTCCAGGTGATCCGGGCGGGAGCCTTGCGGGCCGGGCCGGCTTTCGGCCACCAGGTGGGTGCTGGCGGCGGTTCCGTCGGTGGCCCAGAGCTCCTCGCCGTGCGCGGTGTCGGTGCCGACGAAATACGCCCGGTCGCCGAGCCCCAACGGGGCAACCCCATCGGGTGACTCGCGGAGCCCCGGGGGGGTGACCGGAAACGTCCCTGCCGTCGTGCCATCCGAACGCCAGAGCGCCCGTTCCCGGATGGCCCCCCGGTACAGGTAGGCGAAATGCTCGGCGGCGACCGCATGCGCGAACCCGAGCTCTTCGGCGAACTCTCCGGTCTCGAAGGGCAGCCGCCGGGTGCCGGCCGTCGTGCCGTCGCTCGACCAGATGCGCCCCGTATGGACGCCATCGTCGGCGAGAAAGATCGCCCGTGTTCCCGCCCGTACCAAATCGTGGGGGTTCGAGCTGGCCGACGGGTCGTCGGCGAGGTCGGCCAGCAGCCCGGTCGAGGCGACGGTCCCGGTCGTCTTCCAGAGCTCTCGGCCGTGCACGGGGTCGGTGCCGCTGAAGAGAAACGCGGCACCGGCGACGGCCCCCATCGGCAGGATTCCGCCGAGCGCATTGGGTGCCTGAGTCAGGCGAACGGTGCCGGCGGGCGTGCCGGTGGTGCGCCAGAGCTGCTCGGCCTGGCCGTCCGAGGCCGAGAGGTAGAGCGTTGCTCCGATGAGGCCGAGCTGCCGGGGCCGGGCCGAACAGCTGCCCGGGCAGAGATCTTTGAATAGGCGCGTGCCGGCCGTCGTGCCGTCGGTGGTCCAGAGCTCGATGCCTTGCGCCGGGGTTGAGCCCCGCAGCCAGAGCCGGCCGCCGAACTCAAGAAACGGCTCGAAATCCAGGCCGTCGCAGGGGCCGGGGCAGATGTCCTTGAGCAGCCGGGCGCCGCCGGGGAGTCCGTTGGTGGTCCACAACTCGCGGCCGCGGACCGGCTCGTCCGCGGCGAACAGCAGCTGCCCCGCCGGCTGGATCGCGGAGAGCCGGAACGCGAGAGGGTCTCCGGTTGGAAACGAGGCAACCGCGCGCGTGCCGGCCGCCGTGCCGTCCGAGGCCCAGAGCTGCGCGCCCCCGCCCCCGGTCACCGGCTCGGCGATGAAGAACAGTTTGCCGAGGTGGGAGACCCCCTGCGGCAGGTCGAATTGCGACGAGGGGCGAACCGGGAGGCGGGCGATCTGGCGCGTGCCCGGCTTCGTGCCGTCGCTCTTCCACAGCGACCAGCCGTCCGGCCGTTCGAGAAAGTAAAACAGGGTCTGTCCGACCACCTTCAAGAAGCGCGGGCCGTTGCTCTGCCGGCTTTGCGGGTCGGGGTCGGAGATCAACCGGGTACCGTTGGTCGTGCCGTTGGTGGTCCAGAGCGAATCGCCGCGCCCGTCGTCGGCGGCGAAATAGACCCGGCCGCGGAAGAGCGTCAGCTCGTGCGGCTCTGACCCGTCCGGCCCCGCCGCGAGATCGGCGACGAGCCGGGTCCCCCCCGCGGTGCCGTCGGTGGTCCAAAGCTCGTAACCCAAGCCATCCCGGTCGCCGCCGAAATAGATCCGGTCGGTGCCCGGCAGGTGGAGCCACCGCCGCTGAAACTGCATGAATGAACCTGCAAACGGCGCCACCGAGAGCGGGTAGGTCCCTGCCGGAGTGCCGTCCGAAACCCACGGGCGGTACCCCTCGCCAACCGGCTCGCGGAGAAAGGCGAAGCGCCCGCCCGGGGTGGCCGCGAACGCAAGGAAACCCGCGGTCTGGACGAGCGGCGTGGTCCCCGCCTCGCTGCCGTCGCTCGACCAAAGCTCTCGCCTCTGCCCGACCAACAGAAGCGCCCGGCCGCCGATGCTGCCGATCGGCATCGGATCGGAACCCATCGCATCGGTCTGCGTGTTGATGTCGGCGACGAGATACGGCGCCAGAACTTGGGCGCCGAGGTGGGGAGCGAGCCCGAAAGCGAGGCAGGCGAGAAGGGCGTGTCGGCGCATGGGGTGCAGTTTATCGGAGACGCGGCCCGGTCCGCGGGGGGCTTCACCCCCGCCGGGGTGCAGGTCGTCCCTGGGGTCTACTCGAAATACCCCACGACGTCGAGCACGAAATCGACCGCGCCGCCGAAGGTGAGCGCCGCGGCGACCACCACTTTTCCGTCGGTGCCGATTTCGATGATGCCGTTGTTCGACCGGGTCTGCCCGGGACCGAAGTTGATCTGAGAGACGATGCCCGCAGGGGAGCCGGAAGGATAGACTCGGAGGAACCCGAGGGTGTTCGGTCCGATCGCGGTCAGGTTGAACGACAACGCCTTGGCGGTCGCCGGAATGCCGCAGACCGCGGCGATCGTGACCGTCTGCGTAAAGCCGTTCAAAAGCGGCGAGCCGGGCCGGCTGTCGAACGCCCGGCAGGGCGGAACGGTGTAGAGCCCGAGGCCGACGCGGAACGTGGTGCCGTCCTGCCCGCCCGGCTGGCCGGGGTCGTCGGTCGAGATGTTCGTGTCGTCGACCAGGTCGCCGTCGGAATCGAAATGGACCGTCGCCTGGTTCGTGATCACCGTTTCGGGCGGCGTGCCCGGCTGGACTCGAAAGATCATCGTGATCGTCACCTGACCACCCGCCGGGATCTCGCCGGACCAGTTGATCTGAGGACCGGGAACGGCGTGGGTGATGGTTCCGGAGGAAGCCGTAACGCTCTGGAGCGCCAGGCTGGGCGAGATCGGATCTTCGAGTTGGACGCCGGAATTGCCGAGCTGGGCGCCCAACCCGGTGTTGGTGAGGACGATCGTGTAGGTCACCAGACCGCCAGCCACGAACTGACCGCTCACCTGCTTGGTGGCGGTGAGGTGCGCGCCCAGGCTCGAACGCGGCACGCGCCAGAGCTCGAAGCCCGAGACCGCGTCGGTGGCCGCGAAATAGAGGTCGCCGCCGACCGCGGTGAAGTTGTACGGGCTCGAGGGAAGCGGCCCGGGGGCAATGTCCGCCATTCGTCGAGTCCCCTCGGGCGTTCCGTCGGTCACCCAAGGCTCACGGCCGTGCGTTCCGTCGTCGGCAGAAAACAGGACGAGCCCGCCGAAGCCGGTGAGGTGCTGCGGCACCGAGGAGGCGGGGCCGGGCAAGACGTCGGCGAGCAGCATGGCGGTCAGGTTGTCCTGCGTCGCCATCCACAGCTCGCGGCCGTGGACGCCGTCGTCGGCGACGAAGACGATTCGCTGAGCGACCCGCGTGAGCTGGCGCGGCTGGGAGCCGGACGGTCCGACGTTGACGTCGGCGAGGCGGAAGGTGTTGCTCGGGACCGGCCACCCGCCGCTCGTCCAGATCTCTTCGTCGCCGGGTACGTCGGACGCGGCGAAGACGGCGAGACCGCTCGGAAAGGTGGCCATCGTGGCGCCGCTTTCCGAGGCGAACGAGTCGATCGGTGAGGCTTCGATCGAAGACGCCGGCCCGACGGCCAGATCCCGGACGAGGTAGGTGCCGGCGGCGGTGCCGTCGGAGATCCACAGCTCGCGGCCGTTCGTTCCGTCGTCGGCGGCAAAGAAGATCGTGGGGCCGGAAGGGTCGTCGGGTGACGGGGCGAGCTGGGTGGGGAATCCGCTCGCGGTCCCCGGCGCGATGTCGGCCACGCGGTTGGCGGTCGCGCCGTCGGTTGCCCACAGCTCGTAGCCCGCGGTCGGATCCGACGCGGTGAAGAACAGCTTGCCGCCGAGCGGCGTGAAGGATGCCGGAAACGAGCTTGGGGTGCCCGGTACGAGATCGAACGCGAGACCGGTCCCGCCGGGGGTGCCGTCGCTTTTCCAGACCTCGGTGCCGTGGGCGGTATCGGAGGCGGAAAAATACGCCGTCCCTGAAAGGGCAGTGAGGTAGCTCGGCTGCGAGAGCGGCGAAAGGGGGACGGTGCCGATCGAAGTGCCGTCGGTGGCGTAGAGGGTGCGATCCCCCGTGCCCTGCCATGCGCTGAAAAGCGCCCGCGAACCGAGCGTGATCATTTCGCCTGGAGTCGAGGTGTCGAACCCCGGGTTCACGTCCAGCAGGGGCGCGGTCCCCGTCGGCGTGCCGTCGCTCGCCGCCGGTTCGCCTCCTTGGATGCCGTCGTCGCCCGAAAAGATCAGGCGATTCGCCAAGGCCGTCGTGGCGCGCGAATCGAGCGCGCGGCCGAAAAGGGGCAGCGTGACGCCGGAGCGCTCGTCGCCCAGCCGCTTGACTCGAACCGTCCCCGCCGCGGTGCCATCGGAGGCAAAGAGATGATGTCCTTCGAGGTAGGGACCGTCGTAGACGGTGAAGTACCAGCGGCCCCCGGAAACGACCGGAGCTCGAAGCCGCCGACGAAGCTGCCGCCGTCCGCGTGAGCGGAACCCGGATTGAGATCGGCGACCTGCGCCGTGCCTGCCAGGGTGCCGTCGGTCGCCCACACCTCGTTGCCGGAGACTCCGTCGTCGGCAAAGAAGAGCAGCCGCGAGCCGACGGGCGTCAAACTGTGCGGGCTGTAAAAGAGCTGGAGCCCGGAATCGACGCCCGGCCGGATATCCGCGACCAGGGCGGTTCCGGCTTCGGTACCGTCGGACTTCCACAGCTCGCGCCCATGCACGTCGTCGTTGGCATGAAAATAAAGCGCACTGCCGAAACGGGTCAGCTCGTAGGGGTCGGATCCGGTGGTGCCGGGGTAAATATCCTTGACCGCCACCGTGCCGGCCTCCGTGCCGTCGGTGCGCCAGAGCTCCGTGCCGGTCGTGCCATCACCGGCCTTGAAGAGGAGGATCGATCCTAGAACCTCGAAGTAGGTTGGCACGGAGGCGTCCGGGCCGGGATGGATGTCGGCGACCCGCGTGGTTCCCGCCGCGGTGCCATCGCTTGCCCAAAGCTCGTAGTCGTTCGTCGCGTCGGCGGCGGCAAAGAAAATGCGCGATCCGAGCGCGGCGAATCGGTTGAGCCCGGGTAGCGGAATGAATCCCAAGAGGGACGCCGTGGCGCCCGGAAAAATGTCGAGCACCATCCGCGTTCCCGCCGCGGTGCCATCGGTGGCCCAAAGCTCCACACCGTGGACGCCGTCGTCCGCGGAGAAAAAGAGATTGGTACCGACGACCTGCCAAGGGATCGCCTGCGAACTGTTCGGTCCGGGTTGGATGTCGACCAATCGCCCCGTGCCGCCGGCCGTGCCGTCGGTCACCCAAAGCTCCGAACCGGCATCAGGGTCGCTCGCCGAATAGAAGACCCGCCCACCCAGCACCCGCAACAGATTCGGAAAGCTGCCACCCAGCCCGGGCACGGTGTCGCGGATCATCCGCGTCCCGGCGGTCGTGCCGTCCGTAATCCACGGCTCGAACCCGTGCGCGCCGTCGTCCGCCGAAAAGTAGATCGAACCCCCGACGACGGTCAGATTGCGCGGAAACGAATCGCACGAACCGGGGCAGAGGTCGGTAAGGCGCACCGTGCCCGCCTCCGTGCCGTCGGTCTTCCACAGCTCCAGCCCATGCAGAACATCGGACGCGGTGAAATATACGAGGCCGCCGAATTCGACGAATTCGCTGCGGAAAAAATACGAGTCGCCGTTGTCGTACCGCGTCGTATTCAAATCCGCGACCTGGACCGGCACCTGCCCGGCCAGGGGAAGCGAGAATGTTGAAGCAAAGAGAGCGAGGAGGGCGAGACGGGCTAAAAGGCGCATAAGGGTACTCTCCGGAGTTTCGGCCAGCCTAAACGAAACGCCGGAGTGCGGCTATCGAAATCTTGATTGAAGGGTGTGCTGTTCCTGGGACCGTCGGCGTCTCGCCTGCGCGGGCGCCGAGACGGCCACACCGCCAGTGTTCGCTCCACGCGGACCGTCGGCGAAATCCCACGCCGTTCAACAGCGTGCCGTCTCGCCGCAACGCGCGGCGGCCGGTCCAGTTTCTCGGCCTTTCGATCGGTGGGAGCCTGCGCAGGAAGCGAAAGTGGGGCGAGCGCCAGCAGAGAAAGGTAGGTCAAGGGTCGATGCATGGAACGCTCCTGTCGCTCTACGCCGGATGGACCCCGGCGATCACCGCCTGGCCGAGCGCCAAGCCGCCGTCGTTGGGCGGCACCTTGTGATGGGTGAGCACCGCGAAGCCCGCGCGGGTGAGACCGTCTTTCGCGAGGCGCAGCAGCCGGACGTTTTGGAACACCCCGCCCGAGAGGGCGACGGTCGAAACACCGGTCTTCTTCCTGCCGTGGAGGCAGGCGGCGACCAGGGCGTCGGCGACCGCGGTGTGAAAGCGGGCGGCGATCTTTCCGGGATCCTCGCCACGCAGCCGGTCGCGCACCACGGCCGCGAGCAGCGGGGTCGGATCGAGGCGCAGGATGTCCTCGTCGCGCAGCGCGAAACGATAGGTCCCGCCGCCCGTTTCGCCGCCCGTCGAGCCCTCCGCCGCGGCTTCGAGCGCCATCGCCGCTTGGCCTTCGAATCGCGATTCCTGGGCGAGGTCGGCGAGGGCGGAGACGGCATCGAACAGACGGCCCATGCTGCTCGTGGGCACGGTGCCGAATCCGGTCGCCAGCTGCCGCGCCAGGATCCGCCGTTCGCCTTCCGGCGTCGCCGCGACGGGGGGAAGCTCGGGATGCCATTCGATCCCCGCGGCGGCCAGGTGGGCGAGTGCCATCCGCCGGGGGTGGCGGATGGCGGCATCCCCTCCCGGCAGCGGGGCGTAGCGCAGGTGGGCGATCCGTTCGGCGCGGGCGTAGTAGGCGAGCAGGATCTCTCCCCCCCAGATCGCGCCGTCGTGCCCGTAGCCGGTGCCGTCGAAGCTTGCGCCGAGCACCGGCCGGTCGCCGGGCAGGCCGTGCTCGGCCATCAAGGCGGCGATGTGCGCGTGGTGGTGCTGCACGCGGACGAGCGGCAGGCCGCGCCCGGCGGCTTGCCGCTCGGCCCAGCGGGTCCCCAGGTAGTCGGGATGGAGATCGCAGGCGATTCGCTCGGGCTCGATGCGGAAGAGATCGGAAAGGTGCTCGACCGCGCGCTCGAACGCGGTGAGCGTTTCGAGATTGCCCAGGTCGCCGATGTGCTGGGACAGAAACGCCCTGCGGTCCTGCGCCAGGCAGAACGTCGCTTTCAGCTCCGCGCCGACTGCCAGCAGCGGGGGAGAAGGAAAAGGAAGCCGCAACGGATAGGGCGCGTAGCCGCGCGAGCGGCGCAGGGGCAGCTCGCGCTCTTCGAAAACTCGGATCACCGAGTCGTCGCAGACCGCATGGATCTCCCGGTCGTGGAGCAGAAACGCGTCGGCAAGATCGCCAAGCCGTTCCAGCGCCTCGTCGTTCTCTCGACAGATCGGCTCTTCGCTCCGGTTGCCGGAAGTCATGACCAGGACTCGGCCGGCGAGCAGCAGATGGTGGAGCGGCGAGTAGGGGAGCAGCAGGCCGAGCCGGGCCTGGCCGGGCGCCACGAGTTCCGAGAGAGGAAGGCCCTGGCGCTTTTCGACTAGCACGATCGGCCGTTCGCGGCC
Source organism: Acidobacteriota bacterium (assembly GCA_040005235.1). Lineage (GTDB taxonomy): Bacteria > Acidobacteriota > Thermoanaerobaculia > Multivoradales > UBA5704 > DASYKS01. The sequence continues at coordinate 88,182 of JBDTZG010000009.1, read as the reverse complement.
GGCGAGAAGGCGTTCCTCATCAGCGGAGAGGATCGCCAACCGGCGCGCGACGTCGAGGTCCGGCACCATCACGGCGAACGGTTTGTCGCCGCGTCCTTTCCGGCGACGCAGCTCGGCGACCGCGCGATCGGAGGTGGCATCGCAGGCAAGGTGGAAGCCGCCGATCCCTTTGATCGCGACGACCTCCCCTGCATCGAGCGCGCGGCCGGCGGCAAGAAGCGCCTCCGGCTGAGGGGCGGAGCCGCGTCCGGCGACTCGAAAGGTGAGCGAAGGCCCGCATTCCGGGCAGGCGTTCGGCTGGGCGTGGAAGCGCCGGCTCTTCGGATCGTCGTATTCTGCCTGGCAGCGAGAGCACATCGCGAACGCGCGCATCGTCGTCCTCGGCCGGTCGTAGGGGAGCGACGCGATGATCGTGAAGCGCGGGCCGCAGTCGGTGCAGTTGATGAACGGGTAGCGATAGCGGCGGTCCGCCGGGTCGAACAGCTCCGAGAGACAGGCGTCGCAGACGGCGACATCGGGAGAGACGGGAGTCGGCACGGCCTCTGCGGCGCCGCTGGTTTCGATCTTGAACCCGCGCTCTCCGCCCGGCGTCCTCTCTTCGATGCGGATCTCGTCGATCGCCGCGAGCGGGGGCGCCTCGGCGGAGAGATTGCGCTCGAACGCGGCGACGTTCTCCGCCGGCCCTTCGATTTCGATCGCCACGCCCCCGGCCACATTCCTCACCGAGCCTCCCAGGCCGTAGCGGGTCGCGAGGGAGTAAACGAAAGGGCGAAACCCGACCCCCTGGACGATTCCGCCGACACTCAGGCGGTGGCGGATCGGCGGGTCGGAAGGCATTGGAGCGACTCTAGCAGCAGGGGTTCTTTGGGCTCTCTTTCGGAATCCGGGCGGTAAATTTGTCGGGATGTTTAGATGGCAAACTTATGCCATGGTTGCGCGGGCGCGTGGGGGTATACAGTCGGGATCTTGGGAACCTCGCGTCGCAGGGAGGATCACGCATGGCGACAGGCGGTGACGGCAGCGCCGGGGTGCTCACCCCCCAGGAGCGCCTGCTGGAGAGGCTTGGCGAGCCGGCGACGGTCGACTCGCTGAACCGCCTGCTCGATCGGCTGGACGTCATCGTCTTCTCCGTCGAGGCGTTCGAAGGGTTTCTCCGTCGCGCCGAGGTGGTCGCCGACTCCGTCGCCCAAGGGATGGGCGAGCTGCGCCACATGGTGGGGGAGGAGGGAAGCGGCGAGCTGATGGCCAAGGTGCCCCAGTTGTTGCGGACGGGAGGGCGCATGGCGGACCTGGCGGCCCGGCCCGAGGTTTCCCGGCTGCTCGACTCCGGCCTGCTCGAAAAGCTCGGCGATCCCAAGACGATCCAGGCGCTCTCCTCGCTGCTCGGCAACGTCGAGGTGATCGCCTTTCTGCTCGATTCGCTCGACGGCTTCTTGCGCCGGAGCGATGCCGTGATCGAATCGGTGGCCGAGGGCATGTCCGATCTAAAGACCGCGATTCCCGACCTGGACCCCGAGCGGGTCCGCCGCATCATCTCGGAGCTGCCCGGCCTGGTCGAAGCCGGCGAGGTGCTCGCCGAGGCGGGAATGTTCGATCGCCAGACCGTCGAGGTGCTCGTCCGGATCGGGCGCACAGTGGCGGCGAGCTACCAGGACTTTCTCGCCCATCCGGCCAAGCCGGTCGGCCTGTTCGAGCTGTACCGCTCGCTCAAGGACCCCGAGATCCAGGCTACGGTTCGCCTCGTGCTCTACGTGGCGAAGAGCTACGGCCGGGGGCTCGGCGGCTGATCCGCCGCAACATGCACGAGCTGTCGATCGCCCATTCGCTGGTCGAGCTGGCGCTTCCGGTGGTGGAGCGGGCCGGGTCGCCAAGGGTGCGCGAAGTGCGCATCGCGGTAGGCGTGCTCGGGGGCGTTTCGGTGGATTCGCTTCTATTTTGCTACGACATCGCGGTCCGGGATACACTGCTCGAAGGCTCCCGGCTGGTCGTGCGCGAGGTACCCTTGATCGTCCACTGCGCCACCTGTGCGCGGGACGTGGAGTTGCCGGGACCGACGCAGTTTCGCTGCACGGTCTGCGGTACTCCGAGCGGCGACATCCGCAAGGGGCGCGAGCTGCACATCGAGGCGATCGAGGTCGATTCCCTCGAAGACGAGACGGCCACCGACGGGCGCGCGGACAGCTTGGCAAGCGGGGAAACGGCTTTATGACCACTCGCATCCTTGAGCTTCGGCGGGACATCCTGAACAAGAACGACGAGACCGCCCGCGCCCTGCGCGCGCGGTTCCGCGCCGCCGACGTCTTGACCCTCAACCTGGTGTCGAGCCCGGGCACCGGCAAGACCGCGTTTCTCGAACGGACGCTCTCCGAGCTGGTGAAGCGCAGCGTGCCGGTGGCGGCTCTGGTCGGCGACTTGGAAACCGACAACGACGCGCGCCGCCTGGCGGCGAGCGGCGCGCCGGTGCGCCAGATCAACACCCACGGGCGCTGTCATCTCGAAGCCGAGTGGGTCGAATCGCACCTCGAAGGCTGGCCGCTCGCGGGCCTCGCCTACCTGTTCGTCGAAAACGTCGGCAACCTCGTCTGCCCTTCGAGCTACGACCTGGGCGAGGCGGTGCGCGTGGTCCTCCTGTCGGTGACCGAAGGCGAGGACAAACCGCTCAAATACCCCGGGATCTTCAATTCAGCGGACCTCGCCTTGATCACCAAGTGGGATCTCGCCTTGCCGTGCGAATTCGACGAGGCGGCGGCGCGCGCGAACATCGAAGCGGTGCGCCCGGGCCTGCCGGTGATCGTCACCTCCGCCAAGACCGGCTTCGGGATGGAGGAGTGGCTGGCGTTCCTCGAAGAGCGCCGCCGCCTCGGACCGGATTTCACCTCGGCTGCCGCGCGCCCACCCGAAATCGCGGCCGCGGCAATGTGATTCGATGCCTTACGACCCGTTCATTCTCGCCCCGCCGATGCCCTCCTTGGGCACGCTTCAAGAGCGGCCCGATACCGAGGTTTGGAACCCGGCCGCGGCGCGGGCCGAGAGCGGGCGGATTCTGGCGGCGATCGAACGGGTTCACGGCACCGCGCGGGCCGTGGTCAACGAGCTGTCGAGCCCCGATCTCGCCACGTCGCTCGCGCGCGCGTTCGCGATCGCTTTGAACGCCAGCCGGGCGGTGGTCGCGGTCACCGACGACCAGGCTCTGGGGGCGATCGGCGTCTACGTCGTCGGCCAGAGCGTTCCGGCGCCGCCGCCCGACGAGCCGACGCTCGCTCTACTGCTCCAGGTAGCACGCCAACGGCGCGGCGTGCTCGCCTGCGCGCCGCGCGACGAGGTTGCCTACCGCCTGCAGCTCGGCGACCTCGGCTGGCGCAACGCGCTGGCGGTACCGGCGCTCGACAACCAGGGGCGCACGGTCGCGGTGCTGCTCGCGGTCAACCGCCGGGGGCCGGCGCCGTTCGGCGCGCTCGAATATCGTTTGGCCGAGACGATCGCGCTCCAGGCGGCGGTCGGCTTCGAGCGCGCGCTTCTAATCGAACGGCTGGGGGATTGGTCGACCGGACTCGAAGCGCTGCTCGCGTTCGGCGCGGCGGTGAACGCCCACCTCGATTCCTCCGAGCTGGTCCGTCATCTGGTGGAGCACGCCGCGCGCTTTTTGAAAGGTGTCGGAGGGCTGGCGGGGCTCGCCGAGCTGTCGCCTTCGGGCGAGCTCGAAATGGTATCCACGGGTTATTGGCATCGCGCTGGTTGGAGCGAGGGGCCGCGGCGGTTCCGGCGCGGCGAGGGCCTGGCCGGCTACTTGCTGGAGATCGAGTTTCCCTATCTCGCCAACGACTACCCGCACGATCCGCTCGCCGATCTCGATCTCGCCCGGCGCTTCGCGGTCGGGCGCGCCGTCTGCATTCCGATCAAGTCGAGCGACGGCCGGGTGCTCGGCTTCTTCGAGCTGCATCGGGGGGTCGACCAGCCGCCGTTTTCCTGGCAGGACGCAATGTTTCTCGAATCGCTCGCGAACACGACCGCGGTGGCGATCGAAAACACCCGCCTGCTCTCCGACCTCGAAGGCAAGAGCCAGGAGATCCGGGCGCTCTCGGCGCACAACGTGACGATCTTGGAGGACGAGCGCCAGCACATCGCGCGCGAGCTGCACGACGAGGCGGGCCAGGCGCTGGTGGGGGTGAAGCTCGGCCTGCAGGTGATGGCCCGCCTGGTGCCGGTCGAGCAGTCGGCTTTGCGCGAGCAGCTCGATCACCTGCGCGAGCAGGTCAACGCGGCGACGACGCGGATCAAAGACCTGGCGCGCCGCCTGCGTCCGCCGACTCTCGACCAGCTCGGGCTGGAGGTCGCTCTGCGCCAGCTGGCGATCGAATACAGCGTACGCGCCGGCTTCGAGGTCGATCTCGACCTACCGCCGATCCCCGCCTCTCTCGCGTCGGCGGCGGAGATCGCGATCTATCGCATCGCGCAGGAGGCGCTCACCAACGTGGCGGCCCACGCGGACGCGTTGCGGGTCCGCTTGTCGTTGGTCGCCGAAGGCGGACGGCTCCGCCTGACGGTCGCCGACGACGGCAGCGGTTTCGATCCCGGCACGGTCCGTCACGGCTTGGGCCTGCTCGGCATGCGCGAGCGGGTCGGAATGTTCGGCGGCACCCTGTCGATCGTGACCCTGCCGGGCGAGGGAACGTCGGTCGAGGTCTCGGTCCCGTGGGGAGGAGGCGACAGTGTTTAGCATCGTGCTCGCGGACGATCATGCCCTGGTGCGCCGGGGGCTCGCCGCCCTGCTCGCGACCGACGGCCGTTTCACCGTGGTGGCCGAAGCCGGCAACGGCGAGGACGCGCTGATCGCCGTGCGCGACACGGACCCCGACGCACTGCTGCTCGACCTTTCGATGCCGCGCCTCGACGGCCTGGAGGCGCTGCGTCGGCTGCGCGCGGGTGGAGCGCGCACGCGGGTCCTGGTGCTCTCGATGTACGACGACGCGCAATTCATCGCCCAGGCGCTCGCCGACGGGGCCGACGGCTACCTCCTGAAGCACGCGATGGACGACGAGTTGTTCCTGGCGCTCGACGCCGTGCTCGCCGGCGAACGTTACGTCAGCCGCAGCATCGATTTCGCCCACGTCAAGGCGCTCGAAACCGCCCGCTCCGGCCTCACCGCCCGCGAGCGCGATGTCCTTCAATTGATCGCCGACGGTCACACCACCCAGCACGTGGCCGAGATCCTCGGCGTCTCCCCTCACACGGCGACCCGCCACCGGGCGAACCTGATGCAGAAGCTCGACGCCCACAATCAGGTGGAGCTGGTACGCGCGGCGGTCGCGCGAGGTTTGATCCTGATACCTCGGGGTGCGGGGGGGTAGGGCGTTTTCACAGCCGGGCCGGGTTGCCGGATGTGTCCCTACCTAGTTCTTGCTATTGCTCTGTCAAGGTGCAGCGGACAAGATTCCTCGGTCCCTAAGAATCGAGCGAGAAGGAGACGAGAAACGATGGCGACCGTGCTCTGGCTTCAAGGTGGTGCGTGTAGCGGCAACACCATGTCCTTTTTGAACGCGGACGAGCCGAGCGCCTGCGATTTGGTGACCGATTTCGGAATCGACATCCTATGGCACCCGTCGCTCGGGGTGGAGATGGGCGACAACGCCAAGAAGATCTTCAACGATTGCGCCTCCGGCGCCCGGCCGCTCGACATCTTCGTGTTCGAGGGGACGGTGATCCAAGGGCCCAACGGCACCGGCCGCTACAACATGTTCGCCGATCGGCCGATGAAGGACTGGGTGCGGGATCTGGCGCCGCAGGCCAACGCGGTCGTTGCGATCGGCGATTGCGCCTGCTGGGGCGGCATTCCGGCGACCGAACCGAATCCGGTGGACAACATCGGCCTCCAATACCTGAAGCGCAACCATGGCGGATTCCTGGGCGCCGGCTTCCGTTCCAAGTGGGGCCTGCCGGTGATCAACATTCCCGGCTGCCCTTCCCATCCCGACTGGATCACCCAGATTTTGGTGGCGATCGCCTCCGGCCGAGCGGCCGACATCGCGCTCGACGACCTCCAGCGCCCGATCACCTTCTTCAAGAGCTTCACCCAGACCGGCTGCACCCGCGTCCAATTCTTCGAGTACAAGCAGGCGACGATGGAATTCGGCCAGGGCACCCGCACCGGCTGTCTGTTCTATGAGTTCGGTTGCCGCGGCCCGCTCACCCATTCGCCGTGCAACCGCATCCTGTGGAACCGCCAGTCGAGCAAGACGCGCGCCGGCATGCCGTGCACCGGCTGCACCGAGCCGGAGTTTCCGTTCCACGACTTGAGGCCCGGCACCGTGTTCAAGACCCAGAAGATCAGCGGCACGATTCCCAAGGAAGTGCCCGTAGGCACCGATCACGTGTCCTACATGGCGCACGCCGCCGCCGCCCGCATCGCGGCTCCGAAATGGTCGAAGGAAGACATGTTCGTCGTCTAGGCCCGCGGTTCGAACGCTTACGGAGAATGACATGACGACCGCGGTCGCAACCGATCCGCCCGGCCTCTTGCCGCTGCCCATCGACCTTCGGATCAGTCCCCTGGGCCGCGTCGAGGGGGACCTCGACCTGCGGGTCAAGGTCAAGGATGGGGTGGTCACCGACGCGTGGACCGAATGCAGCATGTTCCGCGGTTTCGAGATCATCCTGCGCGGCAAGGATCCTCAGGCCGGCTTGATCGTCACCCCGCGGATCTGCGGCATCTGCGGCGGCAGCCATCTCTACAAGGCGGTCTATGCGCTCGACACCGCATGGAAAACCCACGTCCCGAGAAACGCAACGCTGGTGCGGAACATCGCCCAGGCGTGCGAAACCCTGCAATCGATTCCGCGCTGGTTCTATGCCCTGTTCGCGATCGATCTGACGAACAAGAACTACGCCCATCTGCCGGAGTACGACGAGGTGGTGCGGCGCTTCGCGCCGTTCGTCGGCACCAGCTACGAGCGCGGCGTCACCATGTCGGGCAAGCCGGTCGAGGTCTACGCCCTGTTCGGTGGCCAATGGCCGCATTCGAGCTTCATGATTCCGGGCGGCGTGATGTGCGCGCCCACCCTCTCGGACGTGACGCGGGCGATCGCGATCCTCGACAACTGGAAACGCGACTGGCTGGAGAAGGTCTGGCTCGGCTGTTCGGTCGAGCGCTGGCTGGAAAACAAGACCTGGGCGGACGTCCTCGCCTGGGCGGATGAAAACGACAGCCAGCGCAACTCGGACTGCGGGTTGTTCCTGCGCTTCGGCCTGCGCGCCGGGCTCGACAAATTCGGCGCCGGCTGCGGCGCGTACCTTGCGACCGGGACCTATTTCCGGCCCGAGCTGTACGAGCACCCGACGATCGAGGGGAGGAACGACGCGCTGATCAACCGCTCGGGAATCTACGACGGCGCGGGCTTCCACGACTTCGACCACCTGAACGTGCGCGAGGACACGTCGCATTCGTTCTACAAGGGCGACCGGTTCCTGCATCCCTGGCAGGGCGAGACCGATCCGATCGATCCGCTCGATGGCCACAAGCAGGGCAAATACAGCTGGGCGAAGTCGCCTCGCTACGAGGTGCCGGGTAAGGGGGCGATGCCGCTCGAAGCCGGGCCGCTCGCGCGTCAGGTGGTCGCGGGCAGGCCGAACGCCGCGGCGCATCAGGATTTCGATCCGTTGTTCCTGGACGCCGTAGGCACGGTGGGGCCGAGCGTGCTGGTGCGCGTGATGGCGCGCATGCACGAGGCGGCGAAATATGTTCAGCTCTCCCGCAAGTGGCTCGACGAGCTCGACCTGCACGGACGCTTCTACAACAAGCCCGAAGAGCTGGCGGAGGGGCGCGGATTCGGCTCGACCGAGGCGGCGCGCGGTTCGCTGTCGGATTGGATCGTGATCAGCAACGGCCGGATCGAAAACTATCAGGTGGTCACGCCGACCGCCTGGAACATCGGCCCGCGCGATCGGGTCGGCACCCTGGGGCCGATGGAACAGGCGTTTCTCGGCTCGCGGATCGCCGATCCGACCGATCCGGTCGAGATGGGGCACGTGGCGCGCTCGTTCGACTCGTGCCTGGTCTGCACCGTCCACGTCTACGACGCCAAGTCCGGCCGCGAATTGTCGAATTTCCGCGTCGGAGAGTTAGGCTAGCTGCAGATGAAGGTCCAAAAGTGATCGAACGCATCGCGGAAGCCACGGGGACCGCTCCGCCTTCGGCCGAGCAGGTTCGGGCCTTGATCGTCGGCTGCGGCAACCTGCTGCGCGGCGACGACGCGGTGGGGCCGATCTTCATCCGCCACCTGTGGGAGCTGGGGCTGCCGCTCGGCATCCGCTGCGCGGACGGCGGCACGGGGGGCATGGACGTGGCGTTTCAAATGCGCGGCGTGCCGCACGTGATCCTGGTCGATGCCTGCTCCAGCGGCAGCGAGCCGGGTGCGATCTTCCGGCTGCCGGGCGAAGAGGTCGAGAGCCTCCCGCCGCTCGAAGGCCTGAACCTCCATTCCTTCCGCTGGGATCATGCGCTCGCCTTCGCCCGCTGGCTGCTCAAGGACGAGTACCCCCAAAAGATCACCGCCTACCTGATCGAAGCCGAGTCGCTGGAGCTCGGCGCCCCCCTTTCGCCGCCGGTCGATGCCGCGATGCGCAGGCTCGCTCCGCTCCTCCTCGCGGAGCTGGCGGGCGGACACTGAGATGGCGCCGCTCGCGGTCGAGCTCACGGCGGAGGGTTCGCTCCGACTGCCGGCCGCGGTCGCCGAAGCGTACTTTCCCACCGACGCGATGGTCGCCCGGGTAGTCGAGCGCGAGCTGTGGCTCGTGCCGGTGCGCGGCGACGGCGGCGGCGGGCTGCTGCTCAAGCGGCGCAACCGCGCGGGAGATCGCGCGGTGGTGATCTGGGAGGTCCTGCCCGCCGACGTCGTGTGCGGCGACCTGCCCGCGTTTTGGGACGAGCCGCGCGGCACGCTGCGCATTGCGCTCGGTCGGTCGAAAGATTCCCTCGCTTTCCGCGATCCGCAGGGTCGCCGTTCGATCGGGGCCCTGGGATGACGCAACCCTCGACCGCTCCGTCGCTCGCCCTTTCCGTCGGCCCGCAACCGCTCGGCATTCTGCCGCCTCCCGCGGGGTTTCTGCTCCTGCCCGAAAGTGCTTCGCCGCTGGCCGCCTCGGCCCTGGCGCGGTTGCTTTCGGGTGATCTTTCCGGCCCGCTGCCGGTGGAGTGGGAGTTCTACCGGCAGGCGGCAAGCGGCGACCTTGCGGCGGCGCTCGCGGTGTTGGAGCTGCCGAATCATCCGGTCGCCGCCTATGACCGGTTCGTCCTGTCCGGGGATCTCGCCGCGTTCGCGCGGCTGCCGTCGCTCTTCTCGGGCGACCTCGGTCGGCTGATCGCCTGCGCGGCCTTCGCCGCGGGGGAGAGCGACTGCCTGCCGGACGCCGAGGCGGCCGAGATGCCGACCGTCGCCGCCGTCGCCTGGATGGTCCGGGCTGCCGCCGAAATGGAAGCCGGACGCTCCGACCAGGCCCTCGCCTCGCTCGACCGGGGGATCGCGGCGGTGAGTGCCGCCTCGCCGACCTTCGCCGCGCAGCTTCTGGCGCAGAAGGCGGCGCTGCTCGCCGACGGCGCCGACCCCGATCGCCAGGCGGCGCTTGCGGCGCTGCGTTTAGGCATCGCGCTGGTGCCCGCCGCGCCGGGGGGGGGCCGGTCGCCGGTCCGGTCCGCTCTCTACCTGGCGCTCGGCCAGCTGCTTCAAGATACTGCGGCGGGGGATCGCTCCGGCCTGCTCGAAGCGGTCTCGGCATACCAGGCGGCGATCCACTCCGGTCTGTCGCTCGAACAGGGCGCGGAGAGCTACGCCCTCGCCCAGAACAATCTCGGTCTCGCCTATCTGTCGTTGCCGATGAGCGGCGGGGGCTCCCAGCTGCGCTTGGGGATCGCCGTGCAATCGTTCCGCGAGGCGCTCAAGGTCTGGACCCCGGAGCTCTTCCCGGAAGCCTGGTCGAGCGCCCAGCTGAATCTGGCGAACGCCCTTCAGTACCTGCCTTCGTCTCATCCGCAAGAAAACCTTGTCCAGGCGGTCGAGATCTACGAGCAGCTGCTCGCACATCGCAATCGCGCCTTCGATCCGCTCGGCTACGCTCGTCTACTCGCCAACCAGGCGAACGCGCTCGCCCATCTCGGCATCTTCGGCCCCGCGCTCACCAAGCTGGAAGAGGCGCACAAATTATTTCGTTGGCATGGCGAGCCGGATCTCGCGGCGAGCACGCTCGAACAGGTGGAGCGGATCAACGAACGCCTGGCCTCGCCGGCGGTTTTTATGGCAGCGGCGGGCGTGACCGTCGGGGTGGAGGGGGGGTAATGGATCTTTACCAGCGTCAACAGTTCGACTTTCTGCTCGCGACCGCGGTCGAGCGCTACACCGAACGTCTTGAGCAGAGGAACGAGGGGCCGGTCCAGGCGCTCGAACTTCTGCGCCGCGATCCGGAAGGGCCGGGCATCTGGCTCGGGGAGTTCGCCGAAGCGCTGTTCGAGGAATTTCTCCTCGGCGATCCGGCGGGCGCGGCGTTCGTGCTCCAGGCGCTCGAACGGCGCCCGCTGCCTGCAAACCTGGAGCTGGGGGGAACCGTCAGCTCGGCGCTCGCCGCGCTCGCCCGTGCCGCGTTTGCCGACCTGCTGCGCGCGAAGACCGAGGAGGCGCTCGAACAACACGCGGCGTTTGCCGGCGCTCCGCCGGAGATTGAATTGCAGGGTGCCGAGATGCAGGGGGCCGGCCGATGATTTCCGAACCGCCGCCGGAGTCTCGGCCCGTTCCGTTGCCGCTCGAACCCGACGCCGAACCGGACCTGGAGCAACTCGCCGCGCGGGTCGATCGCGCGCTCGCCGAGGCGGAGGCTTTAGAGCCCGCTGCGCGCGAGAAAGCGCGCGAGGTGCGCCATGCGATCGAGGCTTTCCATAAGGCGGGGTTGAAGCGGATCGTGCGGGCGTTGCGGCAAGATCCGCGCGGCTCCGACATCCTGTTCGAGCTGGTCGACGATCCGGCCGTCTACGCCCTGTTCGCCATGCACGGGCTGGTCCGCGCCGATCTGAGGAAGCGCGTGCTTTCGGTGCTCGAGATGGTGCGGCCGTATCTCGAATCGCATGGCGGCGACGTCGAGCTGGTCGCCCTGGAAGGGAGCACGGTGACGGTGCGTCTCACCGGCGCCTGCCACGGCTGCTCGATGTCGGCGACCACCCTGCGCCAGGGGGTCGAGGAGGCACTGCGGGCTCACGTGCCCGAGATCGAGAAGGTGATCCCGATCAGCGGCGAGCCGACGGCCGGGTTCGTGCCGCTCGACTCGTTGCGCCACCGCGGCGATCTGAAGGGCTGGGTCGAAGGGCCTGCCGCAGAGGCGGTCGAAGAGGGGCGCCCCTGCCGAATGGAGACCGAGGAGGGGAGTGTGCTGATCCTGCGCTTCGGCGACGCGCTCTACGCGTTCAGAAACGCCTGCGCGCACCAGGGCCTGCCGCTCGACGGCGGCCTGGTGGACATCGAGTCTGGGACTCTCTCGTGCCCGTGGCACGGTTTCCGTTACGACGGCCGGAGCGGCGAGTGCCTGACCGCTCCGCAGGCTCAGCTTGAGCCTTACCCGCTGCGGATCGAAAAAGGCACGATCTACGTGAGACCGCAATGACCTCCCGGACCGCCGCGGCGACCTCGCCGGCGACGGGGGGGCAAGTCCGGCTCGGCGCGCCGGCTCCGGGCGGCCTTGCGCTGCCGAGCGGGACGCCGACCGCAAGTCAGCTCTACGCGCCGCGTGGCGTCTTCCTGGACGAAAAGGTCCTCGCGGTCGCCGATTCAGGCAACCACCGCATCCTCCTCTGGCACGGCCTGCCGACCGAGGACGGCGCGCCGGCCGACGCGGTCCTCGGCCAGCCCACGGCCGAAAGCGAAGGGGCTCACGCCGGAGGGCGGGGACCGGAGAACGGCCTCCACCTGCCGACCGGCCTCGCGGTGCTCGACGGCCGGCTGTTCGTCGCCGACGCCTGGCACCATCGGATCCTGGTCTGGGATCGGGTGCCCGACCGTTCGGATGCGCCGCCGGATTGGGCGCTCGGGCAGAGCGACCTTTCCTCGATCGAGCCGAACCGCGGCGGCGCGGTCTCGGCCGCCACCCTCTATTGGCCGTACGGTCTCGGTTGGGTCGACGGCTGGTTCTACGTCACCGACACCGGCAATCGCCGAGTGCTCGCCTGGCGCGGCCTGCCGGAGAGGAACCGGCCGGCCGACGCGGTGCTCGGCCAGCCCGATTTCGCCTCCTCCGACGAGAATCGCGGCGGTCCGCCCTCGGCGCGCTCGTTTCGCTGGCCGCACGCGGTGGTGGGCGTCGGCGGCTATCTCTACGTGGCCGACGCGGGCGACCACAGAGTGCTCGGCTGGCAGGGCGAGCCGTGGGACGGGAGCGGAGATCGCGACGCCGACCTCGCCCTCGGCCAGGCCGACCTGGTGAGCGCGAACGAGCTGCCGTACGCGCCGCAGAACGCTTCGACGCTCCGTTTTCCCTATGCTCTTGCCACCGACGGCTTCGGGCTCGCGGTCGCGGACACGGCGAACAACCGGGTTCTTCTCTGGGATCGGGCGCCGACGTCGAGCGGCGCGCCGGCCGACCGGGCGATCGGCCAGGCCAATTTCTCGGGTAACGGTGAAAATCGCTGGCAGGCGGTGCGCCAGGATACTCTCTGCTGGCCGTACGGGATCTCCCTGTCCGGCGGCCGTCTCGCGATCGCCGACTCGGGCAACAACCGGGTCATGATCTGGGAGCTGCCCGCGGAGGATTAGCGCCATGTGTCTTGCGGTCCCCGGCCGTATCGCCGAGATCTACGAAGCCCGAGGGACGCGCATGGCGCGGCTCGACTTCGGAGGAATCACCAAAGAGGTCTGCCTGGCCTACCTGCCGGATGCGGTGATCGGCGATTATGCGATCGTCCACGTCGGTTTTGCAATCAGCCGCATCGACGAGGCGTCGGCCCAAGAGACGCTGCGCCATTTCCGCGACCTGGGCCTGCTCGAAGAAGAGCTGGGCGAGGTCCCGTCATGAAGTACCTGACAGAGTTTCGTGACGGAGATGCCGCGAGGCGCCTGGCCGACGAGATCCGGGGAAAAGTGACACGACCGTGGGCGATCATGGAAGTTTGCGGCGGCCAGACCCATTCGATCCTTAGAAACGGCATCGACCAGCTGCTGCCGGCCGAGGTCGAGCTGATTCACGGTCCGGGCTGCCCGGTTTGCGTGACGCCGCTCGAAATGATCGACCGCGCGCTCGCGATCGCCGCGCGGCCGGGCGTCACCTTCTGCAGCTTCGGCGACATGCTGCGCGTACCGGGGAGCGAGAAGGACCTGTTCCGGATCAAGAGCGAAGGGGGCGACGTGCGGCTCGTCTACTCGCCGCTCGATGCGCTCCAGTTGGCGCGCGACCTGCCCGAACGCGAGGTCGTTTTCTTCGGTATCGGCTTCGAGACCACCGCCCCGGCCAACGCCATGGCGGTGCACCTCGCCAAACAGCAGGGGATCGCCAACTTCTCGATGTTGGTCTCGCACGTCCTGGTGCCCCCGGCGATCGAGGCGATCATGACCTCGCCGGGCAACCGGGTGCAGGCGTTTCTCGCCGCCGGCCACGTGTGCAGCGTGATGGGCACCTGGCAGTATCCGCCGCTCGCAGCCAAATGCCACGTGCCGATCGTGATCACCGGTTTCGAGCCGCTCGATCTGCTGCTCGGCATTCGAAGCGCGGTCGCCCAGCTCGAAGCGGGGGAGGCCCGGGTCGAAAACGCCTACGCCCGCGTGGTGACGAAGGAGGGCAACAAGGCCGCGCAGGATCTGCTCGCCCAAGTCCTTACGGTCACCGACCGAGCCTGGCGCGGCATCGGCAACATTCCTCGCTCCGGTTGGCGCCTGTCCGACGCCTACCGGGATTTCGATGCCGAAATCCGCTTTGACGTCTCCGGCATCCGCACCGTGGAGTCGACACTCTGCCACGCGGGCGAAGTGCTCCAGGGGACGCTCAAGCCGAGCCAGTGCCCGGCGTTCGGCAAGCAATGCACGCCGCGGACTCCCCTCGGCGCCACCATGGTCTCTTCCGAAGGGGCCTGCGCGGCCTACTACCACTACGGCCGGTTCACCTCGATCGATGGGATGGCAGCGGTCGAGGCGACGCCTTGAGCGGCGTCGATTTCTCCAGCTGGAGCTGTCCGCTTCCCCTCCGCGACTCGCCGACGATCGTGATCGGTCATGGCGGCGGCGGCCATCTCTCGGCCGAGCTGGTCGAGCACCTGTTCGTGCCGGCCTTTCGCAACGAAGAGCTGGAGGTTCTGGGCGACGCAGCGCTCTTGCCCGCGCAGACCGGCCGCTTGGCGTTTTCGACCGACTCGTTCGTCGTTCATCCGCTGTTCTTTCCCGGCGGCTCGATCGGCGATCTGGCGGTCCATGGCACGGTGAACGACCTCGCGATGAGCGGCGCCCGACCGCTCTATCTTTCAGCCGCGTTCATCCTGGAAGAAGGGCTCGAAATGGCGGTGCTCGGCCGGATCGTCGAGCGCATGGCCGAGGCGGCGCGCGACGCCGGAGTGCGCATCGCGACGGGAGACACCAAGGTGGTGGAGCGCGGGCACGGCCACGGCTGCTACATCACGACCGCGGGGGTGGGAGTCGTCCCCGACGGCCTCCAGATCGGCCCCGATCGCGCCCGGCCGGGCGACGTGGTGATCGTCTCCGGCACGATCGGCGACCACGGCATGGCGGTGATGAGCGTCCGCGAAGGGCTGCAATTCGAAACCGCGATCGAGAGCGACACGGCGCCGCTCGCCGGTCTGGTCGCGGTCCTCTTAGGCGCCGCGCCCGGCGTGCATGCGCTGCGCGATCCGACCCGCGGGGGCGTAGCTTCTTCGCTCAACGAAATCGCCGGCCGCTCGAAAGTCGGCATCAACCTTGAAGAAAGCGCGATCCCCGTCCGCACCGACGTCCAATCCGCCTGCGAGCTGCTGGGAATGGACCCGATCTACGTCGCCAACGAAGGCAAGCTCCTGGCGATCGTCGATCCCCGAGACGCCGAAGCCGCGCTTGCCGCCCTCCGCGCCCATCCGCTCGGAAGGCAAGCGGCGATCATCGGCCGCGTCACCGATCGCCACCCCGGCATGCTGGTCGCGAAAACCGGCATCGGCGGCACCCGGGTCATTCCAATGCAACTCGGCGAGCAGCTGCCGCGGATTTGCTGAGAGGCGGCAAAACGCGGTCTTGTGGGACGCCGCAACAACCAAGAATGACTCGCAGACGGCGCTCCTGAGAAGATGGTCTCCTAGGAGGCCATCCATCATGCAGCAGATCGTCGATTTCATCCTGGAGCTCGACAAACTCAAAGCCGTGACGCGAAAGGTTCGTCCGCTCGGCCTCGATCGCTATGAGAACTCGGCCGAGCATAGCTGGCAGCTCGCGCTGCTTGCGGCGTCGCTTGCGCACCATGCCGAGTCACCGGTCGAGATCGATCGGGTGATCCGCATGCTGCTGGTGCACGACATCGGCGAGATCGGCACCGGAGAAACGATGTTCTTCGTCCAGGAAGGGCTCGCGGAGCGAAAGGCGGGCGAGCTGGCGACGGTGATTCGGATTTTCGGGATGTTGCCGGACGGAGGCGGGGAAGAGTTCTTGGCGCTCTGGCGGGAGTTCGAAGTCGACTCGACACCCGAATCCCGATTTGCCCATGCCGTCGACCGGGCGATGCCGGTCCTGCTCAACCTGGCAAACAACGGGCAGAGCTGGCGGGAAAACGGCATCGCCTACGAAACGGTCGTCCAGCGCGTCGGGCCGCCGATCCGGGCCGGCTGCCCCGCGCTTTGGGAGTATCTCGAAACCCGCCTCGAAGAAGAGCACCGGAAAGGCTGGTTCGGGATCGGGTGAAGTGCTTGATCTGAAAGCTATGGTCGCCGGATGCGGTAGCGCAAGGCGTACGCTCCAGTCGGAAAGGTGTAATCGCACCGGGCGGCGTCGCAGTTGGTCGAGTCATAGGAAACTACGAAGAACCCACCGCCCGCGGTCACCATGGGTTCCAGGAGATCGCCGTCTTCGGTGATGCGGCTGAGCGCGGGAGATGCTTTGCCGGAGGGGTCGAAAAAGAGGGTGTCGATCTTGCAGTCGTACGGCTGGCCGCCGCCGTCCAGGCTGCAATCCTGCCAGGTGACGGCTGAAAAGCCTCCCGGTTCGGCGGCGACCGCCGGAAACTCGTGGGCGCGATGGTCTTTTGGGCTCACGGTGAGGTCGTCCGACAGCGGCCTTGCCCGCTCGTCGTAGCGCCTGAGACGCACTTCGCAGCCTTCGGCGAAATCCGAGAAGTTGCAACGGTCCCAGGCGATGAGGAAACCGCCGTCCGGCGTCAGCGCTACGGCGGGAGTGCCGTTGTTGGGGATCGGGCGGCTGTTGATCGTCAGCACCGCGCTCGCCGCGGCTCCGGATCGTCCGAACCGGCGACCGTGGATGATCGCGCCGCCCGCGGCGGGATCGAATTCACGCCAGACCAGGATGAAGCTGCCGTCGGGAGCCATCGCGAGTTTCGGGTTCGATCCCGACGAAACCCGGGATTCCGGTCCCAGGCTGCCGCCCGCGCGATCGAACCGGCGCAGGTAGTTTCCCTTCTCGCTGTACCAGGCGATGACGAAGCCGCCGGTGCGATCGATGCCGACCGTCGGAAGGCTCTGTCCGCCGAGGCTCGTGCTGACCCGCAACTCGGACGAAACCGGCGCGCCGTTCGCGCCGAAGACTCGCGCGTAGATCCCGCTCAACTGACCCTCTTGCCCGAAGCTCGCCCAGGTGACGACGAACCGGCCGTTCTCGTTCATCGTGACCGCGGGGTACGCCTGAAAGTCCGGAAGGTAGGTGTTCACCCGAAAGCGCCCGCCTCGGAGGGCACCCGTCGGCCCGAATCGTTGGGCGACCACTTCCGATCGGTTGGCCAAGTCGGTCCCACGCGTCCAGACGGCGACCGAGTTGCCCGCGCCATCGAACGCCGTGCTGGGCTGAAGATTGGCGTCGTGGGTGCCATCGACCGCGAAGATGAGACCCGCCGGCTCGCGGATGGGAAATCGTGCGGCGACGGCCGAGGAGGGCAGGAGCAATACGATCGCTGAGAGCAATGGACCGAGAGGGGTTCGCATGACGCTCCTTCACTTTCCGCCGGAGAGGCGGTTGAAAGCTTGTTTCCTAGAGATGTACCTCGCAGTGACCGCAAATCGCGAGCTGCGAGGCACGCGACCAGCAGAACTACGAAGAAACAGGTTGGAGAGTTTGGGTAAAGCGTGGGGGTCTGTGCCGAAAGATCAAGCGATCGAACCGCACGAAGCAGACCGGGAGACGACGAGACCGCCGCCTCCCGATTTGATGCCGTCGCTAGCGATTCCGTCCGTACTGCTCGTGCGACGACACCCAATCGAGCGAGGAGATCGCCGAGGCGAGCGAGATCTCGCCAGCGAGGACCACACCCGCGATGATCTCGGCGAGCTTCTGGACCTTGCCCTTGCCCGAGCAGCCGAGGATCTGCAGGCATTCCTTCTGGGTCGGGAGCGCGGTGCCGCCGCCGTGGGTGGCGACGATCAGCGACGGGATGGTGATCGAGATGTAGAGGTCGCCCTCTTGGGTCACCTCGGTATAGACCACGCCGGCCGACGACTCGGAGACGTTCGCCACGTCTTGGCCAGTCGCGATGAACATGGCGGTGATGCCGTTCGGACTGTGGCAGCCGTTGTTGTTGGCGCCCGAGAGGAACGCGCCGACGTTCGCGATGCCCGCGTGGTAGTGGAGCGTTTCGGGCTCCACCCGCATGTGTTGGATCAGCACGTCGCGCGGGATGGTGCACTCGGCCGTGACGCGCTTGCCGCGCGTGCGCATGATGTTGATCTGCGAGGCTTTCTTGTCGGTCGCGAAGTTCGATTCGAGATAGAAATGGCGGATGCCCGCGGCGTTTTCTAGCACCCAGGAGCAGGCGGCAAATGTCGCACGGCCGACCATGTTCTGACCCGCAGCGTCGCCGGTCGAATAGTTGAAACGGAGGAACGCCATTTTGTTGGCTAGATAAGGGTCGATGTAAAGGAGTTTGGCCACCGACGAGGTCGCCTCCGCGTGCTCGCGGATGGTGGCCAGGTTTTCTTCCACCCACGCCACGAAGTCGCGCGCCCCGCGCGCCGAGTCGAATACGAACACCGGCGCGCGCTGCATGCAGTCGCCGACCACCGTCGCCATCACGCCGCCGGAGAGGTTGAGCACCTTGATGCCCCGGTTGTAGGAAGCGACGAGGGTACCCTCCGCCGTCGCGAGCGGGATGATGAACTCGCCGATCGCATGCTCGCCGTTCACCCGAAGCGGGCCGGCGAAGCCGATCGGCACCTGGGCGACGCCCGTGAAGTTCTCGATATTGCCCTTGGTCACCCCCGGATCGAACGAATACTTGTCGATGTGCTGGAGCTTGATCCCGGCGTAGTCCTCGACGAACTTCTGGCGCGCCTTGACAATCTCCGGACTGAAGTTGTTCTCCTTATCGAGGGGCACCGTGGCGCGTTTCGGCTTCTCGTCGGCGATCGCGTCCTTCACTTTGAACGCCAGGTTGCCGAACGGCGTGGCGTCAAACTCGATCTCGATCTCATGCTGGCCCTTGGGCAACGCATCGACCTTCGCCTCGATATGGACGATCCGGGCGAGCGGGAAGGGCAGCGGCTTGTCCGGGCTGATCGCGCTCCCGGCGACCGTGCCGTCGGCGAGATGAAGCGTCAACCCCTCGATCGGCACCGCCTTGCCATCGATCTTGATCTGGCGCAACTTGGTGAGCGTGGCATCCGCCAACCGGTTCTTCAAGCTGAACCGAACGCCGTCGTCGACGTTCTGGAGACTGCCCAAGGTATACATCTGCTTCAAGATCAAGCCCGGAATCTTCATCGCGTGCCCCCGAGGGTCCTGGTCGAAAGAGGAGATCTGTCTCTGCCGGCCGAGTCTAACCCGGCGTCCGGCAAAATCACCCGCAGCAGGGTAGAGACGCCCCTACGGCTTGGCCGCGGCGTCCCGCGAGCGGTATCTTTAAGCGGCTGCCGTCATTTTTAGTCGACGCCCCACGATTCAGGAGATTCTCTCGATGCCGGACCGACGCTCGCGTCCACTCTTCGCTCTGATCTCTGTGCTCCTGCTCCCCTCGCTCGCTTTCGCGACCGTCAAGGGTTCGGGCAAGGCGACGGCTCGCCCGATGCCGCCGCCGATTCGCGCGGCGCTTTCCGATCGCGATCTGCGCTCGCAGACCAACCCGACCGAGGCGATGAAGTTCGATGTGAGAAAGCGCCTGCCGAAGGGGGAGACGAGCCTGGCCGTCGAGCGTTACGTGACGGCGAGAGTGCAGATGGGGCGGATGGCGCGGTTCGAGCACGGCGGTCTGGGTGCCGGTGCTCGCGGAGGCTGACATGGGGCGCACGTCGCTCGCGCTCGCGCCGTCGAACCAGAACATCCTCTATGCGCTCGCCGAAAGCCTCGCGCCCGGCGATTATCAGCTCGGCCTGCATGCGGTCTTTCGTTCGACGGCGGGCGGCGATCCGGGCAGCTGGAGCGCCCAGGTGCGCAACATCGATGCGCCGAAGCTCAACACGCTCCTGCTGTCCAATCCGAGGCTCGCAAACCTCGTCGAGTGCGGCTTGGGCGATACCGACTCGTTCGTCAACCAGGGCGGATACGCCAACGTGATCGCGGTCGATCCGAAAGACCCCAATCGGGTCTTCGAGGGCGGGATCGACCTGTTCCGTTCCGACGACGGCGGCAAGAATTGGGGCGTCATCTCGTATGGCTGGGCCGAAGGACCGCCGGCTGCGCCGAGTTTTGTCCACTCCGACCATCACGCGATCGTCTTTCATCCTCAGTACAACGGGACGAACAACCAGACTCTCTTCGTCGGCGGCGACGGCGGGATTGCGCGGACTCAAAACGCGCGGGCTAAGAGCGGCTAAGGGCTCGACGTCTGCGATCCGCGCCGCGCCGGCGTGGTCTGGCGCAAGTTGAACAACGGTTATGAAGTAACCCAGTTCTACCACGGCGCGGTGTTTCCGAGCGGCGACGCCTATCTCGGCGGCAGCCAGGGCAACGGCACGTTATTGGGGGGTACCGCCTCCGGCCGCAATGGCTGGCGAAAACTCCTCGCGGGCGACGGCGGCTACGTCGCGGTCGATCCGACGGACACCCAGACGATTTACGCCGAAAACTCTGGCCTGTCGATCCAGAAGTCGAACGACGGCGGCGCCACGTTTTCCGACGTCACGGCCGACATCGACGACAACGGTTTCCTATTCATCGCGCCGTTCGCGATCGACCCGAGCGAGCCGCAGCGGCTGTGGACCGGCGGCGCGTTCATCTGGCGCACCGACGACGGCGCCGCGACCTGGATTCGTGCGAGCACCGTGGTCGCCGGGGACGACGACTCGCTGGTGAGTGCGGTGGGCATCGCCCCGAACAATCCTCACCGCGTTCTGGTGGGGCTATCCGACGGTTTCATCCATCGCAACGATTCGGCGCTCAACGCCGACGACGTCGATTGGCCGGTCGTCCTGCCGCGGGACGGCTTTGTGTCGTCGATCGCCTTTGATCCGACGAACGACCTGATCGCGTACGCCACCTATTCGACGTTCGGCGGCCATCACCTCTGGCGGACCGCGGATGGCGGCGCGCAGTGGGCGCCAGCCGACGGTTCGGGAGCCACCGGGATTCCGGACATCCCCGTCCTGTCCATCGCGGTCGACCCGGCGCGGCCGAACGTGCTCTACGCCGGCACCGATCTCGGGGTCTTCGTCTCGAACAACTCAGGCGCCACCTGGGCGGTCGCGAACACCGGCTTTGCCGCCGTCTCGACCGAGCATCTGGCGGTTCACGTCGCCCCGGGCGGGGAGGAGACGCTGTTCGCCTTCACCCACGGCCGCGGAGCGTGGAAGGTGCGGATCAACCCGTAAGAGGTGAGCCTTAATGCCCCCCCGCCGCGTCGCCCCAGAGCTGCTCAAGGCGGCGATCCCGGCCGCAGCCGGTCCGGTAGTAGTTGTAGCGCAGCGGGTTCTTCTTGTAATAGTCCTGGTGGTACTCCTCGGCAGGCCAGAAGATCGATGCGGCGACGATCTGGGTAACGATCGGCGTCGGCAGTTTCTTGCTCGCCTCGAGCGCTTTTTTGGACGCCTCGGCGGCCTGATGCTGCGCTTCGTCTTGGTAGAAGATCGCCGAGCGGTACTGCGTTCCGTGGTCGCAGAACTGGGCGTTCGCGGTCACCGGATCGACGTTGTGCCAGTAGGCGTCGAGCAGCTTTTCGTAGCTGACCTTCTTTGGATCGTAACGGACCTGCACCGATTCGGCATGACCGGTCCCGCCCTCGGAGACCTCCTCATACGTCGGGTTCTTCTTCGTGCCGCCGGTATATCCGGAGGTGGTGTCGATTACGCCTTCGACCTTGTCCAACGCCGCCTCCATGCACCAGAAGCAGCCGCCGGCAAATGTGGCGACGGCCAAACCTCCGGGCAATGCGGCGGGTTTGGCGGCGGAAGCGTAAGGCGTAGGCCAGGCGACGATCGCGAAGACAAGGGCCAAGGCGAGCGCGCTCGCGAGCAGGATGTTTTTCATCGGTTCTCCTTCAGGTCGAAAAGGACGGCGTGACGAACCTGACCGCCGTTGAAGTGTACGGCACGGACCGCGCGGATGGATCGAGCGTTCCGTTCGGCTCTCGTGGGGTACTTTGCCGGCAAAGCCGTGAAGGTTTCAGGAGGCCGGAGACCCGACCCTGCCGACGATCCCCGCGACCAGCGCCTCGTCGGTCGGCTGCTCGGCTTCGATCGAGGGCTCAACCCCGAGGGCACGGAGGTCGGCGCTGGTGACCGGGCCGATCGAGGCGGCGAGTAGCTCGGTGCGGCGGGCGGGCCAGTCGGGGCCGAAGAGGTCGGCGAAGCGTCTAGCGATGCCGCCGCTGGTGAAAGTCACCCAGCTGAGCGGGTAGGAGTAAAACAGCTCCGCCGCGCGGGCTGGGGCGTCGGGCGGCAGGCGCTTGTCGTAAGCGACGATGGTGGTGAGATCCGCGCCTGCGACTCGGAGACCTTGGGCGAGCAGAGGCCGGGCGTCGGCGGCCTGGGGGAGGAGCACACGCCGGTGGGCGATGTGGGGGGCGAGCTTCGCGAGCAGCGCCTCGGCGTTGCCTTTGGGAGCGATGAGCCACGGCTCCACCCCCACCTCTCGGAGAACCGCCGCCGTGGCCTGGCCGACCACGGCGAAGGCCAGGCGATCGGGCAGCGAGTCTTCGGCGGCATCGAGCAGGGCGCGCGCGCCGTTTGCGGAGGTGAGCACCACCCAGTCGTAAAGCGGCAACTCCGAGGTCGCCCGCAGGAGAGGGGCCGGATCGGCGGGGGGGATCATTTCGATCAAGGGGAGTGCGCTGACGGTGGCTCCGGCCTCCGTGAGGCGCGCGGACAGCCCGGCCGACTGGCTGTCGGCGCGGGTGACCACGACGCGGAGCCCCGCGAGAGGCGCCAGGGGCGCCAAGGGGATACCAGGTGGGTCGGGATCGGCCGCGCTCATCGCTCGACGCCTCGGATCGCGGCAAGGATCTCGTTGGCACCAGCAGCGCGCAGCGATTCGACACAGGCGGCCGCGAGGGTTTGCGGATCCTCTCCGGTCGCTTCGTGGCGAAGGGTGCGCCGGCCGTCCGGCGTGCCGAGGAAAAGCGAGAGATGCAGTCCCGCCGCGGTTCCCGAGCTTTGCGCGTACGCGGCGAGCGGCAGCGTGCAGTCCCCGCCGAAGGCGGCCACCACCGCGCGTTCGGCTTCCGCTTCGCGCCGGCTGCCGGGGTGGTCGAGCAGGGCGCAGATCTGATGCGCGGCGCTGCCCGCCCGGACTTCGAGCGCCAGGATGCCCTGGCCGGGGGCGGGCACCATCTCGGTTGCCGAGAGCAGGTGGATCGGCAGCTCGGCCAGCTCCGGCCGGTCGACCGTCAGCCGCGCGAGCCCCGAGGCGGCCAGGATCACCCCCGCTGCGCCGCTCTCGCGCCATTTGCGGATACGGGTGTCGACGTTGCCGCGGATCGGCTCGACCCGCACGTCCGGGCGCAGCGCAAGGATCTGCGCCCGGCGGCGGAGCGACCCGGTGAGCAGCTCGGCACCTTCGGGCAGGCCGGCGAGGTCGGCGGACAGCTCCGAGATCATCGCGTCGCGACCGTCCGCGCGTTGCGGGTAGGCCGCGATCACGAGACCTTCCGGGAGCGCCACGGGCAGGTCCTTCAAACTGTGCACCGCGAAGTCGAGCGAGCCCGCGAGCAGCCCCTGTTCCAGCTCGGCGGTGAACAGCCCCTTACCGCCGAATTTCGCCAGGTCGCCCGCCGTGCGGTCGCCCGCGGTCTCGATCGGCACCAGCTCGACGGCAAGCCCCGGCCGTGCCGCTTCGAGAGCGCGCGCCACCTGGCCCGATTGGGCGAGGGCGAGCGGGCTCTTGCGCGTGCCGAGCCGGAGGCGGACGTCAAAATCCAAGCTCATTCCTCGTTTTCGCCGGGGATGTCGGTGCGGGAATCGAGGCGGAACAGGTCGCGCGCGATCGCCAGGCGAGCGGCGGTGTTTTCACCCTCGGCGTCGCGCAGCCGGGCGCTGGGGTGGTGGAGGATCTTCTTGACCAGCGAGCGAGTCAGGCGATCGAGGTCGCCATGGGTCTCGGCCGGGAACCGCGCATAGGCCGCGGCCAGCTCGCGTTTGCGAATCTCTTCGGCCTGCCGTTGCAGCTCCGCGACGATCGGCTCGGCGTCCAAGCCTTTGTACCAGGAGAAGAACCGGTCGAGCTCGCGGCCGAGCAACTCCTCGACCTTCGGTACTTCTTCCCGCCGCTTTTTGAGGTTGCGCTCGATCAGGTTCTGGAGCGAATCGATCGTATGGAGGAACAGGTTGCCGATCTTCGCCGCTCCCGGATCGACGTTCCTCGGCACGCCGAGGTCGACCACCAGCAGCGGCCGGCCGTCGCGCTCGTCCATTGCCGCGGCGAGATCGCGGCGGGTGAGCACCGGCTCGTCCGCGCCGGTCGCGACGACGATCAGGTCGGCTCCGGCGAGCGCCGCCACCCGCTGGTCGAACGGCAGGGTCTCGATCGTCGGCAGCTCGCGGCGCAGTGCTTCGAGCCGCTCCGGCGTCCGGTTCGCGACCGTGAGCTTCCGGGCGCCCCGTTCGAGCAGGTTGCGCGCCACCAGCTTTGCGGTCTCGCCGGCACCGAGGATCAGCACGCGGCACTGCTCCAGGTCGCGGAAGATGTTCTTCGCCAGCTCGACGGTCGCGTAGCCGAGGGAGACAGCGCCGCTCGCGATGCCGGTATCGCGCCGTGCCCTGCCGCCCGCCTCGATCGCGGCACGCAGCAGGTGCTGCATCACCGGGCCGCCGGATCCCACCTGCTCGGCGATCCCCGCGGCCTGCTTCACCTGACCGAGGATTTCCGGCTCGCCGAGCACCATCGATTCGAGCCCGGAGGCGACCGAGAGCAGGTGGTGCGCCGCTTCTTTATTGCGCTGAACGTACAGGCGGCCTGGCTGACCCAGCTCCGGCGCCCGGGCGAGAAACAGTAGATCGAGCAACTCGCGATAGGCGGTCTCCTCGTCGCGTTCGTCGCGCGGCGAAAGATAGACCTCGGTCCGGTTGCAGGTCGAGAGCGCAAACGCCTCGCCGATCGCCGGCCGGGCGAGCAGGGCGACCAGCAGCTCCTCGGTCTCTGCCGGCGAGAGCGCCACCCGCTCGCGCAGATCCAGCGGCGCGAGCCGGTAATCCGTTCCGACCAGCAGCAGGGGAGGGCCGTCGGGTCGCGCCATGCTCAGAGGAACCCGTGGAAGTCGGTGAAGAAGAAGTTGACCGCGAACAAGGAGAACAGAATCGCGCCGAGACCAGTGAGCGCCACGATCGCGGTCTGCTTGCCCTGCCAGCGGCGCAGCCGATGCAGCGCGAGAGCGACGCCATAGAGCAGCCAGATCGCGGCGGTCGCGATGATCTTCGGATCGTGATGCCAGACCGCCGGAAACTCCCGCTGCGCGAACAGAATGCCGGTGAACACCGCGCCGCTCAGACAGACGAATCCGGTCACCAGCGCGCCGAGCATCATCCGTTCGAGCGCTTCGAGCGGCGGGAGCTTGCCGAAGAAGGTCGAGAAGCGGCCCCCCTTCAAGTCGCGATAGAGCTGGAGGAACAGGAACGCGTAACCCGCGGCGATGGCGAACGCGGTATAGCCGAGCAGGGCGAGCGAGATGTGGATCGCGATCACGCCGATCTTGAATCGAGCGAGGTCGGGGGGGACCGGCCGACCCAAGAGAGACGAAAAGAGCTGGAAGAAGAAGACCAGACCGACCAGCCAGAATCCGGTCGAACGATCGCGCCCGAGCCACTCGACCAGGGCATAGACCCCGGCGATCGAGAACGCGATGATCGACAACGCCTGGGCCACCGTCGCTGCCGGGAACTGGTGCCAGCGATAGGCCAGGACGACGAGATAGAGCAGGTGAAAGGCGAGCGTGCCGAGGAGGGCCGGCGTCGCCCAGCGGCGCTCGTTGGCGGCGCCGGAAAAGAACAGGAAACCGTACGCCGCCACCACCACCAGGTAGGCCAGAGGCAGCAGAACCACACCGACGGAAAGGAAGGTCTCCATTGGGGCGGATCGTAGCATTCCCTCCGCCCTCTCCGCGCCGCGCGTGCGGGCGGGCCGCCTCGGCCCGCCCGCCGGCCTGCCTTGTCGCTCTCGGCTCCATCTGCTAGCCTCACCCGCTTCCGTTAGCGGCGCCGGGATGGGTCCGGCCCGGTGCTTTTCCATCGAGGTTCGGCTGATGGCGAACATGGTGATCGTCGGCATGCAATGGGGGGACGAGGGCAAGGGCAAGATCGTCGATCTGCTCTGCCCGGCGTTCGATGCCGTGGTCCGCTACCAGGGCGGGCACAACGCCGGCCATACCGTCAAGTTTCGCGACCAACATTTCTCGCTCCATCTGGTGCCGTCCGGCGTGCTCCATCCGGGCATGCTGTGCGCCTTGGGCAACGGCATGGTGCTCGCTCCGGACGCCTTCCTCTCCGAGCTGGCGAAGCTCTACGAGGCGGGGGTCCGGTTCGACGGCCGCCTGTTCGTCTCGAACCGCGCCCACCTTCTGCTGCCGCCCCATGCCGCGCTCGACAAGGCGCGCGAGAGCGCGCGAGGACGAGAAAAGATCGGTACCACCTCCCGCGGCATCGGCCCGGCCTACGAAGGAAAGGCGGCGCGCATCGGCATCCGGGTCGCCGACCTCTCGGCGCCCGACCTCGAAGATCGCCTGCGCGCCGAGCTCGCGCACATCCAGGTCGAGCTGACCGAACTGGGCGGCGATCCGCTCCCCGGGCCCGGCCAGCTCGCCGACCAGTGCCGCGCCTGGGCCGAGCGCCTGCGTCCGTGCATCACGGACACCGCCGTCCTCTTGAACGAGTGGATCGATGCCGGCAAGTGCCTGCTGTTCGAAGGGGCGCAAGGGACCATGCTCGATGTCGACCACGGCACCTACCCGTTCGTCACCAGCTCGAATTCGACCGCCGGCGGAGCGGCGACCGGCACGGGAGTGCCCCCCACCCGCATCCACGGCGCGATGGGCGTGCTCAAGGCCTACACCACCCGCGTGGGCGAAGGACCGTTCCCGACCGAGCTGGCCGGCGAGGAGGGGGAGTACCTGCGCCAACGGGGCAACGAGTTCGGCACCACCACCGGCCGCCCCCGCCGCTGCGGCTGGCTCGACCTCGTGGTCGCCCGCTACGCCAAGATCCTGAACGGCATCGACGGCATCGCGCTCACCAAGCTCGACGTGCTCGACACCCTGGCCGAAATCCCGATCTGTACCGGCTACCGCGTCCGCGGCGAAGTGGTCAAAACCCTCCCCGCCGAGCGCCACCTGCTGGAGAGCGCGGAGCCGGTCTACCGCACCGTCCCAGGCTGGAAGGCCTCGACCGTCGGCACCCTGGAGCACGCCGACCTACCGCAAGCGGCCCGCGACTACGTAGACCTGATCGAGCAAGAGCTGGGCACGCCGATCGTCCTCACCTCGACCGGCCCGCGCCGCGAAGAGACTATTCTCCGCAACCACCCGGCGCTCCAGCGCCTGACCAGCCAACGCCTGCCCCAAGTCCTCGCCGAACGCTAAAGACTTCGACGGGCCGGCCACCATCCTCTATACTCCGCGCTTCGCAGTTCCTGCCTTTCGGGCGGTTAGCTCAGCTGGTAGAGCAACGGACTTTTAATCCGTGGGTCCAGGGTTCGATCCCCTGACCGCCCACCAATCGAATCAAAGCCTTAGGCGGCGCACTTGACGGCGCCTTAGTCCCCCGGGAGTCCCTGTCCCGCTTTGCGACGGCCTAGGCACATCCACTTTAGTCGCAGGCAAAGATGGTTCATGTGCCAAGCGGCCCTTTGGGCAAGCGAGCAAAGAACTATTGATCGACCGTTGTCTCTAATGAAGATCTCTTGAGGACCCATGCGAAAAGTGAGATTCCGAAGTTGAGGTCGATCCCACCGTCAGGTCCAGTGGCGACAAGAAATTCGGGTAGCTCATGACGATCCAGGTTGCGGTGTCCTATCGATTTGCATCTGGGCATCCCTGATGCGGGATCTAACTCAGCTCTTGAAGTTCGTCCTGCGACTCTCGGGGCAGATCCCGAATTTGCGGCTGTCGCTCTTCCTGGTCGTAGTCGCGGGGACCGCCAGCGGTCTCGCCGCTACCGGGATGATCGCGCTGATCAATTCGATTATTTCGGCTGGGGGCAGCGCTCCGCTAAAGCTGGTATTCAGTTTTGCGGCTCTCTGTATAGGATTGCCGGTCGCGCGTTTTGTTGCACAACTTATGCTGATCAAAATGTCTCAGAGTGCCCTGCTCGAACTGCGCATGCGCTATTCCCGCCGGGTGCTCGAAGCGCCGCTGCGGCAAATTGAGACGATTGGTTCGGCGAAACTACTCGCCACTCTTGCCGTTGACATCGGCACGATTGTCGATACGCTGAGTATCGTGCCGGTGTTGATAATGCATTTCACCGTAGTGATGAGTTGCTTCGCCTATTTGGGATGGCTTGATTGGCGAGTCTTGATTCAGTTGATGGTAGTCGTGGTGATCGGGATTGGCAGCTATCAGCTCGCAGTGAGAAAGGCATTTGTCTACTTCACCCGCTCTCGCCATCGGTTGGACGAGGTCTTGGGGCAGGTCCGCTCGATGGTGGAGGGGATGAAAGAGTTGAAGATGCATCGGGAACGCCGCCTCGCCTTCCTGGGTTCGGTCAAAGAGAGCACCGCGGCTCTCTTGAAGGAGAATCGCTCGGGTCAGGTCCTGCTCGCCGCAACGTCAAGCTGGGGGCAAGTGATGTTCTTCTTGGTGATCGGCGCGGTGGTGCTGGTGATGCCGCGATTTCAGCCACTGGGCACCAAGGTCCTTTCGGGCTACACCATCATTCTCTTCCAACTGATGGTGCCGCTCGAAGTGCTTCTCAACGCGTTCCCGAACCTTTCGCGTGCCAGCGTCGCAACACGGAAGGTCGAGGCGCTCGGCTTCTCTTTGAAGTCGGAGTCTGCGCCCGCAGCGCAAAGTGTGGTGGACGACCCCCTCTGGCAGTCCCTCGACCTGGAAGGAGTGAGTCACACCTACCGGCGGGAAAACGACGAGAGCTTTCTCCTCGGGCCGCTGGATCTCAAGTTCCGCCGGGGCGAATTGGTGTTTATCGTAGGTGGCAACGGCAGCGGGAAGACCACGCTTGCAAAGCTGCTCCTCGGTCTGTATTCCCCCGAGGCGGGCAGTATCACGATCGGTGGCGTGAAGGTGACAGACGAGAGCCGCGAGCAGTACCGAGAGCGGTTTTCAGCCGTCTTTTCCGATTTCTTCCTCTTTGAGGAATTCCTGGGCTTGACGCGGTCGGAGTCATTTGCCGGCGATGCTCAGCACTACATTGAGCTGCTCAAGCTTGAGTCAAAAGTTCGTGTCGAGGAAGGGCGCCTGTCCACGGTCGAGCTTTCTCAGGGCCAACGCAAGCGATTGGCACTCTTGACCGCCTATCTTGAGGATCGCCCCCTTTATCTATTCGATGAGTGGGCCGCGGATCAAGACCCATTCTTCAAGGAGGTTTTCTACACTGAGCTGCTTCCAGGCCTGCAACGGCGGGGCAAGACGGTTTTCGTCATTTCTCATGATGATCGCTATTTCCAGATCGCGGACCGCATCATCAAGCTCGACTTCGGTCAGGTCGAGTCGGACCTAACGCGCCACGAATGGGCTGCGGTCGCCGGGGCTCGTGCCGACTGAGGCCTTGAGCTCGGCAAGGCCTCTCTACCGGTCGATCTGCGTGGCAAGTTCTACAGCTCCGATGACTCTCATCGAGGTTCTGAGCGCCTCCGTACGTTGGGAGCCTGAGCGGGCGCTCTATACCTTCTTGAAGGACGGGGAGGTCGAAGCGGAGGGTCTGACCTGCGCGGGGCTGTCGGCGAGGGCGCGCAGCATTGCCGCCGCCTTGCGGGAGCACTGCGAGCCCGGGGACCGCGCTCTACTCCTCTATCCGGCAGGGCTGGAACTGATCGCCGCTTTTTTCGGCTGTTTGACTGCGGGGGTGATGGCGGTCCCCGCCTACCCTCCTCGGCCGCGCCGCGACCCGCAGCGCCTCGCGGCGATTGCCCGCGACGCCGCGCCGAGCGTCGTGCTCACCGAGAGTCGCATCCTTGCGGCGACCCGACAAGCCGCCTCCACGGTGCCCGAGCTGGACCGGCTGCCTTGGCTCGCGATCGACACCCTCCCCGGGACGGAGGCAGTCTTCGATCCCGTCGATCCGGAAGCCGGGGCCTTCCTGCAATACACCTCGGGCTCGACTGCCACGCCGAAGGGGGTCGTGGTCACGCACGCGAACCTGATGCACAACGAAGAGCTGATCCGCCGGGCCTTCGGTCAGGGTCCGGAATCGGTCATCGTGGGCTGGTTGCCGCTCTACCACGACATGGGGCTGATCGGAAACGTGCTGCAGCCGCTTTACTGTGGCGGGCGCGGCGTGCTGATGTCGCCTGGGGCTTTCTTGCAGCGCCCCCGTCGCTGGCTGGAAGCGATCACCCGGTACCGGGCGACCACCAGCGGCGGGCCGAACTTCGCCTATGAGCTGTGCCTCCAGAAGATCGGGCCGCAGGATCTCGCCGGGCTCGATCTGTCGAGCTGGCAGGTGGCGTTCAACGGAGCGGAGCCGGTGCGGGCGGAGACGATGGAACGCTTCGCCGAGGCGTTCGCGACGCAAGGTTTCCGCCGGTCGGCTTTCCTGCCCTGCTACGGCCTGGCCGAAGCGACTCTGTTCGTGGCCGGCGCTCCCCAGGGTGCCGCCGGTGCGGGCCGATCGTTCGCCGCGGCTCCTTTGGAAGAGCACCGGGTGGTGGCGGCGGGTCCTCTGGAAGCGGACGCTCGGCAGCTGGTCAGCTGCGGTCCGGTCTGGGGCGGCCAGCGCTTGGTCATCGCCGATCCGGAGACGGGGGCCGCGTGCCCCGCCGGCCGGGTGGGCGAGATCTGGATCTCCGGCCCGAGCGTCGCCGCCGGCTATTGGGGAAACCTGTCGGCGACCGAGCTGTCGTTCCGCGCCCACCTCGCCGACGAGCCGGCGGGGCCTTCGTTCCTTCGCACCGGCGACTTCGGTTTCCTCGACGGAGGTGAGCTGTTCGTCACCGGCCGGCTCAAGGATTTGATCATCCTGCGCGGGCGCAACCTCTACCCGAACGACCTGGAGCTGGCTGCCGAGCGCAGCCATCCGGCGCTGCGGGCGGGCAGCGGCGCGGCGTTCTCCATCGACCGAGAGGGAGAGGGAGAGGAGAGCCTAGTCCTGGTCTACGAGGTGGAGCGCCACTCCGAAGACCTCGAAGGGATCGCCGATGCGGTCCGGCGCGGCGTCGGCGAGGACCAGGACGTGCGGATCGCTGATCTGGTGCTGGTCCGGGCCGGAACGATCCCCAAGACTTCGAGCGGCAAGGTCCGCCGTCGCGAATGCCGCACGCGGTATCTCGCGGGCAACCTCGCGGGCGATCTCGCCCCGCTCCATCAAAGCGCGCTCGGGCCGGAATTCGCGCGGGCGGAGGGCGGACGACCGCTCGCGCGCGCCGACCTGCTCGCCGTTGATCCGCCGCAGCGGGCAGCCCGCCTCTCCGCCTGGCTGCGCGACGAGGTCGGCCGCCTCTCCGGGGTCGATGCGAGCGGCTTGGAGCCTGAGGCGACGCTCGCTGCCGCCGGGCTGGATTCCCTCGCCGGGTTCGAGCTGGAAGGGCGGCTGGCGGCGGATCTCGGCCTCGGCCTTTCGGGGCGTTCGCTCGCGGATCTCTCGCTCGCCGAGCTTGTGGCACTCCTGCTCGCAGGCCTCGACGAGGCGGGACCGAGCAACTCGCCTGCGCTGGTCGTCGGAGAAGTCTTGGGCGACCATCCGCTGACCTCCGGCCAGGAGGCGCTCTGGCTGCTCGAACGCTCGGCGCTGACCGAAGGGGTCTACCACCTCGCCGCCGCGGCGCGGCTCGGGAGCGAGGTCGATGGCGCCGCGCTCCTGAGGGCGGCGGGAGCGCTCGCGGCTCGGCACCCCGCTCTGCGGACGACGTTTTTGGCGGTTCTAGGGGAGCCTCGCCAGCGCGTTCACCCGAGCCTGCCGCCCGACCTGGAGGAGATCGACGCCACGGCCTGGAGCCCGCAAGAGCGGTCCAACGCGCTGCGGGAAGAGGCGCGGCGACGTTTCGACCTGGAGCGCGGCTCGCCGTTGCGGGTACGGATCTTTGCCGGCCCCGGCGGCGAACGCGTCTTGCTGCTGGTGCTCCATCATCTGGTGGGAGATTTCTGGACGATCGCAATCGTGGTGCGCGACCTGGCTGCCCTCTACGCGCGGGAGGTTTCCGACGCTCGCCCCACCCTTCCCGAGGTGCCCGCCTCCTATTTCGATTTCGTGCGCTGGCAGCGGCAGCTGCTCTCCGGTCCAGAAAGAGCGCGCCTGGAGCGCTATTGGACTGTGCAGCTCCAAGGCGCGCACTTAAGGCTCTCCCTGCCGACCGACCGGCCGCGCCCGCCGATCGCCGTGCAGGCGGGCGCCCTCCTCGAGCTGGCCTTCGATCGGGCAGAGACGGAGGGTCTGAGGGCGCTGGCTCGGAGCCAGGGGGTCACTCTCTTTGCGGTCCTCCTAGCGGGATTTCAAACCCTGCTCGGGCGGCTTTCGGGCCAGGAGGAACTGCTGGTCGGCGTCCCCACCCTCGGCCGGCGGCACCGCGATCTCGACGACGTCGTCGGATATTTCGTCAACCCGGTCGCGATGCGCGCCGATTTGGCGGGCGATCCTTCGTTCTCCGGCTTTCTCGACCGGACGCGCCGGGTGATGGCGGAGGCGCTGGAGCATCGCGACCTCCCTTTTCCCGATCTCGCCCGACGCCTGCAGCCGGATCGCGAGCCCGGCTGGCCGCCGGTCTTCCAGGTTTTGTTCGTTCTGCAAGCTGCCGCGCCGTCGCAGAGCCCGGAGCTGGCGGCTTTCGCGCTGGGGCAGGCCGGAGCGCGGCTCCGCGTAGCGGGCCTCTCCTTCGAGTCGTTGCGGCTGGATCGCGGCACGTCGCAGCTGGATCTGACCCTGTCGGCCGCGGAGGCCGCAGGCGCTCTGGTCTTCTCGTGCGAGTACGACACCGCTCTGTTCGACGGGGTGACGATCGGGCGTTGGCTCGGCGCCCTGCGCACTCTTTGTGCCGCGGCGGAGGCTCGGCCGGAGGCTCGGCTCCTAGAGCTGCCCCTGCTCGGCGAGGCGGAGCGGCATCAACATCTCCGAGAATGGAACGACTCGGCGCCTGCATCGTGGGAGGAGCCGGGAAGCTGCCTCTACGATCTGTTTGAAGCCCAGGCGCGACGGACGCCCGAGGCCCCGGCCCTGATCGCCGGCACCCGCGAGATTCTTTACGGCGAGCTCATGCGGAGGGCCGAACGGCTCGCGCTCTCTTTACGCCGTTGCGGCGTCGGTCCGGAGCGCGGGGTCGGAGTCTATCTGGAGCGCTCGGCCGGCATGGTGGTTTCGCTGCTCGCGATCCTCAAGGCGGGCGGCGCCTACCTGCCGCTCGATCCGGGCCTGCCGCGGCAGCGCCTCGCCGAGATGCTCACGGGCGCGAAAATCTTCGCGGTGGTGAGCGGTTCCCAGTCGGCCGCGGAAGAGCTGGCCTGGACCGGGCCGTTGATCTTGGTCGACGGCGAAGGCAGAGAGGAAAGCGCGCCGATCGGCGAGCCGCCCGGCGCCACCCCCGGAACGCCCGGAGCGCCCGGAGCGACGGTTGCCGAGAACCTGGCCTACGTGCTCTTCACCTCCGGGTCCACCGGCGCCCCCAAGGGGGTGGCGGTCACTCACCGAAGTGCTGTCGCCTTGGTGCGTTGGGCACTCTCGGCGTATGCCGAAGAGGAACTGGCGGGAGTGCTGGCCGCGACCGCGCTGAGCTTCGACCTGTCGGTGTTCGAGCTGTTCGTCCCGCTCTCCTCGGGCGGAACGGTGATCCTGGCGCAGAACGTCCTGGAGTTGCCGTCGCTGCCGGCCGCCGGGCGGGTGACCCTGGTCAACACCGTTCCTTCGGCGCTCGCAGAGCTGGTGCAGGCGGGGGGGCTCGGCGCATCGGTCCGGACGGTGAACCTGGCCGGAGAGCCGCTCCAGCGCTCGTTGGTCGATCGGGTCTTTGCGGCGGGCGAAGTCGAGCGGGTGTGGAATCTCTACGGCCCTTCCGAGGACACGACCTACTCGACCGGTGCGCGGATCGCCCGAGAAGGCCGGGAGGCGCCGGGCATCGGCCGTCCGATCACCGCCAGCTCGGTCCGCGTGTTGGGCCGGGGGCTCGGGCCCGTTCCGCCGGGGGTTGCGGGGGAGCTGTACCTCGGCGGCGCGGGCCTGGCGCGCGGCTATCTGCACCGCCCCGAGCTTACCGCCGAGCGCTTCGTTCCGGACCCGTTCGCCGTCGAGCCGGGCGCGCGGCTCTATCGGACTGGCGACCTGGTGCGGTGGAGAGCGACGGGCGAGTTGGAATTCCTCGGCCGCATCGATCACCAGGTCAAGATACGCGGGTTTCGCATCGAGCTTCAGGAGATCGAGTCCCTTCTCGACCGC
The DNA here is from genome assembly GCA_040005235.1 of Acidobacteriota bacterium. Taxonomy (GTDB): domain Bacteria; phylum Acidobacteriota; class Thermoanaerobaculia; order Multivoradales; family UBA5704; genus DASYKS01. The sequence continues at coordinate 54,083 of JBDTZG010000009.1, read as the reverse complement.
CATCCGGCGGTGACGCAGTCGGTGGTCGCCGTCCGGGGCGAAGGGGCCGGGCGGCGCCTGGTCGCCTATCTGACCCTCCGGCCCGGCCGGATCCTGCCGGAGAGCGCCGAGTTGCGCGCGCACCTCCGGGCGAGCCTGCCGGAATACATGGTGCCGACGATCTTCGTGGATCTTCCGGCCCTTCCGCGCACCGTAAACGGCAAGGTGGATCGCAAGGCCCTGCCGGCTGCCGAGCCGCCGCGCACCGAGGATGGGTATCTTGCTCCGCGCACGCCGACCGAAGAGGTTCTCGCGGGTATTTGGGCCGAGTTGCTCGGGCTCGAACGGGTAGGGGCGGCCGACCACTTCTTCGAGATCGGAGGGCACTCGCTCTTGGCGATGCGGCTGGCGTCGCGCCTGCGGCAGGCGTTCGGAGTCGAGGTGTCGCTACGCGACCTCTTTGCAGCGCCGCGAGTGATGGACCTCGCCGCCCGGGTCGAGGCGGCGCTCAAGGCGGGCACGGTTCGAGCCGCTCCTCCGCTGGTGCGCGGGTCGCGGACCGGGCCTCTCCCTCTGTCGTTTGCCCAGCAACGCCTCTGGTTCATCGACCAACTCGATCCGGGGAGTCCGCTCTACAACGTTCCGGCCGCGCTGCGGGTCGCAGGGCCTCTGGATCGGCGGGTGCTGGCACGCTGCCTGGGCGAGATCGTGCGCCGGCACGAGGTCTTGCGCACGGCGATCCTCGCGGTGGGCGGCTCGCCCCGGCAGGCGATCCAGCCGGCGGAGCCGTTCTGGGTGAGCGAGGTGGACCTGTCAGGCCTGCCGGGTCTGCCGGAAACCCGGCGCGAAACGCTTGCGGTCGGGCTGGCGGATCGAGAGGCCGGCCGGCCGTTCGATCTCTCTCGCGTCCCCCTGCTGCGCGGCGTGCTGTTGCGCCTGGCGGATCGGGACTGCGTCCTGGCGCTCACCCTGCACCACATCGCGAGCGACGGCTGGTCGCTGGGCATCCTCGTCCGCGAGATCGGTGTGCTCTATCCGGCGTTTCTCGACTCCCGACCGTCGCCCCTGCCGGAGCTTCGCGTCCAGTACGCGGATTTTTCCCAATGGCAGCGCTCCTTTCTGGATGAAGAGGTGCTGGCGGAACAGATCGCGTTTTGGCGCGGCCGGCTCGCCGGGCTGCCGCCGCGGTTGGAGCTGCCGACCGATCGTCCCCGGCCGGCGGCCCAGAGCTTTCGTGGCGCGTCCCGTAACGTCGAGATATCGGCCGACCTCGCCCGGCGGTTGGAGTTGTTGAGCCGCGGCGAGGGTGCCACCCTCTTCATGACGCTGATGGCGGGCTTTCAGGCGGTTCTGGCGCTCTATGGCGGCCAACGGGATCTGGCGGTCGGCACGCCGGTGGCGGGGCGCAACCGGCTGGAGACCGAGGGGCTGATCGGGTTCTTCGTCAACACCCTGGTGCTGCGCGGCGATCTTTCGGGCGAGCCGACGTTTCGTCAGCTGATCAGCCGGGCCCGGGAGACCTCGCTCGCCGCACTTCTGCACCAGGACGTGCCGTTCGAGAAGCTGGTCCAAGAGCTGGCGCCGGAGCGGAGCCTCGCGCAGGCGCCGCTGTTTCAAGCGATGTTCACGCTCCAGAACGCTCCGTTGGCGAGCCTGAAGATCCGAGACCTTCACCTTCGGCGGATGAGGGGAACCGAAACCCGCGCGAAATTCGATCTGACGCTCGACCTCGAGCGGGTAGCCGACGGCCTCCGGGGCTCGGTCGAGTACGCCACCGACCTGTTCGACGGGGCGACGGTCGATCGGCTGACCGGGCATTTCGAGCGGCTGCTCGCGGCGGCGGTAACGGCGCCGGACCAGCCGACCCTGGAGCTTTCGCTGCTCGACCCGGCCGAACAGCATCAGCTGGTCGAGTGGGGAGGAGCGGCCGAAGATCCGTCAACTCTCGCGACACTCCACGGCGGGTTCGAGGCGCAGGCGCGGCTCGCGCCGGAGGCTTCGGCTGTGACGTTCGGCGACGTCACTCTGAGCTACGGCGAGCTGAATCGCCGCAGCAACCGGCTCGCTCGCTGGCTGCGTCGGCAGGGGATCGGCCCGGAGAGCCGGGTGGGGTTGTGCCTGGAGCGCTCCGCGGCGCAGTCGGTCGCGATTTTGGCAACCCTCAAGGCCGGCGGGGCCTATGTGCCGCTCGATCCCGGGACGCCGCGGGACCGGCTGGCCTACATGATCGAGGACGCGGGCGTGACGGTGGTGATCGGAGAGGCCGGCTCCGCCGCGGCGCTTCCGCCGGTGGCGAGCCTGATCTTGGTCGATGGCCCGAGCGACCCGCTGCGGGCGCTCCCCGACCATGACCTCGCACCTTTTGCCACCGGCGCGAATTTGGCGTACGTGATCTACACCTCCGGCTCGACCGGTCTTCCCAAGGGCACGTTGGTGAGCCACGGCAACGTGACCCGGCTATTCACGGCGACGGAGCCGGAATTCGGTTTCGGGCCGCGGGACGTCTGGACGCTGTTTCACTCCTACGCGTTCGATTTTTCGGTGTGGGAGATCTGGGGTGCTCTGCTCTACGGTGGCCGGTTGGTGGTGGTGCCGTACGACGTGAGCCGCTCTCCCGAGGAGTTCTTGGAGCTGCTGGTTCGAGCGCGGGTGACGGTGCTGAACCAGACGCCCGGGGCATTCGCGCAGCTGGCGCGGGCGGAGGAGGAGCGGGGGAGTCTGGCGGGCGACCTACGCCTGGTGATCTTCGGCGGCGAAGCTCTGGATCCGACCGTTTTGGCGCCCTGGTTCGCCCGCCACGGCGACGCGCGTCCGCGGCTGGTGAACATGTATGGGATCACCGAGACGACGGTGCACGTGACGCTGCGGCCGGTCGGTTCAGAGGATGCGGGCGGGCAGCGTCGGAGCCTGATCGGAGCGCCGATCGCCGACCTGTCGCTGGCGATGATGGATCGATTCCAGCGGCGGGTGCCGATCGGTGTCGCGGGGGAGCTGGTGGTCGGGGGGGCGGGTCTGGCGCGCGGTTACCTGGGTCGTCCGGCGCTCACCGCGGAGCGCTTCGTGCCGGATGCGGAGGGTGGCGGGAGGGGCGCGCGGCTGTATCGATCGGGCGACCTGGGTCGCCACCTGGCCTCGGGGGAGGTGGAGTACCTGGGGCGGATCGATCATCAGGTGAAGATCCGCGGCTTCCGGATCGAGCTGGGCGAGGTGGAGGCGGCGCTGTCGGCGCAAGCGGGGGTGCGCGAAGCGGTGGTCGTCGCGCGGGAGGACGCACCGGGGGATCGGCGTCTGGTGGCCTACGTGACGGGCGAGGGTGATCCGGAGTCGCTGCGCGATTCGCTGCGGGAGCGGTTGCCGGAGTACATGGTGCCGTCGGCGATCGTGACGCTCGGTTCGTTGCCGCTCAACGCGAACGGCAAGGTGGACAAGAAGGCTCTACCGGCTCCGGAGTGGCGGCGGCCCGAGGATCTCTACCAGGCGCCGAAGACGCCGGTCGAAGAGATCCTCGCCGGCATCTGGTCCGATCTGCTCGGTCTCGACCGGGTGGGTGCGAACGACCACTTTTTCGAGCTGGGGGGGCACTCGCTGCTCGCCACCCAGGTGATGTCGCGCGTACGGAGCGCTTTCGGCGTCGAGCTGCCGCTGCGCGATCTGTTTGAATCTCCGACCCTGTCGGGTCTCGCCGCGCGGGTCGAGACGGCGCAGCGGGCGGATCACGAATCGGTTGTACCGCCGCTGGTTGCCGTGCCGCGAGAAGGAACGGAACGAGCGCTGCCGCTGTCGTTCGCCCAGCAGCGGCTCTGGTTCCTCGATCAGCTCGAACCGGGCAGCGCGCTCTACAACATCCCTGCGGCGCTGCGCATGGAAGGCCCGCTGGAACCGCGGGTGCTGGCGCTCGCGTTGGGCGAGATCGTGCGCCGCCACGAGACGCTGCGAACCGTGTTCTCTTCGGCCGAAGGTCCGCCGGTCCAGAGGGTTCATCCGTTTCGACCGTTCGCGTTGCCGGTGCTCGATCTTGCGGGCCTGCCGGAGGTCGAGCGCGAGGCGGCGGTCCTCGCCCTTTGCGAGGCCGAGGCCGGCCGGCCGTTCGATCTCGCGCGCGATCCTCTGTTGCGGTCTCTGCTGTTGCGGCTCGCGCCTCTCGACCACGTCGTCGCGCTGACCACGCACCACATCGCGAGCGATGGCTGGTCGATGGGCATCCTGGTGCGCGAGGTGACGGCGCTCTATGGGGCCTTTGCCGCCGGCCCCGGAGGCCCCGGAGGCCCCGGAGAGCAGCGGTCGCCGTTGCCGGAGCTTCCGATCCAATATGCCGACTACGCCGCGTGGCAGCGCTCCTGGCTGGTGAGCGAGGTGCTGGAGGAGGAGATCTCCTACTGGCGAAAGCAGCTCGCGGGTCTGCCGCCGCTCTTGGACCTGCCGACCGATCGGCCGCGGCCGCCGGTGCAGAGCTATCGCGGCGCCGCGCGTCCGGTGCGGCTGTCGGCGGATCTCGCTTCGAGCTTGGCGGGGCTCGGACGGCGCGAGGGGGCGACGCCGTTCATGCTGCTGCTGGCCGGCTTCCAGGCGCTGTTGGCGCGCTATAGCGGCGAGGAGGACGTGGCGGTCGGGAGCCCGGTGGCGGGCCGCAACCGATTGGAAACCGAGGGTCTGATCGGCTTCTTCGTCAACACCCTGGTGTTGCGCGGCGATCATTCGGGCGAGCCGACGTTTCGTCAACTGATTGGCCGGGTCCGGGAGACCTCGCTCGCCGCGCATCTGCACCAGGACGTGCCGTTCGAGAAGCTGGTGCAGGAGCTGTCGCCGGAGCGGAGCCTGGCGCAGTCGCCGCTGTTCCAGGTGATGTTCGCGCTGCAGAACGCGCCGGTTGCAAACCTTTCGATCCGCGATCTGCGGCTGCGCCCGGTCGGGCGTGCCGGAACCACGGCGAAGTTCGATCTCACCCTGAGCCTCGCGGAAGACGGGCAGGGTGGCTATGGCGGCTCGATCGAGTACGCGACCGACCTGTTCGACGCCGCGACGGTCGACCGCTTGATGGAGCACTTCGGCCGTTTGCTCGGCGGGCTGGTCGAAGCTCCCGAGCGCCGTTTCGGGGAGGTCGATCTGCTCAGCGCCGAAGAGGCGTTGGAGCTGCGCGCCTGGAACGACACCGCGGTCGCCTATCGCCTGGAGGTGCCGCTGCCGGTTTGGATCGAAGAGCAGGTGGATCGCACGCCCGGGGCGGTCGCGATCGACTTCGAAGGGGAGGAGCTGACCTATCGCGAGCTGGACCTGCGGGCCAACCGCCTGGCGCACCGGCTGCGCGCCCGGGGCTGCGGGCCGGAGAGCCGCGTCGGCGTCCTTCTGGAGCGCTCGGCGGAGCTGCTGGTGGCGCTCTTGGGTATCCTCAAAGCGGGCGCCGCCTACGTGCCGCTCGACCCCGAGCACCCGACCGAGCGGTTGGCCTTCCAGGAGCGCGACGCCGGTTTGCGGCTGGTGCTGACCCGTCGGGAGCTGGCGGGCCGGTTGGCAGGTGATCTCGCCCCCGAAGAGAACCGATTCCTCTACCTCGAGCCGGGCGGCCCCCTGGCGGGCGATCGAGGCGATCCGTCTCGCCCCGGCGTTGCCGTCGCCGCCGACTGCCCGGCGTACGTGCTCTATACCTCGGGCTCGACCGGGCGTCCGAAAGGGGCGGTGATCTCGCATCGGGCGATCGTGAACCGGCTGCTCTGGATGCAGGATGCGCTGGGTTTGACCGCGGCGGACCGGGTGCTGCAGAAGACCCCGTTCAGTTTCGACGTCTCGGGGTGGGAGCTGTTCTGGCCGCTGATGACCGGCGCCCGTCTGGTGGTCGCGCGCCCCGGCGGCCATCGGGACAACGCGTATCTGGTCGATTTGGTGATCGACCGGCGGATCACCGTGCTCCACTTCGTGCCTTCGATGCTCCACGCCTTCCTCGACGAGGGGAGGGTGGAAGAGTGCACCTCGCTGCGCGACGTGGTGTGCAGCGGCGAAGCGCTGCCGGCCGATCTGGCGCGGCGGTTTGCCTTCCGGCTGGGGTCGGCGCGCCTGCACAATCTGTACGGCCCGACCGAGGCGGCGGTGGACGTGACGTCCTGGGTGTGTGGCGACGGGAACGAGCGGCACGGCATCCCGATCGGCCGGCCGATCGCCAATACCGCCATTCACCTGTTGAGTCCGGGGCTGATCCCGGTGCCGGTGGGGGTGGCGGGAGAGCTGTTCATCGGCGGGGTCAACCTGGCGCGAGGCTATGTCGATCGGCCGGACCTGACGGCGGACCGCTTTCTGCCCGATCCGATCGGCGGCGAAGCGGGCGGGCGTCTCTATCGCACGGGCGACCTGGTGCGGCGGCGCAAGGACGGCGCGGTGGAATACCTGGGCCGGTTGGACCACCAGGTGAAGATCCGCGGGTTCCGGATCGAGTTGGGGGAGATCGAGTCGGTGCTGGTGGCAGAAGGGGGAGCCCGGGAAGCGGTGGTGGTGGCCCGGCAGGAGCGGCCGGGCGACTTCCGGCTGGTCGCCTACGTGGTGGGCGAGGTCTCGCCTGAGGCGCTCTCCGCGGCGGTGCGGGAGCGGTTGCCGGAGTACATGGTGCCGTCGGCTTTCGTGGTGCTCGATTCGTTGCCGTTGACTTCTAGCGGCAAGGTGGATCGTAAAGCGCTGCCGGCGCCGGAGTGGCAAGGCTCGGAGGAGAGCTATCAGGCGCCGCGGACGCCGGTCGAAGAGATTCTGGCGGGCATCTGGGCCGATCTGCTGGGTCTGGATCGGGTGGGCGCGAACGACCACTTCTTCGCGCTGGGGGGGCATTCGCTGCTGGCGACGCAGGTGATGTCGCGCCTGCGGAACGTCTTCGGGGTCGAGATTCCGCTGCGCGACCTGTTCGAGTCGCCGACCCTGTCGGGCCTCGCCGCGCGGGTCGAGACGGCGCAGCGGGTGGGGCACGGATCGGCCGCGCCGCCGCTGGTCGCCGTGCCGCGCGACGGGGGGGCGCTGCCGCTGTCGTTCGCCCAACAGCGGCTCTGGTTCATCGATCAGCTCGAACCGGGCAGATCGCTCTACAACATTCCCGCGGCGCTACGCATTGAGGGGGAGCTACGGCCGGAGATCTTGCCGCGGGTCTTGGCCGAGGTGGTCCGCCGTCACGAGAGTCTACGGACCACCTTCGTCTCGTCGGCCGGGCGGCCGGAGCAGATCATCGGACCGGCGATCGACGGCGGCACCCCCTGGGTCGATCTTTCGGCGCTCGCCACGACCGGGGCGGCCGAGGCACGACGGCTGGCCCAGGCGGAAGCGCAGCGCCCGTTCGACCTGAGCCGGGGACCGCTGCTACGGATGACCCTGCTGCGATTGGGGAGTTTGGACCATGTCGCCCTGCTCACCCTGCACCACATCATCAGCGACGCCTGGTCGATGCGCCTGTTGGCTCGGGAGATCGCGATCCTCTGGCCGGCGTTGGCAGCAGGGCAGCCATCGCCCCTGCCGGACCTCCCGATCCAGTACGTGGATTTCGCCCGCTGGCAACGCGAATGGTTGCAGGGGGACGTGCTCGCGGCCGAGGTCGCCTATTGGCAGCGGACTCTCGCCGGGGTTCCGACCGTGATTCGGCTACCCGGAGAAGGGGAGGCGGGCGTTCGAGATCTCCGGGGCGGCACGGTGCCGATCCTCTTGCCGGCCGGGCTCGACCGTTCGCTGCGCGAAATGGGCCGCCGCGAGGGAGCGACTCTGTTCATGGTGCTGTTCGCGATCTATCAGGTGATGGTCGGCCAGCTCACCCGGCTGGAAAAGTTCATCGTCGGCTCCCCCACCGCCGGCCGGGATCGCCTTCTGACCGAGGGCTTGATCGGGTGCTTCGCCAACCTGTTGCCCCTGTGCGCCGATTTGACCTCCCTCTCGACCTTTCGAGATCTCTTGCAGCGGGTCCGGGAGACGGTGCTCGCGGCGCAGGCTCACCAGAACCTGCCGTTCGAGAAGTTGGTCGAAGAGCTACGGATCGACCGTGACGGAAGGGGAAACCCCCTGGTCCAGGTCGCTTTCACCCTGGTCGAAGCGCCGTCGCTCCAGGCGATCTTGCCTTCGGGGGTGCTCCGCCCGTTCGAGGTCGATTACGAGGCGACCCAGTTCGATCTCGTACTGAGCTGGAGCGACGACGGCAGAGCGCTCACCGGTGCGCTACAGTACGGTCCGGAGCGTTTCGAGCCCTCCTCGGTCGCACGGATGGCAGATCGGTACCTGCTCATCCTCTCTCACGTCGTCTCCCATCCTGATTGCGCATTGGCGGAGCTGGGCGAAGTCGCGAGCGAAGCGATGGCCGCGCACCAGATCGCTCGTCAACGAGCCCGAAACGAGGGATTTCGCGCCCTCCTGACAAGCGCCCGGCGGCCGGCGCGACCGACCGCCGGTGCGGAAACAACGCTGGAAGGCGAGCGGCTCCGACGCAAGCCGGAGTAGAGGACGATGATCACAGAGATCGAAACCGCAATGCAGCCGACCTTGCACGGCTTTTCCCTCTCGCCTCAGCAGGCGAGGGCCTGGGCTTGGCGCGCAGGGTTGGGGAGCGCGCAGGTCTTGGTTCGCGTCGCGGGAGCGCTCGACGAGGAACGGCTCGCGGCGGCGATCCAGAGCACCGTCGAACGGCACGAGATCTTGCGCACGGTCTTCCGCTCGCTGCCCGGGATGTCCTGGCCGCTCCAGGTCGTGACCGAGCCCCGGGCGGATCGGACGCCGCAGGAGCGGAGCGCGAAGCTCGCTGAGTGGCTCCGGACGCAGGAGGCGCTGCCGTTCGACCTGGAGGACGGCCCGGTCCTACGGGTCTCGTCGATCGGAGTGGAGCCTGGGGAGCGCCTGCTCCGGCTCGCCTTGCCGGCGCTCTGCTCGGACCTGGCGGGCCTGGACAACCTGGTGCGGGAGATCGTCGGTTCGTATCGTGGGGCGGGCGCGCTCGATCCGGAGGCGGAGCCGCCGGTCCAGTACGCTGATCTTTCGACCTGGCAGAACAGCCTGCTCGAAGGGGAAGAGACCCTCGCGGAACGGGGATATTGGTTCGAACGGACGTCGGTGATCGAGGCGCCGTTTCCTCCCGGGGCCGAGGCGGGGAAAGGCCGCTTCCTGCCGCAGGAGTTCGACTTTGCGCTCGGGGCTCCGGCGCTCGCGAAGCTGCGCTCGATCGCGCAGGCGGAAGGGGCGGAGCTGTCCGATCTGCTCCTGGCCTGCTGGGTCGTCTTCCTGGGCCGCCTGGTCGATCGGCAGGATCTGTCGGTGGGGGTGGCCTTCGACGGTCGCGACTACCAGGAGCTGGCCGCCACGGTGGGACCTCTGGTGCGGTTCCTGCCCCTGGCCTGGCGGCTGGAAAGCTCCGGCACCTTGCAGAGTGTTTTGCGGCAGGTTCGGCGAACCCTTGGCGTCGCCTTCGAGATGCAACGGTTTCTCGATTGGCAGGCCCTCGCGGCGCGCGACGAGAACCCGCAGGAGCTCGTTCAGACCTACGGCTTTGAGATGGAGAAGCCGTTCGGGCCTGCGGAGGAAGTTTCTGGAGTCACGTTCACGGTGGTCGCCCGCCAGGCGTGGAGCGAACCGTTCCGCCTCAAGCTCTCGTGCCGGGCTGGCGGCGACTCCCTGGCGCTCCGCTTCGCTTTCGATGCCGCGGTCTTCTCGCTCGTCGAAGTTCGGCGTTGGGCGCTGCAGCTCGAAGCCCTTCTGATCAGCGTTGCCGCCGCGCCCGGCGCTCTGATCGGCGATCTCGCCCTGGTCGGCGAAGTGGAGCGGCACCGCCTGGTCCGGGAGCTGAACGACACTTCGGTCGAGCCCTCGGCGGAGACTCTGCCGGGGCTGTTTGCCGCCCAGGCCGAGCGGACCCCTGAGCGCATCGCGGTGGAGGCCGACGGAGCGAGCCTGACCTACGCCGAGCTGGATCGACGGACGGTCCGCCTGGCCGAGATCCTGCGGTCGCGCGGAGCCGGACCGGACACGTTGGTCGGCATCTGCCTGGAGCGCGGGCTTGAGATGGTGGTGGCGCTGCTCGGTACGCTGCGTGCGGGGGCGGCTTATCTGCCCCTCGATCCAAGCCATCCCGAGGAGCGTCTCGCCCAACTGGTGCAGGATGCCGATCCTCGCCTCGTCTTGACCCGCTCGGAATGGCTGGCACGACTCTCGGTCCGGGCCGGAAACGAGGTGCTCGACCTCGATCGAGTGGACCTGTCGCAAGGAGGCGGCCGAAGTGGCCGGAGCGGCCGGAACGGGGCCGTCGATCCCGCGAATCTGGCCTATGTCATCTATACCTCGGGCTCTTCCGGGCGGCCCAAAGGGGTGGCGGTCGCGCACGCCGCGATCGTCAATCGGCTGCTGTGGATGCAGAGGCGTTTCCCGCTCGCCGCGGACGATCGGGTTCTGCAGAAGACGACGTTCACTTTCGATGCCTCGATCTGGGAGATCTTTCTGCCGCTCGCGACCGGTGCCGGGCTGTTCCTGGCCCGCCCCGACGGCCAACGAGACAACTCCTATCTGATCCGCGCGATCGCCGAGCAGGAGATCACCGTCCTGCAATGGGTGCCCTCGCAGCTGCGGGTGATTCTCGAAGAGCCGGGGCTCTCAAGCTTGAGCGCGCTGCGCCGGGTCTACTGCGGTGGCGAGGCGCTGCCGGCCGATCTTCGGGACCGGTTCTTCGAGCTCCTCACCGGCGTCGCCTTGTGCAACCTCTACGGACCGACCGAAAGCTCGATCGACGCCAGCTTTTGGCCGCTTCGGCGGGAGAGCGGCGAGAGCCCGGTGCCGATCGGCCGGCCGATCGACAACGTCAGGGTGTCGCTGTACGACGCCGGGCTGTGGCCGGTCCCGGCCGGAGCGGCGGGCGAGGTGGCGATCGCCGGCATCGGGCTGGCGCGCGGCTACCTGGGACGCCCCGACCTGACCGCCGAGCGCTTCGTTCCCGACCCCCTCGCGGAGCGGCCGGGGGAGCGTCTCTACCGGACCGGTGACCTCGCCCGCCGGAGGCTCGACGGAGCTGTCGAGTACCTGGGGCGCATCGACCATCAGGTGAAGGTGCGCGGTTTCCGGATCGAGCTGGGAGAGATCGAGGCGGCGCTACGTCTTCATCCCGGCGTCCGGGACGCCGTGGTCGCCCTTCGCGGCGAGGCCGGAAACCCTCGTCTGGTGGCCTACGTCGCCACCCGCCGCGACCTCGGCTCGGAGGCCGGCGAGCTGCTCCTTCTGCCGAACGGCATGGAGATCGCCCACCTCAACCGCAACGAAGCCGTGCTCATCTTCCGGGAGATCTTCGAAGACGAGGTCTATCTGCGGCACGGCGTGAATCTCGCCGACGGCGACTGCGTGTTCGACGTCGGAGCCAACATCGGCCTGTTCACCCTTTTTGCGCACCAGCGCGCCAAGAACCCGAAGGTGTTCGCGTTCGAGCCGGTGCCCGCGGTCTTCAAACGCCTGGAGAGCAACGTCGGCTTGTACGGCCTGGAGGCCAAGCTGTTCAACTGCGGCCTGGCCGACGCGCCGAGGGAAGCGGTCTTCACCTTCTATCCGCGCTGGTCGGCGATGTCCGGGCTGTATGCCGACCTGGCCGAGGACGAGAGGGTGGCGCGCGCCTCGCTGGAAAGCCAGGATGCCGACCTCGCCCGCTATGCCGACGAGCTGCTGAGCGGACGGTTCGAAGCCGAGAGCTTCTCGGTCCCGCTGCGCACCGTCTCGGACGTCCTCGTCGAGGAGGGGCTGGCCCGCATCGACCTGCTCAAGATCGACGTCGAAAAAAGCGAGCTGGACGTTCTTTGCGGCATCCGCGCCGAGGACTGGCCGAAGATCGGCCAGATCGTCGTCGAGCTGCACGCGGCCGACGGCCGGCTGGAGGCGGTCGAGACCCTGCTGCGGGACCAGGGCTACACGGTGGTGGCCGAGGAGGACGCCCGGTTCCGGGGGGCCGGCCTGTTCAACGTCTACGCCGTTCGCCCCGCCTGGTTCGAACGGCGCGCGGGCAGACGAACGGCCGAGAACGGGTTGCTGGAACGGCGCGAGGCCACCCCGACGACGCTACGCGGATTTCTCGACAAGAAGCTGCCGGCACCGATGATTCCTTCCACCTTCGTGCTCCTCGACGCTCTGCCGCGCACCGCGAGCGGCAAGATCGACCGCTCCGCCCTACCGGAACCGGACGCCGCGCCGCCGGACGAAGAGAGCTTCGACCGGCCCTATACGCCGGTCGAAGAGCTAGTCGCCGGCATCTGGTGCGAGGTTCTGGGCCTGGAGCGGATCCGGGTGGATGGCAACTTCTTCCTCCTGGGGGGGCACTCGCTGCTCCTCACCCAGGTGATCTCGCGGCTGCGGGAGACGTTTCGAGTCGATCTGCCGCTGCGCACGCTGTTCGAAAGCCCGACGATCGCCGAAACCGCGCAGCGGGTCGAGCACGAGATGCGGGTGCAGGAGGGCCTGCCGCTGCCGCCGTTGGTCGCGAGCCCGAGGGACGGTGAGCTGCCGCTGTCGTTTCCGCAGCAGCGGCTCTGGCTGCTCGACCAGATGGACCCGGGCAACCTGGCTTATGTCATCCCCGGGGCGTTCCGGTTGACGGGAGCGTTGAACGTCGCCGCGCTGCGCGACAGCTTCACCGCGATCGTCGCCCGCCACGAATCGCTGCGCACCACGTTCCACGCGGGGCGCGAGACGCCGATCCAGGTGGTCGAGCAGGCCGCGCCGATGGCGTTGCCGCTGATCGACCTGGCCCGCCTGGCGCGGCGCGAAAGGGAGCGGGAGGGGGCTCGCCGGTGGACCGAGGCGAGCAGTTGGAGCTTCGACCTGCGCCAGGGGCCGCTGCTGCGGCTCTCGCTGCTTCGCCTCGGCGAACGCGAGCATGTCCTCTCGGCGTCGATGCACCACATCGTGAGCGACGGGTGGTCGTTCGGCATTCTGATCCGGGAGCTGGGCGAGATCTACAGCGCCCTGGCGGCGGGCGCCAAGCCGCGCCTTCCCGATCTGCCGATTCAATATCCGGACTTTGCGGTCTGGCAGCGGCGCGGCCTCGCGGGCGAGAACCTCGAAGCGATGCTCGGGTTCTGGCGCTCCCGGCTGGCCGGGGCTCGATCGACCCTCGACCTGCCGATCGACCGGCCGCGCCCGCCGGGCCGAACGATGCGCGGCGCGACCGAAGTCGCCCGGTTGGAGCCCGCGGCGGTGGCGGCTCTATATGCGCTCACCCGCGCGGACCGGGCAACCCTGTTCATGGTTCTGCTCGCCGGCTTCCAGACTCTGCTCTACCGTTACACCGGGCAGGAGGATTTGACGGTCGGTTCGCCGATCGCCGGCCGCAACCGGCCCGAGATCGAGCCGCTGATCGGATTCTTCGTCAATACCCTGGTGTTTCGGGCCGACCTTGTCGGGAACCCCAGCTTCCATGAGCAGCTGCGGCGGACACGCGAGGCGGCATTGGCGGCGTATGCCCATCCGGACCTGCCGTTTGAAAAGCTGGTGGAGGAGCTGCAGCCGGAGGGCGTGGCAAGCCCGTCGCCCCTGTTCAGCGCCTGGCTGGCGCTGCAAAACGTGCCGGCTTTCGCGATTCAGCTTCCGGGTCTGACCCTGGAGCCGATCGAGGTTGCGACCGGGACGGCCAAATTCGACCTGCACCTGGCACTGGTCGAGGACTCGTACGGCGCCTTGACGTGTGCGCTCGAATACGCCACCGATCTGTTCGACCGGACCACGATCCTGCGCCTGTTGACGCACTTCGGAAACCTTCTCCGGCAGATCGGCGCCGACCCCGGCCGGCGGATTTCGGAGCTGCCTCTGGCGCGGGGAGCCGAGCTGCACCAGCTGCGATCGGAGTGGAACGACACCTCGCGTCCCGGCCCGGCGACCGCGGGCACCCTGCTCGCGCGGCTGAGCGCCGTGGCCGCCGCCGATCCCGCGGCGGTCGCCCTCATTTTCGAGAATCGGCGGATGTCGTTCGCCGAGCTTCACTCTCGCGCCGTGCGCCTGGCCTCTTACCTGCGAGCCCAGGGCGTCGGTCCCGAGGCGAGGGTCGGTGTCTTCTTCGAACGGACGCCGGAGCTGCTCGTCGCGCTCTTCGGCATCCTCGGAGCGGGAGCCTCGTTCGTGCCGCTCGAACCGGACTACCCCGCCGAACGGCTGGCCTACATGATCACGGACAGCGGCGCCGCCTGGCTGTTGACCAACGAACGGCTCGCGAGCCGACTGCCGCAGGGGGGCACGACCGCTCCACAGCTGTTGTGCCTCGATGCGGATTGGGACCGGATCGCCGGCTTGCCCGTGGCTGCCGAACGGGTGGACGCTGCCGACGCGGGCGAGCATCTCGCGTACGTCCTCTACACCTCCGGATCGACCGGGCGGCCGAAGGGGGTGATGATCCCCCGGCGCGGCCTCGACAACTATCTGCGCTGGGCGGGCGAAGCCTACCGGGCGGCGGAAGGTGCCGGCGCTCCGGCCTATTCGCCGATCGGTTTCGATCTCACGCTCACCAGCCTTCTTTTGCCGCTGCTCGCCGGCCGGCCGGTCACGCTGCTCGCCGGATCACCCGTCGGCGGCGAGCTGGCGAAGGTCTTCCTTGGCAAACCCGACTTCGGCCTGGTCAAGCTCACCCCGGCCCACTTGGACGTGCTCCGGCAACAGCTCGGGGGTGACGAACGGGCCGGCGCCACGCGCGTGCTGATCGTCGGCGGCGAGGCGCTGCACGGAGGCAGCCTCGCGGAATGGCGACGCGACGCGCCGGAGACCCGCCTGATCAACGAATACGGTCCCACCGAGACGGTGGTCGGCTGTGCGGTCCATGAGATCCCGGGGGACGATGCACTGGCGGGTCCGGTACCGATCGGCCGTCCGATCGACCGGACCGAGCTGTACGTGCTGGAGCCCGGCGGAGGTCTAGCCCCGGTGGGTATCGCCGGCGAGCTTGCGGTCGGCGGCGAGGGTCTCGCCCGCGGCTATCTCGGGCGGCCGGCTTTGACCGCCGCCGCCTTCGTTCCTCACCCTCACGGTCGGCAGCCCGGAGCGCGGTTGTACCGGACCGGAGACCTGGCGCGCCGTCGGCCGGACGGCGTGTTGGATTTTCTCGGACGTTTCGATACCCAGGTGAAGGTTCGAGGGTTCCGGATCGAGCTGGGGGAGATCGAAGCGGTACTGGTTCGCCACCCGGCGCTTCTGGAGGTGGCGGTCGTGGTGCGCGACGAAGGGGCCGATGCCAGCCTCGCGGCTTTCGTCGTCGCCCGGCCGGGGATCGACCTTGAAGCGTTGCCGGGGAAGCTCCGCGACTTCCTCCGTCTCGATCTGCCGGAGCACATGGTCCCTTCGAGCGTCGTCGGGGTCGAGTCTCTGCCGCTCACGGCAAACGGCAAGGTCGATCGCAAGATCCTCAAGTCTTGGACGTCCGCCGCAGTTGGCGTCGGAGCGGTCGAAGCGGTCGAAGCGGCAGGGGTGGCCGAGCCGCGAACCGATCTGGAGCGGACCCTGGTCGGCCTATGGCGCGATTTGTTGAAGCGTCCGGAGATCGGCATCGACGACAACTTCTTCGAGCTGGGCGGGCACTCGATGCATGCGGTGCGCCTGGTCGCCCGCATCCGCAAGGCTCTCGGATCGGAGCTGATGCCCGGCGACCTCCTGGATCACCCGACGGTGGCCAAGCTCGCGAGCCATCTGGAGTCGCGGATCGCCGCCGCGGTGGCCGAGGCTCCTCCCATCCGTCCCGCGGCGCGGGATCGAGATCTCCCGCTCTCGTTCGCCCAGCAACGCCTCTGGCTGGTGGACCGGCTCGATCCTTCGGCCGCCTACAACTCGCCGAGCGCCCTGCGTCTGGTCGGCCGCCTCGACCTCCCGGTGGTGGCACGAACGCTCGGTGAGGTCGTGCGAAGGCACGAGGTGCTGCGCACCCGTTTCCCGGAGATCGACGGCAGGCCGGTGCAGCGGATCGCCCCTGCAGCGGCGCTGTGCGTGCCGGTGGTCGATCTCGCGAGTCTTCCTGCCGGCTCAGGCGAGAGCGAAGTGCGGCGCTCGTTCGACGACGGGGCGCGGCGGATCTTCGACCTGAGCCGCGGGCCGTTGCTCAGATGCCGCCTGCTGCGCCTCGGCGGGCAAGAGCACGTGCTGCTCTTCACCCTGCATCACATCGTCACCGACGCCTGGTCGAGCGGGGTCTTCATCCGCGAGGTGGCCGCCCTGTACGAGGCGTTCTCCCAAGGGCTGCCCTCGCCGCTGGGAGAGCCTCCGATCCAATACGCGGACTACGCATCGTGGCAGCGCGAATGGCTGCAGGGAGCGGCCCTCTCCGCCCAGCTGCTCTACTGGAAACAGCAGCTGGCGGGAGATCCGCCGGTGATCGATCTGGCGGCGGTCCTTCCGCGGCCGACGGAGACGACGGAGACGCCGGAGAAGGTTGGGGTGCGTCGATCGTTCGTCCTGCCGGAGGATCTCGCCGCCCGGCTCCGCGACCTGAGCCGGACCGAGGGCGTCACCCTGTTCATGACGCTCCTCGCGGGGTTTCAGGCGCTTCTGTCTCGTCTGACCGGGGTGGAGGACGTCGTGGTGGGAACCGCAACGGCCGGGCGCGATCGGCTGGAGACGGAAGGTTTGATCGGCTTCTTCGTCAATCTGTTGGCGATGCGCACCGATCTGTCGGGAAACCCGAAATTTCGCGAGCTGCTCGCCCGGGCTCGGACCACGGCGCTCGGCGCCTACGCTCATCAAGAACTCCCTTTCGACCTGCTGGTGCAAGAGCTGCGGCCGGGGCGGGAGCTGCTGCAGACACCTTTCCTGCGGATCGCGTTCAGCTTGAACAACGTGCCGCTGGAGGACCTGGCGCTCCCCGGCCTGCGGTTGACGATGCTGGAGCCGGAGCCCGAGACGGCGCGCTTCGACCTCACCGTCTGGGTCCGTGAGGCCGATCTCGGCTTGACCCTCGATTGGACCTGGCGGTCGGAGCTTTTCGATCTCGCTTCGATCGAGTCGCTCGAACGGCGGTTCGAGGCACTACTTAGTGACGCCGTAGAGCGGCCCGACGCCCGGCTCTCCTCGCTCGAAACGCGGACCGCCGCCGAGCGCGCCGAGCAGGGGGCCGAGGAGAAGCGGCGGGAAGCGGAAAAGATGGATCGATTTAAACCCAAGCGCGCGACTCCCGCCGTGGAGGCACGGCCGGCCGGTCGAGAGGAACCCGAACAATGACCACGAGCTTCGACAAATTCCGCTCCGGCAAGAGGCAGCCCGTCCGCCTGTCGGAAGACGAGCTGATCCAGACCGGCAACCTGGGCGGCGAACGCGATTTCCCGTTGGTGATCCGACCACGAGCCGAGGGATTGAACCTGGTCTCGTGGGCCGCCTCCAACCGGGATTTCATCGAGCAGGCGCTGCTCAAGAACGGTGCGATCCTGTTCCGCGGCTTCCCGCTCGCCTCGGTCGAGGCGTTCGAGGAAGTTTTGCGATCGCTCTACGGCAGCGCTCTCGACTACACGGAGCGGTCGTCTCCCCGCAGCCAGGTGAGCGGCAAGGTCTACACCTCGACCGACTACCCGCCGGAGCATCCTATCTTCCTGCACAACGAGCAGTCCTACAACCTGGTCTTTCCGCTGCGCATCGCCTTCTTTTGCCTGACCGCGGCAGAGACCGGCGGCGAAACGCCGATCGCCGATTGTCGGCGGGTCTTCCAGAAGATCGACCCGGCGATCCGGCGGGCGTTCCAGGAGAAGGGCTACCTCTACGCCCGGAATTTCGGGCACGGCCTGGGGCTCTCCTGGCAGGAGGCCTTTCGCACCGAGGACGAGGGGACCGTCGAGCAGTACTGCCGCGACCATGAAATCGATTTCGAGTGGAAAGGCCAAGGGCGGCTGTGCACCCGCCAGCGGCGCTCGGTCGGGGGCCGCCATCCGCGCTCCGGCGATTTCTCGTGGTTCAACCACCTGACCTTCTTCCATGTCACCACGCTGGCGCCGGATCTGCGCGATTCGATGCGGAGCAACTACGCGGAGGAGGATCTGCCCAACAACACCTACTACGGCGATGGAACGCCGATCGAAACGGACGTTCTCGACGAGCTGCGCGCCATTTACGAGGCGGAGACGGTGAGCTTCCTTTGGGAGCGGGGCGACCTGCTGTTGCTCGACAACATGCTCGTCGCGCACGGGCGCAGCTCCTTTACCGGCGCGCGCAAGGTCGTGGTCGGCATGGCTGAGCCGTTCGCCTGGAAGGACGTCGAGAAGGGCGCATGAGCGAGCCGACGCAGCTGGTGATCGAGGGGTTTCGGCTGTCGCCGCAGCAGAGACGGCTCTGGCTGTTGCCGGGAGGCACCGCCGGCCTGTGCGTTCAGGGGGCCTTGGCGATCGACGGGCCGCTCGACCGCGGGCTGCTGGCCAGGGCGGTCCGGAACATGGCGGAGCGCCACGAGATCCTGCGCGCCAGTTTTCAGCGCCTGCCCGGGATGGACCTTCCGGTGCAGGTGATCGGCGAGCAGGCCGCTCTGGAGGTTCGCGACGTCGATCCCGGAGAGATCGGTGCCCTGCTCGAAGAGGAGCGGCGGCAGCCTTTCGACTTCGAGCGCGGGCCGCTCGTTCGCTTCGCCTGCGCGCCGCTCGCCGCGGATCGAAATCTGCTGTTGATCACGCTGCCGGCCCTGTGCGCCGACGCTCGGAGTCTCGACATCCTGACGCAGGACCTCGCGCGTTGCTACGGCGCCTTGCTCGACGGCGGCGACTTCGACGAGGAAGTGGTGCAGTACGTCGATTTTTCGGAGTGGCAAAACGAGCTTCTAGACTCTCCCGACGGCATTGAGGAACGCGAGTTCTGGCGGCGCGAGGCGCTGGCGGGATTCCCCGAGGTCCGCCTCCCGTTCGAGGGAGCGGCGGGGGGAGACCGCGGCGAGACCCGGGCGTTCACGGTGCTGCTGCCCAAGGGCCTCGCCGCGAAGCTCGATCGACCGGCGTCCTTGCCGGTCACCCTGCTCGCCGGTTGGGGCCTCTTGCTTTGGCGCGTCGGCGGCGGGGTGCCGGTCACCGTTTGGCGGCTGGCCGATGGGCGCAACGTCGAGCCGCTGCAAGGTGCCTTGGGGCTGTTCGAGAAATACCTTCCCCTGCGCTTCGCGCCGGAGCCGCACTTTCCCTTCGCCGAAGCCGTGAGCCTGATCGGAGAGGCGGACGCGAGCGCTTGCGCGCGCCAGGATTTCTTCTCTTGGGCCGGGCAGTCGGAAGCCGCCGGAGCCCCGGCTGCGTCTCCGGTCGGATTCGAGTTTCGGGGTGCGGCCGGCGCGGAGCACCGGGTCGGGGACCTCCGCTTTGCCCTTCGCCACCGGCGGTCGCAGTTGGAGCCGATGAAACTCCGTCTCGCGGCAGAGCGCACGCCCGAGGGGCTGGAGCTCACCCTCCACTACGCCCCGGCGGTCTATCGGCAGAGCGCGATGAAACGGCTGCTGGAGCGTTTCGAGACGCTGCTCGCAAGCGTGGCCGCGGATCCGCTCCGAGCGGTGGGGGACTTGGAGATCATGCCGAGGGCGGAGCGGAGACTCCTCGTTGAGGAGCGCAACGCCACGGCGGCCGATTACCCGCGAGAGACGTGCGTTCATAGTCTTTTCGAGGCGGCCGCCGCTTTCCATCCGGAAGCTCCGGCGGTCTCATTCCTAGGGGAGAGCTTGAGCTTCGGCGCGCTGAACCGGCGAGCGAACCGGTTGGCGCACGCGCTGCGGGCGCTCGGGGTCGGGCCGGAATCCTTCGTCGGCCTCTGCCTGGAGCGTTCGGTGGACCAGATCGTCGCGGTCCTGGGCATCCTGAAAGCGGGAGGGGCCTACCTGCCGCTCGATCCCTCCCAGCCCGGCGGGCGCCTGGAATCGATGGTGGCAGACGCCGGTGCGACGATCGTCTTGACCCAGACGGCGCTCGGGACGCGGGCGTCCGAGAGCCGCGCACGATGGCTCGTCCTCGACGGGGAGACCCCCCCGGGTGCCGATCTCGGTGCCTGGGCCGACGGCGATCCGGCCGCTTTGGCGGTGCCGGAAAACGCCGCCTATGCGCTCTACACTTCGGGTTCGACGGGCCGCCCCAAAGGGGTCATGATCCGCCACCGCTCGGTGGTCAACCTTTCGCGGGCGCTCGCGCGGTCGGTGTATGCGGGTCTGGGCGACGAGGCTTTGAGGGTGAGCGTCAACGCCCCTTTGACCTTCGATGCTTCGGTCAAACAGTGGGTCCAGCTCACGTTCGGCCGCTGCCTGGTCCTGGTGCCGGATGACGTCCGGCCGGATGGCGAAGAGCTGCTGCGCTTCGTCGCCGAGCAAAGGATCGATGTCCTGGACTGCACGCCGTCCCAGCTGCGGTTGCTCGCCGCCGCCGGCCTCTTCTCGATCCCGGCGCCGCCGACGCTGCCGCGCCGCTACCTGGTGGGCGGCGAGGCGATCGACGCCGCCCTGTGGGCCGAGCTTGCGGCGGTGGCCGGCCAGCCTTTTTTCAATGTCTACGGCCCGACCGAATGCACCGTCGACGCCGCGGTCTGCCGGATCGACGGCGCGCCGCTTCACCCTTCGATCGGCCGCGCGATCGGCAACGTCCGCCTCTATGTCGTGACTCCGGACCGATCGCTCGCGCTCGATGAGGCGCCGGGAGAGCTCTGGGTCGGGGGAGATGGAGTCGCCCGCGGCTACCTGGGCCGGCCGAGCCAGACCGCCGAGAAATTCGTTCCCGATTCGTTCGGTGCCGCCCCCGGGGAACGCTTGTACCGCACCGGCGATCTGGTTCGCTATCTGCCCGACGGCAACCTGGAGTTTCTCGGGCGAACCGACCACCAGGTCAAGATCCGCGGTTTCCGGATCGAGCTCGGCGAGGTCGAGGCGGCTCTTGCGGCCTGTCCCGGGGTGGATCAGTCCGTGGTGGTGCTGCGCGACGAGGCGTCCGGCGAGAAGCGCCTGGTGGGTTACGTGGTGGTCCGCGAGGGCCGGCGCCTTCCGTCCGGCCGCCCGCGCCATCGCTTGCCGAACGGCCTGTGGGTCGCTCACCAGAACCGAAACGAGACCGAATATCTGTACCAGGAGATCTTCGAGAAGGATACCTACGTCCGGCACGGCATCGTATTGCCGGAGAACGCCTGCGTCTTCGACGTGGGAGCCAACATCGGGATGTTCTCGCTGTTCGTCGCCGAGCGCAGCCGCGGTGCCCGGGTGTTCGCCTTCGAGCCGATCGGGCCGATCTTCGAGACCTTGAGCGCGAACCTCGCGTCGGCGGGCATCGAGTTTCGTCTGTTTCGCCATGGTCTTTCGCGGCGCGAGGAGTCGGCGCGGTTCACCTACTACCCGCGCTACTCGATGATGTCCGGGCTCGCGGGCTACGCGGTGCCTGAGGACGAGGTCGAGGTGGTCAAGCGCTTTCTGCGAAACGAGGAGCAAAAGGGCTCTGCGCACGCCACCGCACTCTTGGCCGAGGCGGACGACCTGCTCGCCGGTCGGTTCGCCGGAGAGGAGATCGAATGCCGCCTGCGCAGGCTGTCCGACGTCATCGAGGAAGAGGGTGTCGAGCGGATCGACCTGCTAAAGATCGACGTCCAGCGGGCGGAGATGGATGTGCTGGCCGGGCTCGCGGAAACGGACTGGCCGAAGGTGGCCCAGGTGGTGATGGAGGTCCACGACGAAGCCGGCAGCGAGAGCGAGGGGCGTAGCAAAGAGCTGCGTCGCTTCCTCGAAGCCAGGGGTTTCGAGGTGACGGTGGAGCAGGACGAGCTGCTGGTCGGCACCGATCGTTTCAATCTGTACGCCCATCGCCGGGGTCTCGCCTTCGTGCCGAGCCCACGAGCCGACGTGCGGACCGAGCAGGCATCTCGTTCCGATTCCAAAGCGCCGCCGACCGGCGCCGAGCTGCGCGAACAGGTCCGTGGCCGGCTGCCCGATTACATGGTGCCCGCGGCGATCGTGGTGCTGCGCGAGTTGCCGCTCACCCGCAACGGCAAGACCGACCGCGCTGCGCTGCCGGCTCCGGAGGAGGTTTCCGGTGGAGGGGGTGCGGCGGTTGCCCTCCCCCGGACACCGTTCGAGGAGGTGCTGGTGAGCCTGTGGTCGGACCTGCTCGGGGTCGAGCGCGTCGGGATCGACCAGAGCTTTTTCGATCTAGGGGGGCACTCGCTGCTCGCCACCCAGTTGATGTCGCGGGTCCGCGAGGCCTTCCGTCTGGAGCTGCCGCTGCGCAAGCTGTTCGAAGCGCCGACCGTGGCGGGGCTCGCCCTGCAGATCGAGGAGCAGTTGCGCCTGGCGCCCGGGCTCGCCGCCCCGGCGGTCGAACCGGTGAGCCGGGCCGGGGAGCTGGCGCTCTCGTTCGCGCAACAGCGGCTCTGGTTCCTCAACCAGCTCGATCCGGAGAGCGCGTCCTACAACAATCCCTTGGCGTTGCACCTCGTGGGCCGGCTCGACGCCGCGGCTTTGGCGGCCTCCCTGGGCGAGGTGGTGCGTCGCCATGAGGTCTTGCGGACGCGGTTCGCGGCGATCGACGGCCGCCCGGTGCAGGTGATCGAGCCGGTGCGCTCGACGCGCCTGCCGGCGATCGACCTGAGTCGGCTTTCTGCCGAGCGCCGGGAGGCGACGGCCCGCGAGCTGATCTCGGTCGAGGCGCTGCGCCCTTTCGACCTGGCGCGGGGACCGCTGCTGCGCCCTCTGCTGCTGCTTCTGGTGGCGTCTCAAGAGTCGGCCGAGCACCGGGTCCTGCTCACCCTGCATCACATCGTGAGCGACGCCTGGTCGATCAGCATCCTGGCCCGCGAGCTTTCGGCGATCTATGCCGCCTTGGTCCGGCGCGAGTCCCCGGGGCTGGCGGAGCTGCCGGTACAGTACGCCGACTACTCCGCCTGGCAGCGACGTTGGCTTGCGGGCGAGGTGCTGGCCGCCCAGGTGAAGTGGTGGGAAGCGCGTTTGAACGGATTGCCTCCCCGGCTCGACCTGCCGCTCGACCGGCCGCGGCCGCCGGTGCACAGCCACCGCGGCAGCCAGCGGGAGGTCGTCTGGTCCGAGCCCCTGTTACGGGCGCTGGTCGCCCTGGGACGCCGCGCGGGGACGACGCTGTTCATGACCCTGCTAGCGGGTTTTCAAGCCCTCTTGGGGCGGTATGCCCGGCAGGACGATCTGGCGGTCGGTACTCCCATCGCCGGCCGAGATCGCCTGGAGACCGAAGGGCTGATCGGGTTCTTCGTCAATACCCTGGTCCTGCGGGCACGCCTGGCGGAGGTGAGCCGGTTCCGCGAGCTTCTCGCACAGGTCCGAGAGGAGACCCTCGGCGCCTACACGCATCAGGACCTCCCGTTCGAAAAGCTGGTCGACGAAATGCAGATCGAGCGGAGCCTCGCCCTCTCACCGCTCTTCCAAGCGATGTTGACGGTGCGCAATGCTCCGGAAGCGGATCTGCGGCTGGGCGCGATAGAGGTGACGACGGTCGAAATCGAGCGCCGGACCACCAAGTTCGACCTGGAGCTGATGGCGGGAGAAACTCTGGGGGGTCTGCAGGTGGTGCTCCAGTACAGCACCGATCTGTTCGAGGCGACGACCGTCGATCGAATGCTCGCGGCGTTGGAGTGCCTGCTCGCCGCGGCGGCCGAGACGCCGGAGCGGCACCTCGGCGAGTTGCCGTTGTTGCGCCCGGCCGAACGCCGAAGGGTGCTGGTCGAGTGGAATCCGGAAGCGGCTGCGCCGAAGCCGCGCGGCTCGATCCACGAGCGGTTCGAAGAGCAGTGCCGGCGGACTCCCGACGCCGAAGCACTGGCCGGCGAGGGCTGGGCGTTGCGCTTCGTGGAGCTCGACGCGCGAGCCAACCGGTTGGCCAACGCTCTCCAAAAGCTCGGCGTCGGGCCGGAGGTGCGGGTGGGCATCTGCCTGGAGCGCTCCGCCGAGACGGTGGTGGCGATGCTCGCGGTGCTCAAGGCGGGAGGAGCTTTTGTCCCGCTCGACCTGGCCTGGCCGGCCGAGCGGATCTCCAGCCTGCTCGCGGACATCGGTGCGGCGGTTCTGGTCACCCAGGCCGGCTTGACGGATCTCACGCCGTCGGTCACGGCGAAGGTCGTGCGGATCGATGCCGATTGGAACCGCCAGGTCGCGGGGGAAAGCGACCGGAAACCGGGCAGCCGGACCGAGCCGGAGAGCTTGGCCTACGTGCTGTTCACCTCCGGCTCCACCGGCCGGCCCAAAGGCGTGGGGGTTGAGCACCGGCAGGCGCTCGCCTATCTCGATGCCGTCGCCGACCGGTTGGATTTCACCGGCGGGCTCACCTTCGCCCATGTCTCGACCTTTGCCGCCGACCTGGGGCATACCATGCTGTTGCCGTCGCTCTGTCTCGGCGGGTGCCTGTACGTCGCCGGGGAGGACGAGATCCGGGATCCCGATCGACTCGCCGCCGGTTTCCACGCGCGCGGAGGGGTCGACTGTTTGAAGATCGTGCCCGGCCACCTCGCTGCACTGCTCGCCGGTGCGGACGCCGCGGGAGTCCTGCCCCGGCGGACGCTGGTGCTCGGGGGGGAGGCGTTGACCTGGGACCTCGCCGGACGCCTCCGCGCCCTGGCCCCCGATTGCGCTCTGTTCAATCACTACGGTCCGACCGAGGCGACGGTCGGAGTCGTCACGTATCAAGTCGATCGGGCGGCGGATCGGGCGTTTCCGCGCTCGGGCTCGACGGTGCCTCTCGGCAGGCCTCTGGCCGGCGCCCGCCTCTACGTTTTGGGGTCCGGGCAGGAGCCGATGCCTCCCGGCGTTCCCGGCGAGCTCGCGATCGGCGGGGCGACGGTATCCCGAGGTTACTTGGACCAGCCGGACGCCACCGCGGAGCGCTTCGTCCCCGACCTCTTCGGCGAGGAGCCCGGAGGGCGGCTCTATCGGACCGGAGACCTGGTGCGGCATCTGCCGGGAAGCGGAGACCTGGAGTTTCTCGGACGCATCGATCAGCAGGTGAAGATCCGCGGCATTCGCGTCGAGCCGGGGGAGGTCGCCGCCGCGCTCTTGCGGCATCCCGGAGTGGGCGAGGTTTTCGTGCAGGTTTGGCAAGGCGATGCCGAGCCGCGAGGCGCCGCCTCGCTGGTCGCCTGGTATACCCCGGCTCTTGCTCCGGCGACGGCCCTGCCGCCGGGCACCGACGAGCTGCGCAGCTTTCTTCGCCGCACCTTGCCCGAGGCCCTGGTGCCGAACCGGTTCCTGCTTTTCGAAGCGCTGCCGCGGACGCCGAACGGCAAGGTGGACCGTGCGGCTCTGTCGATGGCGGGCGAGGCACCGGTCCGAGATGAGTCGGGCGTCGTCGAGCCGAGAACCGCCGCGGAAGAGACCCTCCGCTCGATCTGGAGCGAAGTCCTCGGCCGGGAGGAGATCGGTGTCCACGACAATTTCTTCCGCCTCGGCGGCGACTCGATTCTGAGCATTCAGATCGTCGCGCGGGCCAATCGGGCCGGACTGCGCCTCACCCCGCGGCAGATCTTCCAATGCCAGACGATCGCCGAGCTCGCCGCCTTGGCCGGTACGTCTCCGACCGTGCGGGCGGAGCAGGGGATCGTCACCGGCCGGGTGCCTCTCTTGCCGATTCAGCGCCGCTTCTTCGAGTTGAATTCTCCCGAGCCGTGGCACTGGAACATGTCGCTACTGCTCGAGCTGCGGCCCGGGCTCGATCCGAACCTCCTGCCCGCCGCGCTGTGGCATCTCCTGGCACATCATGACGCGTTGCGCCTGCGTTTCCGACACGAGGATGGGGTCTGGAAACAGCACAACGCACCTCCGGCCGACAAGCCCCCGTTCTCGGTGGTGGACCTCTCGGCGGTCACACGAGAAGCCGCGGGCGAATCGGACCGCAGGGTCGTTCAGGTTCAGCGCAGCCTCGACCTGGAGCACGGGCCGCTGGTTCGGGCGGTGCGCTTCGATCTTGGCGAGGAGCCGAGCCGGCTGCTGATCGCGGTTCACCATCTAGCCGTGGACGGAGTGTCCTGGCGCATTCTGGTGGAAGACCTCTCTTCCGTTTGGACGTGCTTCGATCGCCGAGAGCCGGCGCGGCTCCCCGACAAGACGACCTCGTTCAAGGAATGGGCGGAGCGGTTGGTGAAACATTCCCGGTCGGCCGAGATCGTGGGCGAGATCGGGTACTGGGCGGCCGATGCGCGACGGCGGGCGCCTCGCTTGCCGCGCGACGTAAAAGGCGGTGGAAACACGGTCTCCTCGGCGCGAAATCTGCGGGTGAGCCTGAGCGAGAGCGAGACCCGCGATCTCCTGCAGGAGGTGCCCAGGGCCTACAACACGCAGATCGAAGACGCCCTGGTGGCCGCCCTCGTCCTTGCCTTTTCGTCGTGGACCGGTGACGACGCGCTGCTGCTCGAGATGGAAGGGCATGGCCGGGAGGAGATCTTCCCCGACGTGGACCTGGTTCGCACGGTCGGTTGGTTCACCTCCGTGTACCCGGTCTGGCTCGCGACCTCCGGGCTTCGCGACCTCGGCGGCGTGCTCAAACACGTCAAGGAACAGCTCCGTTGCGTGCCGGGGCGGGGAATGGGGTACGGCCTGCTGCGCTATCGGGCGGCGGATGACGAGATCTCCCGCCGTCTCGCGGCATTTCCCGAGGCGGAGGTACGGCTCAATTACCTGGGGCAGCTCGACCACGTCGTCGCCAGCTCTTCGCCGCTGGAACCCGCCTCGACCGGATCGGCGGGTCCGCCTTTGAGCCCGCTCGCCCGGCGCCGGTACCTCGTGGACGTTCACGGCAGCGTCGTGGCTGGGTGTCTCAGGTTGGAGATCGGATACAGCGAAGCGGTGCATCATCGAGCCACGATCGAGCGGCTGGCCGCGGGCCTGATCGAGCAGCTGCGGGGCCTGATCGCCCATTGTCTGTCGCCCGAGGCGTCGGGCTACACCCCGTCCGACTTTCCCGACGTGCAGCTCAGCCAGGACGAGCTGGACGATCTCTTGACGCGCCTGGCGTGACGGTCGCGAGAGACGGCATGAAAGAGAAGAACATCGAGGCGATCTACCGCCTTTCGCCAATGCAACAGGGGATGTTGTTCCATCTTGTGTACACCCCTGAGTCGGGAGCCTATCTTCGCCAGTTGAGCTGGCCGATCCAGGCCGCGCTCGACCCTGCGGCATTGGGTGAGGCTTGGCAGAAGGTCGTGGACCGTCACTCGATCCTGCGCAGCGCCTTTCTTTGGGAGGGGCGGAGCGAACCGGTCCAGATCGTGATGAGCAGGGCTCTCGCCGCCTGGGAGGAGCTGGACTGGCGAGGGCAGGCACCGGCGGAACAGGAGGAGCGACTGGAAGCTTTCCTGCGCCAGGATGCTGAGCGGCCCCTCCAGCTCAACAAGGCGCCGGTGATGCGGCTCTCGTTGATTCGTTTCGGCGACCAGAGCTGGCATCTGACCTGGACCTACCCGCAGCTCCTCCTTGATGGCTGGTCGCGAGCCTCCGTGCTTCGTGAGGTCCTTTCGATCTATCGGTCCCTGTCGAGCGGCGTGCCGCCGCTATTGCCGCCGCCGCGCCCGTTTCGCGACTACATCGCCTGGCTGCAGCGCCAGGATCTGAAACAGGCCGAGAGCTTTTGGCGGCAGAGCCTCGCCGACTTTTCGACCCCCGCGCCCCTGGTGTTCGAGCACGAGCTGGGGGCGGACCGGGGGGTCGGCGACCGGCAGGTTTGGCTCTCTATAGAGGCGACCGAGCGTCTCCAGGCCTTTGCGCGCGCCCATCGGCTGACGCTGAACACCGTCGTCCTGGGCTCTTGGACTCTCCTGCTCAGCCGTTACCTCGGCCGCTCCGAGGTTCTCTTCGGGGTTACGGTCTCCGGCCGCCCTGCCGCCCTGCCGGGTGTCGAGTCGATGATCGGCCTGTTCATCAACACCCTGCCCCTGCGGGTGGCGGTGCCGGTGGACGAGCCGCTGGTCCCATGGCTGCTGCGGCTTCAAGAGCAACAGGCGGAGGTCCGGCAATACGAGTTCAGCCCGCTGGTAGACATCCAAGGGTGGAGCGAAGTCGCCCGCGGCGTGCAGCTCTTCGACACCATTTTCGTCTTCGAGAACTACCTGGGCGAGCGGGCGGACGGGGAGCAAGGCGACGCCCTGGGCATCGGCGGGACGAAATCGCTCGATCGCAACGGCTATCCCCTCACCCTGGTGGTCGGTCCTGGTGAGCGCCTTCTGCTCCGGGCGGTTCACGAGAGCGCTCGTTTCCCCGGGACCGCCGCGGCGAGAATTCTCGAGCATCTAAAAGTCCTGCTGGAGAGCTTCGTTGCGGCGACCGGCGGTGGTCTCACCGGTTCGCTGATCCTCGGCGGGGCGGAGCGGCATCAGCTCCTACGGGAGTGGAACGATTCGCAGACCTTGGGGCGAGCGGTTCTCGCGCTGGAGCGCTTCCGCGAGCAGGTGAGGGCGATGCCCCAAAGCGCCGCGCTGCTCTGGGACGGCGGCAGCATGAGCTACGGCGAGCTGGATGTCCGGACCGATCGTTTGGCGGCTCGCCTGCGGAACTTGGGCGTGCGCCGCGAAGGGGTCGTCGCGATCGCCGCCGACCGCTCGCCTTCGTGGATCGTCGGTCTGCTCGCGGTCGCCAAGGCCGGCGGCGCCCACCTCTCGCTCGATTTGGCCTATCCTGCCGAGCGCCTGCGCTTCCAGCTCGAAGACAGCGGTGCGCGGATGGTGCTTGCGGACGCGGCCCAAGCGGAGGGGTTGCCGTCGGGTATCGATGTCGTGCCGTTGGCGGACAACGAGGCCGAGCCGGAGCGGCCGGTGCCCGATCGTCCTCGCGAGGGGCTGGAGAGCGACGGGGCGAACCTCGCCTATCTGATCTATACCTCGGGCTCGACCGGCGAGCCCAAAGGGGTGATGGTTGGGCAGCGGGGTCTGGCCAAACTTTCCGTCGCCCAAGCCCTGCTGTTGGAGGTCGGATCGGGCAGCCGGGTTCTTCAGCTCGCTTCGCCCGCTTTTGACGCCTCGGTTTGGGAGATTTGGATGGCCCTGGCCAACGGCGCGGCCCTCTACCTCGCGGACCGAGATGCCGTGCTTTCGGGCGTGGGGCTGGGTCAGCTCCTGCGCCGGGGGCGCATTTCCCACCTCACGATCACGCCCTCGGCCCTGGCGGCGCTGCCGGACCAGGATCTCCCCGATCTCAAGGTGCTCTGTTCGGCGGGCGAGGCTTTGCCCGCCGCGCTGGCGCGGCTTTGGGCGCGACCCGGCCGGAGGTTTTTCAATGCCTACGGTCCGACCGAGTCGACGGTCTGCGCAACGATCGAGGAGATTCGCGATCCGGAGGGAGCCCCCTCGATCGGGCGACCGATCCCCAACGCCCAGGCCCACGTCTTGGACTTTCGCTTCGAACCGGTGCCGGTCGGCGTTTCGGGCGAGCTCTTCCTGGGCGGGCCGAACCTGGCTCGCGGCTATCACGGCCGGCCCGGATTGACCGCCGAGCGGTTCTTGCCCGATCCCCTTTCGGGCCTGCCGGGAGAGCGCCTCTATCGCACCGGCGACCGGGCCTACCGCCGACCCGACGGCCGTCTCGATTTCGTCGGCCGGGTGGATTCCCAGGTGAAGGTCCGCGGCATCCGGATCGAGCCGGGAGAGATCGAGGCGGCGCTTCAGCGTCATCCCGAGGTACGAGAGGCGGCGGTGGTGGTGGCGGGCGCCGAGGGGAGCGCGCGCTTGGTCGCGTGCTTGACTCCGTCGTGGGCGCCGCAGGCGAGCGTGCTCCGCGAGTTTCTCGCGTCGCGTCTGCCGGAGCCCCTGATCCCGGCGGTCTTCTTGCGCTTCGACGAGCTGCCTCGCACTCCGGTCGGAAAGCTGGACAGGTCGGCGCTCGCCCGGAGCGTCCTGACTTTGGAGGTGAAAGAGCAAGTCTCCGAAGCGCCGAAGACCATGGTGGAGGAAGTACTGGCCGGGATTTGGGCGGAGGTTCTGGAAACCACCGGTCCGATCGGCCGGAAGGATGATTTCTTCGAACGGGGCGGCCACTCCCTGTTGGCGGCCCAGGTGGTGTTTCGGATTCAGGAAGTGCTCGGCGTCGAGCTGCCGATCCATCATTTGTTCGAAGAGCGAGAGCTCGCTTGCCTGGCGGCGAAAATCGAGCAGGCGATGATCGCGCCCGGGCGGCGGGCGCCGGTCGTAACGCGGATCGCGCGCGATCGCGACCTGCCGCTCTCTTTTGCTCAGCAGCGCCTCTGGTTCCTGTTTCAGATGGACCCCGAGAGCCCGGCCTACAACATTCCGATCGCTCTGCGTCTGCTCGGCAGCCTTGACCGTTCGATTCTCGCTGCGAGCCTGGGAGAGATCGTTCGGCGACACGAGGTCTTGCGGACCACCTTCCAAGAGAGCGAAAACGGCGCGGTCCAGGTCGTCGGCCCCTCGCGGGCCGCCCTGCCGCTGATCGATCTAGGCGGCCTGGCGGTAGAAGCACGCC
Organism: Acidobacteriota bacterium; assembly: GCA_040005235.1. Classification (GTDB taxonomy): domain Bacteria; phylum Acidobacteriota; class Thermoanaerobaculia; order Multivoradales; family UBA5704; genus DASYKS01. The sequence continues at coordinate 23,770 of JBDTZG010000009.1, read as the reverse complement.
ATCGGGCCGCTCGATCGGTTGCCCGGGATGAGGTTGCGCACCCGGTCGATCTCTCGCGCGATCCGGTTCTGCATCTGCTTCTCTTGCGCCTCGGCGCGTCCGAAAACGTGCTCGTCGGCAGACTCCATCACATCGCGGGAGACGGCTGGTCGATCGGGGTTCTGGTGCGCGAGCTGGCGACGCTCTACGAGTTGCTGGCCGAGGGGCGTCCCGCACGCCTGCCGGAGCTGCCGATTCAGTATGCGGATTTCGCCGCCTGGCAGAGGACCTGGCTCACGGGCGAGGTTCTCGCGGAATTGCTCGCCTATTGGCAGCGGCAGCTCGGAGCGTCCCCCCCGGTCCTGGAGTTGCCGACCGACCGGCCACGCCCCGCGATCCAGACTTTTCGCGGCGGCTATCGACGACTGGAGCTCTCCTCCGACACCTCCCGGTCGCTCTACGAGCTGAGCCGCAAGGAATCGGCGACGCCGTTCATGACCTTGCTGGCCGCCTTCGCGGTCCTGCTCGGACGCGTCACGGGGATCGAAGACGTCGTTCTCGGCACTCCGATCGCAGGCCGCAATCGCCTCGAGACCGAAGGAATGGTGGGGTTTTTCGTCAACTCCCTCGCCTTGCGTTTAGACCTTCGGGGCGATCCTGGGTTTCGGCAGCTGGTTGCGCAGGCGCGCGCGGTCGCCCTGGGTGCCTATTCCCACCAGGACCTCCCGTTCGAGCTGCTGGTTCAGGCGCTGAGGATCGAGCGCGACCTCAGCCGGCAGCCGCTGTTTCAGGCCATGCTCGTCCTGCAGAACCTGCCGCGCCAAGACTTTCAGCTGCCGGGTCTTGAGATCCATCCCTTCCGGGTCGAGCGGGAGACCGCAAAGCTCGACTTGACGCTCTCCTTGGCCACCGCGGAGGATTCGATCACCGGCACGCTGAGCTACAGCTCGGACCTTTTTGACGCGGCTACCGCGGAGCGTTTCCTCGCACATTTCCAAACCCTGCTCAGGAGCTCCAGCCGGAACCCCGGCGCGCGGATCTCCGAGCTGCCGCTGATCGGCGAAAGCGAACAGCACCAGCTTTTCGTCGAGTGGGGAGAGCGGTCCTTTTCGGCAGGCCTGCGGCCCGTGCACGAGCTGTTCGCGGCCCAGGCGCGCCGGACGCCCGAAGCTCCGGCGTTGGTCTTCCTCGGGGGCGAGCTGAGCTATCGCGATCTCGACGAGCGCTCCGATCGTCTGGCGGCTCGCCTGGGAAGGTTCGGAGCGATGCCGGGGACCCTCGTGGGATTGAGCGTGGACCGGTCTCCGGAGATGGTCACGGCGCTCTTGGGAATCTTGAAGGCGGGCTGCTCCTACCTGCCTCTCGATCCTTCCTACCCGCGACAGCGGCTGCTCGACATGCTGACCGAATCCGGGGCGACGCTAGTTCTGGTCCGCGGCTCCGACCGGCTCGATCTCGCCGTCGAGGGCCGCATCTCCCTCGACATCCTCGACCCCGCAGCCGATCCGACCGCCGGCGCTCGACGGCCTTGGGAGATCGGGCTCGACCTTCCGGCCTACCTGGTCTACACCTCCGGTTCGACCGGTGCGTCGAAGGGCATTCTGGTCTCCCATCGGGCGCTCGCCTCGCGGATCCTGGCGCTGGTCGAGGTCTATGGTCTGGTGCCCGGCCGGCGCATGCTGCAATTTCTTTCCCTGAGCTTCGACGCCGTCGCCGAGGAGATCTATCCCGTTCTGGTGAGTGGCGGAGCGTTGGTCCTGCTCGGAGACCCCGCGACGATTCCGGCGGGAGAGCTGCTCGAACGCGCGGGGAATCTGGGCGCGGACTCGTTTCATGTGCCGCCCTCGTACTGGTATCAGATCCTGGAGCACCTGGAGTCGAACGGCCGGCCGGTTCCGGAGCACGTCGAGCTGTTCATCACCGGAGGCGAGAGCAGCTCGGTCGAGAAGCTCGCCGCCTGGCGCCGTGCGAGCCGGCATCCGTCCCGGTTCTTCAATGCCTATGGCCCAAGCGAGGCCACGATCACCGCCACGGCGTACGCCGTGCCGCAAGACGCCGACGAGATCGCGAAGCTCTCCAGGGTCCCCGTCGGGGGCGTGCTTCCGGGCTCGCGGGCGCATGTGCTGGGAGCGGACGGACAGCCGTTGCCGATCGGGGTTCCGGGCGAGCTGTTTCTGGGGGGCTGTCTCGCCATCGGGTACCTGGCCCAGCCGGAGCTGACCGCCGAGAAGTTCGTTCCCGACCCCTTCGGCGGGAGGGGTGGTGAGCGGCTCTACCGCACCGGCGATCAGGTCCGCTGGCGGGTGGACGGCGATCTCGACCTCCTCGGCCGCATTGACCAGCAGGTGCAGGTGCGCGGCCTACGGGTCGAGCTGGGAGAGATCGAAGAGGCGTTGATCCGCTTTGCCGGTGTGCGCCATGCAGCCGTGGTGGCGCAGCACGACGGCCTGAGCACCAGCCTGGTGGGCTATCTGGTGGTGGAAGGGAAGGCGCCCGCACTGAACGAGCTGCGACATCACCTCAAGGAGCGCCTGCCCGAGCACATGGTGCCGGCCTCGATCGTTCTGGTGGACGCGATGCCGTTGTCGCCCGCCGGCAAGGTCGATCGCCGCGCGCTCCTCGAGGTCGGCGGCGAGCGCTTGGAGCCGGATGCCTCGTTCGTCGCCCCGAGCCTTCCGACCGAGGAGACCCTCGCAGCGATCTGGCGCGACGTTCTGAAGCTTACGCAGGTGGGGATCTACGACAATTTCTTCGAGATCGGGGGCGATTCGGTTCGGACCATCCAGATCATCAGCCGGGCGCGCCAGGCCGGTCTCCCTCTCGCCCCGCGCGACCTTTTCGAGCACCAAACGGTGGCCGGGCTGGCGCTGCTCGTCGACGGCCGTCCGGGCGGGGCTGGACACGACGCCGGGGCACCGGTCCAAGAGTCTTCACCAGAGCGTGAGTCGGAAGAGGCGGATGCGCCCACCGCCTTTTCACTCGCCGGCATCGACCCGCAGAAGCTCGATCGCCTGAGGCGCAAATACGACGATCCCTCCGGGCGATGACGAGATGACGGTGCAAACGGTCGAGGACATCTATCCCCTCTCTCCAATGCAGAAAGGGATGCTTTTCCACTCCCTTTATCAGGAGCAGGAGGGGGCGTATTGGCAGCAGCTCTGCGGCTCGCTGTCGGGTGTCCTCGATGTCGATTCGCTCGCCAGGGCATGGAGGACGGTGATCGACCGGCACGCCGTCCTGCGCACCGCCTTCGAGTGGGAGGATCTGGACGAGCCGCTCCAGATCGTCTGCCGGCAAGTGAACCTCCCCCTCGCTCAGATGGATTGGCGGGCGTTGTCCACGGCGGAACAGGAGAGCCGCTTGGAGGATCTGTTGCTCTCTGAGCGGCGCCGGGGCCATCGGTCCCTGCAGGTCCCGCCCCTCATGCGTCTGGTGCTCGTCCGGACCGGCGAACAGGCCCACCATCTCGCCTGGACTTTTCATCACATCCTGCTCGACGGCTGGTGCGGCAGCGTTGTGATTCGCGAGGTCTTCTCTCTGTACGACGCGTATCGCGCCGGGCGACCGCTGGTGCTGGATCGGCCGGTGCCTTATCGGGACTACATCGCCTGGCTGCTCGGTCGCGAGGGTGCCGGGTCCGACGAGGACTATTGGCGCCGGACTTTGGAGGGCTTCTCCGCGCCCACCCCCTTGCCGAGCGATGGCCCCTCCGGCGTCGGGCATGCTGCCGAGACTCTCCGCCTTGAGCCGGAAGCGGCCGCGGCGGTGGCCACCATGGCGCGCCGGGCGCAGATCACCCAGAACACCCTGGTCCAAGGTGCTTGGGCCCTTCTGCTCAGCTTGTACAGCGGCGAGGAGGACGTGGTCTTCGGTTCCGTGGTCTCGGGTCGCCCGGCCGAGCTTGCCGGCGCGGAAGGAATCATCGGCTTGTTCATCAACACGGTTCCGGTGAGGGTAAGGGTCCGTTATGCCGCCCCTCTCGTCGGGTTCCTGCGCGACATCCAGCGGCAGCAGTACGAGACGCGAGAGCATGAGCATTGCCTGCTCGCCGACGTACAGAGCTGGAGCGAGGTGCCTGCCGGCCGATCCCTGTTCGAGAGCCTGCTGGTGTTCCAAAACTTCCTGGTGGACCAGGATCTCGCCGAGACGTTGGTCCAGAGCCGCGAAATCGCGATCACCCGAATTCGCTCGACCGGCCAGGCGACGTTTCCGTTGACGCTCTCCGCATCGCCGAACGACGGCCTGGCGCTGCGCCTGGAGTACGACCAGACCCGCTTTCAGAAGGTCGGAGCGCGGCGCCTCCTCGACCGCCTGGCGGCGTGGTTCAAGGCGTTCGTCGAGCTGCCGGAGCGCCGCGTGGCGGACCTCCCCTGGCTGGCGGCTGCGGAACGCCACCAGATCGTCGTCGAATGGAACGACACCTCGCGATCCTGGGGCGCGAGCCCCGGTATCCACGAGCTGGTCGCAGCGCAAACGGCGAGGAGCCCCGAGGCGACGGCCCTGGCGTGGCCGGACGGCGAGATGAGTTACCGGGAGCTCGATCTCCGCGCGACCGCCCTCGCCCGCCGTCTGAGACGTTCGGGGGTTGGGCCGGAGACCGTCGTGGGTGTGCTCTTGGAGCGATCGCCCGAGATGGTGATCGCGTTGCTCGGAATCCTCAAAGCGGGCGGCGCCTACCTGCCGCTCGATCCGGCGGCGCCGCCGGACCGGCAGGATCTCATCGTCAGGAATGCACGGCCGGTGGCGCTGGTCACCGCGGGACCGGTGGAGATCGGCGGCGAGTGCCTGAGCGTTCCTCGGGTCCACCTTCGGCTGGACGAACCGGAGTTGAAGGAGGAGCTGGGGGTAGGCCCGGTGCCGGAATGGCGACGGGACAGCCTGGCGTACGTCATCTACACCTCAGGTTCTTCCGGCGAGCCCAAAGGCGTGATGATCTCCCATCGCGCGATCGCCAACCGCCTGCTGTGGACGCAGGCGCGATTTCCGCTCGGTTCGGGCGACTGCCTGCTGCAAAAGACGCCGTTCGTCTTCGACGCTTCGGTTTGGGAGATCTTCGTCCCGCTGCTTGGGGGCGCACGGCTGTTCCTCGCCGAGGCCGGCGGCCACCGGGACGCCTCGTACCTCCTGCGCGCCGTTGCGGACCGATCCGTGACCGTCCTCCAGCTCGTCCCCTCGATGCTGGGAGTCTTACTCCAGGAGCCCGGCGTCGAGGAGAAGGCGAGCGGCCTGCGCCGCATGTTTTGCGGCGGCGAAGCCCTCGCGCCGGCCCTGGTCTCTCGGTTCTTCGAGCGATTGCCCGGGGTCGAACTCTGCAATCTCTACGGGCCGACCGAGGTCGCGATCGACGCCACGTCGTGGATCTGTGCTCTCGGCCAGGAGCAGATCCCGATCGGCCGTCCGCTCGACAACGTCAGGACCTGGGTGCTCGGCCCCGAGAGGCGCCCCGTGCCGGCCGGAGCGGTCGGGGTTCTCCATGTCGGAGGGGTCGGGCTGGCGCGGGGGTACCTACGCTCCGCCGGGTTGACCGCGGAGCGCTTCGTGCCGGATCCCTTGAGCGGCGTTGCCGGAGAGCGGCTCTACGATACCGGCGACCGGGTGCGGCAACGGCCGGACGGCGCACTGGAGTATCTCGGACGTGCCGACCAGCAGGTCAAGGTGCGAGGCTTCAGGATCGAGCCGGGAGAAATCGAGTCCGTCCTTAGCCGGCACCCGGCCGTGCAAGGGGCTGTCGTGCGCGTACTGGAAGCACCAACGGCAGGTGGCGGCGGTTCCCGGTTGGTCGCCTATCTTGCCCACGGACCGAACGCCGCGCCGCAGGCAGGAGAGCTTCGGAGCTTTCTCGCCCGCAGCCTGCCGGAGCATATGGTGCCGGCCGGGTTCGTCTTCCTGGAGTCCTTGCCGCGCACGGCCGGCGGCAAGGTGGATCGCCGCGCATTGCCGATCCCCTCCGAACCGGCCGAGGAGAGCGCGGTCGCCCCGCGCAGCCCGGTCGAGGAGATTCTCGCCGACATCTGGCAAGAGGTTCTCGGGGTTGCCCGACCGGGCGCGCACGACCATTTTTTCGCCCTGGGCGGCCACTCCCTGCTCGCCACCCAGGTGATCTCCCGGGTGCGCAAGATCTTCGGTCTGGAAGTGCCTCTGCGGGTGCTCTTCGAAGGTCCTACGCTCGGGGAGTTTGCCGCCCGGGTCGAACAGGGGCTGGCGGGAGACGACCGGAGCGAGGCACCGCCGATCGAACCGGTTTCGCGCGCGGCGCCGTTGCCGCTGTCGTTTGCTCAACAGCGGCTCTGGTTTCTCCATCAACTGGAGCCCGAGAGCCCGGCCTACAACATCGCGTTGTCCTTGCGTCTCCTCGGCCGCCTCGCCCCCGCGGTGCTCGAGAGCAGTCTCGGCGAGTTGGTGCGGCGCCACGAGGGGCTGCGCACCTCGTTCCCCGCAACGGAAGGGCAGCCGGTCCAGGAGATCGCTCCTGCCTCCCCGGTCCGGTTGCCGTGTCTCGACCTCGAAGCGGTCCCGGAGACGATGCGGAGCGATGAGATCCGACGTCTCGCGCGCCGGGTGGCGGACGCCCCCTTTGCGCTGCAGACCGGTCCGCTGCTCCGTTTCGCACTGCTCCGGTCGGAGCCGGACGATCATGTCCTGCTCTTGACCTTGCACCATGCGATCGCCGACGGCTGGTCGCTGGCGATTCTGGTGCACGACGTGGTCGCGTTGTACGGCGCGTTTCTGGCGGGCCGGCCCTCCCCGCTCGCCGATTTGGCGATCCAGTATGCCGACTACGCGCATTGGCAGCGGCGGTGGCTGGAAGGCGAGGTCTTGGAGGGCCAGCTGGCCTACTGGCGCGAGAATTTGGCCGGGGCGCCGCAGGTGATCGAGCTGCCGACCGACCGGATTCGTCCGGCGATGCAGGGGAGCCGCGGAGCGGCGCTACCGGTGGCGTTGCCGGTGGATCTCACCCGGCGCCTCAAGAGGTTGGGCGGCGAGGAGGGGGTCACGCCGTTCATGACTCTGCTCGCGGCGTTCCAGATCGTGCTCGGCCGCACTTCGGGCCGGCTGGAGGTCTGCGTCGGTACGCCGGTGGCCGGCCGCAACCGGTTGGAGACGGAGGGTCTGGTCGGTCTGCTGCTGAACGCTCTGGTGTTGCGCGGCGACCTTTCCGGCAATCCCCGTTTCCGCGAGCTGCTCGGCCGGGTCCGGGAGACGACCCTCGGGGCCTATGCCCACCAGGACGTGCCTTTCGAACTGCTGGTGGAAGAACTGCGGCCGGAGCGCAGCCTGAGCCATTCACCGCTCTATCAAGTCATGCTCATCCTGCAGAACACGCCGCAGGTCGCTTCGGAGCTGCCGGGACTTCGGATCGAAGGCATGCCGCGCGAGCACACCAAGTCCAACCTCGATCTGACCTTGAATCTCGCGGAAGCCGAGGGCGCGCTGGTCGGATCGATCGAGTACAGCACCGACCTGTTCGATGCGGTGACCGTGGAGCGCTTGCTGCGCCATTTCGAAGCGCTGCTTGCGGGGATCGCCGACGGGAGCGAGTTGCCGGTGGCGGAGCTGCCGCTGCTCGTGCCCGGGGAGCGCGAACAGCTGCTCCGGGGCTGGAACCGAACGGAGCGGGACTTCCCTTCCGGCCGGCCGTTCCACGAGCTGTTCCGCGACCAGGCGCGGAGGACTCCGGGGGCTGTGGCGGCGGTCTGCGGGACCTCCCGCAGAACCTATGCCGAGCTGGAAGAGGTGTCGAACCGGCTCGCCGGCCGGCTCGCCGCTTCCGGTGCCCGACCGGAGCGGTTGGTGGCGCTGCTCGCTGATCGCGGCCTCGATTTCCACGCCTGCATGCTGGCCATCTGGAAGGCCGGTTGCGTCTATTTGCCCCTGGATCCGCTGCATCCTCCAGAACGCCTGGCCGCGATCCTCTCGCGCGGGAGCGCGGAGGTTCTGCTCGCCGCCGAGGGCTTGCGCACCGTCGCCGAAAGCGCGCTCGACGGGCTTCCTTTGGATGGCCGGGCCGTTTTGTTGACGATCGAGGATCTGCTCGCCCTCCCTGCGGAGAACAGTCCTGCCGGCGGAATCGGCGGCGTATCGGAGATGGCCTACATCCTCTTCACCTCCGGCTCGACCGGTGTGCCCAAGGGGGTGATGGTCGAGCAGCGAGGGATGGTCAACCACCTCTTCGCCAAGATCGTCGATCTTGAGTTGGGGCCGGAGGATGCGGTAGCCCAGACCGCTGCCCAGACCTTCGACATCTCGATCTGGCAGTTCCTCGCCGCCTCCCTGGTCGGCGGTCGGGTGGAGATCTTTCCCGACGAGGTGTCGCACGATCCGTCCCGTTTGGCGGATGCGGTCGAAGCTTGCGGGGTGAGCATTCTGGAGACGGTACCGTCGCTGCTCCACGCCCTGCTCGTCGAGCTCGAAAGCCGCGAGCAACGACGGCCTGTCTTTGCCGCGTTGCGCTGGCTGATCCCTACCGGAGAGGCGTTGGCTCCCGAGCTGTGCCGCCAGTGGCTTGCGAGCTATCCTCGGACTCCCATCCTCAACGCCTACGGCCCTACCGAATGCTCGGATGACGTGACCCACGAGCCGATCCGCTCGGCGCCGGACGAGGAGGTCGTGCGCGTGCCGATCGGACTGCCGGTCGCAAATACCAGAATCTACGTTTTGGATCGGTTCGAGATCGTTCCGATCGGCGTTCCCGGAGAGCTGGTGGTCGGCGGGGTCGGCGTGGGGCGCGGTTATCTCGGCGAGCCGTCGTCCACCGCGCGGTCGTTCGTTCCCGATCCGTTCGGCGGCGAGTCTGGAGCGCGGCTCTACCGAACCGGCGACCTTGCGCGCCGGCTCCGTTCCGGCAAGCTGGATTTCCTGGGACGCATCGACCATCAGGTGAAGGTGCGGGGTTTCCGGATCGAGCTGGGGGAGATCGAGACCGCCTTGAATCGCCTTCCTCAGGTCCGGGAGAGCGCCGTGTCGGCGATCGGTGAAGCGGTCGGAAACCGTTTTTTGGTCGCCTACTTCGTCCCGGCGGAAGGCGCGGAGATCGCCCCGGGCGACCTCGCTGCGGCGCTCACCGCGCGGCTGCCCGTCTACATGGTGCCTTCCGTATTCGTCGCGCTGGCGAGCCTGCCGCTCACCACGAGCGGCAAATTGGACCGAAAAGCGCTCGCTCGGATCGAGCTGCCGGAGGCGGCCGGCGCGCGCGACGGAACGCCTTTCACCGCTCCTCGTACCCCCACCGAGGAACTGGTGGGCGGAATCTGGTGCGAACTGTTGGGCCTCGTCCGAGTCGGACGCGGCGACAATTTCTTCGATCTGGGAGGGCATTCGCTCTTGGCGACCCGGGCGCTCTCGCGTCTGCGGCTGGTTCTCGACGTGGACCTGCCGCTCCGGACGTTCTTCGAGGCGGCGACCGTGGCCGAGCTGAGCGAACGCATCGACGAGCTGCGCAAAGAGAGTTGCGGCATCGCCGCCCCGGCGATCGGGCCGACCTCGCGCGACCGTTCGCTACCGCTCTCTTTTGCCCAGCAGAGGCTCTGGTTTCTCGACCAGTTGGAGCCGGGGAGCCCGTTCTACAACATCCCGCAGGCGGTGAGGATCTCCGGGCGGCTCGACGTGGGGCACCTGGCGCGAGCGGTGAACGAAGTGACGCGGCGACACGAAGTCTTGCGCACCTCGTTTGCAACGATCGGTGGGCAACCGACGCAGGTGATCGCTCCGGCGGAGCCCTTCCCGCTGCCCCTGGTAGACCTGGGGTCGCTGCCTTCGGCGGTGCGGGAACGCGAGGCGAGCCGCCAGGTGGAGCAGGAAGCGCGCAGGCCCTTCGACTTGCGAGACGGCCTGCCGGTCCGGTGGTCCCTCTTGCGAGTCGCCGCCGAGGACCACCTCGGCCTGTTCACCCTGCACCACGTCGCGGCGGACGAATGGTCCATGGGCATTCTGCTCGGCGAGATCGCCGCATTGGTCGGGGCGTTCTCGGAAGGTCTCGCCTCGCCGCTTCCGGAGCTGCCGGTCCAGTACGCCGACTATTCGGCCTGGCAGCGCGGTTGGCTGGCCGGGGACGTCCTGGAAGCCCTGCTCTCGTATTGGCGGGAGCAGCTGGCCGGCGAGCTGCCCATCTTAGCCCTGCCGACCGATCACCCGCGGGCCAACGCCCGTTCGTTTCGCGGCGAGCGAACGGTTTTCACCCTGCCCCTAGAGCTGACGCGCGACCTGCATGCGCTCAGTCGGCGTGAGGGAACGACCCTCTTCATGACCCTGCTCGCGGCGTTCGACGTGCTCCTGTTTCGCACAACGGCGCAGGAAGACCTGGTCGTGGGCACCGCCATCGCCGGCCGTGATCGGGTTGAGACCGAGCCGCTGATCGGATTCTTCATCAACATGCTGCCGCTGCGGGTGCGGATCTCTCCAACCTCCACCTTCCGGAATCTCTTGCGCCAGGTTCGGGAGATTTCGTTGGGTGCCTTCGCGCACCAGGAGCTGCCGTTCGACAAGCTGGTCGAGGAGCTTCAGCCGGATCGACAGAGCGGGGAAGCGCCGATCTTCCAGGTCGCTTTCGGCCTGCGCAACCTGGACATGGAGTCGCACGAGGTCTCGGGTCTCTCCCTGCGCCCGGTTTCGGCCGCTACCGAGACGGTCCGCTTCGACCTCACCTTGTGGATGTCCGAGGAGCCGGCGGGGCTCCGCGCGGCCTGGACCTGGCGCTCCGATCTTTTCGCGTCGGCGACCATCGAGAGGATGAACAGCCGTTTCCGGACCCTGCTGGAGAGCATCGTCGCCCAACCGGATACCGCGGTCGATGCGCTGGAAATGCATAGCGATGACGAGAAAGAGCGGCGCGCCAAAGAAGAGGCGATCGGGCGCGCGGCGAGCTACGAGAAATTCAAGAGCTTCAAGCCCAAAGGGGTGATGAGGCCGGAGGTAGGGCATGAGTGACCCGAGCAGTCCGTTCAACCGATTCAAAGCCACCAAGAGACAGACCGTCCGGCTCAGCCAGGACGAGATCGTTCGGCAGAGCTCGCTCGACCCTCAGGAGCGTTTCGCCGTGATCGAGCCAAACACAGAGGGTCTGAACCTGATGACCTGGGGCGAGAGCAACCGCGAGCTGATCGACCTCAAGCTGCTGGAGCACGGTGCGATCCTGTTCCGCGGCTTCAAAGTCGAATCTGCCGAGCAGTTCAAGGAGATCGCGAGGACGATTTCCGGGGATCTTCTGGACTATCAGGAGCGTGCGGCGCCGCGCATCCAGGTGCAGAAAGGTGTCTATACCTCGACCGAGTTTCCCGCCGATCAGTCGATCCCGATGCATCATGAGATGTCCTATTCCCACAACTGGCCGACCCAGATCTGGTTTCACTGCGCCCAGCCGGCGGTAGAAGGCGGTCGAACCCCGATCGTCGACGATCGCAAGGTCATCCACCTGATCGACCCGGAGGTTCAGAAACGGTTTCGCGAGAAGCGGGTGATGTACGTCAGGAACTATGGCGAAGGCGTCGATCTCTCTTGGCAGGACGCATTCCAGACCACGGATCGGAGCGTGGTGGAAGAGTACTGCCGCACGGCGCAAATGGAGGTGGAATGGCGCAGCAGCGACCGGCTGAGGACGCGCACCGTACGGCAGGTCTACGCCGTTCATCCACGGACGGGTGAGACGCTCTGGTTCAATCACGCACACATGTTCCACCAGTCGAACCTACCGGCCGAAGTACGTGAGGCTCTGCTGTCCGAATTTCAAGGCGACGAGCTACCGCGCAACTCGTTTTACGGCGACGGTTCGCCGATCGAGGACTCGATCCTGGCGGAGATTCGGGGAGTCTACGAAGCGGCCGCCTGCCGTTTCGCTTGGCAGCAGGGCGACATGCTGCTGGTGGACAACTTCCTGGTTTCCCATGGTCGCGAGCCGTTCTCCGGCCCACGAAAGATCCTGGTCGCCATGGCGAACCTATACACCAGCACCGAGATCGCGTAGGTCGCGGGGATCCTTAGCAGCATCACCGAGGGGAGCGGTAAATGCCGGGAGAAATCATCGAAGGGTTTCGCCTGTCGCCTCAACAGAGACTGTTGTGGGGCCGGCAGCGGCGCAGTCTGGCGTTCCGGGCGCAGTGCGTGGTCCTGCTGTCCGGATCTCCGGGCCGGCGGGAGGTGCGCGAGGCCCTGGGGAAGGTCGTTCGCCGTCACGAAATCTTGCGGACCCTCTTCGAAAGTCTTCCCGGGATGGACCTGCCCGTGCAGGTCGTGCTCGAAAGTGTCGCCGTCGATTGCCCGGAGATCGACCTTACGGCGTACGGCGAAGAAGAACAAGGGCGCGAGATCGAAGCGCATTTTCGCCGCGAGGGGTGCTTGCCGTTCCACTTCGACCGCGCGCCTTTGGCCCGGTTCACGCTCTTCCTGCTCGCCGCCGATCGTCTGGCTCTGATGGTGAGCCTGCCTGCGGTCTGCTCCGATGCGCGGAGCCTTGAAAATCTGTTGGACGAGATCGCACAGGCCTATGCGGCGGCTGCGGAAGCGGGCGAGGAGGCGGAGGACGAGCCGGTCCAGTACGTCCAGTTCTCGGAATGGCAGAACGAAGTGGGGAGCCTGGAGGAGAGCGAAGCGGGGCGTCAGTTCTGGCGTGAGCAGGCGCTACCAACGGACGCTTCCATCGTGCTCCCCGGGGAAGGGGAGGTCGCCCATGCCCCGGATGCCGCGGAGTTGCGGCTGGATGATCTGTCCGTCGAATCTGTGACGCGGCATCTCCCGCCGCGGACCTTGAGCGACCTGGATTCCGAGGCCGAGCGGGCGGAGTCGACACTCTCCTCCTGGCTGCTCGCCGCGTGGCAGGCACTGTTGGCGCGCATTTCGCGCCGGACCGATGTGGTGGTCGAAAACCTTTTCGACGGCCGTAAGTTCGAGGAGCTGGAACAGGGGCTGGGGATGTTCGCCAGCTACCTTCCGATCTCGACGCGCATCCGCCCTGAGGAAGGCTTCGACCGCTTTGCGGCACGGGTGGCGCGGCACGTCGCCGAGGTCCAAGGTTGGCAGGAGTGTTTCCCTTGGGAAGAGGGCACCGCGGGCTCGGACAGGGCTGCCGCTCCGATCGGCTTCGATTTCTCCCAACGGACGGGCGAGCGCAGGGCCGGAACGGTGCTCTTTTCGGTGCGCCACTGGTTCGTCAACATCGGCTATTGCAAACTCCGGCTCTCGGTGTCTCGGTCCGCCTCCGGGTTGGATCTGGAGCTTCATTACGCCCCGCAGCTGTTCGCGCGAGCCACGATCGAGAGGCTCCTGGAGCGCTATGAGACCCTGATCGCGGGCCTGCTGGAAACACCCCGGCGAGCGGTGGCGGACCTCGCGATCATGTCGGCGGCCGAGCGACGCCTGCTCCTGGTGGAGCGCAACGCGACGGCGGCGGAATTTCCCCGCGAGGAGAGCATCCAAGCTCTGTTCGAACGCCAGGTCGAGCGCACGCCCGATACGTTGGCGGTGAGTTTCGGCTCGGATTGCGTGAGCTTCGGCACGCTGAACGACCGGGCAAACCTTTTGGCGTACTGCCTGCGCGAGCAAGGGATCGGCCCGGAGTCTTTCGTCGGGATCTGCATGGAACGCTCGATCGATCAGATCGTGGCACTGCTCGGGATTCTCAAGGCGGGGGCGGCGTACCTGCCGCTCGATCCTCTCCAGCCCGGCGAGCGGCTGGTGGCGATGGTGCAGGACGCGGGGATGAAGGTGCTGTTGGCCCAGGAGGGTCTGCGCGACCGCCTGCCGGCGACCCCGGCGCGGGTGTTGAGCTTGGAGGAAGCGCTCAGGCCGGGCGCACAGCTCGGGCCTCGGGCCTCTGCAAACCTGATCCTCGGCCTGTCGCCGGACAACGCTGCCTATGTGCTCTTCACCTCCGGTTCGACCGGCCGGCCCAAAGGGGTGGTGATCCGGCACCGGTCGGTGGTGAATCTGGCCTGGGCGCTGCGAGACACGGTCTACGCCGAGCTCGTCGGCCGGGTCTTGCGGGTGAGCGTCAACGCGCCGCTGACCTTCGACGCATCGGTCAAACAGTGGGTCCAGCTCCTGTTCGGTCACGGTCTTTGCCTGGTGGCGGACGACATTCGTCCGGATGGCGAAGAGCTGCTCCGGTTCGTCCTGGCGCAGCAGCTCGACGTCTTGGACTGCACGCCTTCGCAGCTTCGGCTGCTCGCGGCGGCGGGGCTGTTTGAAAGGCGGGCGGACCGGCTGCCGCGTCGATTCCTGGTCGGCGGCGAGGCGATCGAGCCGGCGCAGTGGGCCGAGCTGGCGGGGGTGGATGGGTTGCCGTTCTGGAACGTCTACGGCCCGACCGAATGCACGGTGGATGCGGCGGTCGGCCGGGTCGATTGGCACGCGGTTCGTCCGTCGATCGGGCGTGCCATTCCCAATGTCCGCTTAAACGTGGTGGAGGCGGACGGCTCTCTCGCTCTCGATACCGCCGCCGGAGAGCTGTGGGTGGGCGGCGAGGGGCTGGCCCGAGGCTATCTCGGCCGGGCCGATCTGACGGCGGAACGGTTCGTGCCCGATCCCTGGTCGGGAGTCGCCGGAGCCCGAATGTACCGCACCGGAGATCTGGTCCGGTACCTGGCGGACGGCGGCCTGGAGTTTCTCGGCCGCGTCGATCATCAGGTGAAAATCCGCGGTTTTCGGGTCGAGCTGGGGGAGGTCGAGGCGGCCCTCGCTGCCTGTCCTGGCGTCCGTCAAGCGGTGGTGGTGCTGCGGGACGAACCGCCGGGAGAAAAGCGGCTGGTCGCCTACGTGACCCACCGGGAGGGCGACCGCCCGGCGGAGGCGCATCGCCATCTGCTCCCCAACGGCATGGCCGTCTTCCACCAGAACCGCAACGAGACCGAGTACCTGTACGAGGAGATCTTCCGCAAGGAGGCTTATTTCCAGCACGGCATCGCGTTGCCGGAAAACGCCTGCGTGTTCGATGTCGGGGCGAACATCGGCATGTTCACCCTATTCGTTGCCAGAAGCTGCCCGACCGCTCGAATCTACGCCTTCGAGCCGATCGGCCCGATCTTTGCGGCTCTCGAAGGAAACGCCAATCTGTACGGTCCGGAGGAGGTTCACCTCTTTCGCCACGGTCTGGCGCAAAAAGAGCAGACGGCGCAGTTCACCTACTACCCCCGGTACACCATGATGTCCGGACTCGCCGGTTACGCGGTTCCGGAAGACGAAGTCGAGGTGGTCAAACGATTCTTGAGGAATGAGGAGGAGCGCGGATCGAGCGATGCCGCCGCCCTCTTGGCGGAGGCGGACGAGTTGCTGGCCGGCCGCTTCCAAAGCGAGGTCGAAGAGTGCCGGCTGCGCCGGCTGTCGGACGTCATCCGGGAGGAGGGAGTCGAGCGCATCGACCTGCTCAAGGTGGACGTTCAGAGGGCGGAGATGGACGTTCTGGCGGGCCTCGACGCGGCGGATTGGGCCAAGGTCGCCCAAGTGGTCATGGAGGTCCACGATGCTCCCGGCACGGAGAGCGAGGGGCGTTGCCGCGACCTGCTCGGGCTGCTGGAAGGCCATGGCTTCGAGGTGGTGATCGAGCAGGACGAGCTGCTGGTCGGCACCGATCGCTTCAACCTCTTTGCGCGGCGAGCCGGTCTCCGTTTCGTGCCCAGCCCGCCCGCTCTCGCGCCGCTCCCGGTCTTCACATCCGGACCGGCGCAAGCGAGCCCCGCCGAGTTGCGCGAACAGCTGCGCAAGCGGTTGCCGGAGTACATGGTGCCCGCGGTGGTGGTCCTCCTGGACCGCTTCCCGCTGAACCGAAACGGCAAGGTGGATCGCGCCGCGCTGCCCGTACCGGAGGAGGTTTCCGGCCAGGCTATCGACGGCCTGGTGGCGCCGCGCAACCCGTTCGAGGAGGTCTTGGCGGGCCTGTGGGCCGACCTTCTGGGCCTCGATCGGATCGGCACGGACCAGGGGTTCTTCGACCTGGGCGGTCACTCGCTGTTGGCGACGCAGCTGATGTCGCGGGTGCGGGAGGCCTTTCGGATCGAAATCCCGCTCCGCACCCTGTTCGAAGAGCCGACCGTAGCCGGGCTCGCCGCGCGGATCGAGCAGTCGATGCGGGCGGGCGAGGGTTTGCAGGCGCCGCCGGTCGTACCGGTTGCGCGCGACCGGGACCTGCCCCTCTCGTTTGCCCAGCAGCGGCTCTGGTTCCTCCATCAGCTGGAGCCGGACAGCGCGTTTTACAACAACCCCTTGGCGCTGCGGCTCCGAGGACCTTTGAACCGGGCGGCGCTCGCGGCGACGCTCGCCGAAATCGTGCGCCGCCACGAGATCCTGCGCACGAGGTTCGCCGCGACCGGCGGGCGGCCGTCGCAGGTGGTCCTCGGCGCGCCGCGACCGCGGCTGCCGCTGGTCGACCTCCGCCGCCTGCCGACTGAGTCGCGCGAGGAGACCGCGCGCCGCCTGGCGGCCGAGGAGGCGGCGCGGCCGTTCGATCTCTCGGCGGGACCGCTGGTGCGGAACCTTCTGCTGCGGATCGACGAGATCGAGCACGCCCTGCTCTTGAGCTTTCACCACATCGTGAGCGACGCCTGGTCGCTCGGCATCCTGGCGCAAGAAGCCTCCGCGCTGTATGCGGCTGTTCGAGCCGGTTCGCCCTCGCCGCTGGTCGACCTGCCGGTGCAGTACGTCGACTTTGCGGTCTGGCAGAGGGATTGGCTCTCCGGCGAGGTGCTCGCGGCCGAGCTCGGCTACTGGCGAGAGCGCCTCGCGGGCCTCCCGGCGATTCTGGAGCTGCCGACGGACCACCCACGGCCGGCGGTGCAGACCTACCGCGGGAGCCAACGTCCCATCCTGTTTTCCGCCGAGCTGGCGTCGGCCCTGGTGGGGGTCGGCCGGGGTGACGGCGCCACGTTGTTCATGACGCTGCTCGCAGGATTGCAGGCCCTCCTGGGTCGTTACGCCCGCCAGGACGACATCGCGGTGGGCTCGCCGATCGCCGGCCGCAACCGGCTGGAGACCGAGGGGCTGATCGGGTTTTTCGTCAATACCCTGGTGCTCCGCGGCCGATTGGGAACGGTCTCCTCGTTCCGCCAGCTGCTCGCTCAGGCGCGCGAGGAGCTGCTCGGTGCCTACGCCCATCAGGACCTGCCGTTCGAGAAGTTGGTCGACGAGCTGCAGCCGGAACGCAGCCTCGCCTATTCGCCGCTGTTTCAGGTGATGTTCTCGTTTCAGAGCGTCGAACCGGGAGGTCTTGAGCTGCCGTGCCTGGAGATCGAGCCCTTGGGCTTTGCCGGTCAGAACGTGAAGTTCGACCTGGAGCTGCTGATCGCCGAGGAACGGGGCGCCTTACGCGGGGCCTTGGATTTCAATACCGCCCTGTTCGAACCGGCGACCGCGGAGCGGCTGGCGCGCCATCTTGTGAACCTGCTCACGAGTGCCGCGGACGGCCCCGATCGGCGTCTGGCCGAGCTGCCTCTGCTGGACGCCGAGGAACGACGGCAGATCCTTGCGGAAGGAGATCAAGCGCCGACCGAGATGGCCTTCGAGCGCCCGTTCCACCAGCTCTTCCGGATCGTGGCCGGCGACATCCCCGAGGCGATCGCGGTGACCTGCGGCGAGGTTTGCCTGAGCTACGGCGAGCTCGATCGCCGTGCCAACGGCTTGGCGGTCGAGCTCGCGGAGGAGGGGCTCGCTCCAGGCGGGCTGGTCGCGCTGCTCGCGGATCGCGGGCTCGACTTTGCCATCGCCATGCTCGCGGCGTTCAAGGCCGACGCGGCCTATGTTCCGCTCGACCCGCTCTACCCTCCGCACCGGCTGAGGCAAGTCCTCGAACAGAGCGCCGCGCCCTACCTGCTGACCGCCTCGGCCTACCTCGGCGGAGCCGATGAGGCCGCCCAAAGGCTGGCGAAACGGCCTCGAATCCTCCCGCTAGAGGCGCTGATCTCCCGCCGTCCGGACGAGGCACCGCCGGCCGGCGAGGCCCTGCCGGAGCAGCTCGCCTACGTCATCTTCACCTCGGGCTCCACGGGATTGCCCAAGGGGGCGATGCTGCATCAGCGCGGCATGTTGAACCACCTCCGTGCGAAGGTCTGCGATCTCGACCTACGGGCGGCAGACGTGGTGGCGCAGACGGCGACCCAGACCTTCGACATCTCGGTCTGGCAGTTTCTCGCCGTACTTCTCGTCGGCGGGCGGGTTGAGATCTTCCCGGCCGAAACCGCCCAAGATCCGGCACGGCTGCTGGACGGCCTGATGAGCACGGGTGTGACGATCCTGGAGACGGTACCGTCGCTCCTCGGGTACTTGCTGGAGGAGGTGGCGACGCGTGGCGAGCGCCCCGCGATCGATGCCCTGCGCTGGCTGATTCCGACCGGGGAGGCGCTGCTGCCGGATCTCTGCCGTCGCTGGCTGGCGGCCTACCCTGAAATTCCGTTGCTCAACGCGTACGGACCGACCGAGTGCTCGGACGACGTGACCCATCACACGGTCGCCTTGCCTCCGCCGGCCGGCGAGGTGCGCGTGCCGATCGGCCGGCCGGTGCTCGGGACGCGCCTCTATGTCTTGGACCGTCCGCTGGGGCTCGTGCCGCCGGCCGTTGCCGGCGAGCTCTTCGTCGGCGGCGCCGGAGTCGGCCGAGGCTACCTGGGCGATCCCGGCAGGACCGCCGAGGTCTTCTTCCCCGATCCGTTCGCCGTCGAGCCGGGCGCCCGCCTCTATCGCACAGGGGATCTGGTGCGCCGTCTCCCGGACGGTGGTCTCGACTTCCTTGGGCGGATCGACCGCCAGGTGAAGATCCGCGGTTTTCGGATCGAGCTGGGGGAGATCGAAGCGGTCCTCGCCACGTTTCCGGGCGCCCAAGAGGTCGCCGTCCTGGCGCGGGCCGATGGCGGCGGGGAGCTTCGCCTGGTGGCGTACGTGGCGCCAGCGGCCGGTGCCTCGGTGGCCGCGGAGGGCCTGCAGGCCGCCCTGCGCGAGCGTCTACCGGAATACATGGTACCGTCGAGCTTCGTCTTCCTGGAGCGATTTCCGCTCTTGGCGAGCGGCAAGCTGGACCGTCATTCGTTGCCGGCACCGGACGACTCGGCGGTAGGCCGGATGGCTTCGGTCGCGCCGCGGACCCCGATCGAAGAGCTGCTGGGAATGGTCTGGAGCGATCTTCTCGATCGCGGACCGATCGGGGTGCACGACAACTTTTTTGAGCTGGGCGGCCATTCCCTGCTGGCTACGCAGGTCGTCTCGCGAATCCGCAAGGCGTTCGGGGTAGAGCTGCCGCTGCGCTCGGTCTTCGAGGCCGCGACGCTCTCTGAGCTGGCCGGTCGGATCGAGGCCGCCCGCCAGGCCGGAAACGCTCCCAAGCATCCGCCCCTGCGGCCGGCGCCGAGAGATCGCGCGCTGCCTCTCTCGTTCGCTCAACAACGGCTCTGGTTTCTCGACCGGTTGGCGCCGGGCGGCGCGGCCTACAACATCCCTGTCGCTCTGCGCCTTCAAGGCACCTTGGACATCGCGGCTCTCGCCGGCACGCTCACCGCGGTGGTGGCCCGGCACGAAGCGCTGCGTACCACGTTCTCGCTCGCGGCGACGGGGAGCCCGGTTCAGGTCATCCATGCTGCGGCTCCCGTGGCCCTGCCGGTCGGCGACCTCTCCGGATTGCCGGCGACCGAACGCGCCCGGGCCGTGAGTTTCCAGGTCGATCGGGAGGCCAGGCTTCCCTTCGATCTGGCTCAAGATTCCCTAGTGCGGACGAGGCTTCTGCGGATCGACCCTGCCACCCACATTCTGCTGTTCACGATGCATCACATCGTAAGCGACGCCTGGTCGATCGGCGTGCTGGTGCGCGAGGTCGCCACGAGTTACGGCGCGTTGTCGGCCGGGCGGCTGGTGCCTCTCCCGGCCTTGGAGGTCCAGTACGCCGACTTCGCCGAGTGGCAGCGGAGCTGGCTGCATGGGCCGGCCCTGGAGGCCGAGCTCTCCTTCTGGCGGCAGGCGCTGAGCGATGCACCTCCGCTGCTGGAGCTGCGAACCGACCGACCGCGGCCGACGGTCCGCTCGGGCCGGGGCGCGATCGAACGCTTCGCCCTCCCCGAGGCGACCGCCGCCGGCTTGCGGCGCGTAGGCCAGGAGGGGGGCGCAACGCTCTTCATGACTTTGCTCGGTTGCTACGCTGTGCTTCTGGCTAGTCACACCGGCCAACAGGATCTGGTGATCGGCACCCCCATCGCGGGCCGCAATCATGGCGAGACCGAAAAGCTGATCGGGTTCTTCGTCAACACCCTGGCTCTTCGCGTCAACCTCGAGAGCCTGGCGAATTTCAGCGACCTTCAAGCCCGGGTCCGCGACGTATCGCTCGATGCCCATGAGCATCAGGACCTGCCGTTCGAGAAGCTGGTCGACGAGCTGAGGCCCGAGCGCAGCCTCGGACACGATCCGCTGTTTCAAACCCTGTTTGCGTTCGAGCGCCGGGAGCGCGGCCAGGAGCTTCGGTTGGCGGGGCTGGAAATCGGCGTGATGACCACCGAGTCAGGGTCCGCCAAGTTCGATCTCGCCCTCTCGTTGACGGAGTCGGGGGATCAGCTGTTCGGATCGTTCCAGTACAGCACCGACCTGTTCGATGCGACGACGATCCGTCGCTTCTCTTCCCACCTCACAAGGCTCCTCGCTGGGATCGCGGTCGATTCCCAGGGTCCTCTCGCCGCTTTTCCGATGCTCGGGGAGGGGGAGCGCCACCAGCTTGTTTTCGAGTGGCGGGGACGGGTCCCAGAGCCGGAAGGGGAGTCGGATCCGGCCCGGCTGTTCGCCATCCAAGCAGAACGGACGCCCGGGGGGATCGCTCTGGTGTGCGGCGAAACCGAAGTGTCCTACGACGACCTCGACCTCCGAGCGAACCGCCTGGCCCAGGCCTTGCGGCGCATCGGCGCCGGTCCCGACGTCACGGTGGCGCTGCGGCTTGAGCGGACGCCCGATCTGGTGGCGGCGATCCTCGCCGTGCTCAAGGCGGGGGCGGCCTACTTGCCGCTCGACCCGGCACTGCCGGATGAGCGCACTCGGCTCCTGCTCCGCGACAGCCGCGCTCGCATCCTGGTCACCGAAGAGCGTCTCGGCGAGATCGCCGGCCACCCGCTTATCACCCTCGCGCTCGATCGCGACCGCGACGCCATCGAGCGGGAGAGCGGCGACTCCCCGGTCTCCGGGGTGCGGGCGCACCACCCGGCCTACTTGATCTACACCTCGGGGAGCACGGGTACCCCTAAGGCCGTGGTCGTCGAGCGCGGCAACCTCGCCTCGGTGCTGCTCGCGAGCCGCGAGACTTTCGGCTGGCGAGCCGAGGATCGCATGCCCTGCCTCGCCCCCTTCTCGTTCGACATCTTCCTGTTCGAGCTCTTCGGCCCCCTTTTGAGCGGTGGAACCTCGGTCCTGTTCCCGCTGCGCCCGACTCTGGATCTGATCGATCTCGCCGAAAGGTTGGGGGAGATGACGGCGCTCCACGCGGTCCCCGCCCTGCTCCGGCAGGTGGTGGACGAGGCGCGCAGGCGCGGCGACGCCCATCCGGGTTTGAGGATCGTCTTCGTCGGCGGCGACGCGGTTCCGGCGGACCTTCTGGCCGACCTGCCGGCGGTCTTTCCGTGCGCGCAGATCCACGTTCTCTATGGCCCGACCGAAGCGACCATCATCTGCTCCAGCCATCCGGTTCCGGCGGGCGCTTCGCGGCCGCTCCTCGGTCGGCCGCTCGCGGGCGCGGAGCTGGAACTGCGGGATACCTCGGGGAACCTGGTCCCGATCGGCGTCGTCGGAGAGATCTGGATCGGCGGTCCCGGCGTCAGCCGCGGCTATCTGGGCCGGGAGGATCTCACCCGGGAGAAGTTCGTTGCCGTGGACGGCGAGCGGTTCTACCGCAGTGGCGACCTGGCGGTTCGCCTGCCGGACGGGCAACTGGAGTTCTTGGGTCGGGCCGACCAGCAGGTGAAGGTGCGCGGGTTTCGGATCGAGCTGGGCGAGATCGAAGCGACGCTCGCCTCCCACCCGCGCGTCTCCCAAGCCTTGGTCTTGGCGCAGGACGACCGCGCCGGCACCCGTCGGCTGGTCGCCTGGTTTGCCGCCGTCGGCGCCGACGCGGGACTCGCCGCCGAGCTGAGAGAGGAAGCCCGGCGCCGTCTTCCCGAATACATGGTGCCTTCCGTCTTCGTGGCGATGGAGGCGCTGCCGCTCACCGTTCACGGCAAAGTGGACCGGCGGGCGCTGCCGGATCCCGAGGCGGGCCGGGTCGATCTCAGAGCGGACTTCGAAGCGCCGAGATCGCCGGTCGAGGAGCTGATCGCCGCCGTCTGGTGCGAGCTGCTCGGGCTCGAACGGGTGGGGCGCCGGGATCGCTTCTTCGAGCTGGGCGGGCATTCGCTGCTCGCGATGCAGATGGTGTCCCGGTTGCGTCAGCCCCTCGAGGTTGAGATTCCTCTGCGGGATCTCTTCGAAGCGCCGGCTTTGGCGGCCTTCGCGGCCCGCGTGGAAGACGCCCTGCAGAGCGGTGCCGAGCGGCTCGCTCCGCCCCTGGTTCCGATGCTGCGCCAGGGGCCTTTGCCCCTGTCGTTCGCGCAGCAGCGGCTCTGGTTCCTCGATCGCCTCGCGCCCGGCAATCCGTACTACAACCTGCCGATCGCGCTCCGGGTCGAGGGGCCGTTGCGAGCCGACGTGCTGGCGCGCAGTTTGAGCGAGATCGTCCGTCGCCACGAAGCGCTGCGCACGCTCTTCGAGGTCAGGGAGCACTCACCGGTACAGGTGATCCGGGCGGCGGAGCCGTTCGCCCTCGCCGTGGTGGATCTGTCGGGACTGCCGAAAGCGGCGCGCGAGGGGCTGGCGCTCCTCCTCGCCGGGCAGGAGGCGGTGCGTCCGTTCGATCTCGCCCGAGGCCCCCTGTTGCGGGGGGTGTTGGTCGCATCGGCCCGCGACGATCATGCGGTCGTCCTCTCCTTGCATCACATCGTCGGCGACGGCTGGTCGATGGGCATCCTGGTGCGTGAAGTCACGGCGCTCTATTCGGCCTTTGCCGACGGTTTACCCTCGCCCTTGCCGGAGTTGGCGGTGCAGTACGCGGACTTCTCGACCTGGCAACACGCGTGGTTGCGCGGCGCGCTGCTCGAAAGCGAGATCGCCTTCTGGCGCCGGCAGCTCGAAGGCTTGCCGCCCCGGTTGGAGCTGCCCACCGATCGGCCTCGGCCCCCGGTACAGACCTTCCGCGGCGCCGCGCGACCGATGCGGCTTTCGGCCGACCTCACCGATCGGATCAAGGTTTTGAGCCGGCGCGAGGGATCGACCCTCTTCATGCTGTTGCTCGCCGGATTTCAGGCGCTTCTGGCGCGGTACAGCGGCCAGGACGACCTCGCGATCGGTGTTCCGGTGGCCGGGCGCAACCGGTTGGAGATCGAAGGGTTGATCGGGTTTTTCGTCAACACGCTGGTGATGCGCGGCGACCTTACGGGCGGCCCGTCGTTTCGCGAGCTGCTGTGCCGGGTGCGAGAGACCGCATTGGCCGCGCACCTGCATCAGGACGTGCCCTTCGAGCGGCTCGTCCAAGAGCTTGCCCCGGAGCGAAACCTGGCGAGCACTCCGCTGTTTCAAGTGGTGTTCGTCCTCGGCAACGCTCCCGCGCAAGCCCTGGAGATCCCCGACCTGCGCATCCGCCCGATGGGCACCGCGGAGACCACGGCGAAGTTCGATCTCACGATGAGCCTGGAGGAGTGGAGCGGGGGAATCGCGGGTGCCGTCAAGCACTCCACCGACCTGTTCGACGGGGCGACGGTCGATCGGCTGATCGGGCATTTCGAGCGGCTGCTCGGGGCGGCTGTAACGGCGCCGGACCAGCCGGCCC
>JBDTZG010000128.1:0-6166 GCA_040005235.1 Acidobacteriota bacterium | reverse complement strand
GTCCGGACAACACGACCGTCCTGCTCCACAACCGCACCGGCGCGGGGACGGACAACATCAACACCGTCTACGCCGACCTGACCGCCCCGAACCAGGCCCTCTCCGCCTTCACAGGAAAAGCGATCAACGGCGCCTGGAAGCTCCGCGTCCGCGATTTGGCCTCGGCCGACACGGGCACGTTCAATTCGTGGGAGTTGGATCTACGGTAAGTCGTACCGAACGACAGCACCAATAGCGAAGAACGGCCCCGGGCGCGCGAGCGTCCGGGGCCGTTCGGCGTTGTGGCCCCTTTCCCCGCGGTCTGATAGCTTGCCCCCTCTAGGAGGACCCTCCGGCATGCGCGCTTCGACCCATTCCCTCCGCCTGGCTCTCACCATCCTTGCCGTTTCGGCGCCGCTCGCTTGGGCGGCTTCAGTGTCCCGCCCTACTCTCGAATCCCAGCTCGCGGCGGTCAGGGCTCCGAAGGCGAGCGCTCTTGAATCCTTCATCCGGGCGAACCAGGACTTTTCCGCTCTGCGGCCGGACGAGGCGCTCGACCGCCTGCCGATTCCGCTCTGGCTGCGGTCGGCCTGGCGGAAGTCGCATCCGGAGGGAAACTACACGGCGGCCAATCCCGCCGGCGGGTATCCGTTCGTCTTGAAGGAAGCCGTGGAATGGATGCGGCACCATCCGAATCTAGCGCCCGGGGCTCGCGAGGCGGACGTGGCCGAGCCAGCGCTACGCACCAGCGCCGGCGCGAACGTTTTGATCTCCGGCCCGGGGCAACTGATGAGCGAATCCGACATCCGGATCAACTTCAAGAACCCGCAGCAGATCATCGGCGCCGCGAACAACCTCGGAGGGAGCGGGCACCAGGCGCAGTTCTACTCCTCGACCGGCGGCGCCACCTGGGGGCAGACCACCTTGCCTTTGCCGGCGGGCGACGCGTTCAACTCGGATCCGACCGTCGATTGGACCTCGGACGGAGTTGCCTGGTCGACTTCGATCGGAATCAACAGCGGCGTCACCACGCTGCGCATCCGTTCGTTCCGTTCGACCGACGGCGGCGCCACCTGGAAGCTCGACGGCACGGTCTCGGGGAACCACACGAGCGCGGACAAGCAGATCCAGTGGGTCGACCACAGCGCGACCTCGCCGTTCAAAGACAACATCTACGTCATCTGGCACAACGACGATCCGGCGTACGTCAACCGGCGCACCGCCACGGGTTGGAAGACGCCTCAGAAGGTGAGCGGCGCCGAGACGACCGGCACGGCCATCGGCGGCGACGTCAAGACCAATTCGGCCGGCCACGTATTTGCGTTCTGGCCGACCACCGGCAATCGGAAGGTGCTCGTCGCGAAATCGACCAACGGCGGAGCGACCTTCGCCCGCCCGGTGCAGATCGCGACCACGTTCGACGGCTACGACATCGGCGTGCCGAGCTTCGTCCATCGGCGGGCGCTGATCTACCTCTCGGGCGGCGCCTACAAGACGGCGGCGAAGAACAACGTCTACGCCGCCTGGACCGATCTCACCGGCGCCGCCGGCTGCAACTCCCCGGCCAACGAGCCGGGCAATAGCGCCGCCTCGGCCTGCAAGACGCGGATCTGGTTCTCTCGCTCCACCGATGGCGGCGCCACCTGGTCGGCGCCGAAGATGATCAACAACCGGGCGGGCAAGACCGACCAGTTCAATCAGTGGCTCGCGGTGGACGAGACCAACGGCCGGATCGGCGTCATCTATTACGATACGGTGGGCGAGGCGACCCGGCGGACCACCAACGTCTGGTACCAGAGCTCCGCCAACGACGGCACGACCTGGAGCGTGCCGCTCAAGGTGACCACCGGCCGAACCGACGAGACCGGCAGCGGCGCCGAGCTGGGCAACCAATACGGCGACTACAACAGCCTGTCGGGGTTCATGGGTAAATTCTTCCCGTCGTGGACCGACCGTCGCGGCGGCTCCCGAGAGGGAATTTGGACCGCGCCGATCGCCGATCCTTGAAGCCGATCTCCGAATGAAGTGTGAATCGACGCGAAATCTAGTCTAAAGTTCGCGCTCTCTCCATGTCGAAGACGGATCGAAACGAGGCCCTGGCCTCCCTCGCAAAATTGCTGAGGGAAACCGACGGCGAAGACGCCGCCCCTTCGGGCGCTTCGGAAGTCCGTCGCGCGCAGCGTTTCCTGGCCGGGCTCGGTATCGAAGCGGAAGATTTCACCGCCACCTACGAAGGGGGTGGCGGGGACGGGCAGCCGGTCGTCCCGTTGGTCGACGGCCTGTTGGATCGCCTAGTCGAATCCGCAACGATGGACCGCGGTCGAGCCCACACCTTCGACGACGCTCCGGAAGAGCCCGATCTCGACCGCCGGGTCCGCGAGATCGTGCGCGGCGAAGTCGATCGCTTGAAAGCCGGTAAGCCGAGCCCGAAGAGCGCCGAGCGGCGCGACAAGAAACCTCGCGGAGAGTGAGGGGCGGCTCGACTCGGGCGCGGGCTCCGGCAAGCCGGAGCGCCGCGCCCGAGCCGGCAGGAACGATTCAGGCTGCCGCAACCGAAGTCGGAATGACGGCGGTGAACCGGCCGAGCCTGGAGGCGACGCGAGTCACCAACCGCTCGGTCGCACGCTCCGTCGCGATCGCCCGCTTGAGGATCAACAGACAGGCGATCGCCTCGCGGCGAATCCCGAGCGCCCGGAACTCCGTGAGCAGCTCCTCGATCGACCGGGCGACCTCTTGCGTCTTGCCTTCCTTCAAACGGAGCGCCGCGAGATCGAGAGCCACGAGCGCGGCGAAGTACGGCATGCCCCGGTCGCGGAATCCCTGGTGCCCTTCGAGTAGATATCTCTCGCCTTTTTCCAGCCGTCCCATACCGATCTCGATCCGGCCGCGGGTCCAGCAGACTTTGATCCGGTCGATCGGCTCGGAATAGGCCTCGTACAGCGGCGCGCCGTCGCGCAGCACTTCGGCCGCGAGCTCGAAGCGTCCGGCGTCGGCGAGGCGGCTGACCAATCCATGCACGGCGACCAGCGCGAGCCGAGGATCGCGCCCCGGATCGAGCAGGCCGTGGCCCTCGACGATCTGGCGCACCGCCGCGGTCCCTTCGCCGCGGTAGCCGAGCATCACGCCGCGGCGGATCATCGTCCGGCCGGCGAAATGCGGCTCTCCCAAGGCACGGTAAGCGATTACGATTCGATCGAGCAAACGTTCGGCCGGCGCGAAGCGGCGCGCGTCGATCTCCAGCGAGGCCACCAGCTCGGCGATCTCGGCGAGCGGCTGCAGATCGCCCGAACCCCGATCGATCCAATGGAGAGCCCGCGAGAACGCCCGCTCGGCGCCCAGATGGTCGCCTACCAGGCGGCGGCCGTTCGCCAGCTCCGCCCAGGCAAGGGCGGAAAGGTCGGCGACGACGCCGGGCGGAAAGGCGTTATGAGGAATCCGCTCCGCGAGCAGCGCGGCCAACGAGGCGGCGGCGCGCATGCGCTCGGGATCGGCATAGCGCAGGTTTCGTGCGCGGGTGAGCCATCCTTCGGCCCGCGAGCGCAGCACTTCGGGCGCGGCCGTCGGGCCGCCGGCCCCGGTGGCGATTCGACGGCGCGAGACTCCGGCCGTTCCGGCTGCCTCTGCCGGACGGCCGACGGCCGCCCGCGCTTCGAAAGCGACTCCGGAAAAAGCCCGGGCCACCCGGCGGAGCGGCGCGTCGTAGGCCTCGAGTCCGCCGGCCGGCGGCTTGCGCGCCGCAACCTCGAACAGGGGCGCCGCCATTTCGCTCGCCTTTTGGCGGCATTGACGGCAACCGGCAAGCAGGTGTCGCAGCACGTCTCGGCGATCGCTGCCGGACAGCTCGCCGCGAACGAAAGCGCCCAAAACCAAAGGTTTAGGGTGGGCTGACTTGGAGCCGGGCTCATCGCAGGGCATCGCTGATCGCTCTCTCATTCTAAGAATTGGCAGAATTGTCGCACATCTCGACCCGCGGTGACGAGCCCCCCCAACAAATTATTCGAGGCTCGCACCGCAGACGGACTTACTCAAGTTCGTTTTACTCGATTACCCGACCGGGCGGCGCGAGCCGCTCGGATCGAGGCTCGTGCCGGAACCGCCGCCGCCGCCGGTGGGGCCCGGAGGAAGCAGGTCGGCGGCCCACAGACTGGTGACCCGCTCCACCAACCGCGACCAGATCGATGCAGCTCGGGCAAAGCCGAAATCCTCGAACCGGGGCGCGGCGAACGCCGGGGTCGTGAGCAGGAACAAGGTGAATAGGACGACGACGGAGGCGCGGGCGGGGGTCACAAATCCTCTCGGTGACATGTCGGATCTCCATACGGCGCAGGGCGACCGGGAGATCAGGATGACCTCCCCACCCCGGGCACTCATAAGATGACGCACAGTCTGGCAGGAAGTCCGCCAAAATGGGATGCCTTAAGGCCGATTTCGGGACGAATCGTAAAATCCTTGGACGAACGTTCGATCGGCGCCGTAAGCGGGAGGATTGGAAAGTCGCCTCTTTGCTCTTCCTCGCGCCGCCGCACTCGTCGACTGCGGCGAAACGTATCCAGCTCGTGCCTCCGCGTGTCCCCTCTCGCCGGCTGACCGCCGGTATGAGATGATCGCGCGCTCGCACCTGCCAAGAAAAGGACCTTTGATGCCCCGAACCCGAATCGCCCTGTTTTCGGCAGTCGCGCTCACCTTGAGCCTCTCAGCCGCCACGTCTTTCGCGGCGGGCGCGCACGCGCCGGCCGGATCCAAGGCCGTCGCCCCCTCGTCGATCCCCGGCGTCGGATATAACCCGCAAATCCGCGGATACTCGGTGTCGATCTACCAGTTGGACACCTTGACCAGCCCGCTCCAGCGCTACAGCGCCGTCTTCGCGGCCGACCCCGGAGCGGTCGGTGCTCACCCCGATCCCTATTATTTGAACCTCTCGGACCCATTGGTCCGCACCGCCTTCGAGCTGCGCTGGGGGCCGAACACGGCAGGCACCCGGTTCAAGCGCTGGATCGGCCCGGGCAACGAAGCGCGCTCGGTGCTGCGCGACGCGCTGATCTGGTTCTTCGCCAACCGTCCGGGCGATCTCGGCGGCGACACCACCGGAAGGAACGGCGAGCCGACCGAAGTCGAGATCACCGATGTGCAGGCGCTGAACGACGCGCCGATCTGGGTCGGCTATCTCCAGGGCGCCGTGGTCGGTTACTCGCCCGACCATCGCGAGATCATCAACGATCCGACACGTCCCTCGGGCGACGGCCAGGAGCCCCACTTTTTCTGGAAGATCACCTGGTACTACCACAACACCTACGTATCTCCCCCGCCGTTCTCGCCGCCGCTGCCGCCGGGCTTTCCGTCGAACTGATCCGGCCGGCACAGACGTGACGACGAAGAGGCGATCCGCAAGGGTCGCCTTTTTTCGTTGGCCCCAGGGCGTGCGCACGGAGTGCCGAGCTGGAGCTCGGCGCTGCCAGGCTCAAGCGTTTTGGTTTCGGCGCTTGCGCTCTGCGCTTTCTGGTGCGGCTGGTTTCTTGCGCTGCCGTGTAGAGCTTCTAGCCGGTCCGGAGGTCCGCTCGCTGGTCGTGTCCTAGCTCAGAGTTGGCGCCGCAGGCCCCGCAGGACTAACCGCCGGGCGGCGGGCTGAAGCAGTTCCGGATTCGACTCGCGCAGCAGAAAGTCATGCAAGTGCAGGTGTCACAGGTAGCACCTTCAGTAGCGGCAGGGTCGGTAAGGTCACCAAAGTCGCCGTTGATCCCTGTGAGCCATGGTGCTGCAAACGCCCGAATTGTCTCTTTAGCCAGCACCAGCTTCTTCAGTTTCTTCTTCATGGCGTCCTCCGTTCCCCTGATTCTACTCCCACCCGCCCCTTCCGCATCATAGAATCTCCCCAAGCGCGGCTAGGCTGAAGGGCTTTTCGGCGCTCCCTGCCCCTTGCTCGGCAAGTCCCCGGCGAACGGTTCGCGCCGTCCGTCGGGGGCGGTTTCCAGATCGAGGGGAAACGCTTCCCCTCTCCGGGCGGCAAGGTACCGCGTTCCGCGCTCACCCTATCTCGCCAACTCTGAGGAAGGACACGACCCGCTCGCTGAACCGAGAAGCGGCCCGTAGCGCCGGGAAGTCACTTCCTGGCGTGGGAAGTTGCTTCCTGGGCTGGGAAGTCCCCTATCTGCCAATGTCGAGTGAGACACGAGACTTCCGATGGTTTAGG
>JBDTZG010000127.1:0-6248 GCA_040005235.1 Acidobacteriota bacterium | reverse complement strand
GTGAGACCCTAAACCATCGGAAGTCTCGTGTCTCACTCGACATTGGCAGATAGGGAGTTTCCTTTCCTGGGACGGTAGTTCCCTTCCTGGGACCGATAGCCGCTTTCCTTCGCGGATAGCGGACATCCGAGGCGGAAAGCCGCTTTCATCGACCGATAGCGGCTTTCGGCGGCGGCAAGCCGCTCTACCCGAACCGCTCCACCCGCCGGCTCTTGAACCAGGCTTCGAGCAGGCGGACTTCTCCATGCTCAACCGGCCAGGTCCGTTCCTCGTGGAAGTGGCCGAGCAGCAGCACGTCGTTGCCTTCTGCGAGGCGGCGCTCGGCGAAGGTTCGGATGGCGTCTTCGGGGAGGGCGGCTCGGTGCTTGAAGTTGGTATTCGCGAGCCGGCGGTCGGTGGAGCTCACCATCTTGTGGGCGAGGCGGCGAGGGAGAGTGCGTAGCGCCAGCTCGACGGGGAGGCTTTTGGACAGCCGCCGCCAGGCCCGGTATTGCCAGTCGCGATCATTCAGCCCGTCGCCGTGGACCGCGAGGTAGCGGACTCCCCCGGCTTCGAACGAGGTTTCGAGGCCGATCGAGTCGAAGGCGTCGCGGTAGGGGCTCTTGGCGAGGAAGAAGTCCCGGTTTCCTTCGATGTAGTCGACTCTCAGTCCCCGCCGCCGAAGCTCCCGCAGAGCCGCCACGAAGCGCGAGATGTCGGTTGTCTCGAAGCGCGGCAGCCCCACCCAGGCCTGAAAGATGTCGCCGAGCAGGATCAGGCGCTCGACCCCCTCGGCGGGAAGTTGGGCGAGCTGATCGAGCATCGGCTCGATCGGCCCGCCTGGACCGCCGAGATGAGAGTCCGCGATGACCGCGACGCGTTCGCCCTGGGCGGCTCTTGGCGTCATCAGACGATCGACAGTTTCGGCCTTGCCGCGACCTGCCGCTCGGCCTCGGCGTACACGGCCTCGGCGACTTGGCGGAACGCCTTGGCATGAGGTCCGTCGGGTAGGGCGACCGAGATCGGGATCCCTGCGTCTCCCCCTTCGACGATCGCCGGATCGAGCGGAATCGAGCCGAGCAGGTCGACTCCGAGCAGCTCGGCCGTGCGCTTGCCGCCGTCCTTTCGGAAGATGTGGGTCGACTCGCCGCAGTGCGGGCAGACGAAGACCGACATGTTCTCGACGATCCCGATCACCGGCACGTTCACCTTGCGGAACATGGCGAGCCCTTTCCGGGCATCGATCAGCGCCACGTCCTGCGGCGTGGTGACGATCACCGCGCCCGAGAGCGGCACCTTCTGGGTGACCGTGAGCTGGGCGTCGCCGGTTCCCGGCGGCATGTCGAGAATCATGACGTCGAGATCGCCCCAGTCGACGTCGCCGAGCATCTGCTCGATCGCCCGCATGACCATCGGGCCGCGCCAGATGACCGGCGTGTCGATGTCGAGCAGGAAACCGAGCGACATCAACCGGATGCCGTGTTTTTCGAACGGCAGGATGCGGTTGCCCTCCAGACGCGGGCGTTCGTCGATCCCGAACATCATCGGCACCGAGGGGCCGTAGATGTCGACGTCGAGCAGGCCGACCCGGTGGCCGAGCTGACCGAGCGCCACGGCAAGGTTTGCCGCCACGGTCGATTTGCCCACTCCCCCCTTGCCGCTCGCGACCGCTACGACGTGCCGCACGCCGGGGATCAATCCCGGATCCTGCGCCACGGCGCGCTGAGCGGATTCCTCGCGGCTCGGAGCTTTCTGGAAGTGGAGGTGGACTTCCACCTGCTCGACTTCGGGCAGTGCGCGCACCTCGCGCTCGACATCGGCGCGCACCCCGTCCGCCGCCTCGGGCTTCTGGGTCGCCATCTGGAGATCGATCGTCACTTGCCCGGCCTCCGCCTTGACGCTCTGGACGAAGCCGAAGGAGACGATGTCCCGGCTCATGCCGGGGAACTTGACGCGTTTGAGGGCGTCCCAAACGCGGGATTCGAAATCGCTCATGGAGGACAAGAACCTTTCGGACCTTTCGGACATTGGCGCACGAAGCCGTGCGAAGACGGACCCTACAACAGGCGTGCGCCGCGCGGGCTTCCCGACGAAAAAAGGCGCCCGGGCAAGCAGCCCGGGCGCCTTGGTTTGAAGCGTCGAATCTAGGCTATGGACCTAGAAGCGGAAGCCCACCGAGACGCGGAAGGTGCGCCGGTTCTGGTAGCCCAGCGGAGTGATCGCCTTGCCGAAGTTCGGTCCCCTCTGCCAGTTGACGTGCTCGACCGGGGTCGTGGTGTAAGGGTTGAACGGCTGGCACCGGCCCGGAGTGCCGCCCAGCCCGCCCTGGCTGCAGGAGGTAGCACCCGTATTGGCGGCCGTAATCACCGTCTGGTCCAAACCGCGGGTGTCCGTGGTGTCGAGGTTCTCGGCGTTGAACAAGTTGCTCACTTCGGGCGAGATGAACAGCTCGACCTTGCTGAGGTGGAAGCTGTAGTTCAGCGAGAGATCGGTACGAAGGATGTTGTCGGTCCGGAACTCGTCCCGCGCGGTGAAGAAGTAGGTGACGGTCGACGGGGGCGTTTTGTACCCGGAGTTCGGGCGGAAGTCGAACGCCGGCCGACCCGGCGCGGCGTTGGCGCGGATCAACGCCGAGGCGACCGCCCCGTACGGAAGTCCCGTCTGGAAGCTCTGGAACAGGCTGAGGTTGAGCGTCTGGCGCTCCGACCTGAGTAGGCGATAGACGCCATACAGGCCTACTTTATGGCGTTGGTCGGCGGAAAGGTCGCCGCTCGGCCGGTTCCAGCTCGCGACCTTGAATTCCGGATAGGTCAAGTCGCCGGTGACCGGTCCATTGTTGCGCGTCTCGCCGTCGAAGTTGCCCGTGAGCCGCGAAATGGTCCAGTTGCCGCCGATGTCAAGCTTCTTGATCAGGCGCCACTGGAATTGTGCTTGCAGCGCATCGTATTTGCGCTCGAAGGCCGAGCTGTTGTTCTCGATGAGCTGGAGGTCGAGGCTGGCGCTGGGGTTCGACGGATTGGGGACCGTACCGGTCGTCAGGTCGCCCCGCGTAGCGTAAAAGTCGCTGAACTCGCGATGGATTCCGGTCACGCGGACGATCCCTCGGCCGGCGAATTGCTTCGAGAAGCCGAGCGAAAACTCCTCGGCGTTCGGCGAGTTGAGCGAGCCGCGGATGACCTGGTTGCCGCCCGGGATCGCGACGCCGATCAGGGGCAGGTTGCCGGTCGCGCCGCCGTTGGCGTTGAACCAGTTGAACAGCGTGGTGAGCGCCGCGGCCGAATCGGCCGGATTGGCCGGGGTGCCGGTGTTGACGTTCGGACCGCCGTACGCCCACTGGAAGGTCGCCGGAGCGCCCGCCGTCGAGGTCGAGTCGGCGACGCTGTTGGCGATGCCTGCGACGTACTTGCCGTAGCTGGCGTTCAAGATCCAGCTGCCGTCGCCTTTGGGGTCCCAGGTCGCCGCCAGGCGCGGCGAGAAGTTGGAGTCGCTCGCCACCTTGCGGCCCTGGGCGTTCTTGCCGTCGTTCTGGTCGTAGCGGAACCCGACGTTGAAGCTCAGGCGGTCGTTGAAACGCCACGAGTCGTTGGCGAAAAACGAGTTGGTCTTGAAGCTAGTGCCCTGCGTGCTCTGGGCGATCGGGTTGAACTGGATGACCGTATTGCTGTCGAACACCGGGAAGATGGCGGCACCGCGGATGATCGCGCCGGTCCCGAAGACGCGGTAGTCGCTGCCCGACTGGTGGTTATCGGCCGCCCGGATGTCCTCGAACGAGTCGTAGCCGCCCACCAGCTCATGGGTGCCGGCCCTGCCGGTCGAGAGGAAATAGGACGCTTTGCCCAGGTAGTTCTTGTTGTTCCGATCCTCGGGGCGGCAAATGCCGCAGAACGTCGGCGACCAATAGCGGGCGTTGCCGCGCGATTGGTCGAGGAGCAGCGTGCCCTGGATCAGATCCTGGGTCGGGGCGCCGGAGCCGATGAACTGAAACGTGCGCTCGTTGTACTGGGCGGTCACGTAGAGCCGATCGGTGAGGACTCCGCTGTAGCTGATCGCTTTCAGCTCCTGCGGCAGTTCGCGGTCGACCAGGCTCCGCTGATCGAGGATGACGCCGAAGAAGTTTCCTTCCTCCTTGCGATCGATCTTGATGTAGGAGCCGATGAGCGTGTGCTTCGCGGTGGGCGAAACCGTCAGCTTGCCCTCGTAGCGCTGCTCGTCGCCGACCGCTTTGAACGGTACCGAGGTGGGCGCCGCGGTATTCGTCGCGGTCGTCTGATTGAGGTCGCGGCCGGCGCCGAAGAACCAGATCTTGTCCTTGAGGATCGGTCCGCCGAGCGTCGCTTCATAGGTCGGAATGACCTCGTCGTTGTGTCTCGCCTCGAAGACTCTGCCGGCAGCAGGGGGCACGCCATCTTTCTGCACGGCCCCGTCGCTGACCCGTGGAGTCCAAGTCTGGTTGCGCAGGGTCGAGCGCAGAGAACCGGAGAACTGGTTGCCGCCCGACTTGGTGATCACGTTGACCACGCCGCCGGTGAACCGGCCGTACTCGGCGGAGATCGAACCGGAGGAGGTGGTGGTTTCCTGGACCGCGTCCTCGATGAACAGCGGGAACGTCTGGCCGCGAAGGTTTTCGTTCGCGACGACGCCGTTGATCAGAAACAGGTTCTCGAACGATGGCGCGCCCGAGATCGAAATGCTCGCCTGGCCGGTGCCGGAGTCTTTGGCCGGACCGGTGGTGGAGACGCCCGGCGCGAGCCCGACGATCTCGTCGACCGTGCGGCCGGTCGGCAGCTCGTCGACCAGGGTCTTCGAGAACGTCACGGCGCTCTCGGAGCCCTGGGAGATCACTTCCAGCTGGCCGGTGACCACGATCTCTTCGGCGATCGCCGCGACCGCGAGCGTCGTGTCGAGCACGCTCGCCTGGGCCGCTCCGAGGCGGACCGTGCGGGTCGCCGTCTCCAGCCCTTCAAGGGCAAAAGAGATGGTGTACTCGCCGGCCGGGAGGGCCGGAAAGAGATAGTCGCCGTTGGCGGTGGTGGTCGTCGAACGCTCCCCTTGGAGGTTCGGCGAGCTGGCCGTGACGAGCACGCCGGAAAGCGGTTGCCCGTCGTTGCTCACGCGGCCCGAAAGCTTCGCGGTCGGATTGCCCTGTGCCCAGCTCGCGGTCGCGAGGAGGGCGAAGAGCAGAAAGGCGGTGATGCTCTTTTGTTTCATGATCCCGTGCCTCCTGTCCAAAGTTCAGCGCCTAGATGGCGAAGAGAAGTCGCTCGGCCTTGACAGTCCGGACGGACAGCACAAGCGGGGATACGCCACCCGCGGACCAAGGCCGTATAGGAAAAACTAACCTGACTCTAGAGGAAGTCAGGCGGCGGCTCAAGAGATTTGTTTTGAACTGTGGCGGAGGGGGAGAAAACCGAACCGGTCGAGAGGGGGCGGCGGGAACCGCCCGCCTCTCGATCCGGGGACGAGCGCCTGATTCAGCGCTCGGAGATCGGCACGAAACTCCGCTCGGTCGCCCCGGTGTAAATCTGCCGCGGGCGGTTGATCCGGGCACCTTCGGCGCGCATTTCCTTCAGATGGGCGATCCAGCCGGGAAGCCTGCCGAGCGCGAACATGACGGTGAACATGTTCGTCGGGATGCCCATCGCGCGGTAGATGATGCCGCTGTAGAAATCGACGTTCGGGTAGAGCTTGCGCTCGACGAAGAACGGATCGTGGAGGGCGACCTCTTCGAGGTTCTTCGCGATCTCCAGCAGCGGGTCGTTCACTCCCAGCTCGGCGAGCACCTCGTCGCAGGAGTGCTTCAAAATTTTGGCGCGGGGATCGAAATTCTTGTACACCCGGTGGCCGAAGCCCATCAGGCGGAATCCCGACGCCTTGTCTTTGGCAAGATCTACATACTTCTGGTAGTTGCCGCCATCGGCCTGGATCTTCTCCAACATCTCGATCACCGCCTGGTTGGCTCCCCCGTGGAGCGGTCCCCAGAGCGCGCAGATCCCGGCCGAGACCGAGGCGAACAGGTTGGCCTGCGAGCTGCCGACCATCCGCACCGTCGAGGTCGAGCAGTTCTGCTCGTGATCGGCGTGGAGGATCAACAACAGGTTGAGCGCCCGCTCCAGAACCGCCGAAGGCGTGTACGGCTCGGACGGCACCGCGAACATCATGTGCAGGAAGTTCGCGCAGTAAGAGAGGTCGTTTCGCGGATACATGAACGGCTGGCCGATGCTCTTCTTGTAGGAGAACGCCGCGATCGTCTTCGCCTTGGCGAGCAGCCG
>JBDTZG010000034.1:0-57247 GCA_040005235.1 Acidobacteriota bacterium | reverse complement strand
CCCCTTCTCGGCCACCCGGTTGTCGGAAGAGGACATCATAGAGCCGCGGCGGGGCACGCCAGCTACAAGGGCGCGGAGGCACGGATTCCGGAATGGTTCGAGGAATCCAGGTGTGTTCCAGATTGCGGCCAGCCTACCCGGCTCCCACCGCCGCGGGTACGCCCTCGACATCCGTCACCGGTGGTGGCTCGGCGTGGAAGGCGTCGGCGATTCGGACCATCATGTTGAAGAACGAACCGATGTAGACCGCTTCGGCGATTTGGGGATCGGTCCAGCCCACCTCGCGGAGGCCGGCCACGATCGAGTCGTCGATGAGGAAAGCGTGGTTGGTGAGGACCTTGATGAATTCGAGGAGTTTAAGCTCGGCCTCAGAAACCGGCAGATTGTCGAGCTTGCCGTCGCGCAACGCCACCGCCACCGCTTCGAACTCGGCTCCCTGCGACCGCAGGAAGTGTGCGTGGGCGCTCAGTCAGAAGTGGCAGCGGTTGAGGACCGAAACGTACGAGGCGATCATCTCGTGCTGGGCACGGGTCAGATGACCGTCCGCGAAATGTACCGGCAGGAGGCCCATCACTCCGGCCAGAAAATCCGGGCGCTGGCTCATCGCCCGAAACACCTCGGGCACCTTGCCGTCGCCAAAGGGGTTCATCCCTTTGAGCCCGTCGAAGCAGGCGGCCAACTGTCCCGTGGCATCCTGGTCCTCTACCCAAGCGATTCGCGGCATGCGTTCCTCCTTGGAGATTTGTCCGTACACATCGTAGCAGCCAGTTCTTGAACATACCCTTTGAAACGGAGCCCCGGCCTACCCCCGCATCTTCCCCTTCATCCCCATCGCCCGGCGCATGAATTTGCCTTGGACGCCCTTCATCATCTTTTTCATCATCTTGTGCTGCTTGAGCAGGCGGTTGATTTCCTGGACCGAGGTGCCGGAGCCTTTGGCGATGCGGATCTTGCGGCTGCCGTTGATCACGTCCGGCCGGCGGCGCTCCTGGGGGGTCATCGAGTTGATCATCGCCTCAATGCGGACCAGCCCGCCTTCGTCGACCTTCGAGGCGTCGAGGTCCTTGAGCGGTCCCACTTTGGGCAGCATCTCCAGGACCGAGGCGAGCGGACCGAGCTTTCTCATCTGGCGCAGCTGGTCGCGCAGGTCTTCGAGCGAGAACTCCTGGGAGACCGCGCGCTCGGCGAGGCGCTTGGCCTCTTCGACGTCGATTCCCTTCTCGGCTTTTTCGATCAGCGACAGGACGTCGCCCATGCCGATCATCCGGGAGGCCATCCGCTCGGGGTGGAACAGCTCCAGGTCGTCGACTTTTTCGCCCGTTCCGACCATCCGGATGGGGACCTTGGCGACCGTGCGGATCGACAGCGCCGCGCCACCGCGGGAGTCGCCGTCGAGCTTGGTGAGGATCGCTCCGGTAAGCGGCACCACCGCGGCGAACTGCTCGGCGCTTTTTACCGCGTCTTGGCCGGTCATCGAGTCGGCGACGAACAGCGCCTCGTCCGGCTTCAAGCGCGCCGCGAGCTGGGCGATCTCGGCCATCAGAGCCTGGTCGACGTGGAGACGGCCGGCGGTGTCGACGATCACCACGTCGTTGCCGCGGTCGCGCGCGATTTTGAGCGCCCGCTCGGCGACGCCGATCACGTCCTCCCCCGGTTCGGGCGTCACCACCGGCACTCCGGCGATTTTGCCCACCTGTTGGAGCTGCTCGACCGCCGCGGCGCGTTGAAGGTCGCCTGCGACCAGGATCGGGTGGCGCCCCTTGCCCACCAGACGCTTCGCGAGTTTGCCCGCGGTGGTCGTCTTGCCGGAGCCTTGGAGGCCGCAGAGCAGGACGATCGACGGCCGGCTGGTGAGCCGGAGCTCCTGGCCTTCCTCGCCCAGCAGCTCGGCCAGTTCGTCGCGGACGATCTTCACCACTTGTTGCGCAGGGCTGAGGCTCTCCATCACCTCCGCGCCGAGCGCCCGCTCTTTGATTCGCTCGACGAACGGCTTGACCACGCGGATATGGACATCCGCTTCGAGCAGCGCGAGCCGGATCTGGCGGAGCGCGCCCGAGAGCACCTCCTCAGAGATCTTTCCCTCGCCCCGCAGGTTGCGGAAGACCTCTTGCAGCTTGTTTTGCAGACCATCAAACATCGCCATGGTGAAACACCTCCGACAGGGACGCGGATCGTACCAGGGCGGGGGCCGGGTCCGTCACCCCCCCAGGAACGAAAAACTCTCCGCCCGCCGCTCGCGCCCTTCCGCGGCATCCACACGCTCGATCTCGGCGAGGTAGGCCTCTTCGAGGTTCGGCTCGGTGAGGTCGCCTTCGATTCCGTCTCCCGGCCGGGCGACGGCTCGGACTTCCAGGCCTTCCAGGCGGCGCAGGCGAGCGGTGACTCTGTAGCGGTGACTGAAAGCGGCCAATTCGGCGTCGGAGACCAGGGCGGTGAAGACCCGGCCCTGGGCTTGTGCGAGGAGATCTTCGGGCCGGCCGTCGAAGCGCAGCCGGCCGCGGTGGATCAGGAGGATGCGCGAAGCGGCGGCTTCGATGTCGCTCGCGATGTGGGTCGAGAAGAGAACAATACGGTCCGCCGCCTGTTCGAGCAGGATTTGGCGGAACCTGCCGCGGGATTCGATGTCGAGCCCGGTCGTGGGCTCGTCGACGATCAGGATCGGCGGCGCGCCGAGGAGGCAGCGGGCGATCCCCACCCTTTGCCGCATGCCGCCGGAGAAATCGCGCACCTTGCGCCCCGCATGCTCGGCCAACCCCACGGCGGCGAGGAGCTTGCCGATCTCGGCCGCCCGCTCGGAGGAGTTGTCGAGGCCGCGTTCCATCGCCCAATGGTCGAGAAACTGCTCGGCGGTGAAATCGGGATAGGCGTTGAACTCCTGCGGCAGGAAGCCGATCCGCAGCCGGTACTCGGCGAGATCGTCAGCGGTCACCGGCACGCCGCGAAACGAGACCGAGCCGCGGCTGGGCGAGAGCAGGCCGGTCAGCAGGCGGAGCAGGGTGGTCTTCCCCGCGCCGTTCGGCCCGAGCAGGCCGGTGATTCCCGGAGTCAGCTCGAAGCTCACGCCGGAGAGAGCCTTGTGCCCCGAAGCGTACTTCTTGGTCAGGCTGCGCACGGCGAGCGTCGGCAGACCGACGGCACCTTCGGCACTCCACTCGGGCGGCTGCCGGCGGCGGCGGATCGCTTCCGGATCGCGGGCCTGCCAACGGGCGACGGCCAGGCGTAGGGGCGGGACGACGAGCAGGGTTACGCCCAAGGCCACCGCGCCGCACAGGGCGGCGGCGCGCAGCGGTACCACCCATCGGCAACGGATGAAATCGGCGCCGATCGTGGGCAGGGCGAGCGCCAGAGAGGTGGGGATCAAAGAGGCCGCGAGCCACGGAGTCTCTCGGCGCAGGCCG
The DNA here is from genome assembly GCA_040005235.1 of Acidobacteriota bacterium. Lineage (GTDB taxonomy): Bacteria > Acidobacteriota > Thermoanaerobaculia > Multivoradales > UBA5704 > DASYKS01. The sequence continues at coordinate 53,849 of JBDTZG010000034.1, read as the reverse complement.
CGGTATTGCCCCGCGCCGGCCGGTCCGGCCGCCTCAGGGCCGCGGCTCACGCGGCCGGCTTCGGCCGATTCCGCCACCTCGGCGGACAGCGGCAGGGTGAGGCAAAGGCTCGCGACCAGCGCTAGAACCGTCAGCTCGTCGACCTGACCGAGAGAAGCGGCAACGAGCGGCGTCGCGGCGAACAGTCCCGCCGCGAGGGGCACCAAGGCCACAAGCGCGGAGAGCAGCCCCCCCAGGCGCCAGGCGGCGACGGCAAATAGGAGCAGCGGCACGGCGAGCGCCAGGCCGATCAGTCGCAGGCGATCCGGCTGCCAGAAGAGGAGGGAGAGGGCTGGCCGTTCGAGATCGACTCCGGCCGGCAGCCGAAGATGGGCTAGGCCCCGGTCGATCTCCTTCCGCCGGTCGACCCGCACCTCTTCGGCGCTTTGATGCAGGCGAAACTCGATCGGCACCACGAAGCGGCCGGACTGCCGGCTCACCCTGGGGATGACCGAATCCTGGGAGAGCGCGAGCGTTGCGGCCGGCACGAGCGTCCGATCCCCCAGGCGAAGCGGGCGCTCCATCAGATTCGCCACCAGCGGCACGGCGCGATCGGGGTCGGCCGGCGCTCCGGCCGGCACCACCACCAGCGAGCGGGAGACGCCTCCCGGTCCGGGAGGGAGCGGCAGCGGCACCGGGCCGCCGCTCGTTTGGGCAAAAGCGGTCGCGATCTCGGAGACGTCTCGTCCCACCGCCCCGGGCCTGGGCCGCAGGGTGAGCAGCACGGACGGATCTTCCCAGCCGGTGATCGAGCGCGGCCGTATCTGGAACTCGGCCAGGCGGTAGAGGATGCGCCGGTAGGCGGTGGTCAACAGATCGAGGTCGCCGCCGGAGAGGACCATGCGATAGAACAGCCCCTCCTCGTCGGCCTTCGCGTGGTCTTCGAGATCGACGGCGAAAGCGCCGCCCCCGGCAGCCCCCGCGCCGGTTTCGATCCGCGCCGCAGCCGCTCCCGGAATCCGGTAGCGGATGTTCGTGGCGAGCCAGGCGAGGCGGTCGGGGCGCCGATCTTGTGGACGTACCTCCACCCTCACGAGCCCGCGGCCGGCGCGCGAGCTGCTCCAGAAGCGCTCGACCTCCTCGGTCTTGGCGAGCTGCTCTTCCACCCCACGCACCTGGGTCTCGGTCTCCGCCAGGGTGGCGCCGTCGGGCAGGTTCAAGCGGATGTCGAAGGTGCCGCCGTCGGGAGAGAGGTCGCCCGGCCGGGGCACGAGCGCCGGCCCGAACAGCGCCGCGGCCAGGCCGCAGGCGGTCGAGAGCATCAAAACCGACGTGCCGGGATCGCGCAGTGCCCGGCGCTGAAGCCCGGCCAAGCCGGCCGACCAGGCGTTCGCCGCCGAACCCAGGCGACCGGAACGGGTGGGAGAGACAGCGCCGCCGGACCCGGATCGACGAGAAGCCGGCAGGAGGGCCGCGGCGAGGACCGCCGCCGCGGTCGAGAGAAGAAAAGCGCGAGCGGGCTCGGCCAACAGCGGCCCCAGCTCCTGGCCGGCCAGTCCGACCGCTACGGGCACCGCGGCGGCGGTCGCCGCGGTGGTGGCCGCGAGAATCCAGAATCCCCGCCCGTCGATCCGGCCGAGGCGCAAAGCCGCTGCGGGCAGCGCCGCGGTGGCGCCGAGCACCGCGGCGACCAGCGTGGTGACATAGAGAGGAACGCCCGCGAGCCAAAGAGCGTTGGCCGCGGCGGCAAGACCCGCCGGCAGTGCCAGGCCGAAGGTGATGGCTCCCAGACGACCTCCGAGCCGGCCGCCCAGGCGCCAGCCCAGGGCGGCGGCGGCGAGCGCCGCGATCAGCAGGCCCAGCCCCAGGTGCCCGAAAAGGATGCGCAGCGGTTCCGCCTCGCTCCAGTCGACGGTGCCCTTCACGCCGCCCGGCCGGCTCGACATCTGTTCGACCTTTTGCCGCAGGGCGCGGTCGGCGGCGAGCACCTGCGCGCCTTCGGCCCGCCAGACGAACAGCGCGCGCGCCGGCTTGCCCTGGTAGCGGACGCGGAACAGCGGATCGGGCCAGCGGGACCGGACCGTGGCCACGGTCGCCAGAGGGGCAACGGGAAGGAGTCCGCTCCCTAAAGAGCCGTTCTTTTCGCGGAGCGGTATCGGCACCTGGCCGAGGCTCTCGGGAGCGGTCGCGGCGACGATCACCGGCATCCGGCGGTCGCCCTGGATTTCGTGGCCCAGCTCGCTCTGCCGGAGCGCGCTGTCGAGCTTCGACCGCACCCGCGCGGCGGCGCCAGCCGGATCGAGGGTCCCGGCGGCCAGCTCCACCCGCAGCTCTTCGCGGCGAACCCCCAGGGCATCCACCGAGCGCACGCCGGGGACGCCGCGCATCTCCTCGGCCGCCGCCTCGGCGGCGGCATCCGAGGTCACCCCCGAGAGCCAGACGAGCGCCAGCAGATTCCCCTCCGCCTGAGACGCCGGATCGACCGAAAGAACCGCGCCGCGCGGCAGCCGGCGGCGCAGTGCCGTCAGCTCGGACCCCAGGCGCGCCGCCTTGCTCTCCGGATCGGTGCCGGGGGCGAAACGGACGCGCAGCTCGGCGCCGTCCGAGCGCACCTCGCCCGCCGTACCGCGGACGCGCCCCAGCGAGCGGATCGCGGCTTCGATCTCCTCCACCCAATCGCGCGCGACGACCGCCGGCTCCCGCGCTTCGGGAAGCGTCAAGGCGACCGTCAGCTCCGGAAAGCTCCGCTTCGGCAGATAGTCGAGCGGCAGTCGTTCGAACGCGACGGCACCCAGGAGCAGCAGCCCGGAGGTCGCCACCAGGCGGGAGATCGCCCTCATCTAGGAACGCTCCGCCTTGAATGTCGTTCCTGCCGTAGCCGTAGGGGCGGAGCTTGCCTCCGCCCGGCTCCCGGCGAGAGCCCGATAAAGCACCGGCACCAAAAGGAGAGAAGCGAACACCGACGTGAGCGTCCCGCCCATCACGGCCAATGCCAGCGACCGCCGCAGCTCGACCCCTGGGCCGCCGAGCGCCGCCAAAGGCAGCATGCCGGCGAGCGTGCAGAGGGTGGTCATCACGATCGGCCGGTAGCGCTCGGCGGCGGCGCGGCGAATCGCGGCGGTGATTCGATCCCTCGGCGACTCGGCCGGGGCGGCGGCGTCCAGAGCCATCGGAGCCATGGGAACCGCCCGGCGGTTTTCTTCGATCCGGTGGACCAGGACGATCGCGTTGTTCGCGACGATTCCGCCGAGCAGGATCAACCCCAGGAACGAAAGAATGTTGAGGCTCTGGCCGGCGAGCAGCAGCAGGCCCAAGGCGCCGCCCAGCGCGACCGGCACGGTGACCATGACGACCAGCGGAATGCGGAACGACTCGTAGAGCGCGGCGACGGTCAAGAAGACCAGGGCGAACGAGAGCAGGAGCGCGAGCCGAAGCTGTCCGAAAGCGCGGCGCAGCTCCAGCGCCTGGCCGGCGAGCGAGATCTCCTCGCCCGCGCCGCGTTTCGTCGTCTGGTTCAGCCGCGCGAGCGCCGCCTCCGGGTCGCCATGCACCGATTCGAACGCCCGCCGCGCCGCGGGCCGGCCGTCCTGCCGTTCGAGATACGAAGGTCGGGCGCCCGGCACCAGCCGCGCGAGGGCGGCGAGCGGCACCACCCCGCCGGAACCGCCGAGCTCGGCCGAGGCGGGAAGGCTCACCGGCAGCAGGCGCGGATCGGCCGGCTCGACGGCGCGCACCAGGATCTCCGGCTCGACCCCTTCGAGATGCACGCGCCCGGCGACCTGATCCCCCAAACTCTGCCGCACCTGGGTTTCCACCGCCGCCCGGTCCAGACCCAGGGCGGCGAGGCGGGCGAGATCCCACGAAAGCAGAACGGCGGCCTGCGGCCGGTCGCTTGAAGCCGCCCGCCGCCGCTCCTTGGACGTCGCGCCCAAGGCTGTGGCGGCGCGCGCGGCGAGCGCCTCGGCCCGGGCGGGATCGGCGGCGGTCGCGACCACTTCGAGCCGCCGGCCGGCGCTCTGGATCGCGTCGACGAAAGCGCTCGGGCGGGGCTCGATCCAGGTCTCGACGTCGGGCAGCCGGGCGAGCGCCGCCGCGAGGCGAGGGCGCTCACGGGCGGCGCTTGCGACATCGGGAAAGGTGAGGAAGAGCCGGCCGGTCTCGTCGCGGTCCTCGCCCGGCTCGGGCGGCAGCAGTTGGAGCGCCTGGAGCGCCGTCCGTTCCGGCGTCTTTTCGCCGGGCTCCGCCACAGCCACCGTGCGCGCCGCCAGCTCTTCGACCGCCACCCCCAGCTTCCGCGCCGCTTCCGGAGTGAGATCCGGCGCGAGGCGCCAACGGACGACGAGATCCGCCGAAACCGCCTCAGGTACCAGCTCGCGCGGCAGACGGGCAAAGGCCAGCAGGGCGAGCGCGGCGACGGCGAGCGCCGCAACGACCACCAAAGAGGGCCGCGCGAGCACCCGATCGAGCAGACTCAGGTACCGCCCTCGCCCGACGCTACGGCCGGCGGTGTTCTCCTCCAGCCCGCCGCGCTCCTTGCGCTCCCTGCGCTCCCTTCGATTCCCGGCGAGGACGGGCGTCACCGTGAGGGAGAAGAGGAGCGAAGCGGCGAGCGAGGTGACGATGGCGAAGGCCTGGACGCCGAAGAACGCGCGGGCGAGGCCGCGCAGGTAGATCAGAGGTAGGAAGACCACCGCGGTGGTGCAGAAGCTCGCGATCACCGGCAGGGCGATCTGGCGCGCCCCGGCGATCGCCGGCTCGGGCGCACCCTGGGATCGGGCGGTCTCGATCGCTTCGAGCACCACGATCGAGCTGTCGACCAGCATGCCGGCGGCGAGCGCGAGGCCCGCGAGCGACACCACGTCGAGCGCCGCGCCCCAGAGCGAAAACCCGACGAACGCGGTGAGCAGCGAAGCGGGTACCACCACCGCGAGGCCGAGCGTCGGCCGCCAGCTTCCCAGGATCAGGCGCAGCACTGCGGTCCCAAGCAGCAGGCCGAACAGCGCGCCGAGGCCCAACTCGCCGAGCGCCCCGAGCACCTCGCGGCTGCGGTCGTCGACCACCGCGAGCTTCAATCCGGAGCCCGCGCGGGCGGAAAGCTCCGCGGTGCGCGCCCGCACCGCCGCCGCCAGGGCGACGGCGTTCGCCTCCGGCGCGCGGAATACCCGCACCAGGGCGCCGTCCTGGCGGGCGAGGCGGAAGAACGTTCCATCCTGGACCTCTTCGAGATCGATCCGCGCGACGTCGCCGAGCACGCTTTCTCCCCGCGGTCCCGGAATGCGCAGCGCCCGGAGCGCATCGAGCGACAGCGCCTCTTCCCTAACCAGCAGCGGCCTGACCGAGGCGCCCGAGCGCGCCCGGCCGGCGGCGGCGTCGATCCCCACGGTGCGCAGCCGGGCCACCAGGTCGGCGGCGGTCAGGCCGCGGGCGGTGAGCGCAGCCGCCTGGGGGTAGATCACCGCGTGGCGCGGGGTGAGCCCCACCGTCTCCACCCGGCCCGCCCCTTCGATCCGCGCCAGCTCGGGCACCAGGAGCTTCTTGGCGAAATCGGTCCGCGCGGCTCCGCCCCCCTCCGATGGACCGCCCAGGACCGCGACCTCGATGATCGGCTCCGGATCGCCGGCCGTCATTTCGACCGCGAGCGTCGCCTCACCTGTCGGGTCGAGGTCGGCCAGCCGCCGCTCGGTCTCGATCCGCAGCCGGTCGGCATCGGTCTGCCACTCGCTTTCGACCCGGGCGCGGACGAAGCCGTCGCCCGTCGTCGTGCGCACCGAGGTGACCCCCGAGATCGCGGCGAGCCGCCGCTCCAACGGCCGGGTGAAGCGGTCGAGCACCTCCTCGCGCGAGCGGCCGGTCACCGTGACCGTGACGTCGAGCCGCGGCCGTTCGAGCGCCGGCAGCAGCGAGACCGGCAGCCGGAGAAGCGAGACGGCGCCTAAGACCACCAGGGTGAAGGCGCCGATCAGCGTCGAGATCGGCCGGGAGACGGCGCGGCGAATCATTTTCCCGCCTCTCCCGCTTCTCCGCCCGGGGTCGCCGCGCCCGCTGCGCTCGATTCGCCCCCTTCGCTCCCTTCGCCCCCTTCAATCGCCGCGATCGGATCGCCTTCCGCCAGGAGCGCCGCGCCGCCCACCACCACCTTGTCGCCGGGGCTCAAGCCTCGCAGGATCTCGACCCGGCCGCCGCCGCGCGCCCCCGTCTCGACCGCTTCCCGATGCGCGATCAGATGGCCTTGGCTCCTCTGGGCGACGAACAGCGCGCTGCCGCTCTCGGCCACCACCAACGCCTCCTCGGGGACGGTGAGCGCCTGCTCGTGGCGGTCGAGCGCCACCCGCACCTCCACTCCTTCGCCGGGACCCGGCAGGCCGGCGGGATCGCCGACGGCAACGATTAGCTTTATCGTCCCCCCGGCATCGACGACCGGTGCCACCTCGCGCACCGTTCCCGCTCCCGCCTCGTGTCCCTCGCTTCCGAACCGCACGGCGAGCCCCGCGTGCAGTCGGTCGCGATCCGCCGCTGCGGCCCGGCCCTCGACCGATAGCGCCCCGGCGGCGGCGATCCGTCCGAGGACCATACCCACCGCCACCTCGGACTGCGGCGCGATCCGGGAATCGACGATCAGCCGTCCAGAGAGCGGCGCCCGCAGCGACAGCCGGCCGAGCCGGTTCTCGGAAGCGGCGAGGCGACTTCGGGCAATCTCCAGATCGGCTTTGAACGAGGCGAGAATCACGGCGGCCTCGACCCCGGCGTCGAACGCCCGCTGGTGGCGGGCGACCTCCGATTCCGCTCCCTTGACCCGCAGCCGTGCCTCGGCCAGATCCGCGTCGGCGTCGCCGAACGAAATCCGCGCGAGCACCTCCCCAGCGCGCACGTCGGCGCCCGCGATCAGGCCGGCCGCGAACCGATCCGGATAGAGCACTCTCCCTGCGGTCGGTACGGTCACCTCGGCCATCCCTCCCGGCTGGACGGTGCCGAGCACCATCAGCTCCGGTTGGAAGGTCTCGCGCTTGGCCACCTCCAGCCGCACGGGCGCCGCGGGCGCCTCTTCCGGCGGCGGAGCGGGCGCCTGGGCGCAGGCCCCGAGCATCAGCAGAACGGCGGGCAACAGCACGAGGCGAATCTTCGGCGCCTGGGTCTTCATGGCGATCTCCATCACGAAACGAGCGTCTCCGGCCGGCGCAGGCGCCGGCGGGCATAAAGAAAAAGGATCAGCGTGGCGGCGCCGAGCACGAGGGCGCCGCCCAACCAGGAAAGCGATTCTTCGGGGCCGGGCAGCCAGCCGTTCCACACCCCGTGATGCCGGTCGGGGACCGGGTTCAGGAAAAACCAGCGGGAGAAGGCGAGGACGGTCCCCATCGACGCCAGCCAGACCGCCCCGCCGCTCTTGAGCCGCACCGCCCAGAAGAGTGCCACCGCCCCCAGGAAGAGAGAGTGGATCGCCACCTGCACCAGGACCGGGAGCAGCGGAAATCCCTTTCCGCCTTCGTGCAGCCAGTCGATGCCCATCAGCAGCCAGCCCTGAGCGCAGAGAACCCCGCACACCGAGGCCACGCGGCGCAGGAAGTACCCTTCCGCGGCGGGCGTGGTGAGCGCGAGGTCGAGGCAGCCCGCGCGCCGTTCGACCTCGACGACGCCGGAAAGAGCCGGCAGGCCGAGCAGCAGGAACGGCGGCAGCAGGATTCCCGACCAGACCGCCGCCGGCTCGTCGCCCGCGCCGAGCAACATCGAGAACAGCGCCGCCAAGACCGCCAGGAAATCGACCGCGGCAAACACCAGCAGGCGCCGTCCGAGCAGCAGCTCCAGCGACAGGCGCGTCGTCCGCAGCAGGCGCCTCACGCGGTCCGTCCACCGGCCAAGCCCAGGCGGCAGCGAGAGAGGCTTCCGAAGCGCCCCCGTCACCGCCGGACCCCTTGGAGATAGACCCGGTCGCGCGGCAGGCCCATCCGCACCATGCGATGGCACTCCTGATCGGGATCGAGAAAGACTCCCTGCGGCCGATGAGCGGTCGCAAATGCGAAAGGCGTGGTCTCGTTCGTGCCGATCCGGATTTCGAATTCGACCGGCCCCAGCTCGGTGGTGAGGACAAGGCGGCAGATCGCCTCGCCGTCGGCGAGGTTGTGGACCTTGCCGGTCACCCGCCAGCCCCCTCCTGCGGGTTCGAAGCTCACCTCTTCGAGCACCAGCTCCGGCAGTTTGCCGGCGAGAAAGAAGTCGCGGAGCATCGGCTCGACGTCGCGCTCGCTCCGCCGCTTCAAGATCGACGCAAACTCCTCGAAGGTCGCCGGGGTTTGGGCGTGGTCGGGACCGGGGGCGAGCAATTCCTCCACCGACGACCTGAGCGCCTCCGCGCCCGCCCGGCGGCCGAGCGCCGCGATCAGCGAAGGGAAGCGGCTGTTCCAGTAGCCGTAGGACTCGGGATGCACGGCGGGCGTCCGCACCGACGCCATCTGCTGCGGCGACAGCGGTCCCACCACCGCGCCGGTCTGCGCCCCGAGACCGAGCCGTTCGAGGACAAGGGTCCGAAGAAGCTGGCGGAAGAACAACGACTCGTCGGGAGCGAACCGGCGCCTTCTCGCCAGGCGCGAGGAGACGATCTCCGCCGCCAGCCGCTCGGGCGGCAGCGGCGCGGTAGCGATCAAATCGGTCTCCCCCAAGAACGCGAGGTTGCCGATCACCGTGACCCAAGACTCGTACGGATCGCGATAGCGGCCGGAAATCAGGTTCAGATGCTGGCGATCGTGCACCCCTTCGCCCGGCCACTCCAGAATCACCAGGCGGCCCAGGCCGCTCTTTCCCGAAGCGCCTCCGCCATCGTCGCCCTGGGCGGGCCAAGCTTCCTCCATCAACTTCGAGCTGCCGGCGAAGAGCCCCAGGTGCAGCTCGCCCGCGGCGCGATGGGCCGGGAAGACTCCCACCGCCACGCCGTCCTGGGTGCTTTGGGCCAGCAGTCGCTGGCGCCCGCCGCGGACCGTCAGCTCGGAAAGCGAGAGGCTGCACCGGCTGTCCAGCCGGCCGCGGGTCCGGCCGGCCGGATCGGAGAGTCCGCCGCAGCTGTCCGCGACCAGCAGGTCGCGGGGTACGGTCAGGGCGATCTCAACTCGCGCGACAGGAAAATAGACCTCTTCGGCGACTCCGCCGTCGCCCTTCTGCGCCCAGGTCGTGTAGCGAGGAACGGGGGTCAGGTCGTCGGCCGAAAGATCCACCCGCAGCCCCGAAATCGCCGGAACCCGGTAGCTGCGCGAAAGGTCCGCGCGGTCGTGGCCGAGCCGCGCGTTGCGGTTTTTCTCAAAGGCGCGCGCGAAGGAGGCGACATCTCCCCCCTGCGGAAGACTGAAATGGTTCGCCCTCGGGAGACCGGCAAGACGAAGGCGAAGCTCCCGCCGGGCGCCCGGCGGGATCGGCGGATCGACCTCGATCGCCAGCCGGTCCCACTCACGGCCGACGGTGACGCGGCCCCGGTCGGCGGTTGCGGCAGTCACTGCCAGATCGGGATTGAGGGAGAAGGCCAAGTGCTTCTGCGGTACGCGACCGCCGTTTTTAAACGTGCCGCGAACCTCGACCTGGACCGTGCCCGAGGTCTCGAACCTCCCGTCGATGCGCCAGGTCTCCGGCACCACCGCGACCGCCATCGGCGCCGGCTTGCCGCCCGTTTCCGCCCGATAGCGCCGCTCGGCCAGTCGCTCGTAGCCGACGGCGCGCGCACCTTCGAGTCCCACGGCTCCCGCCGCCAGACCGAGGGCGCAGGCGAGGGCGACCAGATCGGCGGGCGCCGGTTTGGGGTCCGGCGTGTACTGCTCGCGCAGGCGGCCGAACGCGACCAGGAAGTTGCGCAGCGGATGATCCGGCCGGATGCGCTGGGGCCGCACGTCCGGCCGGGTGCGCCGCAAGAACAGCACGGCGAGCCCAAGCGCCGCCGCTGCCGATGCGCCGAACTGAAGCCCTTCGGCCAGGTTCTGCTCGGCCGCGGATCCGAGATCGAAGCCCGCCTCGGTCTCCGGCAGAGGGAACATCCAGGTCCACCGGTCGTCCTGGGCCTTAAGAGAAGCGGCGAGGAGGATCACGGTCCACCGCGCTGGTAGCAGGTCCAGGCCGGCGAGGGGGGAATCGAACCGCATCCCGAACCGGTTCAGTGCCTCGTTTCCCGCCACCGGAACGACGCCGAACAGCAGAGCCGCGAGCAGAAACGAACCGACGGCGTTGCCGCCGATCGTCCCGAGGCCGAGGGCGAGCGCGGAGGCCGCCACCGTCCACGGCACGACGTGCAGCAGCCAAGGGCCGTAAAACGGCGCCAGGTTCGAGGCGGCGCCGACTCCGGCACCGCCGACGTCGGCCACCGCGAGGCCCGCCGCGACAAGCAGGGGGATTGCGGTCAAAGGCAGCAGGAGGGTCAAGAGCGCCACGAAACGGCGCAGCAGATACCCCACGTTGGTGACCCCGGAAAGAGTCGCCGTGGTCCAGGCGCCGGTGGCGCGTTCGCGGCTGATCCCATCCATCGAAAGGAGGGCGGCCAGCAGCACCGACAAAAGCGGCAGCCAGGTCAACGTCGCGCTCGCATAGGTGGCACCGCCGATCACGTAATCGAGCCGTTCGCGGCGCAGGTGAATCGCCGCCGCCGGCACACATCCGAGCAGGACGTAGCCCACCGCGAAGGCGCGAAAACGGAGCGAACGCCGCTCGATGCGCAGCTCATGGCGGATGAACGCTGCGAGGAGCCTCATGCCGCAGCCCCCTCCTGGGGACCGGCGGCCGCCACGCCGCGCAACGCGAGGAACGCGCCATACGCCTCTTCGAGCCCGGCCGGGCGCGGGGGAGCACCGGGGATCGGCGTCTCACTCCAAACCACCCGCTCGACCGCCCCGTCCCGGTCGGCCCGGTAGGTGACCTCGACGGCTCCCGGCGGCAGCGGCTCTCCGGCCGGAAACCGGAAGAGATGACCGGACGCGCCGCGCAGCAGCTCGGTGGGCGTGCCGTCGTACAGCAGGCGCCCTTGGCCGATCACCACCAGCCGCGGGCAGGTCGCCTCGACGTCTTCGACGATGTGGGTCGAAAGCAGGACGGCCGTCTGCTCGGCCACCTCGCCGATCAGTGTGCGAAAACGAATCCGCTCCTCGGGGTCGAGCCCCGCCGTCGGCTCGTCCACCACCAAGAGCCGCGGCGAATGGATGATTGCCTGCGCCACCCCGAGCCGCCGCTGCATGCCGCCCGAGTACTCGATCGCCCGCCGGTCGGCCGCCTCGGCGAGCCCCACCGCCGAGAGCAGCTCCCGCGTCCGCTCTTCGAGCGCCCGGCGAGAGAGCGGCACCCCGCGCAGCCGGGCGCAATGGAGCAGGTACTCCCGCCCGGTCAACCCTGCGAGCGGCCGGTAGTCCTGCGGCAGGTAGCCGATCGACCGCCGGATCGCCGGCCGCGACCGGGCGCGCGCGGCATCGAGCCCGTCATACACTCGCCGCCCCGCGCTCGGCTCCAGCGCCAAGACCAGGATCGACAGAAACGTCGTCTTCCCCGCCCCGTTCGGACCCAAAAGGCCCACCATCCCCCGGTCCAGACGCAGATCCACCCCCCGGAGCGCCTGCGTGCCGTCGGCATAGGTCTTGGTGAGGCCTTCCAGCTCGATCATCCATTCTCCGAAGCGTCAGCGACCGTGAGTCAGTGTACTACAGGACTAATACGGAATAAGAGTTCCCTTCGTTTCATCTCGGTCGCCTGCCATACACTTCCCGCCATGCTTGAACGACGCGCCAAGATCATGGCGACGCTCGGCCCCGCAAGCTCGGAGGAGTCGGTGCTCCGCGAGCTGCTGGAGGTCGGTGTCGATCTGATTCGACTCAATCTTTCTCACGGCACTGAAGGCGAGCACCGGGAGACGATCAGCCGGGTGCGCCGGGTGGCGCTCGCGGTACGGCGGCACGTGCCGATCGTGCTCGACCTGATGGGGCCGCGCTATCGGCTCGGGCTAATCCCCGGCGACCGGCGAATGCTCGTCGCGGGCGAGGTCGTGCGCCTGGGCGAGGCGGCGGAAGGCGCCGACTTGGCCGTAGACGACCCGGCGTTTCTCGCCCACCTCGCCCCGGGCGAGCGGGTGCTGATCGACGCGGGGCTGATCGAGCTGGCGATCGAGGCGCGCGAGGGTTCGATCCTGCTCGCCCGGGTGGCGAACGGCGGGACGATTCGCAGCCGTAAGGGTCTGAACCTGCCCGATTCGACGTTGCCTTTCGTGATTTCTCCCAAGGATGCCGCCGACGTAGCGTTCGCGGTCGCCGAAGAGGCCGATTTTCTCGCGGCGAGCTTCGTCGGCGAAGCGGCGCACGTCGAGGCGATCCGCGCCTTGGCCCTCCAAGCTGGCGGCGCGATCCCGATCATCGCGAAGCTCGAACGGGCGGCAGCGCTTAAGAACCTCGACGAGATCTGCTCCGCCGCCGACGGCGTGATGGTCGCCCGCGGCGATCTCGGCGTCGAAGTCGCCCTCGCTACCGTACCGGTCTGGCAGAAGGAGATCATCGCCGCCGCGCGCCGCGCGGGTAAACCGGTGATCGTCGCCACCCAGATGCTTGAATCGATGATCGAGCAGCCGCGGCCCACGCGCGCCGAGGCGACCGACGTGGCGAACGCCGTGTTCGACGGCACCGACGCCTTGATGCTCTCGGGCGAGACCACCGTCGGCCGCTACCCCGTGGAAGTCGTGCGGACGATGGCCGGCATTATCCTCGAAGCCGAGGCGTACGACCGGCGCCGCCGACCGTCGCGCACCGCCTTCCGGCCGCTCGGCGCCGAGCAGGTGCGTCGCCGCACCCCTCTCGATCCGACCGCGACCGCGCCGGAGTGCGACCCGTCGCTCGACGTACCGGATCTCGTCTCGGCCGCCGCGGTGTTCGCCGCCGACGAGCTGGGCGTGCGGCGGATCGTCGCGTTCTCCCAAAGCGGTTTCACCGCGCGGCTCGCCGCTCGCTATCGGCCGGAAGCGCCGATCGTGGCGTTCACGCCCGACCCCAGGGTCGCCCGCCAGTTGCAGCTGATCTGGGGGGTCCGGCCGCTGCTCGCCGACGGCGACGTCGAGCACCTCGACGGCATGATGCAGCTGGTCGATCGCAAACTCCAGCTCGCGGGCTTGGCCGTTCCCGGCGACCGGATCATCGTGCTGATGGGTCACCCGATCCGCGAACGGCCGCTCACCAACCTGATGCGCGTCCATCGCGTCCGCTCCGCTGAAGAGTGGGAGCGGCTGCGCCCGGAGGCCGAGTCGCCGCAACGAGCGGAGGAGATCGGTCCGTGATTCCGTTTGACCGATCGCGGACATGGAGGAGGATCTGCCTTGCCCTGACTAGGACATGGGATGGATAATCGCCTGGCGTCAACCCCGGTTGGCAGTAAGGCTTCGCGGATGGAGGTGGGCTTTGACCCAATTGCAGATCGAGCTTACCGATGAACTCGCAGAATCGGTCGAAAAGCGGGCCGCCAATTCTGGCCTAAGTCTGTCGCTTTACGTCGCCGATCTGATCCAACGAGAAGTCGGCCCCTCAGATTGGCCGAAAGGCTTCTTCGAGCGAGTTGCCGGAAGCTGGCAAGGGGAGCCCTTGGTGCGACCACTTCAGCCACGCCTTGAGGACCGAGACCCCGTTTGAGATACCTCCTCGACACCAATGCCTGTATCGATTTTCTCAACGGTAGCAATGCTCCGCTGACTCGCCGTCTCCGTAAGCACTCTCCGACCGTCGTCCTGATTTGCTCGGTGGTCAAGGCGGAGCTTCTTTACGGTTACCACCAGAGCGACCGCCGCAGTTCGAACCTGGAAACGCTCTCGATCTTCTTTCGGACGATTGCGAGCCTTCCTTTTGACGACCGGTGCGCTGAGCACTATGGTCAAATCCGGTCGGAACTAAAACGCTCAGGAAAAATGATCGGCGCGAACGATCTGCTGATTGCCGCCATCGCCTTGGCGAATGACCTAACCCTCATCACCCACAACGTCAAGGAATTCTCCAGAGTCCCATCTCTGACTCTGGAAGATTGGTTTTCCTGACGGGTGAAACCGATGGAACCGCGCAGAGTCGTGCGCCCCGACCCGAGACTCTTGGCGGTCATTGCGGCCTGGGCCGGTTGGAGCCTCTGGGCGGCGGTCCGCACCGCGGGCGAACTGTCCGACGATGCGTTCATCACTCTGCGCTACGCCCAAAATTTCGCGCGCGGGCATGGCTTGGTGTTCAATCCCGGCGAGCGCGTGTTCGGCTGCACGGAGCCTCTGCTGGCCGTGCTGCTCGGCTCCGCGCGGTGGGTTTCGGGCCTGCCGCTGCCAAACCTCGCGACGGCGCTTCACGCGCTCGGGCTGCTGGCCCTAGCCTCGCTCGTCCTCCTGGGGGCAGCGCGCTCGGGTAGAGCTCTTCCGGGAGCGGTCGCCGGCAGCCTGATCTTGGCTCTCCCCTTCTGCTGGTCGCTTCAAGGGTTCGCCTGGCCCTGGGTGGCGTCTCTGTTGGCGGGAGCCGCCCTTTTCGCCGCGCCGCGTCCGCTTCTCTCCGGGTTGCTGGCCGGCCTCGCGGTGGGTTTTCGCCCGGACGCGCTGCTGGGCGTCGCGCTCGTGGGCCTCTTCGGCGGCGCGAATCCTGTCGGGGCCAAGAAGTCATTTCTGCGCTGGATTGCCGGAACGGCGCTTACGATCGCCCTCCTGGCGCTTTCCGCCTGGCTCTGGTTCGGCCACCTGCTGCCGGCCACCCTCGCGGCCAAACAAGCTTTCGCCGCGGGCTCGGGGCGGGCGGGAACGAGAAGCGGCTTGGGGTTCTGGCCCGCGGCGTGGCCGGTCTTCACGCGCACCTTCGGCGACTGGCTGGCACCGGTCGCAGTACTGTGGGGCGTTTTGGGGGGCACGCTGGGGATGGCGCGCCTTCGTCGCGCGAGGGACCCGGTCTTTCCCATCCTGGTCGGCTTCGGCGCGGCGCTGGCGATCGCTTATCCGATCCTGGGTGTGCCGTTTTGGTCCTGGTACGTGATCTTGCCGCTGATCGCGTTGCTGCTCGGCCTGGCCGAATGCCTCGCGCTCTTGAGGCTCTCCGGCGGCAGCGTAGGCCGACGGTTGCTCGCCCTGCCCGCTCTCCTTGCCCTCTTGGTGGCCGGCATCCTGGCCGTCCGGGCGTGGGGAACCGTCGATCAGGCCGGTCCCCGGGTGGCGCTCTATCGACAAACGGCCGCGTGGATCGACCGATCCGCGCCGCCTTCGGCCCGCATCGCCGCGTTCGAGGTGGGCACGCTCGGATTTTACGCCGACCGCCCGGTCGACGACCTGCTCGGCCTGGTCTCGCCGCAATACGTCGCCGCCGTACGAGAAGGCAACTGGGCCGGCGCTTTACTCGCAAGCCGCGCCGACCTCGTCGTCCTCACCGGCGGGAGCCGGATCAATCCTCGCGCGCCCTGGTTTTCCCCGAAGTACCGCCTGGTCACGAAGATCGCCGTCGGCGAAGAACGCGCCGCGGTCTATGCCTACCGCCGCCGCGGGCGCGATCTCACCCCACGCCGCGGGGGCGGCTAGCCCAGCTTCGCCAGGTAATCCTCGAGCCGGTCGAAGTTCTCCTCATTCGCCGCGCGAATGAAGCCCTCGATCCGAGCCCCCTCCTCCGCATCCGCAAAAAGCATCTGCCAGGTAAGGCCGGTCCGGCCGGCCAGGTCCGCAAGAATCATGGTCATCCGAAAGCGGTGCATCGGATCCATATGGTCCAGGACGATCCGCTCCGGCACCGCCACCTCGACGAACTCCTTCTCCATCTGGTATTCCGCACCGTCGGGGCCGCGCATCACGAAACGCCACGCCCCTCCCGGCCGCAGGTCGAACTCGCTGAATTCGTTCGTGAAGCCGTTCGGCCCCCACCAATGCACCAGATGAACCGGGTCGCTGAACACCTCGAACAAGCGCTCGCGCGGTGCATTGAACTCCCGGACGTTGACGATCTCGAATCCGGGTGAACCTTCGCTTGGATTCATGGCCTGGCCTCCAGCCGCCGATCGGCGGTCCGTTGGCCCACAAGCGTACCCGACGCCACCTTGCGATGGCGAGCGAACCTGGCGATCCCAGGCTCTTCCGTGCGAGTAAGATCGGCCTATGAACCGCTCGACCACCAGAACTCGCTCCGGCGAAGGTGTTCGCCCACAGCGACCCGGCCTGAGCGCTTTTCCGGGCGCCCCGCCCAGTTCCGCAGCCGAAAGCCGCGTTTCGGGACAGCGTTCGCGGTTCCGGGACGGATGGCCGCTTCCTGGGACCGATAGCCGCTTTCCAGGACCGATGGCCGCTTTCCAGGACCGATAGCCGCTTTCCAGGACCGACGGCCGCTTCCTGGGACCGATAGCCGCTTCCTGGGACCCATAGCCGCTTCCTGGGACCGATAGCCGCAAGGCTCCCGGCCGGGCCGAAGCGACTCTCGACCCGGCCGGTTTTGAGGACGGCTCTACGCTCCCGGGCCGTTCACCGCGATCTGCGAGAGCGTGATCGCGATGTCGAGCGTCTGGAGGTAGTCGTTGTGCGAGGGAACGATCAACTGCGGATCGGCTCCTTGGATCGCGCCAAGCAGCCGGTCGAGATCGCCGTACGGTGAGGGCGCGCAGGTTGAGGTCGAGCGCGGTACGAGGCCGGTCAGGCGGTTGAGGTAGGGCCTGACCTGTTGCAGGAAGGCGACGTACTGGGAGAGCGTGAAACCGGAAGCTACCAGGTCGCGGGTCTTGGTGGTCCAGAACTGCGCCGCCGGATCGTTGTACAGCGCGGCGAGCCGGCCGAAGACCGCCGCCTGGAACTTGAGGTTTGCCAACGCCGCGGCATCAACCGTCGTGCCCACCGGAGAGATCGCAAAACCATCGCGCGGCTTGCCCGCCGGGCCGGGCTGGGTCACCTCGGTGAAGGCGAGCGCCAAATCCGCCCCTTGGGCGCTCTGCGGCATGTCGACCGTAACTTTAAGCGCCCGCACTTCGCTGGCCGTCATGCCGGGCAGGCAGACGGTCGAGCCAGGCCGGTACGAAGTCGTCGCGATACCGCAGGCGTCGATTTGGATTGAGGTGTAGCTGCTCAAGATGCTCACCGGCGAGTCGAGCCGCAAACAGACGTTGCGCGTGACCGAGGCGGCGTTCCTCACCAAAGCGTAGTAGTGCGCCTTGGACATCATTTTCATTTCCGGGTAGATGATATTTCGCTGCGCCTTGTTGTTGTCGTACAACACCGCCGTGTCGAGCGTCGGCCAGCCGGGCACGTGATTCAGCAGCGACGGCTGGGCGAAATGATCGTCCGTCGAGTCGAGCTCCACCCCCATGCAGACGTGGGTGGAATGAACGTCGGGCAGCGTCCACTCGTACCCTTGGCCGTCGGGCAGGGTCAGCTCCTTCTGATTGGGCGCGAAAGTGATCGGCATCGGAGCCGCGCCCCCCGCGTCTTTGTACGCCAGGCCGGCGCCGAAGTCGGCGTAATAGAAATGAGGCGTCACGTCGACGTTCGGCGCGGCGGCCATCGCCGGCGCCTTCCGGCCGACGCGGACGAACGCGAAGTTCTGGCCCGGCTGCGGATTGATATGCGACGGGGCGGCGGTGGTTGCGGGGCTCCCCGAGACGTTGACGTCGCGATTCCACACGTCGCTCGTCTTGTAGAAGACGGAGTGGCTCGAAGGCTCCAGGCCCGGATCGTGGCTGCCCGCCTCCGTCCAATCGCGCGCGAAGAAGTCGTTCTCCGGCTTCACCATCTCGACGTGGAAGAAGAACGGATCGATCGAGAACGGAATGCTGAAGTCGTGTGCCGCGGTCTTGTAGAGCTTCTGGGCGTCGTGCTCGCGCTGGAAGATCAGATCGTCGACATCGGGAAATCCCATCGGGGAAGGATTGTTGATCGCCGAGAAAACCCCGAAGAAATCTTTGCCGATCGCCATCATGTGGTCGTAGTCGCCGATGAAGTTTTTGGCGCCGAAGGCGATCGAGGAGCTGTCCGCGATCGAAAGGACCAGCGGCACGGGTGGAGTGGCAAAGCCGTCGCCCGAGATTTCGACCCGGGTCTCCCAAAGACCGAGCTGGTCGACCGCTTGATAGAGCAGGCCGACCTGGCCAAGGCTGTTGACCGCCAGCGCCGGATTGGTGGCAAAACTGAGCGTCCACAGGTCTTTGTCGTCCCAGGTCTTTCCGCCGTCCTTCGAATGGCGAAGGCGCAGCGTGATTGGCGCCACGCTCGCATCGCCCCAAACCAGCCAAACGCTGTTGACGTCATTCGGATCGACCGCGATCGAGATTTGCGACCGGCCGACCCGCTGTTTGGCCAGCGTGGTGCCTCCCCCGGAATAGGCGGTCCCCGCGACGACCGAAACGCCGGAGCCGCCTACGAGGTCCGAAAAAGGCGGCGCGCTCGTCCCCCAATTGTCATCCCGAACCACCACGATGTTGGCCTTGCTGTTCGAAGTCGGACTGTAAAACGCCGCGTAGACCACGCCGCTTGCATGGAACGCGGTCCGGACGGCAGAACCGTCGCGACCGGGCGGGTTCGGCGGCATCGACGCTTCGATCTCCTGCTCCAGATTCATCGCGGGCGAAGCCGCTCCGGCGTTCGGATTGACGTCGACCGTGGCGGTCTGCGGCGCCCGAGTGACGCGCGCGTCGTTGACGCCGACGAACACCCGGTCAAGGTCCGCCCCCTCGCCGCCAAGCGTGGTCGTCGCCTGGACATACGGCTGATCGGGGCAATCGGGAATCACCCCGGTGCGCTGTTCGAGGAGGATCGGCACCGGGTTCCCGAAGACGTCGTCGAACCGGTTGATCTGGTAGGCCATCAGGTCGCCGGGCGGATTCGTCGAATTGTCGGGCTTGGCGGTCAACGCGCTCACGTAGAGCTTTCCGGAGGTTCCGCCGAAACGCAGCGTGATGTCGCAAAAGGACGTCGTGCAAAAACTGGTCGAGCCGGGCAGGATCGGCTGGAGGCTCCAGGAGACACCGCCGTTGTTGGACAGGAAAATCGATCCTTTATTCGGCTTTTTCGGGTTGATGATGAACGCCGAGGCCGCCATTTTCGAAGGGGTGGCCGGATCGACCGCCAGGTTGGGCTCGCTTTGCTCGTTCTGGTCGTCGCTCATGGAATTCGGGATCATGTCGACGACGGTGATTTTCTGGGCCGCCGCGGAACGGGAGCCCAGGACCGAAAGGCCTAGAACGGCGAGCGCCAGCGCGCCCACCGGAAAGAAACGTTGAAGTGATCTCATGTCATGTCTCCGTTCCTGAACCGGATCACCGAAGCAGACCGCGAACTCGCTCGAGCTCGGTCAGGGGTTGAACGTCCAAGGCGTCCACTACGACGTAGGAGCCTTTCGGCAGATCGCGGCCCCGATACGGCTGGAGCAGGAAGATCCCGTCCTCTCCGGCGGCGAGCTTCGGGGTCGTACCCCAGAAGAAATCGGTGTCCTGGGCGAAATAGACCCCATTGGCCTCGCGCCCTTTGAGCGTCCCTTCGAGCTCCAGCTTGGCGAGGGCCCACGACGCCGCGTGCTCGCCGAAGTCCTCTTCGCTGCGCTCCGTCTTCCGAACATCGCCCACCCGGCCGACGACCACCACCGCGGCGCGCGTCAGGCGCGCCGACAGGTCTTCGTCGGCTTCCAACGAGCGCACGCGATCCACTTCTTTCTTCACCTGCTCCAGATCCGAGGCCTCGGTTTCGGGCGAGCGGCTGGAGAGGCGCAGGATCTCGGCGAGGCCCAGGTGCTCGCCCCACATCAAGCTGGTGGTGAAGAAAATCGCTTGGCCCCCTTCGACAGCGCCGGAGGGGTCGGCGAACTTGACCGTGACCTCGATGTCGCGGGTCGAGCCGAAAGTCTCCGGCTGGTCGATCACCTGGCGCACCCGCACGATGGCGGTCTCTTCCGAGGCAGGGAGAAGCGACAAGTTCGAGGCGCCGAGCCGCTCGAACGTGCCGGTGAAGATGAAGTGCGAATCGCGGATCGCGGGCTCCAGGCTGGTGTCGGCGGCCCTAGCCGGTGAACCGGCGAGGAGGAAAAGCACAGTCCATAGCACCGCCCGGGCGCTTGACGCTCTAACGGATCGAAGGGTCAACATGGTCGGTTCCTCGTAGAGAGAATGGAGCCCGCCGAACCTTCCGCGGCATCGCGGATCGGCGGGCTCCCTCTAGCTGACGTGGAACCGAGGTCCAGGTATTAGACCTATGCGCCCGGACCGGTCACCGCGATCTGCGACAACGTGATCGCGATGTCTCGAGCACCTGGAAGAAATCGTTGTGCGCCGGAGCGATCAACGCAGGATCGGCGCCCTGAATCACGCCCATCCGTTGAAAGCAAAATCTGGGCATGGGCTCATTCCTTGCGAGTTGAGTGGGCCGCGCCGAGGCTCCGCTCGAAGCGGACTCTGGCCGGCCCACAACTCCCAGACGCGAGAACGAGGCGACGGTATTACCCTCCGGCAGGAGGCTCGGGCCGGCGGGTCTTGACGATGCCGCCCATGATGCTCAAACCGAGCACCACGAGTGCGCCGACCACGATCCAAGTCGAGCTGACGCCCGCCAGATGTGCTCCATAGCCGAGCGCGGCGACGACCACGATGACCCCAATCATGTAAATCCCGAAATTCGACATTTTTCCTCCTTCGATCCACCGGCGATCCCGGTTTAAAACAGCTTGGGGAAGACCAGGCCCGTCCGTTACTTATAGGCCGCAAACTCAGTATAGCGAGAGAGGGACTTGTCCTTTTTCAGCATGTTGGGCAGGAAGAAGCCGAAAACCCAACTCGAGAGGATCACAACCCAAGGCGCCAGCCGTACGTGGCGACTGATTAGCAGGAACGGTGCCACGTAGTGCGCCGCGAGCGGAAGGAAGACGAAGAAGATCCCGATCGCGACGGGCTTTTGCTCTTCGAACCGTACGTCGGCACCACCAACGCCTTATGAGCATTGATCCCGGCCGAGATTTTCATCGGCTGCTCCTCGGGAAATGTCGGGAAAGCGGTCGGCCCCGTCGAGGCGGAACCGACCGTTTCGAGGTTTGCGGGCTCTAGGTGGACGGAGGAGGCGGCGGGATGGAAGGAAGGGGCGGCTGCGCCGTCCCCGCCCGCTGCGCTTTCTTGGCGCGCCCTCTGCTGATCAGCCAGAAAATCGCACCGCCCGCCAGGACCAGAAGCGTGATCCCCAGCACCGGCCGGACGAAGATCCAGGCGATGGCGATGGTCAACGACGAGAGGACCACGGCAATCAAGAACGCGAACAGGCCGATTCCGGCGCCGAGCATCGTGCCGAACAACGGCAGCACGTCGGCAAAAACCGCCAGCGGCCGGAAGATCAGGAACGTGCCGAGGAAGAACATGAAGAAGCCGACGGCGCGGAGAATCCAGGTCAGGACCGCGTTCTTGTCCTGGGCGGTCTTGAACATCTGCGCCGCGGTCTGTGTCCCCTCTTCGACCAACAGGACCGTGTCCCCCGCCTTGGCTTGATACGGGGCGAACGTCTCGCCGGTCTGCACGCCGACCAGGCTCACCTGCGAGGGGTTGACGGTCGAAAAGGAGATTCGCGCATCGCCCAACGTCGGCGCCGCCGGATTCGCCCCCATGTAATACCGGCCCTCCGCCACCTTAACTTTGTCCTTCACCTCGTCGGGCAGTTGCTCGGCCGCGGCCGGATCGATCTTCAATTCCGTGGCGTTGGTAAGCTGATTGAGCTGCTCTTCGGAAAGGGTGAAGGCGCCCACCAGGACCGGATCGGCCGTGAGGGTTTGCGATTCGACCGGAAAGGCGCCTGGATTTTCGTGTCCGGCGGTTTCCTGGAACTGCGAGCTGTCGATCAAGCTGTCGGACCATTCCTTGGAGTACGAATAGGTCTTCACGGTCTCGGTACCGCCGCCCAGCTTCTTCCGGCTCTCGCTCTTCTCGGTTTCTTTCCACTGGTACATCTCGACCGTGCGGATCAGCTTGACTGCCTTGGCCGAAACGTTCCACTCCTCGTCGGAAAGCTCCTCGCCGCTGTCGACCGCTCCCGAAACGTGAACCAGCTTTCCCTCGTTGCCCGCATTCACCGCGTCGGCTTGAACGTCCACCACCGCCCCCAGCCCCTCCGATAAGCTCCGCGCCGTGCGAACCGACCGGCTCTCGTTCAAGAACAGAACTGGGAACGCCGCAACGAACAGGACGAGGCCGAAAAGCACGCTCTTGATCGACTCACCCAACCGGGAACCCCAGGACTGATTGCTGGTGACGGTAACGCTGTTCGCCATGGCTTCCTCTCTCAAATGAAGGTAGACCGAGGACGTTCTCTCAACTCGCCCGGGCGAAGGCCGCCCCGCGAGGAGCAAGCGATGCCGGAGATTGGGAGGGGAACTCGGAAGATCGAGAGGACGCTATCTCGCACCGCGCGGCGGGTCAAACGAGGCTCCGAGCGCAAATACGAACCCTCATAGCGGGAGCCTAAGGTTCTAGCCCCCCAACTGCTCCCGCACCGCATCTCCCGCCGCCGCGAGCGCCGCGGGTAGATTCTCAGGCTGCTTGCCGCCCGCTTGGGCGAAATCGGGGCGGCCACCGCCTCGGCCGCCGATTACGCCGGAGAGTTTCTTCACCAGCTCACCCGCTTTCACCCGTTCGACGAGATCTTTGGTCACCGCCGCGATCAGGCTTACGTTTCCCTCGTCGCGAGCGCCGAGGATGACGACTCCGGAGCCCAGCTTCGCGCGCAGGGCATCGGCCATGGCGCGCAGGTCGTCGGCAGGGGCGTGGGGCACTTCGCGGGCGAGGACTTTCACTCCAAGCACGTCGATCGTTTCTTCGTCGATGCCAGCCGATCCACTCTTTCCGCCGCCGGAAACCAGTTGGAGCCGGAGCTTCTTCACCTCATTTTCCAACTCGGCCATGCGGGTCTTAAGCTGGCCGGCTCGCTCGCGCTGTTGGGCCGGATCGGCGGATTTGATTCCGAGCGTTTCGATCAGCCCGTCGTAGGCGATTCGTTGCGCGCGGACCGTGGCGAGGGCGCCTGCTCCGGTCACCGCCTCGATCCGCCGGACGCCGGAGGCGACGCCGCGCTCCGATTCAATCAGGAAGAGGCCGATCTCGCCGGAGTTGCCGACGTGGCAACCGCCGCACAGCTCGGTGGAGAGCCCCTGCACTTCGACCGTGCGAACGGTATCGCCGTACTTCTCGCCGAACAGCGCCATGGCGCCCGCCGCGACCGCTTCCTGGTAGCTGCGGAAACGAAAATCGGTCGGCACCGCGCGGCGGATCCATTCGTTCACCAGATCTTCGACCTTCTGCACCTCGGGTTCGAGCAGGCCACGGTGATAGGTGAAATCGAACCTCAGCCGATCGGGCGCCACGAGCGACCCGGCCTGGCGCGCGCTTTGGCCCACCACCTGGCGCAGCGCGGCGTGCAGCAGGTGGGTCGCCGTGTGGTTGCTCTCGATCGCCTGCCTACGGTCGAAATCGACTTTCAGATCGACTTTCTGGTGCCGGCTGAGCGTGCCGCGCTCGACGTCGATGAAGTGAAAGAAGATGCCGGAATTGTCTTTCCGAGTGTCCGTGACGTGCGCCTTGCCCCCGTCCCAGAGAATCCAGCCGGTGTCGCCGACCTCGCCGCCCCCTTCCGCGTAGAACACGGTCTGATCGAGCACGGCAACGCCCGACTCCCCCGCTTTCAGCTCGGAAACCCGCAGCGGATCGCCGTCGCGAAAAGCCGCGAGCCGAGCGACACCCGCCCCTTCGAGCGTCGTGGCGTCCCAACCCTCGAATCGGGTCTCCGGCATGTCGGCGTGGCCGCGCAGCTCTTCGCGCAGAGCGAGCAGCCGGTTCTGGACCTCTTTGGTCGCTTTGCGCGACTGCTCGCGCTGCCCTTCGAGCGCGTGGCGGAAACCGTCTTCATCGACGCCGAAACGCTCCTCTTCCGCGATCTCGCGGATCAGCTCGATCGGCAGGCCGTAGGTGTCGTAGAGCCGGAAGACCATCGCCCCGGGGAGCGTCGTCTTGCCCTGCGATCGCAGGCGCTCGACCTCCTCTTGCACCTGACGCGCGCCGGAGGCGACGGTCGAGAGGAACTTCTCCTCCTCCGCCTGAATCGCCGCAACCGACGCCATGCGCGTGGCGCCGAGCTCCGGATAGGCGTGGCCGAGGACCTCGCCCAGGACCGGCACCAGCCGGTGAAGGAACGGCTCTTCAAAGCCGATCCGCATGCCGTGGCGCACCGCGCGGCGGAGGATGCGGCGGAGCACGTAGCCGCGCCCCTCGTTGCCGGGGATCACTCCGTCAGCAAGCAGGAACGACACTGCGCGCAGATGGTCTGCGATCACGCGGAGGGAGGTATCGGACTCCGAATTGACCGGCCTGCCGTTCGTCGCCGGCGCCCCGTAGCGGAGCCCGGCGAGCGCTGCCGCCGCTTCGAGGATCGGCCGGAACAGGTCCGTGTCGTAGTTCGAAGCGACCCCCTGGAGGACCGAGGAGGTCCGCTCCAGGCCGGCTCCCGTGTCGATCGAGGGGTTCGGCAGGGGAGCGAGCGCCCCTCCCTCTTCCCGCTGGTACTGCATGAAGACGAGGTTCCAGATCTCCAGATAACGCCCGGAATCCGACCCTTGATCAAACGAGACTTGGGGACGATCGGGAGTCAGGTCGACGAAAATCTCGCTGCACGGGCCGCACGGTCCGGTCTCGCCCATCGACCAGAAATTGTCCTTGGCGCCGCAGCGAAGGATGCGCTCGGCCGGCAGGGTCGAAAGCCCGCGCCAAAGCGCTTCGGCCTCGTCGTCCTGCTCGAACACGGTCGCGAACAGACGGCTGGGAGGGAGGCCCCAGACCTTCGTCACCAGCTCCCAGGCGAAGCGGATCGCGTCTTCCTTGAAGTAGTCGCCGAACGAGAAGTTACCGAGCATCTCGAAGAACGTGTGATGCCGCGGGCTCGGGCCGACGTTTTCGAGGTCGTTGTGCTTGCCCGAGACGCGCAGGACCCGTTGCGCCGACACCGCCCGGCGGTCCTCCGGGATCTCCAATCCGAGGAAGGCGTTTTTGAACGGCACCATGCCCGCGTTGGTGAACAGCAGGGTCGGGTCGCCATGCGGCACCAGCGGCGCGCTCGGGAAAAGTCGATGTCCGCGCTCGGTGAAAAATTCGAGGAAGCTGCTGCGAATGTCTGCGCTGTTCATGGTGTCGGAAAGCCCTTCGAGGAGGCCGGAGCCATTGTAAGTAGCAGGAAGGCTAACAGGCCGGACGGTAGGGCGCTAGAAGGGGAGGTATGATCACCCGCCGTTCGCCAGAACCCCGCACAAAGGACTCCCGCCCATGCCCAATTCCCGCCGCGCCCTGGTCTCCGTCTTCGACAAGCGCGACCTCGAACCGTTCGTCCGCGGCCTGGTCGAGGCCGGATTCGAGATCCTCTCGACCGGAGGCACCCTCCAGACGCTCCGCACGGCGGGAGTGCCCGCCACCGCGGTCTCCGACGTCACCGGCTTCCCCGAGATTCTCGACGGCCGGGTGAAGACCCTCCATCCGAAGATCCACGGCGGCATCCTGGCCGACCGAGCCCGGCCGGAGCATGGGGCGCAGATCGCCGAGCACGGCATCGCGCCGATCGACCTCGTGGTGGTGAACCTCTACGCCTTCCGCGAAGCGGCGGCGAATCCGGGCGCCGCGCGGGCCGAGGTGGTCGAGATGATCGACATCGGCGGCCCGGCCCTGGTGCGCGCGGCGGCGAAAAACCACGGCGGCGTGGGGGTGGTGGTCGATCCGGCGGACTATCCGCAAGTGCTTTCCGCCCTGAAGGATGAAGGAAGCACCCTTTCCGAGGATCTACGTCGCCGCCTGGCAGCCAAAGCGTTCCGCCATACCGCGGATTACGACGCCGCGATCGCCCGATGGATGGAGACTGAACAGGGTGCAGCGGTTCCCGCGGCCGAGCCGGATCACTTCCCCGCCGCGCTCGATCTCTCGCTCGACCGGGTCCTCGTGCCGCGCTACGGCGAAAACCCCCATCAGCAGGCCGCCGTCTACGCCACCCGCGGCTCGGGGGGAGTCTTCGGCGGCTTCACCTCGATCCAGGGCAAGGAGCTGTCCTGGAACAACCTGCTCGATGCCGACGCCGCGCGCCGGATCATCGGCCAATTCGACGAACCGGCGGTCGCGATCGTCAAGCACAACAACCCGTGCGGCGTGGGGCTGGGGGACGATCTCGGGGCGGCCTACGCCAAGGCGCTCGCGACCGACCCGGTTTCGGCATTCGGCTCGATCCTCGCGGTCAACCGCGAGGTGGACGCGGCGTTCGCCGAGGCGATCAGCGACCTGTTCGTCGAGGTTCTCGTGGCGCCCGGGTTTTCCGCCGACGCGCTCGCGCGCTTCGCGGCGAAGAAGAACCTCCGCCTGGTCGCCTGCCCCCTCCATCGTCCGTTCGACCGCGCCGCCCCTCTACCCATCGAGCTGCGCGCGATTTCCGGCGGTTACCTCGCGCAGGATGCCGACGACGTGGCGGACGATCCTGCCGCCTGGACGCTCGCGACGAAGCGCGCGCCGAGCGCGGAGGAGCGCAAAGCCCTGGAGCTGGCTTGGAAGGTCGGCCGCTACGTCAAATCGAACGCGATCGTGGTCACGAATCCGACCCAGACCGTGGGGATCGGCGCCGGCCAGATGAGCCGGCTCGACTCGTGCCGGATCGCCACCGAAAAAGCCCGCCAGTTCGGCCTCGACCTCGCCGGAACCGCCGCCTCGTCCGACGCCTTCTTCCCGTTCCGCGATGGCCTCGATGCGCTTGCCGCGGCCGGTATCACCGCAATCGTCCAGCCCGGGGGCAGCAAACGCGACGACGAGGTGATCGCCGCCGCCGACGAGCAGGGGCTCGCCATGCTGCTTACCGGAGTGCGGCACTTCCGGCACTAGGGCCAATTATCCCGGCTCGGGCGCCCCCGCGCGGATCTCGGTGTGGCGGATTTGGCCGCCGAGGTTGGCGGCTTGGCCCGTGAGGCCAGTGGTGGCGAGCGCCAAGAGGAGGAGGACCAGCTGTAGGCCGCGCTGCGGACCCTTCTGCCAGAAGAGGGCGACCAATGCGAGGCCCCCCAAAGGGAACGCCGCGTAGCGCGAGGTCTCCGCCGCCTCTTCGTGCTCTCCAATGACCTCCTCGGTCACCCCCGGCTTGTCGTTGACCCAATCTTCCGCCCGTTGGCCGGAAAAGACCGCCGCCCAGGTTCCGATTCCGGCGAGCACGCAGGCGAGAATCCCGGCCCGGGCGAGGGCGGAGTTTTTGCCGAGCAGGCCGGCGCCGAGCAGGAGGACCGCGGCGAGCGCAGCGAACAGCGGCAGGTGATTGACGATCATGTGCAGGTGCGCCCAGTTCGGATTCATGCGTACGCCCCCCCTCGACAATAGATGGTCGGCCGATCGTAGCACCCGACTTTCACCCCGTACGGAA
Source organism: Acidobacteriota bacterium (assembly GCA_040005235.1). Taxonomy (GTDB): domain Bacteria; phylum Acidobacteriota; class Thermoanaerobaculia; order Multivoradales; family UBA5704; genus DASYKS01. Next base: position 26,518 of record JBDTZG010000034.1, on the reverse strand, counting down.
CGAAGCTCGTGGTTCTACTCGCCCAGCTCCATGCCCATGACGTGGAAACCGGAATCGACGTAGACCGTCTCGCCGGTCGTGCCGGAAGCGAGCGGCGACAGCAGGTAGAGGCCGAGGTTGCCGACCTCTTCGTGGGTGACGTTGCGGCCCAACGGCGCGATCTCCCCCACCTTGTTGTACATCTTGAGGAAACCGGGGATCGAGCGGGCTGCCACCGTGCGCACCGGCCCGGCGGAAACGGCGTTGATCCGCACGTCTTTTTTCCCCAACTCGTAGGCGAGGTAGCGGACGCTCGCTTCGAGCGCCGATTTGGCGATCCCCATGACGTTGTACTTGGGCACCACCTTCTCCGCCGCGTAATACGTGAGCGTGACCATCGAGCCGCCCGCGTTCCACAACGGCTCGGCGTGGCGCGCGACCGAGACCAGCGAATAGGCAGAGATTTCGAGCGCGGTGAGCCAATCCCTTTTGGTCGTCTCGATATAGCGGCCGTCCATCGCCGGACGCGGCGCGAAGGCGATCGCGTGGACCACGTAGTCGAGGCTCCCCCAGCCTTCTTTGAGCTGGCCGAACAGGGCGGAGAGATCTTCCTCGTTCGTCACGTCGCACTGCGCGAGCAGGGTGCCGGGAATATCGGCCGTCAGCTTTTCGAGGTCGGCTCTCAGGCGTTCGCCCTGATAGCTGAAAGCGAGGGTGGCGCCCGCGTCGCGCAGACGCTCGGCGATCGCCCAGCCGAGGCTGCGCGAATTGGCGACACCCATCACAAGGGCGCGTTTTCCTGCCAGGTCGATCGGGATCATGGCGCGCTATCTTATCCTCACTCATGGCCTCGATGCCTCCCCCCCCTCCCGCGCCAATTACGACCCTCCCCAAACTGCCGGAAGACCCGGCCGCCCGGCTGTTCGCCCGCACCCGAGAGCTGGTCGATCTCGACTCGACGACCGGCCGCGAGCGCCAAGCGGGAGAGCTGCTGTTCGCCCGCCTGGCCGAGATCGAGCCCGCCGGGGAGCTGGTGAAAATCCCGGTCGACGCCGAGCGGTTCAACCTCTTCGCCCGCTGGGGCGAGCCAAAAGTCGTGCTCTCAACCCATATGGACTGCGTGCCGCCGTACTTCCCCTCCGAAGAGAGCGATGATGACATCCGCGGCCGAGGGGCCTGCGACGCCAAGGGGATTCTCGCCGCAATGATCGCGGCGATCGAGGAGTTGCTCGCGGCCGGACGCCGCGATTTCGGCCTGCTGATCGTGGTCGCGGAAGAGACCGACAGCCTCGGAGCCGATACCGCGAATCGGTGGGTGCAGACCACGGACCTCCGCCCACGCTACCTGATCAACGGCGAACCGACCGAAAACCAGCTCGCCCTCGGCTCGAAAGGCACGCTGTTCTACCGCCTGGAGGCGGAAGGAAAAGCGGCGCACTCAGCCTACCCGGAGCTGGGAATCTCGGCGATCGACGCGCTGCTCGCCGCGATCGACCGGATGCGTCGAGTGCCGCTCCCAAGCGACCCGATCCTCGGCGAGACCACAATCAACGTGGGCAAGATCGAAGGGGGGCGCGCCGCGAACGTGATCGCCGATCGGGCGAGCGCCGAGATCCTGGTCCGGACAGTCGGGCCGACCGAGCCGCTACGCCATGATCTCGAAGCGGCGTTTACGGCAGGCGGCGGAGCTCGCATTTCGCGGAAGAGCGAGACCCCGGCCGTGCGCCTCGGCTCGCTCCCCGGTTTTCCCACCACCGTGGTCAAGTTCACGACGGACGTGCCACGCCTCTCCGCCTGGGGCGAGCCGTTCCTGCTCGGCCCCGGCACGATCCACGTCGCCCATACCGCGGAAGAGCGGATCGCGAAAGCGGATCTGATGGCGGCGGTCGAGCTGTACCGGCGGCTGGTCGAGCGGCTTCTTTGATCCCGCCCCTACGGGTAAATCTTGTACAGCATCCGCGGATACGGAATCGTCTCGCGCAGGTGCGGTAGGCCGCACATCCAGGCAACGAAGCGCTCGATGCCCATGCCGAAGCCGCTGTGCGGGTAGCCGCCGTATTTGCGGACGTCGAGGTACCACTGGAACGCCTCGATCGGTAGGTTGTGCTGCTTGATCCGCGAAAGCAGCAGGTCGTGATCGTGGATCCGCTGGCTGCCGCCGATGATCTCGCCGTACCCCTCGGGCGCGAGCAAGTCCATGCCGAGCACGGTCTCTCGCTCAGGTGTTGAGTCGGGGGAAGGCTGCATGTAGAACGCTTTGAACGCCGCAGGGAAGTCGGTGATCATCACGGGTTGCTCGAACTGGCTCGCGAGGATGGTCTCTTCGTCGGCGCCGAAGTCTTCGCCCCAGACGATCGGATTCTCTTGATCGTTCAGGATCTCGACCGCCCGGGTGTAGGTCATGCGCGGGAACGGCGGGACGATCTTTTCGAGCATCGCGGTATCCCGTTCGAGAATCTTCAGCTCTTCGCGGCGCCGTTCGAGCACTCGGGCGACGAGATAGCCGACGAACTCTCCGGCCAGCTCGGTGAGCCCCTCGAACTCCAAGAACGCCACCTCGGGCTCGACCATCCAGAACTCCATCAGATGGCGGCGGGTCTTCGACTTCTCGGCCCGAAACGTCGGACCGAAGCAGTAGACCTTGCCGAGCGCCGCGGCGGCCGGTTCGAGGTAGAGCTGTCCCGACTGCGACAGGTAGGCCTTGTCGCCGAAATAATCGGTCTCGAAAAGGTTCGAGGTCCCCTCGCAAGCAGCCGGGGTGAGGATCGGCGAGTCGATCAGAGTGAAGTCGCGGGTGTAGAAAAAATCGCGGATCGCCTGCTCGACTTCGCTCCGGATCCGGAGCGCCGCCCGCTGCCGGCTCGAACGGAGCCAAAGGTGCCGGTGCTCCATCAGGAACGCCGTGCCGTGCTCCTTCGGCGTGATCGGGTAATCCTCCGTCAGCTGGAGGATCTCGAACCCGTTCATCTGGATCTCGACTCCGCTGGGGCTCCGCTTGTCTTCCTTGACCGTGCCGACGACGCGGACGGTCGACTCCTGTGTGACGCGCTCGACCTCCGCCCACATCTCTTCGGACAGGTCGTTCCGCCCGGCGACCGCCTGCACGGTCCGGCCGTCCAGCCGCACCTGCAGGAAGGCGATCTTGCCGCTCGAACGCTTATTGTCGATCCAGCCTTTGATCTCCACCTGCTGGCCGACGTACTCCTTGAGCTCTCGGTACTCTGGGAATGGCAGTTTTTCGGTCATAGAGCCGCAGATTCTATGCCAACGGCCGGGGGAGGTCCAAATCTCACCCCACTGAGTAGAAACCTCTATCCTCCGACGTCGTCGCGGCTTCGGCGTTAGACTTTCAGCATGCCTCCGCCCTCACCCGCGCCACCCGCGCGGGGCAACCCTTCGGTCGATCTTCTTCTGCCTCAGATCTATGACGAGCTGCGGGCACTCGCCGGACGCTATCTGCGCGGCGAAGCGAAGGTCACGCTCCAACCGACCAGTTTGGTCCACGAAGCGTATCTTCGCCTTTCCGAACAGCGGCGCCTCGCCTGGAACGATCGGTCCCATTTTTTTCGTCTCGCCGCCCAGACGATGCGCCGGGTCCTGGTCGACCACTGCCGCGAACGCCAGGCTCAGAAGCGGGGCGGCAGCGACGTGCGGATCACCCTGGTCGACTCAGCCGCGGTGACACCGCCGATCGAGGTCGATCTATTGGCTCTGGAGGACGCTATCGCCCGGTTGGAGGCGCTCGACCCGCAGCAGGCGCGGATCGTCGAGCTCCGCTTCTTCGCCGGCATGACCGTGGAGGAGAGCGCCGAAGTGCTCGGAATTTCACCCGCCACGATCAAACGCGATTGGGCGATGGCGAAAGCCTGGCTGTTTCTTGAAATTTCCGGAGCCGCCCCGCGCGATGGAGCCTGAGCGCTGGCGGCAGCTCAAAGAGATCTTCCAGGGCGCTCTCGAACTTCCTCCTGGGGGACGCGCCGCTTTCCTCGCCGAGGCCACGGCGGGGGACGCCGACCAGCGGCGACGGGTACTCGATCTCCTCGCCGCGCATGAGTCCGCGGGAGACGCGTTCGAGGTAGGGGCTCGCGAATTGATCGCCGAAGTCGGGCGCGACCTGATGACCGCGGTTCCCGGGCTCCAGATCGGACCCTACCGAATCGTCCGCGAGCTCGGGCGAGGGGGGATGGCCGCCGTCTATCTCGCACGTCGAGACGAAGGAGGCTTTGCGCAGCAGGTGGCGATCAAGCTGGTCAAACGCGGCATCGACACCGACGAGATCCTGCGCCGCTTCGGGCACGAGCGGCAGATTCTCGCCGGGCTCGCCCATCCGAACATCGCCCGCCTGCTCGACGGCGGCTCGACCGTCGATGGCCGGCCGTATTTCGTCCTGGAACAGATCGAAGGGGTACCGATCACCCGCTGGTGTCGCGACCGTCGGATCGGCGTCGACGCTCGAGTGCGGCTGTTCCTCGCGGTCTGTGCGGGCGTCGCCCACGCCCACCGCAGTCTGGTGGTTCACCGCGACCTTAAGCCCTCGAACATTCTGGTCGGCGAGGACGGGGTGCCCAAGGTAATCGACTTCGGCATCGCGAAGCTTCTGGGCGCGGAGGATCCGGGCGCCACCCTCCCCGGCCGCCAGCCGTTGACCCCCGACTACGCGAGCCCCGAGCAGGTCGCGGGGGGAGCGATCACCACCGCCACCGACGTCTACGGCCTGGGGATCCTGCTCTACGAACTGCTCGCGGGGCGCGATCCGGCCGCCGCCTCGCGCGCCCTCGAAGCTTCCTCGCCGATCGCTCTGCCGCGCGCCGCCCGCGAATTCCGCGACGACCTCGCGCCGGCCGAGCGGGTACGACTCGCGAAGACCCTCGCCGGAGATCTCGAAGCGATCGTCGGCAAGGCGCTCGAAACCGAGCCCGCCCGCCGCTACGGCACGGTCGACGAACTGGCCGCCGATCTCGAACGCCACCTGGACCGGCGGCCCGTCGTCGCCCGCCGTCCGACCCTTGCCTATCGGCTGGGCCGCGCGGTCCGGCGGCGCAAAGGGGCGACCGTCGGCGCGCTGTCCATTCTCGGCCTGGTGGTTGTGGCTCTCGTCCAGGGGTATGCCGCCGCCAGAGCCCGCGATCGAGCCGAATCGGAGCTGCGTCGCGCCGCGGCGCTCTCCGGTTTTTTGACCGACATCTTCGCGATCGCCGATCCCGGCCAGAGCCGTGGCGAAGCGGTCACCGCCCGTGAGATCCTCGATCGAGGCAGCGAGCTGTTGAGCGCACCGCCGGCCCGGGTTCCCCGTTGGCTCCCCGCGAACCTGCGGGCGCTGAGCCGGCAACCCGAGACGCGCGCCGACCTCTTGCACGCGATCGGCACGGTTTATCGCGATCTCGGAGCGCTGAAGGCGGCACGGTCGAATCTTTTGGCCTCGCTCGCCACGCGGCCCAGGTCGAAGGATCGGCAGACCCTTCTCGCGCGGGCGGAAACGCTCCTGGTGCTCGGGCACGTTTTGCGCGAAGAAGCGGACTACCTCGCGAGCAGCAGGAGGTTTGAAGAGGCTCTGGCGCTGCGCCGTTCGTTCTTCGGCCCCGACGCCCCGGAGGTGGCGGAGTGTTGGAACGGCCTCGGTCTGCTCCATCTTTCGGAAGGTCGGCTCGACCAGGCGGCCGCGGAATTTCGCCGCGCGATGGAGATTTTCCGCGGCGCGAAGAACCGGCGACCGCTCGATCTCGCCGAGGCCTTGAGCCATCTCGCCACGGTGGAACTCGATCGCGACCGGCTGGCCGTCGCGGCGCCTCTGTTCGCCGAGGCGCGCGAACTGCGCCGCCGGGAGCTGGGTGACGACCATCCGCTCACGGCAGAGGATCTCGCGAGCCTCGGTCGCATCTTCTATAGCCAGGGGCGCTACGCCACCGCCGAACGGTTGCTTCGCGAAGCGCTCGACCTTCGCCGCCGCCTGCTGCCGCCGGATCACCCGGAGATCGCGAGCAGCTGGAGCGATCTCGGCGCGGCGCAGATGGCGCTCGGAAAGCTCGCCGCGGCGGAGGCCTCCCACCGCGCAGCGGTGGCGCTCGACCGACGGGCGGCCGGGGGACATTCGCCCCACCTGCCCACCGCCCTCAACAACCTCGCCGCGACGCTCCAGTCGGAAGGGCGTCCCGAAGAGGCCGCACCGCTGTTTGAAGAGGCGCTCGGCGCTCTGCGGGCGCTCTACGGCCCCAAGCATCCGAACGTCGCCATCGGCCTCAACCAGCTCGCGCTGGCGCGCCGCGACCTGGGCGACCTCGAAAGCGCCGAACGGCTCGCGCGCGAGGCGCTGGCGATTCGCAGGAAGGCGCCGGAGACCCCGCCGCTCGACCTCGCGAATTCGCTGATCACCCTCGGCACGATGGTCGAGAGGAGAGGAGCGCTCTTCGAAGCGGAACGGGACTACCGGGAGGCTCTCGCAATCCGCGAACGTCTGCTCCCGCCGGACCACGTCGACCTCGCGACCCCGCGGATGGGGCTCGGCAACGTGCTCGTAGCCCGCGGAAAGCCTCGACTGGCCGAGCCTCTTCTGCGTCAGGCGCTGGCGATCCGCACGGCGGGGCTTCCCGCGGGCCATATCGCGATCGCCCTGGCGCAGAACGCGCTTGGCGCCTGCCTGGCGGAGCTTGGGGCTCAAGACGAGGCGCGCCCTCTTCTCACGGCAAGCCTGGAGCGAATCCGCACTCTACGCGGCGCGGAGCACGCCGACACCCGCCGCGCCGAACAGCGTCTTCGTCGCCTCGCGCTACTCGCCGCCCACGCCACTCCTCCCCGGGAGGTGGACCGCTGAGCCCGAATCCACGCGATTTCCGCTTCCTCTCCTCGCATCAACCATTCGACGCCCCACAGGAGAACGCCCCATGGCCCGAAGAAATCGTACCGTCGCAGGCGCCGTCCTCACGCTCCTCTGCCTACCGGTCGCCGGATGGGCACACACTTCCGAGACCGGGATCGATCCCGGGACCATCGCGCTCCGGCTTCAAGCCCGCGAGCCTTCCGAGCTGAAAGTGGATCTGCAGCTGCTCGAGCTGAAACTTTGCGGCGTCGCGATTTCCGAGCACTCCGCGGGCGGCATCGTGGTTCAGGGGGACGGCGGAGGCAGCGGACTGCGTTCGCTGGAGATTCGGATCGTCCGGCATGCCCACCTCGAAGCGACGACCCAGATGGTTCTGGAGCCCACGGGCCTTCTCTTGGTCGGACCCCGTCCGCACCCGACCTCCTGCGGGACCTGGGACTATTCCGTCGAACTCGATCCCGGCGCCACGCAGCCGCTGTCCCAGATCGAACTCGTCGAAGACCCCAGAAACCCGCGAACCGGGACCTCGACCGGGATCCTCGACATCGCAGCGGTCATCCGCTTCACCTCGACGAATACCGGCGTCACGAAGTCGATCCCCTATCCCTTCGCCCTGAGCCTGAACGCCGCCTGGACGCTGATTCCCTCGGGAACGGACATGGCGACCGGCAGGACCAATCTCAAACTTTTCGCTCAGGGCCAAGGCGGCTCCTGGTTCCCAGCACCCTCTTGCGTGACCGAGGTTTCGCGTGGCGGCCAGCTCTGCCTCGAGCCTGTCGTCGATGGGAACTAAAGCCCTTCCCGCTACCTCGCCGATAGCGAGGTCCGCGCGCATGAGCCCCTTTTCTCGGATTCCCCGCTTCCTCTACTAGACCGGTTTGCGGCGCACCGGAGATCCGGTCCGGTGCGCCGCAAGATCCGCTGCCCGTCGTGCCAATTTCGGCACGGAACGGCCGAGGAGCCCACATGCAAAAGAAACCCAAGAAGCTGAGCCTGCACACCGAGACGCTGCGCCACCTGGCCCAGGATGCCGTCGCGAAGGCCGACGGCGCCTATCCGCCGAGCGCGCCAAGGACCTGCGCGTGCAACGAATCCGGCGTATCGCAGTGCGTCTGCTCGCTCGACGTGAGCGTCTGCTGGTAGGAACCAACTTGAATTGAAAGGGGCGGTCGCCCGCAAGGCGACCGCTCGGTTTACCCCTCTACCGCCTTGACCACCCGCGCGAGTGCCGCGGCCACCTCTTCGGCGACCGCTTCGACCTCCGGATTCGCGAGGATGCCCATCGCGGCCTTCGGGTTCATCGCCCGGACGATCGTCTTGCCCCCTTCGATCGAGACCGTGACGTTGCAGGGCAGGAGCACCCCCACCGCGGGCTCCGCGGTGAGCGCGCGGTGGGCCGACGGGGGATGGCAGGCGCCGAGAATCAGATAGGGATCGCGATCGACGTCGAGCTTTTTCTTCATCGTCGCCTGAATATCGATCTCGGTGAGAACGCCGAATCCCTCCCGGGCGAGCGCCTGACGGCAGGCCTCCACGGTCTCGGCGAACGATTGGGCGGATTCAGCTTCGAACGCAACGGACGTTTCTTTCATGAGACACCTCCTGCGGGAAAGGATACGCTCCCTCCCTGAAGGTTAGGAGATTCCCAGATGCCTGCAAAAAACGTCCTCGGCACGCCCCTCGAAGATTGCTCGCTCGCCCCCCTCACCGGCTTTTTCCGCGACGGCTGCTGCAATACCGGCCCGGAGGATCGCGCCTCGCATACCGTCTGCACCCAGGTGACCGCGGAGTTTCTCGCCTTCTCCGCTTCGCGCGGCAATGATCTCTCCACCCCGATGGCCGACTTCGGCTTTCCCGGCTTGCAACCCGGCGACCGTTGGTGCCTCTGCGCTTCGCGTTTCCTGGAGGCGCACCTCGCCGGAAGGGCTCCCGGGGTGGTGCTCGCGGCGACCCACGAGGCCGCGCTTCAGATCGTGCCGTTCGAGGCGTTGCTCGAAAAGGCGATCGATCCGCCGGCCGCGAACTGACCGGCAACAATCGAAGGCGCCGGGCGAGCGTGGCACAATCCCCCGCCATGTCCGCCGAATCCCCCTACCCGCTCGAACCCTCCGCCGCCCTAATGCACGCCCAAGTCGAAGCGGCCATGGCGCGCATCGTGCCGCATCTGGATTCGCTCCCCGACCAGAAAAGCGCGGATGTATTCGGCGCAGTCGATCTCGCACGGGAGATTTCGGGGCCGATGCCGGAGGCCGGCAAGCCGTTCGACGAGATCCTCGACCTGCTGTTTAACCGGGCGATTCCGAAGTCGTTCAATACCGCCGGCCCCGGGTATCTCGCCTACATCCCGGGCGGTGGCCTATTCGCCGCGGCGCTCGCCGATCTGATCGCGGACACCGCGAACCGCTACACGGGGGTGTTCGCCGCGGCTCCCGCGCTCGCCCAGCTCGAAGCGGACGCGCTCGCCTGGCTAGGCAGCCTCGCGGGATTTCCCTCCGCGGCGCGCGGTTTCTTCACCAGCGGCGGCTCGCTCGCGAACTGGAGCGCCCTGGTCGTCGCCCGGCGCGAGCGGCTGCCGGAGAATTTTCTCGCCGGCACGATCTACGCCTCGGATCAGGTCCACCACTCGATGGTCAAAGCCGCGCTGCTCGCCGGCTTCCCGCCCGACCGGGTGCGCGAAATCCCGACCGACGACCTTTACCGGATGCGCCCGGATCTCGTCGCCGAGCGGATCGCTGCCGACCGGGCGGCTGGTCTCACGCCGTTCCTACTCGTCGCGAGCGCCGGCACCACGAACACCGGTGCAGTCGATCCCTTGGAGGATCTCGCCGACCTCGCCGAGCGAGAAAAACTCTGGCTGCACGTCGACGGAGCCTACGGCGCCTGTTTTCTTCTTACCGAGGCGGGAAAGAAAACCTTCCGCGGCCTGGAGCGCGCCGACTCGCTCTCGATCGATCCGCACAAGGGCTTGTTTCTCCCCTACGGCATCGGCGCCCTCCTGGTCCGCGACGGCGAGGCCCTCCGCCGGGCGCACGCGGTCGGCGCGGACTACATGCCTTATCTGCAAAGCGACCCCGACCTGGTCGACTTCTGCGAGATCAGCCCCGAGCTGTCGAAGCCGTTCCGCGGCCTTCGCCTCTGGCTCGCGCTCCAACTCCACGGCGTCCAGGCGTTCCGCGACGCGCTAGAAGAAAAGCTCGCGCTCACCCAATTCGCCGCGGACGAGCTTCGAGTCATTCCCGAGATCGAGATCCTCGCCGAGCCGCAGCTCTCGGTCGTCGCCTTCCGGCACCGGCCGCCGGGTCTCGAAGGCGCGGCCCTCGGTATTCTGAACGAGTGGAACCGCAACCTGCTCGACCGGATCAACGCCCGCGGCCGGGTCTACCTCTCGGGCACCCACCTGCGCGGTGCTTTCGCGATCCGCATCTGCGTGCTGTCGTTCCGCACTCACCGCGACCGGATGGAGGCGTGTTTGGAGGATCTGCGGGCGGCGATCGCGGAGGGTGGCATAGAGCGACGCGGCGCCCGGGCGGAAGACGCGAGTGACTGAAAGTCACTCGCTAGGTTACGGCGTCCCTGGCCGGGACGCTTCTTAGGTGGTGCACGGAGGTGACGGCTTCGACGGCGCGGTGGCGTGGACGGTCGAGGCTTCCGGTCAGGTGATCCGTAGCGAGAAGGGCGAGAGCTACGAGAGCGCGATGCAGCGGGCTTATCTCACCGCGCTCACGTACTTGTATCCGGAACGGCGCAAGGGATCGCTCGAACCGTTGGGCACACGCACCGAAAACGAACGCTCATTCGTGGGGAGCCTTTCAAGGAGGGGGCGTCGGCGAAAAATCCGAGGAGATCGCCGTCGTCCGCGTCGCGTCGGTCAAGCTCGGCGGCGTGCTGTTCCGCGATCAACTGTTCTACATCTTTCCGATCTCGGAGATGTCGAAGGTGGAAGGGCTGCCGGTCTCCGGCATCATCGGCTACGAGCTGTTGAAGCGTCTGATCACCGAAGTCGATTACGACGGCGGCATGATCAACTTCACCACGCCGGCCGAATTCGTGGCTCCCAAAGACACGGTCGCGATCCCGTTCACTTTTGAGAGCGAGACGCCCCAAATCGAAGGGAAGATCGACGGCCTGCCCGGCCTCTTCACGATCGACACCGGCAGCCGCTCGACCTTAGACCTCAACGCCCCATTCGTGGCAGAGCACGGCCTGCACGCCAAGCACCCGGAGGCAATCGAATCGACGACCGGCTGGGGGGTGGGAGGAGCGGCGAAGAGCCGCGTCACCCGGCTCGGAAAACTGGAACTGGGCACGGGACCCGAGGGAACAGGATCGGTCTCGATCGAAAACATCGTCACCGGCTTCTCGCTCCAGAAAAAAGGAGCGATGGCCAAATCCAACCTCGCCGGAAACATCGGCGGCGGCCTGCTCAAGCGCTTCGACGTCACGTTCGACTACGGCAAGCAGGTGATGTATCTGAAACCCAACAGCAATGCCAAAACCCACGACGCCTACGACCGCGCCGGAATCTGGCTGCTGACCGACCCGGAGGGCCTACGGGTGAAGGACGTGGCGGCCGGAGGTCCCGCCGCGAAAGCGGGCCTCAAGGTCGACGACTTGATTGTCGCAATCGACGGCAAGAAAGCGACCGAGATCGCTCTCCCCGATTTGCGGATTCGGCTGGCGAACGATCCGGAAGGGACGAAGGTCGGCCTGACCGTGAAGGGCAAGAAAGGGAAGGAGCGGGCGGTGGGGATGGTGCTGCGGGAGTTGGTGTAAGGGGTCCCAGCTCAGATCGAGATCGCTTCAGCCGACCCGGACTTCGATCAGCTCCTCCAAGCCCATGAAATCAGAAGGGTTTCGGGTAAAAAGGGTAAGCCTGTGAGCCAGCGCGGTCGCCGCGATCCAAAGGTCCATGACCCGTGACCGCGGTTGTCGACCCGAGATCTTGACGGCATGGGCAATGGCCGCGAAGGCGCGGGCGACTGGCGGGTCGATGGGAATCGGCTGAAAAATGGCCTCGACCGATCCGAGTCTCTGTAAACGCTGGCGGCGCGTGATCTCGTCTCGGGCCACCAGCACGCCGAAATGGAGCTCGGCGAGCGTGGCCACAGAAATCGACACTTCTTTGGGAAGCGCCCGACCTACTTGTGGATCGTCGAGCTGGGCGATAAGGACGGAAGTGTCGAGCAGACCCCGGCTCAACTCGTCCATGGATCGCTCAAGTCGCCTACATCGCCCCCCATCTCCGCGATGTCGTCAAGAAGGGTGGTGTCGGGAGGGTGCGCTCCTAGAATCCGGAGGAACTCCTCCTTGGCGATCCACTGTCGCTTCTGGAACGGCCCGAGCATAGCCACCGGCCGACCCTCTACGGTGATGGTAAACCGCTCCCCGGATTCGGCCTGCCGCAGGATTTCACCGCTGCGGTTCCTAAGCTCGCGCTGAGGTATCGTCTTCATCACCATCAGTGTAGCATATGTGCTACACGCAGCGAGGGAGTCAACTCCCTCGCTCGTAATCGTTCAGCCCCTTCCCCCCTCCCGCGCAAGCAGCCGCTCTTTCCGCTCCCGGCCCCAGCGGTAGCCGCCGGCCTCTCCGTCTCCCCGGACGACGCGGTGGCAGGGGATAACCAGCGCGGCCGGGTTCGAGGCGCAGGCGGTGCCGACCGCCCGGGCGGCTCCTGGACTTCCGATCGCGGCGGAAATCTCTCCGTAGGTGCGGGTTTCGCCGCGTGGGATCTTTCGCAGCTCGCGCCAGACGCGGTAGGCGAAGGCGCTGGCCCGGAGGGTCATGAGATCGAGCGGCAGATCGGCCAGATCGGCGCTTGCCCCTTCGAGGGCGGCGAGGACGGGGGTGGTCCAGGCGGACAGCTCCGGATCGGACGTGGCCGGCGTGGCGTGGCGGGTGATTTCGGCATTCGGGTATTCGCGTCGGAGGTCGCCTTCGAGCGCCTCTTCCGAGTCGCCGAGGGCAACCGCGGCGATTCCCCGTTCCGTCGCGGCGAGCAGAACGCGGCCGAGAGTCGATTCCGCGATCGTAAAGCGGAGCTTGATCCCCTCTCCACCCCGGCGGTAGGCACCCGGGGGCATTCCGAGACGGCCGTCCGCCTGTTCGTAGAGGCGGCTCGATCCGCTGTAGCCCGCATCGTAGAGGGCATCGGTCACCGAGCCTCCGGAGCGCAGGTGGCCTTTGAGGCGCTCGGCCCGGCGGGCAGCCAGGTATTCGCGCGGCGAAATGCCGAGGACGCGGGTGAAGATCCGTTGCAGGTGCGAGGGGCTCGCGCCCACCTCGCGGCCGAGCCGGGCGAGCGTGGGCGAGCCCCCTTCGGCGTCTTCGGCCGCTTCGTCGAGCAGCGCCCGGACTTTTCCAGCGAGCGCCGTATCGGTGGCCACCTCCCCCGGCCGGCAGCGTCGACAGGCGCGGAATCCCGCGGTAATCGCTTCCGTCGGTTCGGCGAAGAACGCCACCCGCTCGCGCGCTGGCCGGCGGGCCGGGCAGGAGGGCCGACAGTAGATTCCGGTCGAGGCGACCGCGAAGACGAAACGGCCGTCTTGCCCCCGGTCGCGGGCGACGACCGCCGCCCAGGCGGCCTCTTCGTCGAGGTTTTTGGCCGTGGGCAAGTCCGGCGGGCTTTCCAACGTCCGTTTCGGGTTCGAGAGAGGGGTCATCTTGGGGCTCTGGGTCATGGCGGTTGCGGTCAACATGTCGGCGTCTCCTTAGATCCTGGCGCAGGATCGCCCGGATTGCCACCTCGCCGCACTCCGAAACGTGTCGCCAAACCGTTTCGTTCCATGGACGCTCCCTCGCGCAGGGCTCGTCGGGCTACCATTGGCGGAGATTCGGGCGACACGCCCGACGCGACCGCACGGCCAAGTAGAGGAGGAGTCTAGGCATGACGCCCCACCGCATCGGACTCATGGGGCTCGGGAGGGTCGGACGGAACCTGTTCCGGATCCTCTATTCGAGCGACGAATTTCCAATCGCCGCGATCAGCGACATCGCCGACCACGCGGCGCTCGCCTACCTGCTGCGCTTCGATACGATCCTCGGGGTCTTTCCCGAGAAAATCTCGATCCAGGACGACGGTAACCTACACGTCGCCGACCGCAGCATTCCAATGCTCTCGGGCGAAAAGCCGGGCGACGTGCCGTGGGGCGACCTGGGGGTCGAAACGGTGATCGAGGCGACCTCAAGGTTTCGCTCGCGCGCCGAGATCGAAAAGCATCTGGAACGGGGGGCGAAACGGGTCATCCTCTGCTCGCCCCCCTCCGATCCGCCCGACCTGACGGTGGTGATGGGGGTCAACGACGGCGACTTGCGGCCCGAGCATCGGCTGGTCTCGAACGCCTCGTGTACCGCCCACGCCGCCGCTCCGCTGCTCCAGATCCTGGGCGAGGGGTTCGGCATCGAGCGGGCGTTTCTGTCGACCGTCCACGCCTACACCAGCCAGCAACGGCTGGCCGACGTGCCGTCCGACGAACCGCGCCGGGGGCGCGCGGCGGCGGAAAACATCATTCCCCAGAGCAGCAACTCGGCCGAGGTGTTGATGGGGTTGTTACCGGAACTCGCCGGGAAGATCTCCGGATCGGCGATGAACGTGCCGGTCGGGAACGGCTCGGTAGTCGATCTGGTCTGCTGGCACGAAAAACCGGTCACCGTAGCGGCGATCAACGAGGTGATGCGCGCGGCGGCCGAAAGCGAGCGCTGGCGCGACATCCTGGCCTACGAGGACGATCCGATCGTCTCGTCCGACATCATCCGCAGCACCTATTCCTCCACCTTCGACTCGCTGCTCACCATGGTGCTGGGTGAAAAGGTATCGAAGACCCTCTCCTGGTTCGACAACGGCTGGGGATACACGCACCGCGTGGTGGATCTGCTGCGGAAGTTCCGCGCGCTCGACGCCGGGGAGGCTTAAGAGATGAGCACCAAGACCCGAATCGGCATCAACGGTTTCGGCCGCATCGGCCGGAGCGTGTTTCGCATCCTCGCCGAGCGCCCCGATCTCGAAGTGGTGGCGATCAACGACCTCTACGAAAACGAACAGCTCGCCTATCTGTTGAAATACGACTCGCTGATGCGGACCTTTCCGCGCACCGTGCGCAGCGACGCGGATTTCCTCTACGTCGACGACCGGAAGATCGCGATGACCGCGGAACGCGATCCGGCGCTGATCCCCTGGGGCGCGCTGGGCGCCGATCTGGTGATTGAAGCCTCCGGTGTGTTCACCAAGCGGGAGAAGCTCGAAAAGCACCTCGCAGCCGGGGCGAAGAAGGTGATCTTGACGGTACCGGCCAAGGACGAGATCGACGCCACGATCGTCATCGGGGTGAACGACGACACGCTTCTCCCGGCGCACAAGATAGTCTCGAACGCCTCGTGCACCACCAACTGCCTGGCACCGATCGCAAAGATCCTCGACGATTCTTTCGGCATCGTCGAAGGCTTCCTGACGACGGTCCATGCCTATACCAACGACCAGCGTCTCGCCGACGTGCCGCACAAGGATTTCCGCCGCAGCCGGGCGGCGGCTCAGAACATCATCCCGACGACTACCGGCGCCGCGCGCGCGGTGGGCCAGGTGCTGCCGAAGCTAAAAGGCAAGCTGGACGGCCTGGCGATGCGCGTGCCGGTCCCCGACGGCTCGACGATCGACTTGGTCTGCCGCCTGAATGCCAAGCCGAACGTATCCGAGGTGAACGCCGCCATCCGCTCGGCAGCCGAGGGACCGTTCCTCCGCATCGTCGAGTACAGCGAGGTGCCGCTCGTCTCCTCCGACATCATCGGCAACCCGCACTCCTCCGTCTTCGACGCCCTCTCCACCCAAGCGAAGGGAGACGGTTTCGTCAAAGTCGTCGCCTGGTATGACAATGAGTGGGGCTATTCGAACCGGGTCGTCGACCTGATCGACCGGCTGGCCGAAGTGGGAGAGTAGGGCGCGGCGCTGAAAACCGCACCGCATTGCATACCTATCACTCTTGATTTACGCCCTAGTTTCACCTATTATCGGCACTCCGAGGAATCGGTCATGAGCGAGAACTCTTCGATTGAATGGACTGAAGCAACCTGGAATCCTGTGCGGGGCTGTACGAAAGTCAGCGCCGGCTGCGCATTTTGCTATGCGGAAACATTTGCCGAGAGATTCCGTGGCGTTCCCGGTCATCCCTACGAGCAAGGCTTTGATCTGCGACTGGTTCCTACGAAGCTCAGCCAACCACTGCTCTGGAAGCGACCCCGCAAGATTTTCGTGAACTCGATGAGCGACCTCTTTCACGAAAGAGTGCCGGATGAGTACATTGTGTCCGTAGCCCGTGTCATGCAGCTCGCGCATTGGCATACCTATCAAGTGCTGACCAAGAGATCCGAGCGCCTCAGCTCGCTACTGACATCCAAACTCCGATTTGCCGCCCAACTTCCTCACGTTTGGTGGGGAGTCAGCGTCGAGAATCAGAAACAGGGACTCCCTCGAGTCGATCACCTAAGAAATGCTCCTGCAAAATTGAAATTCTTGTCGGTCGAGCCTCTCCTTGAAGCGCTTGGACCATTCGACTTAACAGGGATCGATTGGGTGATCGTTGGTGGAGAAAGCGGCGCGAAGGCGCGGCCGGTTAAGGAAGAGTGGATCCTCGAAGTACTTGAACAGTGCCGACACGCCAAAGTGCCCTTCTTTTTCAAACAATGGGGCGGCCGTCAGAAGTCGAAGACCGGCAGAATTCTCCAAGGTCGAACCTACGACGAGTTCCCGAAGCCTTTGAAGCGAACAGTGGTTGCAGACTCACCATCATGGCCTGACGCGCTCCGGGAAGTCGCAGAAAGCGCCATGACCTTTATATGAGAGCCACGAATGAAAGAGGAAGGGTACGTCGGACGCGAACAGACTCTCGTCAAGCATCTGATCTTAAAGAACTATCTGGAACGATTCGCGCACATCATCTACAAAAGATTTGAATCGATCACCTATGTTGACTGCTTTTCCGGGCCGTGGCAGGACCGATCGGCTGATCACGAAGACAGCTCGTTTTCTATAGCGTTAAGCGAGTTGAGAAAGGCTCAAGGAACTCATGATCGACTCGGCAACAAGAGGCAGATCCGGTGTTTTTTTCTTGAGAAGGATCCACGAGCATACCGAGAGTTGGAGGCCTTCGCCGCCCGGGTGGGAGATGCGGAGATCAAAACCGAGAACAAAAGATTCGAGGAATCTATTGACGCAATCCTCCAGTTCGTAAAGCAGGGAGGACCAAACACTTTTCCGTTTTTCTTCATTGACCCTACTGGCTGGACAGGCTTTTCACTGGATACGATTTCACCTCTACTGCGGGTGAGTCCGGGCGAAGTCCTAATCAACTTCATGACAAGCTTCATCCGCAGATTCGTCGAGCAGGGCGAGACGCAGTCGAGTTTCGCGCAACTATTTGGGTCTGCCGGCTATCGTGAATGGTTTGAAGGGCTTCATGGCGACGAACGTGACGACACTTTAGTGGGGATTTACGCAGACCGAGTAAGAGAGGCAGGACGCTTCGCCTTCGCACGCACGGCTATCGTGATTCATCCTGAGAAAGCCAGAACTCATTTTCATTTGATCTACCTGACTCGACACCGCACAGGCGTTAGAGTCTTTAAAGAGATCGAGAAGAAGGCGATGGCAAAGATGGAATCGCTTCGAGCCGACGCGAGAGCTCGAAAGCGTGAAGCTAGCACTGGTATGGGAGACTTATTCGCAGACCAGGGCATCCTCCAGACTAACGAAAGTATCTACTACAATAAGCTCAGGATGCACTATCTCGGAAAGGCTAAGGTGAGTGTACAGCGCGCGCTCAGGGAAAGGAGGAGAATCGCCTACAGCGACGCTTGGGAGATCGCCCTGAGCTCACCCCTGGTTTGGGAATCCGATCTGAAATCTTGGCTCGAGGAGTGGACAAATTCGGGCCTCATAGAGGTGACAGGCTTGAAAGGAAAAGAGCGCACTCCAAAATTCGACCAGACTGATCACCACATAGTCTGGCTCCGACCTTAGGAACAGTGCTTCAAGGGCCGACCTCCCGCGGTGTTCACGGGCAAAAGCGGCCCAAACAGAGGAAGGGAGGCAAATGAAGCTGACCTGGGGCGAGCGGATGGCAGCGGAGTGTGAGCAGAGAGGTTACGAAAAGGGCTTTGCGATTGGGCTCGAAATGGCGTTCGTGGAACAGCACCGCCAATACGTACTCCGTATGCTGGGGAAGCGATTCGGGGAAATCTCCCCCAACGTTCGGGAGCGAGTCCAGGCAATTGACTCAGTCGAGGAGCTGCGCTGCCTGATGGAGAAAATCTTGGATTTCGGACCGATTGAGGAGCTGGGGCTCGGCAGGTAAAGCCATCGCCGGGACTCCCGATCCCCCTACTTCCTACTTCCGCGCGACCGAAGTCTCGGGACCGGCGGATCCGACCTTTTTCAGTTGTGCCTCAATCGCCTTGGACAGCATCGCTGCCGAAGTCGGCCCCCAATCGAGTTGCTGATGGACGACTTGTCCTTTGGGGTCGATCACGAAATAGGTAGGGAAACCTCTTACCCCGTATAGCTTGCGCAGATGGCTGTCGCCGTCCCAGATCTGGGTGGCGGGGCTGGGGTGCTGTTCGAGGAACAGGCGAAGCGTGGGCTGGGTGAAATCCGCGCTGACCGAGATCAGGGTGAATTTGGCCGGATCGTACCGCTTGGTCATCGCCTCCAGCTCCGGCAGGGCCGCGCGGCAGGGGGCGCACCAGGTGGCCCAGAAATCGAGCAGGACGACTTTGCCGGCGAGATCCTTGGCGTGGATCAAATGGCCGTCGAGGGTCGCCAATTCGAGCGTCGGTGCAGGGTAGGGAGCCGAAGCCTCGACTACGACGGGAGCCGCAAAGGCCGCGGCGAGGGATAGAACGGCGACCGAACAGGCGGCGAGGAGTTGGGGGGCTCGATTCACGCTTTCCCCCGGGCAGGCTTCAGCTTGCCAAGCTCCGCGTCGATCGCCTGGTCGAGCTCCGGTCCATAACCGTCCCGCCAGCCGTACAGTGCATGGACGACTTGGCCGGCCGGGTCGATCAAGAGATGGGTGGGCAGGCCCTGGACGTTGAACAGGGCGCTGAGCTTACCTTTTCCGTCCCAGATCTGGTGCGACATCGGGGGGTGCTCAGCCAGGAATTTACGCAGCGGCTCTTCGGTCGAGTCGGCGCTGATCGAGATCCGGGCGAACGGATCGGCGGCGTGGCGCTTGGTGATCGCCTCGACCTCCGGCCGGGACTTCGCGCAGTAGCCGCACCAGGTGGCCCAAAAGTCGACCAATACGACCTTGCCCGCGAAGTCTTTGGGGCCGATCTCCTTGCCGTCGAGCGTCCGAAACTGGAGCGTCGGAGCCGGATAAGGCTTGCCCCCCGAGGTGCGGACCGGCGTCGCCCACGCGGCGAAGGCCAGCAGGGCGAGCGAGCAGGTGGCGGCGAGCAGGGCGTAGGTTCGTTTCACGGTTCCTCTCCAATCCAAGGTCCAAAGCGGCCAAAGCGGCGCGGCGAAGGCTTCGAATCCGCCGAGTTTGCAAACGGCGTGCACAGGGCGGTGTCTAAGAGAAGAGCGGAGCGGCAGGTCCCCTTGCGCTAGACTCGTCGCCACCGATCGAGAACACTCTCCTCCCGATCGCTCCGATCTTTCGAGGTATGAGCGAACATGGCTGACGCCCCGCGTTTTCGAGTCCAATCCCAATTCCTTCAACAGTTGCGCGGCCGGTTCGGCAAGATCGGCCAGCGGATCTCGCTCCTGCTCGTCCCGATCTTCTTATTGCGGGCCTGCTTCGTCACGTACGTGCCGCCGGACGAGATCGGCATCCGCCAGATCTCGTTCGGTCTGAGCAAAGGGTTGCAAAAAGAGGCGGTCTATCCGGGCTGGCGCCGCGAAGTGTCCGGCTACGAGCGGATCGAGACCTTCCCGCGCGACATCCAGGTGGTCGAGTTCACCAATAACGCCCAGGAGAAGTCGCTGGGGCATCGCCAGATGGCGGCGATCAAAGTCCCGACGGTCGACGGCTATCCGGTGGACATCGACGTCACCGTCCAGTTCCGGATCGCCGATCCCTACCTGGTCGTCTCGAAGTTCGGCTTCGGCTCGAACTATGAGGAGGCCGCCGTCATCCGGCTGACCGATCCGCTGGCCAAGCAGTTTCTCGGCGAGTTGCTCGCCGAAGAGTTCTACAAGCCCAAGCGGCTGATTCAGGTGAAAGCGCTCAAAGGCGCGCTGGTCGAGAGATTGAAAGCCAACGGACTCCAACTGGTGGACGTACTGGTCCGCCAGTACGACTACCCGGAGGTCTTCCAGACGTTGACCGAGCAGAGGAAGCTCCAGGACCAATCGGTCCTGAGCAACCGCGAGATCACCAAACAGGCCGAGGTGCAGACGAGGCTCAACCAGGTCCTCGCCGAAGGACAGAACCTGGTGAACGTCAAGACCTCGGAGTTCGAGGCGCAGATTACCGAGATCAACGCCAAGAAGGACCTCTACCAACGCCAGAAACGAGCGGAGGCCGATCTGCTGGTCAAAACCGCGGAGGCGAGCGGCACCGAAGCCATCAACCGCGCGCTCGAAGGGGCAGGCTCGGCGAAGCTCCTGCGTCTGCGCCGCGGTCTTGCGCTGTTGAACGCCATCCAGGGTCCGATCTACATCACCGAAGATCCCACCAACCTCGACAAGTTCGTCGGCGGGGGCCACGAATGAAATCCCTCGTTCACCTCTTCTTCCGGGCGCAGTTCTACCCGAAGACGCTCGCGCTCTCGGCGCTTCTGCTTCCTCTGATGTTGAGCGGCTGCCTTCCTTCGCACACCGGCGCAACCGAAGTCGGCGTCCGCTTCAACAAGCTCACCGGCTCTTACTCCGAATACCCGCCGGGAGCGACCTATTTCTTTTTTCCCATCGTCGGCGACTGGCAGGTGTTCGACATCTCGCTGCGCAATCTCGCGATGACGGCGAACGCCACCTCCGGCGATCGGGCGGGCAAGGACGACCTGCGCTTCAAGACGCGCGACGGCAATGACATCGAGACCGACGTCACGGTGCGTTGGCGGATCGACCCGACGCGGGCCGGCTACGTCTGGAAATTCGTCGCCAACTCGACCGACGACGTGGAGGAGCGGTTGGTCCGGCCCCAGGCCAGAACCTACGTGCGCGACGTGCTGAACCGGCTCGACTCCGAGGAGTTCTACAACCCAACGAAGCGCTTCGCCGCCGCCGCCGACGCCACCCGGCTTTTGGGCGGCCATTTGCAACCGTATGGCGTCGTGGTCGAGCAGGTACTCCTCGGCGATTTCCAGTTCAAGGCCGAGTACCAGGCGCTGATCAACAAGCGGAAGGAAGCGGAAAAGCAGGCCGAGAAGCTCGAAGCCGAAATCTTGGCGACGGCGCAGCTGAACCAGGCGAACCTCCAGGCGAAGATCGCCGAGCTGACTGAAAAACTGACCCGCGCCGACGGCGAATTCCAACAGGCGCAGAAAGCGGCCGACGCCTATCTCGTGCAGCGCCAACAGGCGGCGACCGCGACGCTGGCCGAGAAGAAGGCGAGCGCCGAGGGGATCCGCCGCGAACGCGACGCGTTGAACGGCAGCGCGGGCGACGCTTACGTGAACCTGCAGCTGATCGAGGCGCTGCAGAAGAAGGAGCTGCGCCAGATCCCGAAGCTCCCCGGCGGCAACACGATCATCGACGGCAACCGCCTGCTCGAACAGCTTGGAGTGATCCGCTACAACCAGCGGAGCCAGGAAGCGGCCGAAGCCGCCGAGCCGCCCCAATAGGGAGGGCCGGATGATCAACCTCGCCGGTACTTCGTTCGATTTCGGCAACGTCCTGTTCGCCGTGCTCCAGGAGTGCGAGCACCAAAGGCGCGCGCTTCTCCCTGCGGAGGCCGAGAGCAAGCTCCACGAGATCGCGGCCAAGAAGCTCGCCGAGATCCGCACGAGCTATGAAGAAGCCGGCGGATTGGGGAGCTATTGGCAGATGCTCGAAAAAGAGGTGATGGTGGCCTCTTTGCCGCAGTATGTGAGGCACGCGATCGAGCAGACCCGGCTCGAACAGTCGAATTTCGACCTCTGGCGGCATGGCGACCCGGCTTCGCGCGCCGCCTACGCGCTCGGCGGTTTGGTGATCGGCGGCCTGATCTGGTGGGCGCCGTTCATCCCGATCTTCGAAAAAGGGCTCGCGCCGGTCATGGCCGGGATCGGCTTCGTCTATCCGGAGCTACGCCGCTGGGTGTTCGAGCTGCGTCATATCCGCACCATGAATCGGCTGGTCGCCCACGCCGAGAAGTACCAGAAAGACCGGCGCCTGCACGCCTATTCGCAGCAGGCGGAGCTGGACGAAGCACTCGGCGCGCTGGGGGGTGGCCGCACGTTGCCGACTCTGACGCCCAGCGCGTCGGAACCCGTCGTGCGCCCGTTCGAGAACACAGAGGTTTCCGCGCCGGACCGAGCAAACAATCCGCCACGCCACGGAAATAGGCACCGATGACCACCACCTGCATCGTCTGCGGCAAAACCAAGCGCGAGCTGATCGGCGCCGACCTGATCCGGCCGGCGCTCGCCGAGCTGATCGCCACCGAGAATCCGGAGTGGGGTCCCACGAGCAGCATCTGCGTGCAGGACCTCGCGCGCTATCAGGCGCGCCAGGCCGAGAAGCTGCTCGAAACCGAGATCGGCGAGCTGTCGGATCTCGAACGCGAAGTGCTCGACGTGATCGAGAAGCAGAGCTTCATGTCTTCAAACGTTCACGCCGAGCTCGCTCGCGGCTCCACCGTCGGCGAGCGGGTGGCCGACAAGGTGGCGAAATTCGGCGGCAGCTGGAGGTTCATCCTGAGCTTCGGCGGCTTCCTGGTCCTCTGGATCGCCGCCAACTCCTACGTCCTGCTGCACAAGCCGTTCGATCCCTTTCCGTTCATCCTGCTCAACTTGATTCTCTCCTGCCTCGCCGCGCTCCAAGCACCGGTGATCATGATGAGCCAGAACCGGCAGGAGCAAAAAGATCGGGCGCGTGCCGAAAACGATTATCAAGTCAACCTTAAAGCGGAGCTGGAAATCCGCTTGATCGCGAGCCGGATCGACCATCTGCTCCACCACCAGTGGAAGAAGCTGCTCGAAGTGCAGCAGATCCAAGTCGATCTGATCGAGCAGCTGGCATGCGGTAAGGAGACCGGCAAGAGGGCCACCGACCCCCAGACGCCGTGAGACTCCAACCCGAGTCGATGTAGTTACTTGCTCCACCTCTGTAACAAAGTCACATCCCCGAGCACCCGAAGGAACGAGCGGGGCCGGACTTACCCTCCATCGATCGCCTGAAAACTCGGCCGACGCGGCCGTCTAGTTTCGAGAGCTCGAAGCGCCCGCGCGCTCGCGCGAGTCTTTTCGGCCCGCGCATCGAGAGGAGAATCGCCATGTCCTGCTGCCCTAATCCGATTCACTGCATCCTCCCTCCGTACATTCTCGACCACCTGGCCGAGTCGAGCGATCCGAGGGTGCGCAAGCTCGCGATCGACGCCATCGCCCGGTCAGCCACTCTGCGCGCCACCCGCACCGCGCTCGGCGCGGTGTCGACCGGCGCCTCGCTCATTGCCCCGGACACCAAGAAAAACCGGATCGTCTACGACAACAAGAACAACGGCTCGACGTTCCTTCCCGGCAAGCTGGTCCGCCGCGAGGGCGATCCGAAGTCGTCGGACCCGGCGGTCAACGAGGCGTACGACCACGCCGGGACGACCTACGATTTCTACAAGAAGGTGCTCGACCGCAACTCGCTCGACGACCGCGGCATGCCGCTGGTTTCGAGCGTCCACGTCGGCAGCCGGTACAACAACGCGTTCTGGAACGGCCGCCAGATGGCCTACGGCGACGGCGACGGCCAGATCTTCATCCGCTTCACGAAGTCGCTCGACGTGGTCGGCCACGAGCTCTCCCACGGCGTGGTCACCAACACCTGCGACCTTGAGTACCTGAACGAGTCGGGCGCGCTCAACGAACATTTCGCCGACGTGTTCGGTTCGCTGGTCAAGCAGTGGAAAAAGAAGCAGACGGCCGCCAAGGCCGACTGGCTGATCGGACCCGACATCATGGGCCCGGCGACGCATGCCAAATCGCTCCGCACGTTCAAGGACGAGAAGGCCTATGAGAACGATCCCCTTCTCGGCACCGACCCGCAGCCGAAGCGGCTGGCCGACAAGTACAATGGGACCCAGGACTCGGGCGGCGTCCACATCAATTCCGGGATTCCGAACCACGCGTTCTTCCTGGTGGCGACCGCCCTCGGCGGCAATGCTTGGGAGAAGGCCGGGCTGATCTGGTACGACACGCTCCGCTCGCTCCACTCGACCAGCCAGTTCATCGACATGGTCACGATGAGCACGCAGGCGGCGGGCACGCGGTTCGGCGTAGGGAGCACGGAGGAAAAGGCGGTCGCCAAGGCCTGGAAGGATGTAGGCTTCTAGACCTCCGGGCGCCCATTTCGGGCCACCGAGAAAGGAAGCTCCCTTGATGACGATACGAAAAATCCGGTTTCGCCAGTCGGGGGGCTTCGCCGGATTCATCCGCGGATGCGAGTTGGTGCCCGAGGCGCTCGACAGCCGGGAGCGGGCACAGCTCGAACGGCTGGTCGAGCGCAGTGGCCTCGCGGATAAAGACGCCACCCCCGCGCCAAAGGCCGCTTCGTCCGCGCGCGACCTGACGAACTACGAAATCGAGATAGAGACCAGCTCCGGAACCGTCCGCACCGAGCTGGACGACCTCGACCTGCCGCCCGAGGTGGCGCCGCTCGTCACTCTGCTCCAAAAACACTCTCGGCCGATTCCGCTCGACCGGTGAGCGAACCCACGATCCGCCCAGCGACCCTCGACGACACGGAAGAAATCGCCTCGCTCTCCGACCAGCTCGGTTATCCGACCCCGCCGGAGCGGATGCGCGAGCGGCTCGCCCTCCTACTACCCCGCAAGGACCAACAACTGTTCGCGGCCGAGCACGACGGCCGGCTGGTCGGTTGGCTCCACGTGGCGAAGATCGAGATGGTCGAAAGCGACTCATTCGCCGAGATCTACGGCCTGGTCGTAAGAGACACCGAGCGCGGTCAAGGGGTCGGTCCGCTGCTCATCCGCGCCGCGGAGGACTGGGCGGCGAGCCACGGGTTGCCGAAAGTCCGCGTCCGCTGCAACGTCGTCCGCGAGCGGACCCACCGCTTCTACGAGCGCGAGGGATTCGTGGTGAGTAAGACCCAAAAGATCTTCGACAAGGGGTAATTCGGCCGAGCGTCGCGGTTTTTGCGGTGCAGACACCGGTCCCCCGGGCCGAGGAAGTGTTGCGCGGGAGAAAATCACCACTCCGCCGGGCTAGCGGAATGTTCCTCTGGAGCTCAGGAACGTTCCGCTGGAGCTCAGGAATGCTCCGCACGACCTCAGGAATGCTCCGCACGACCTCAGGAATGCTCCGCTCGACCTCAGGAATACTCCGTGGAGGCTAAGGAATACTCCGCGAAATCTCAGGAGCATTCCTCTGGGCCTCAGGATTACTCCTCTGAATCTCAGGAAGATTCCGCTAGCGCGCAGGAATATTCCTCAGGACCTCAGGAATACTCCGCTGGTTCTAAGGAGCATTCCGCGCGACCTCAGGAACATTCCGCTGGCACCCAGGAACATTCCGCCAGACCTAAGGAACATTCCGCTGAACCCCAGGAACGCTCCTCTCGGCCTCAGGAATGCTCCGCTAGAACCCAGGAGCACTCCGCTCGACCTCAGGAGTATTCCTCTGGGTCAACGGAGTAGTGTGCGAGATCTGGCAACCACTGCCGTGGGCCGGCGGACGGGTGTCCGAGTCCGTCGTATGGCTCAATTCGATCCACGGAGCAGTGTGAGGAAGCCCGGGAGGGGCGATTCCCTCCGTCCTGTCGGTGTCCGGCGGTTGAGCCGCGGGTTTTTCTTCCTACCGACCCCTTCCGCCCAGCCGCCCTCGAGCAGCGTCATAGAGGCAAGACACAGATTCGGTTCACCCACTCCTCTGCTTCAGTCACGGACCAGATCAGCAGCAGTTCCTCGACCGCGACCGCAATCGGGAGAGACTGCGGTATCAGCAGGAGCCCAGGGCTGGTTTCGCGAAGAATGAACTCCCCGAAGTGAATCGGCATGGTCCGGCGATCGTGAGTTACGAGCAGGCGACCATCCCGTGCGGTTGCTGCCAACACTTCAGGGTCGGGCACACCCGGCAGACCTGCCGAGATCGCCGTTCGAAAATCGACCGCCGGTTGCTGGCGCAGAGTCGCGATCAGGATGGTCTGGTTGAGATCGGCATCCGCCTGAAATCGAACCCTCACGCTAGGAGTCAGGCGGCGCGTCGACGCGCGTCAGCCAAGCGTTGGAAGAACATCGGATCTCGCCGCTTGGCTTCGTTGCGGAGCACAGCGAACGCCGCGTCGGCCTGCGCGAGGTTGGCGTCCACTTCGCTCCGATGCGCGAGGTAGAACGCCAATGCGCCGTATATCTGCTCGAGAGGTACCGGCGGAAAAGCCTGGGCGATGCTCTCCGCCGTCTCTCCACGCCAGAACGCATGCACGATCGAGTCGAGCGACACGCGCGTTCCGCTCAGCCGATAGCCGCCGTCGAGTCTCTCAACGTATGCTGTTTCCATCAAAGGAATTGTAGCACTAGGGGAACCGTGTTCAGTCCTAGCAGCCCGTGGCAGAAGGGCCGTTTTCCTGAGGTTCAGGTCCACTGAGCC
>JBDTZG010000033.1:0-57651 GCA_040005235.1 Acidobacteriota bacterium | reverse complement strand
CCCCGCGAGTGATTGAAATCACTCGCTATGTTACGACGTCCCTCCCGGGACGTGTTTTTGAACATCTCGTCCCGTCAGGGACGACCCATTCTAGCGGCCGATTCACCCCGCCCCAATGGCCCACCCCTTGCAGACCCCACCCCGTACCTCGCGGCCTGCACCGGGAGGCCCGACTGCGCATGCGCCGCCCGAAACGACAAGAGATTTGGAGCGTCCTCAAGGAGGCCGGCGCCAATTGGGAGCGCCATGGCTCGATGACACAGAGCGGCGCTTTGGCGTTTTACTTCCTGATCGCGCTCGCTCCGATCCTGATTCTGGTGGTCGCGTTCTCCGGGATGTTCTACGGCCGCGAGGCGGCCCAGGGGCAGATTCAGCGCGAGCTGGCGCTGTACGTGGGTGCAGAAACTGCCGGTATCGTCCAAGAGATCGTGAAAGCGAGCGCGCGGCCCGACGCCGGCTGGATTACCGGGCTGATCGGCGCGATCACTTTGGTCGTCACCGCAACCGGCGCCTTGGCCCAGCTGCAGGATGCCCTGAACACGGTCTGGGAGGTCGAGCCGAAGCCGAAATTGTGGCTTCGCCGGATGCTCAAGAAACGTCTGCTCTGCCTCGTGCTGATCGTCGGCGTGGGTGGGCTGGTGCTCTTTTCGCTCGCCGCGAGCGCTGCGGTCGTAGCGATCCAGAGCGCTCTTGAAGCCCGCTTCGAAGGGGGCCTTTCGGCCTTCCTCGGTGGGGCGGACGTGCTGCTTTCCTGGCTGCTGATGACCGTCCTGCTAGCAATGATCTACCGCATCCTGCCGGACGTCGAGCTCTCCTTTCGCGAGGTCGCCTGGGGCTCGATCCTCACCGCGAGCCTGTTCCTGCTCGGCAAGTACGGCATCGGGCTCTACCTGGGAAGGACCGCGACGACCTCGACCTACGGCGCCGCCGGGTCGGTGGTCGCCATGTTGCTCTGGATCTACTACTCGTCGCTGATCTTCCTGTTCGGCGCAGAAGTCACCCGCGTTCAATCGCGCAAATATCGCAAGGGGCACGCCCCGGTGGAGCCGGGCGCGGAGCGCGTCGTCACGGTCCAAGTTCCTCTGGAGGCCACGAAGTGACGACGACCCTCCGAGCGCGACACTGGGCCTGCGGCCTGATCCTGGGGCTTGCCCTGTTTCCCGGCCCCGCCCAGGCGGCGAAGGTGAAAATCGAGATCGACGGCGTAAAACGCAATCTGGAGCGGAACATCCGCTCGCTGCTCAGCCTCGCGCAAGAGGATGACGACAAGCTCGACGAGGCGCGCATTCGACGCCTGCACGCGAAGGCGCCCGAAGAGATCGGCGAGGCGCTCCAGCCATTCGGCTATTACAAGCCGCAGGTGCGGAGCACGCTCGAACACGAAGGCGAGAAATGGGTCGCCCATTACACCGTCGAGGAGGGGCCGGCGATCCAGATCGCGAGCGTCGACTTACGCGTCGACGGCGAGGGGACGACCGACTCCGGCTTCCAGGCGATCGCCGCGGAGTTTCCCGTCCGGCGCGGCGAGGTGCTCTACCACCCCGACTATGAGTCGGGCAAGAAGGAGCTGGTGGACCGGGCCGCCGAGGCGGGGTATCTGGACGCCAAGTTCGAGACCAGCGAGGTCCGCGTCGACCTCGAACGCTACCGGGCCGACGTGGTGGTCCATTTCCAAACCGGGCCGCGCTATCGCTTCGGCGAGGTGCGGTTCGAGCAGGACGTGCTCGATCCCGAGCTGCTGGTCGGCTACGTCACCTGGAAACGGGGCGAACCGCTCGACGTGAACAAAGTCCTGGCGCTGCAGAACGCGCTGTCCGACAGCCCCTACTGGAGCCGGGTCGAAGTCGTCACCCGCCAGGAGGAGGCCCAAGGGCTGGAGGTGCCGATCGAGGTCGATCTGGTGCCCGCCAAGACGATGCGGTTCTCCGGCGGAGTCGGTTACGGAACGGATACCGGCCCGCGCGTGAGCGGTGCCTGGGATCTGCGCCGGATCAACCGGCGCGGACATCGCGGCGTGGTGTCGATCAAGGCGTCCGCGATCGAGCAGAGTTTGGAAACCAGCTATTTGATCCCCGGCGCCTTCCCGCGAACCGACCTCCTATCGTTCAACACGGCGTACGACCGGAAGGACAACGACACGACCCAGAGCGAGACGGGGCTGATCGGCGCCCAGCGCACCCAGACCCGCGGCGGCTGGCGGGAGGCGATCTCGCTCAACTTCCAACGCGAGGACTTCACGGTCGGCCTCGACAAAGGAATCTCGAACTTGGTCGTGCCGGGGATCAGCTACGAGCGGGTGAAGGCTGACGACCGGATCTTCACCACCCGGGGCTATCGGCTGTTCGGCTCGCTCCAAGGCGCCTCGGCGAGCGCGCTGTCCGACTCGTCGTTTCTCCAGGCCTCGATCGAAGGCAAGGCGATCCGCACGGTCGGCGACCGGAACCGTCTAATCGGCCGCGCCCAGGTGGGCTACACGGTGACCGACGAATTCCGCGAGCTGCCTCCCCGGTTTCGCTTCTTCGCGGGCGGCGATCGCAGCGTCCGGGGCTACGCCTATCAGGGCTTGGGCGAGCTGGACTCGGCGGGCCATGTGATCGGCGGCGAGACGCTTCTGATCGGCAGCCTCGAATACGAATTCCGGTTGAACGACATCCGCGTCTTCGACAAGTTCAGCCTCGACAAGTTCGGCCTGGCGGCTTTTTACGATGCGGGCAACGCCTGCCATGACTTTTCCTGCGAGCTGGAGCAGGGCGCGGGCGTGGGCCTCCGCTGGCTCTCGCCGATCGGACCGATCCGGGCCGACGTCGCCTGGGCGCTCACCGAGCCGGGGCATCCGCTCCGCTTCCATCTGAGCATCGGACCGGACCTGTGAGCGAGCGGGAAGACGACAAGCCCGACGCGAAGGCGAGCGAGCCCGCGCAGGATCGGCCACCTAAAAAGCACCGGCTGCGGCGCTGGATTTTGGGGCTGCTGGCGCTCGGGCTGTTCGGGGTGATTCTGCTCGCCGGGCTGCTCTGGTACGGCGTTTCGACCGAGAACGGAACCCGTTTCCTGCTCGCCCGGCTTCCCGGCTTCATCCCCGGCAAGCTCTCGCTCGGCGGCCAGACCGGCCCGCTGATCGGCCCGCTCGCGTTACGCGACTTGCGGTACGAAAACGCGGGGCTCAAAGTCCAGATCAAGAGCCTCGATCTCGACTGGGACCCCGGCAAACTCTGGGATCGGCAGCTCGATATCAAGAAGCTCCGCGTGGACGGCGTACGCGCCGTCCTGCCGCCCTCGACGGACGACCGCTTGGCGCAGATCCACGTGCCACTCAACTTGATCGTGCGGGACGCACTGATCCGAGACGTGGAGATCGTCCAAACCCCCGGGCCGCCTCCCGCTTCGGGACCGGCTCCGGTTCCCTCTCCTCCGTTCCGTCTAGACCGCATCGCGCTCGATGCCACCAGCGAGCGCCTGAGCGACGTAGTCCACCTCAAGAGCCTGGCGGTCGACGGGCCGACGTTCAACCTGCGCGCCCAAGGGGACCTCACCCCGATCGGCGATTACGCCCTTGCGCTCGATACCCGCGCGACCTGGCACGATCCGGCGCATCCGCCGTTCGAAGTCGCCGCCCGACTCGATGGCACGCTCGAAAAACTGCGGATCGACGCGCGACTCTCCCGGCCGTTTGCCGCGCTGGTCCGGGGCGACGTGCTGACTCCCATGCGGACGGTCGGTCTCGATCTCACCGCGCATGTCGAAAACTTCGATCCCCGCGTGATCGATCCGACCTACCCGGCGGCGCGCATCCGCCGGGCCGATGTGGCGATCCGCGGCGCGCTCGACGACTTTGCTTCGAACGGTCTGGTGATCGGAGCCTACGAAGGGGTCGCCTCCGGCGCGGTCGATTACCGCCTGACGAAGAAAGGCGACGCAATCGCGATCGAGAGGGTGCGCTTGACGACCGACAAGAACGCCGTGATCGAAGCCCACGGCACGGTGAATCTGCCCGTCGCCCCGCAGACTTCGGATGACACCCGGCTCGATCTCGCCGCCACCTGGCAGCGCCTCGCGTTTCCGCTCGAAGGGAGCGCGCCCGTGGTCGTCAGCCGGACCGGAAAAGGCACGCTACGCGGTACCCTCAAGGACTACCTTCTCGATGTGGACGCCCAGGTCGCCGGCCCGAACGTTCCCCCTGGCCGTTGGGTGGTCGCGGGACGGGGCAACATGGAGAAGATGGACATCCGTTCCCTCCGCGCCGACCTGCTGCGCGGCCGGCTCACGGCAGCCGGCAGGATCGGCTGGCAGCCTCAGGTCTCCTGGGCGCTCCGAACCACCGGCAAAGGGCTTGATCCCTCGGCGTTCGCCTCGATCTCCCCCGCCGCCAAGGACTACTTGGGGCGGATCGACTTTACGGCCACCTCTTCGGGCACGATGCGCGACGCCGGACCGTTCGGCAAAGTCGATCTCGAATCCTTAAGCGGCCAGATCCGCGGCAACCCGCTCGACGGCCGCATCCATCTGGAATTGGCCGGTGACCGCTACCGCCTCCCCCGCCTCGACCTCCGCTCCGGCAGCGCACGGGTCACCGCGGCGGGATCGTTCACCGCGGACGTCGCCGATCTCGAATGGAAGCTCGACGCGCCGAATCTCTCCGAAGCTCTACCTCAAAGCGGCGGTTCGCTCGTCGCCCAAGGGCATCTCGACGGACCCTGGGGCACGCCGCGGGTCCGTGCCACGGCCGAAGGGAAATCGCTCGTGCTTTCCACGTCGAGCGTCGAATCGATGAAGCTCGCCGCAGATGTCGATCTGCGAGCCCACGGCCGGATCTCGATCGACCTCGATGCACGCCAAGTCGCCTACGGCGAACGGCGCTTCGAAACCGTGACGGTCAAAGGCGCAGGAACTCGCGATTCGCACGAGATCCGGCTCGCGGTGGCGGCACCTGACGGAACCCTCGCCCTGGCGCTCGCCGGGGGGCTCGACCGGACCACCACTTGGAACGGCACGATCCGCCAACTCGATTTGAAGAACGACCAGACCGGCGCCTGGGGCCTCGCCGGACCGGCCCAGCTCACCGCGGGAACCGCGCGGGCCGCCCTGCGCGATTTCTGCTGGACCTCCGGCGCGGCCCGCCTGTGCGCCCAAGGGGAATGGTCGAAAACCGGGCCGTGGAGCGCCTCGGGCACGGTCGCCGATCTGCCGTTCTCTCTCTTCCAGCCTTTCCTTCCCCCCGATCTGAAGATCACGGGAGCCACGAACGGCACGTTCCGAGGGCAGGGATCGCCGGCCGGTGTCGTCACCGCCGATCTCGATCTTCAGCCTGGGCCGGGAGAGATTCGCTATCCGAAGAAGGACGGCGACCTCGTGACGATCCGTTTCGACCGGGGGATCGTCCGAGCGCAGGCGGGCGCGGCGGGGTTGACCGGGCATGCCGAGCTGACCTTCGTCGATACCGGCAACGTCCGGGCCGATCTGGAGCTGCCGCGCTTCAACCTGGTCGGCGCGCCGCTCGAAAGCCAAACTCTCGGCGGACATATCGTCGCCGACTTTTCGAGCCTCGGCCTGCTCGAAGCGTTCGTCCCCGATCTCCGCGATCCGCGCGGCGCCTTGACCGCCGACCTGACCCTCGGAGGAACGGTCGCGAAGCCGACCGTCCGCGGCACCGCGAAGCTCGAAAAAGGCCAGGTGGACGTGCCGGAATACGGTCTGGAGCTGCGTGGGATCGAGCTGGCCGCGACCAGCCCGGGCGACGGGCCGATCGCGATCCGCGGCGCCGCCCAATCGGGAAAAGGGAACGTTACGATCTCTGGAACCGCCGCGCTCGACGGAACCCCAAGCCGGCTGACGATCGAAGGGAACCGGTTCCAGGCCGCCAACACGAAAGAGATCAAAGCGGTCGTTTCGCCCCGGATCGAGGTCGCGATGCAGGGCTCGCGGATCGACGTGACCGGCGAGGTCGAGGTGCCGGAAGCCACGTTCGAGCAGGAAAAGAGGAAGCCCGCCGCCGTGCCGGTCTCTTCCGACGTGGTGATCCTGCCCCCGTCCGATCAGGTCGTCACGACCGCCAACGCGGCACCCATCGAGATTCACGCCCGGGTCCGCGTGATCTTGGGCGACAAGATCTCGATCAAGGCGCTCGGTTTTTCCGGCAAACCGAAGGGAAGCCTGCTGGTGATCGAAGAGCCGGGCAAGGCGACTTCCGCGACCGGCCAACTGACCATCGAAGAGGGCGTCTATAAATCCTACGGCCAAGACCTGAGTCTCGAACGCGGCCGGCTGATCTTCGCCGGAGGGCCGATCGACAACCCCGGGCTCGACCTCAAGGCGTTCCGCAAAGCGAGCGACGGAACCATCGCAGGAATCAACGTCCGCGGCACGCTCCGCTCGCCCCAGACCACCCTCTACTCCGATCCCCCGATGGGCGAAAGCGAAGCGCTCGCCTACCTGCTGCTCGGCCATCCGCTCGGTCAATCGACCGGAGAAGAAGGCGACCTGCTCGCCAACGCCGCCAACTCCCTGGGCCTCAAAGGCGGCAACCTGCTCGCCAAAAAACTCGCCGCCCGCTTCGGCCTCGAAGAGGCGCGGATCGAATCGACCGGCGGCCTCAAAGAAGCCTCGGTCGTGGTCGGCAAATACCTCTCGCCCCGCCTCTACGTCACCTACGGCCTGGGACTGTTCGAACCGGTGAGCACGTTCAAAATCCGCTATCTCCTCAGCCGCGACTGGTCGCTCCAAGCCGAACAAACGGGCACCGCCACCGGAGCGGACATCCTCTATACGATCGAGCGCGGCAAGGGCGGAGCGACGCAAGCCCCGAAGAAGGACAAGGGCGAGCCGGCGAAGGTTCCGGCGGAGGGCGGGGGATAACCCCTTACGATTTCAGCTGGATAAAGATCCAGAGCACGATCAACGCCGCGACCACCGCGAAGAAGATTTTCACCGCGCTCCAGGGCCGGGTTCCGGCGATGGTTCCGGTGAAGCCGTTCACCAACACCTGGAAGATTCGGGCGCCGTAGGTGTAGGAGACCAGCCAGAGCGGCACCAGGATGTGTTTCCAGGTTTGGCCCGAGTAGTTGGCCTGGACCCGCAGGTTGCGGTAGGTGTCGCCGGGAATCTGAGCGGCGCACAGCTTCTCCAGCTGTTGGTCCATGTCGCGCCGGGCGTTTTCGGCCGCGGCGACGAGGTCGATCTGGTACTGCTCGACCACCCAGCCCGAGACGTAGCCCGGATCGTAGGGGAGGAGCGAGGCGGTCGGATACGGCTCGATCTTCTTGAGCAGGTCGAGCTGCGTGCCGCGGGTCGCGGGGACCGGAACGTCGTCGAAGAAATGATCGAGCGCGCCCGAGGCAGGGACCCAGCGGACCTTCTGCACCCGCTCGGTCTTGCCGTTGCGGATCTCATTTTCGTAGTAGTAGTGCCCGGCGTCGGCGGTCCAGGTGGCGGAGACCTGGGCATCGAAAGTCCAATAGGGAATGTAGATCCCGTGGACCTGGTCGGTCAGCGCCGCCTTCTTCAATTTGTTGGGGGCGAACCAGAGGCTGCCGTACCAGCGGCGTACGCTTTCGCGCACCGTCGATTCGGCCACTTTGAACGGCAATAGGCTCTCCGGCACGATCGGCGAACGCACGGCGGTCTGCGGCACGACCTGAGTCGAACCGCAGAACTCGCAGTTCTGCGCCACGCGCGACGGATCGAACAGAGAGATCGCCTTGCAGGCCTGGCACTGGACGGCGACGCGACCGGCGTCCCAACCCTTGCGCTCGGCCGGCAGATTGCGCAAGGCGGTCGCCAGATCGTGCTCTTCGATCACGCTGCCGTCGGCGGCCAGCTTCGCGGGAGAGACCGCCCCGCAATACGGACAGACGAGCGCCTGCTTGGCAGGATTCCAATTGGCCTCCGCCCCGCACGCCGGGCAGGAGTGCTTGCCAAGGGCGGAGATTTCCAGAGGAACCGGCGGGGCCGGAGTCACGGGGGTGTCGGACATGTGCGACTCCGGCCCTTCAGGGTTAAGCGTTCAGAAACGAGTCGAGCGCTGCGCGCGTGATGCGATAGGCGGTACCGATCTTTTTCGCCTTCAAGTCGCCCGACTCGATGGTCGCGATCACGTCGGCCTCGGTGACGCCGAGCGCCTTCGCCGCATCCGCCGGGGTCAACAGCTCAGGCAGACCGGGGGCCGCCGCCCCAGGAGCCACCGGAGCGCCGGGAGCCGCGCCGCCCGCCACCGGCGTCGTACCCAGCGCACCGCCCTGCTGCTGGATGATCTGCTGCGCCATCGCGAGCCCGACGGCCAACTCGGTCGCCGCCCCCCCCGCGCCGCCGCCTTTCGCCATCCCCTGCGCCATCTGGAACTTCACGTAGTCGTTCAGGTTGCCGACCGCGCCCATGCTGGACCGCTGATCGATCGCGGCTTCCACTTCCGGTGGCACCGAGGCATTTTCCAGCACGAAGGTCGCCATCTCGATGCCGTATTTGGCCGAAAGCAGCGGGTTGATCAACGGCAGCAGCGCCTCGCCCAAATCCTGGTACCGGGTCGCAAGGTCGAGCACCGGGATCTTCGCAGTCGCCAAGGCATCCGAGAAGACGCTCACCAGGCGCGACCGCATGACGTCGGCGAACTCCTCCAGCCGGAAGTTCTGGTCCGAGCCCGCGACTTCTTTCAGGAACAGCTTCGGATCGACGATCCGGAAGTCGTAGGTGCCGAACGCCCGCACCCGTACGATGCCGAAATCGGCGTCGCGCATCATGATCGGGTTCGAAGTGCCCCACTTGTTGCCGGTGAAGAGCCGCGTCGTGACGTAGTAGACGTCCGCCTTGAAGGGAGACTGGAACGCGTACTTCCACGACTTCAAGCTGGTCAAAATCGGGATGTTGTCGGTCGTGAGCGTGTGCTTGCCCGGCGCGAACAGGTCGCCGAACTCGCCCAGGTAGACGAACTGCACCACCTGCGACTCCCGCACGATCAACTGCGCGCCGTTCTTGATCTCCTTGTCCTCGTCCGGATACCGAAACGACAAAGTGTCCCGCGAGTCGTCGGTCCACTCGATGACATCAATGAACTGGCCCTTCAAGAAATCGGTCAGACCCATGGGGTGCTCCTCGGGCTAATCAGGTAAAGTATTTGGGACGGGACCCGCGGCATCCGGATCGGCGCGTCGGGGGGGATTCTATCCGGTTCGGGGTGCCGAGACTCACAGCCCCAAGATGAGCCTCAGTCCATTTTCGACCCCCATAAGCAGCCGCGGAGGTACCTTTCCAGCGAACTCGGTCAAGAGGCTCTTGTCCACGGCGAGGAGCTGGGAGACGTTCGCGACCGAGTCGGAGGGAAGGCCGGTCAAGTTCTTGGGGAGGAACGTATTGCCGGGTGCTTCCGCCAGCTCCAAAGTGGTCGTGACCGGTACGGCGAGGACGGTGCGAAGGCGGCTTGCTGTGAACTCTTCGGTCTGGATGACGAGTACCGGCCTACGATAGCCGGGCTCGGAGCCGGAAGGCTCGGGGAGCGAGGCCCACCAGATCTCCCCCCGCCGGATCACCAAGGATCCCGTGTCAAGGTCGCCAGTTGAAGGGCCTCCAGAAAGGGGTCAGGCGTCTGGTCGACCTTCTCGTAGACTCGGTTGAGCGACTCTGTGATGCCGCTCCGTTTCTGCGCCTGGACAAATTCCTGGATGGCCGTGGCATAGAGCTGGCTCCGGGAAATGCCCATCTCTGCCGCCATCGCCTCGGCGGACTCAAAGAGGGGGTCGGGTAGCGAGATGGCCGTCTTCATGTGCCTAGTATAACCTGGTTATACCGCAACTCACGACCACATCGTCTCCGTGAGCGTCGCCTGCGCCTCGAAGGTGGATGACGACCGGTTCCAACGTGGACGTCGCGCAGTCACAGAGAGAAGCTTCGTGCAAAGCCCTCCGGCGAGGGGTTTGCTTCAAGGTGAGCCGCGCCGACACGTCGGCGCTACGAAAAGCGGCGACACGTCGCCGCACTCCAAAACTCCCGGCCCAAGGGGGAGCCAGGCCGCGGCCGGTTGCCTTTTGAGTTTGTCGACTCGTCGCCATAAGCTTGCCTGGGCGCTCAAGGCCGCTTGAGGAGGAACCTCCAATGAACAACAACCCCCTGGACGAAATCGATCCGCGCCTCCTCGGTGATCGCCTGCGCCAAGCGCGGGAAGCCCACGACTTGACGCAGGAACAAGCCACCGATCAATCCGGGGTGGCCAGCGAGACGCTCGCGGCCATCGAGAAGGGTGCTCGACAGATTCGTCCAGAGGAACTTCTGCGGCTGTCAACGTTGTACGGATGCCAGCTGTGGGAGCTTTTGCAGCATGGAGAACTCCCCGAGGTGCGCAAAGCGATGGAAGATTTGGGTCCGATCAAAGCCGATGAGCCCCTCCCTCCGCAATACGTTTCGCTCGCCGTCAAGGCCTGGGAGCAGGCCGAGCTGTCCGAGGGACAACTGGCGCATGTGCTGCGCACGGATCGCATTGGAGCCCGCATGATTATCGAGCGAGTTAAGGAGACTCGCTCCTGAATGTCTTGAAGATGCTTTTCGGCTTGAGGCGAGCCATTGGCAGTTGAGACTCTGTGCTCCCCGGCGCAGGCCTGATTCATGGCGCAGTTGACGCGTGTACCTTTCAAGGCTTAGGCTATCCACAGGAATGGAACTCAAGAAGTTGCCTCGAAAAATGGCTGTAGTCTAGACCAACACTATTTGATGGCGCCGTATGCAACGACCTATAGGATTTAGCATCATCGGAGAATTCCTGAGTGACGGAAGAATCGAAGGAAACGCGACTCGACCAGGTGCTTAGGAAGGTCAAGGACCATCCAGTCCTGGCAGTTCTTTTAACAATTGGCTTATCAGTGGTCGCATTAGGCCAACTTACTGGAGCGATCGATTCAATCCTCAGTTTCGCGGCGAAGCGCTATGGTGACCAGGCACAACACCCGGTAGGGCTCCAACCGGAGGACAAGGTCGACCGCTTGGATGGAGCAAAGGAGACGCCGGCAAACCTCGTAGAGATACCGAGTCAAGTCGGAGCCTCGGAAACAGCAAACATGCCTGCATTTATACCGCCAAACGCAGACGAGATCCTTAAGACTAAATGCAAAGAAAAGTATGACACCGACTTCAGCATGCGTGAGTATTGTGTTCGCACGCAACGGGAAGCGTTGGAAAAACTCGGCGTGGTTCCGCTTGGAGTGAAAGAGAATGCCGCGTCACATAAAGCAGACGAAATTCTAAAGACCAAATGTAAAGGACAATATGGCACTGATTTTATCATGCTTGAGTATTGTGTTCGTACTCAGCGGGAAGCGTTGGCAAAGCTCGGCGTGGCTCCGCCAGGTATGCCCGAGAATGTCGTACAGGCCGTCCGGAAGCGTTGCTTCGAGGAGTACCCTGCCGACTTCAGTATGCGAGAATATTGCCAGCGAACGCAGTTTGAGGCTTACGAGAAATTACAGCAGTAGTAAGCTGCCGCCAACGTAGTAGGATGCGTTGGCGAAGCACATCTAATCCCGGTTACTACTTGCGCCCGAACGCCGATTCGATTCCTCGACCTCTTAAGGTCCAGCCAAGCTTTGGGCCTTTTCTAGAGCAACGCTGTGCCGTTCTCGCTTGGTGACAACGCCTGAGTTCGGAGTATCGCGTTCGCCTGCCCCACAGGTCTCCGTACTTTCATTCTGAGAGACTCGCCATTCTATGAAACTTGCTCAACCTTCAAAGCCGTAACCAACCAGCACCGAGGAAATCGCAGAGGCTATCGCGAAGGCCCCGGAGTGGGTTGACGACCCGGAATGTCCCTACAACCCCAACGACGCCGCCTCAGTCGCGGCTTTCTGGAAGGGTGGGAGAGTGAAGGCCTCTAGGAGACCGGCGGCTTCGGCCAACGCGAAGGGGTTTTAAGGCCACCCAGCCCCCAGATCCCTCGCTCTCGCTCGGGATGACGATGGCGGAAGGTGTTCGTCCTACGGGCCGCGAATCCGCGCGGGTCAGTGACCGAAAATCTCCCCGAGATCGATCGCCAGTCCCGGCAGGAGCGATGAGGTCAGGCGTTCCCCCGCATTCGCTCGAAGCTCCACGACCTTCCGGTAGCGGTCCCCGTCCAAACGAAACACGCGCACGACTTCGTGGAACGGATCGACGATCCAATATTCAGGGATGCCGTGCTGGGCATACAGCCGAGGCTTGATCACTTCGTCTCGATGGCTCGAGCCGGTAGAAAGAATCTCGATCACCAGATCGGGAGGACCGTGAACTCCGTCCTCTGCGATGCGGTTCCGGTGCTCTCGGGCGACGAACAGGAGGTCGGGCTGGACGACGGTCGTCTCCGAGAGCACGACATCCGTGGGTGCGAAGAGCACGGTCCCGATTGGCGAGGTGGCGAGAAAATTGAAGATCGCCGCGAACAGCCGCCCGAGAAGCGTCTGGTGGGTCACGGTAGGCGCCGGCGTCATCAGCAGCTCCCCCTCGATCAGCTCGCACTGCGGGCTGTCCTCCGGCAGGAGGAGGTAGTCGTCATACGTGAACGGCAGGGAGCGAAGGGGCTCGGCCATAGGCAAAGTATAAGCGTGGTGCTCGCATTGCACCACTCCGGGCACCAAAAGAGGTGCTCTCTGATGCTTCACAGCGGATGCCGACCCAGTTCATTAGGGGATTCAAGGCGGCCCTCCCTCCCAGATCCCTCGCTCCCGCTCGGGATGACGGCAGTTAATCTATAAGCCCGGTCTAAGCTTGACAATCTGTCCGTCGCCGGTTGACAATGGCTGTCGCTGAAAATAGTTCTTTCAAGGACCAATTTCCAGGCCCGCAGAGCAGGTGGCGCTTGTCTCTCGGCAGCCTTTATCGAGGTTCAAAGAGTGCAATGGCCTCGCAAGGACGGTGGTCGCCGAGTTGCAGCGGTGACGGTGATCTTGAGACCGCCACCGTCTCGCGACAACGGTAGTCGGCCCGCAATTGTCGCAATCGCGCCGCCGACTGCCGCAATCCTTCTGGGATTGTGATCGCCGTGCCGAAACTACGGAGAACGCTGCGACGGCTACCGCAATCCCGGTGCTACCGCCGCAAAATTTTCCGCGACTGCCGTAGTCACGGCACCGTGGCCCTTATTTTTCGGCGGTAACGGTATCTAAAAGAGGCCCCGGGCTCTCGTAACGCCTACGGCTGGACCTCAAACGCACCAATGTCCGTACCAAGCCCCACGCTTCGGGCGAAACCGGGACCCCGTTGATCGGTCGTCAAGCTTCCCGGGCTGCTTCCCGCGTTGATCGCAGGGCTCGCCGCCAGCAGCGGGATCGTCCAGGTCGATCCACCGTTGGGGCCGAGCGAACCGACCCCGGCAGCGGCCACGCCGCACAGGTTCGCTCCCCCCAGAGTCGAGGTGGCGCAGACCACCCCTGGCGGCAGGCTCGCGGCATCGGAGTGAAACAGGTTGTAGGTCGCATCGACCGCCGCTCCGTGGTTCGGGTTCACAGAAATGTCGCGCAGCTCGTGCTTGCCGAACAGGTTGGAGGCTAATCGGACGGTTGAGAGGTCCACGTGCAGCACTCCGCCGCCGCCGGGATAGCCGGTCACTTTGTTGGCGTAGAACGTCGAGTTGCGCACTGTGATCGGCGCCTGGGTCATCACGACGCTGCCGGTCGAAGAGGAGTTGCCGGTGAAGGTGCAATTCTCGACGATTCCTGAGCCCGCAGTCCCGACCAACAACAGACCCGACGGTCCGTCCTGAATATCGACGTTGTCGCGGAACAGCGTTCTGCGCACGATCCATGGACCGGGCGGGTAGAGGACGACCGCCGAGCCCAGATACTGGCCCAGGTTGTCGCTGAATTCCGAGTCCTCGATCAGGGCATCGCCGGTGTGAAAGATCGCTCCGAAATCCGATTGATTGAAGCGCACCAGGCTGCGGCGCAGGACCAAAGATCCGTACGAGGTGATCGCCGCGCCGCGCGAGGCTCCCGCGAACGGAACGGAGTTGGCCAGGAGGGCGGAATCCTCGATGACGATCGTCGTCGGTTGCGCGAGGACCGCTCCGCCGAGCTCCATTCGAATGCCGCCCCCCTGGCCGCTCGGACCGCCGGCCACCGGAGATCCGAGCCCGTCGCGGATCGTGAGGCCGCGCACGGTCAAAGCGGCCGGGCGATCGCGGTCGAGCACCAGAACCGACATCACCTTGCCGCCGGAGATCGCGAGCAGATTCGCTCCCGGCCCTTGCAGGGTGAGCGCGGGCTCGGTGAGCACCAGCTCGCCCAGGGTGGAATTGAGCCGGAGGGTACCGGTCAATCCGGGAAACTCGATCGAGTCGGCACCGGGGTCGAACGCGCCGCATTCGTTGGCGCCTTTCAGGTTCGACGAGTTGTGGGCGGCAATCGCCTCGCGGAGCGAGCAGCCGTCGCCCAGGGTCGAACTATCGTTCAGATGCTGGACTTTGTAGTTCGCGGCGCTGAGCGGCAACGCACAAAGGGTGGTGACGAGAAAGAGCGGGAACCGATGTTTTCCACGCATGAGCCTCTCCGTTTCAAGGTCCGCCGGTTGGACCTGCTGCCCTAGAGGCGAAGGGACGCGCAAATTGGGGCCACGTCGTGCAACGTTTTGGATACGATCGGCGCCAGAATCGTAGGTACCTGCAATGCGGAGTTACTCTTGAGCGAACGCTCTTCCGGTCCATCCGGCGCGGAGACCGATCCGCGCGAGATCACCGAACTGCTCGCCGTCTGGCGCAGCGGCAACGACCAGGCGCTCGAACGGCTGGTTCCCGCCGTCTATCTGGAGCTGCGCCGGCTCGCCGACCGGCAGCTTCAGGGCGAGCGCGCGGGGCACACCCTCCAGCCGACCGCGTTGGTGCACGAGGCGTTCTTGAAGCTGCGCGGCCTGCGCGACATCCAGTGGCACGACCGCACCCATTTCTTCGCCTTCTCTTCCCGGATCATGCGCCGGATCTTGGTCGACCACGCGCGAGGCAAGATGGCCGCGAAGCGCGGCGCGGAGTCCCCTCACGTCTCGCTGCTCGACAGCGATGCGGGAGGAGTCGAATCGACGCTCTCGGCCGCCGAGTTGATCGACCTCGACCGCTCGCTCGACCGATTGTCGGCCGAGGAGCCGCGGCTGGCCCGGCTGGTCGAGGTGCGGTTCTTCGGCGGCCTCACGGTCGAGGAGGCGGCGGAGGTGCTTGAATGCTCGCCCCGGACGGTGAAGCGGGATTGGGCGTTCGCCCGCGCTTGGCTGCTCAAGGATCTCGGCGCCCTCGGGACGGCGGCCCCGCGATGATTGCCGAGGAGCGTTTCGGTCGCCTGCGCGCGGCGTTCCACGAAGTCCTCGAGGGAGGGCCGGCCGGCCGCGATGAGGCGATCCGCCGCTTGAGCGGCGCGGATCTCGCGTTCGAGGCCGAGCTGCGCGCCCTGCTCGCCGCCGACGAGCGTTCGACCACGCCGCTCGACACTCCGCCGCTCCGCGCGTTGCGCGACTCGAAGGGTGGGTCCCCGGAGGAGGAGGCACCGGGCGCGGGAGCCCCGGAAACGATCCCCGGCTACCGGCTGATCGAACCGATCGGCCGGGGCGGCAGCGCCACCGTCTACCTCGCCGAGCAGCAGGGGGATGGCTTCACCCGGCCGGTGGCGCTCAAGGTGCTCGGCCGCTGGGTGGACGCTTCGCTGCTGCGCGGATTTCGCGCCGAGCAGCGGATTTTGGCCGCTCTTGAACATCCCGGCATCGCCCGGCTCTACGACGCGGGGATCACCGCCTCGGGGCGGCCTTTCCTCGCGATGGAGCTGGTGCGCGGCGTCTCGCTGGTCGAGCACTGCAAGCGAATCGAGGCCCCCCCCCTGCGCGACCGGATCGCGCTGTTCCTGTCGGTGCTCGAAGCGGTCGGGCATGCGCACGCCTCGTCGATCGTCCATCGCGATTTGAAGCCGGGCAACATCCTGGTCTCCGAGCGGGGCGAGCCGAAGCTGCTCGATTTCGGCATCGCGCGGCTGCACGCGCCGGAGGCCGCAGGGAATCTCGACGTCACCGAGACCCGCCATCGCGCGATGACTCCCGCCTACGCGAGCCCCGAGCAGGTGCGCGGCGAGCCGGTCGAGCGACCCTCGGACATCTATTCGCTCGGCGTGGTCCTCTACGAGCTGCTCACCGGTCGGCGGCCCTACAAAATCGGCGACACCAGCCTCGAAGCGTTGGAGCGCGCGATCCGCGATCAGGATCCGGATCCTC
The DNA here is from genome assembly GCA_040005235.1 of Acidobacteriota bacterium. Taxonomy (GTDB): domain Bacteria; phylum Acidobacteriota; class Thermoanaerobaculia; order Multivoradales; family UBA5704; genus DASYKS01. The sequence goes on along the minus strand of JBDTZG010000033.1, from coordinate 41,466 downwards.
CGGGCCTGGGCGGCGATCTCGACGCGATCGTCGCCAAGGCGCTGCGCAAAGAGCCCGAGGAACGCTACGCCTCGGCCGCCGACTTTGCGGCCGATCTGCGGCGCTATCTGGACGGCCGGTCGGTCCTTGCGCGGCGCGGCTCGCTGGTCTATCGCCTGGGCAAGGAGGTCCGTCGGCGGCGCGCGCTCTGGCTCAACGCCGCCCTCGCGGCGCTTTTGCTGGCCGGCGTCGGAATCTGGCTGGCCGGGGGACTTTCGGGGGCGGCCGCCGTCGATCCCAACGCCTCCCCCTGGCTCGCGATGCCGATCGCGGCGGCGGCTCGGGCGAGCTACGCCGAAGGGCTCGACGCCTTGGCGCGCTCCGAGACGACGGCGGCGATCGCCAAACTGCGCGCCGCCGAGACAGAGGATCCCAACCAGCCGTTGGTGCACGCTGCGCTCGCGACCGCGCACTCCCGGGCGGGCCACGACCTGCTCGCCCGATCCGAGGGACAGCAGGCGCTCCAATTGGCCCTGCGGGCACCGCGTGAGAGCCGATTGCTGATTGAAGCGGTGGCGCTCCAGACTTCGGGAAAGAAGTCCGACGAGCTGGAGCGGCGCCGCTCGCTTTGGCTGCTCGCCCCGGGCAATTTTGAGGTCGGCTATCTGCTCGCCAAAAGCCTCGTCGAAGGCGGAACGCCGGATGAGGCGCTCCAGCTGGCCGCGAAACTTCGCGCTTTGCCCGCTCAGAGCCAACCGCCGGGGGCCGACCTGCGGATCAACCTGGTCGAGGCCGAAGCGATGAACGCCCTGGGACGCCCGGTCGATGCCGCCCGGATCGCGCAGGCGACCGTCGCCGCGGCGAAGGCGCGCAAACTGCCGCTCCTCGCCGCCCAGGCGCTGCTGCAAGAGAGTCAGGGCCGGGACGGCATGGGCCAACGCGATCAATCGATTCCGCTCGCGGAGGAGGCCCGGCGCCTGTTCGTACCGCGGGGCGAGGGCGGAGGCGTCGTCCGGGCGCTGAACCTGGAGTGCCTCGGGGCGGTGCGGCAGTCGCGCCACGAGGAAGCCGAGAGGTTGTGCGGCGAGTGCTCGCGGCGGGCGAAAAAATTAGGCAATTCGAGCGGTCTCGCCCGCGCCCTCAGCAACCTGGGGATATCCCGCAGACGCCGCGGCCTCATCCTGGAGGCCCGGGAGTCGTTTTCCGGAGCGCTTCAGATCGAGCGCCAGAGCGTCCTCGGCGACCGCGTCGCCCAGGGAAAATATCTGCACAACCTCGCGAACCTCGACATGGACCTGGGGAATCTCGCCGAGGCGGAAAACGGCTTCCGCCAGGCGATCGTGATCCTGCGCGAAGCCGGCAATCAGCTCAGCCTGATGCGCACGCTCGGTTCTCTCACCGTGGTGCTGATGTATCGCGGCGCGCTCGCCGAGGCCGGAACCGTCCTCGACGAAGCCGAACCGATCGCGCGGAAAGCCGGTTCGCCGAGCGACCTCGCCAACACTCACTGGCAGCGCGGCGACCTGGCGAAGCTCGAAGGAAAAATGGACGACGCCCGCCGCTGGTACGACCAGACCGCGGTTCCGCTCCAAAGCGTCAGCGCGGGAGAGATGATCGCCCGGTTCGAGGCTTCGAGGAAGCAGCTGGCGGAACCTTCGGAGCGCTCCTGCCGCGAGCTCGAATCGTCGGAGCAGGAGCTTACCCGGCTCGGCGATCGGACCTCCGTCGAGCTTGCGGTGGGCATTTCGCGCTGCTGGAGCGACGCGGGGTTTTCCGCCCAGGCGAAGCGCTGGCTCGACCGCTCTGAGAAAGAGGCGACCGCTTCGCAACTGCCTTCGATCCGGGTGGAATTCAAGCTAGCTAAAGCCGCCGTGGCGCTCGGCGCGCGCCGTTGGTCGGATGCGGACGAAATCCTCCAAGAGGCTGCCGCGGAATGCCGCCGCGTCTCGCTCGGCTACCACCTGATGGAGACCCGGCTGCTCGAAACCCGGCTCGCGCTCGCCCGGGGCGATCACCCCGAGCGGGTTCGCACGCTGGCCGAGGAGCTGGAGCGCGACGCGAAGGCGGGCCTTTTCGGCAAGGTCGCCGAAGAGGCGGGCAAGATCCTCCGCGTCCCGCGCCTCGCCCGCGGGTAGAGAGGCCGGGGCCGATGGCGGTAGGGCGAGGCGGCCGAGGATGACCCGAGACCCGCGGTTCGGCCGGCTCCGCGCGGCGTTCGACCAGGTGCAGGACCTCGCGGCGCCCGAGCGCGACGAAGCGATCCGCGGCTGGAGCGGCGACGATCCGGAATTCGCGGCCGAGCTGCGCGCCCTGCTCGCCGAAGCCGAACGCTCGACCACGCCGCTCGACCAGCCGCCGCTGCGCGAGCTGGGCGCCGTTCCGGAGTCTCCCGAGCCGATTCCCGGCTATCGGATTCTTGCATCCATCGGCCGCGGCGGGAGCGCCACGGTCTACATCGCCGAGCAGCTCGGCGAGGGATTCACGCGCCAAGTGGCGCTCAAGGTGCTCGGCCGGTGGGTGGACGCTTCCCTGCTGCGCCGGTTTCGCGCCGAGCAGAGCATTCTCGCCGCGCTCGAACATCCCGGCATCGCGCGCCTGTACGACGCGGGGATCACCCCGTCCGGGCAGCCCTATCTCGCGATGGAGCTGGTCCGCGGCACGACGCTGATCGAACACTGCGAACGCACCGGGGCCACGCTCCGCGAACGAATCGGGCTGTTCCTCAAGGTTCTCCAAGCGGTCGAGCACGCGCACGGCTCGTCGGTGGTCCATCGGGACTTGAAGCCCGGCAACCTGCTGGTCTCGGAACGCGGCGAGCCGAAGCTGCTCGACTTCGGCATCGCGCGGCTGCTCGAAGGGGAATCCGGAACGGCGGACGTCACGGAGACCCGGCATCGAGCGATGACCCCCGCCTACGCGAGCCCCGAGCAGATTCGCGGAGAGCCGGTCGAACGCGCTTCGGACGTCTACTCGCTCGGGGTCGTCCTCTACCAACTTCTCGTCGGCCGGCGGCCCTACAAGCTCACCCAAACCGGTCCCGAGGCGCTCGACCTGGCGATCCGAGAACAGGAGCCGCAGCCCGCCGGCCTGGGCGGTGACCTCGACGCGATCCTCGCCAAAGCGCTGCGAAAAGAGCCCGCCGCGCGCTACGCCTCCGCCGCCGATTTCGCCGCGGATCTCGTGCGTTACCTCGAAGGGCGGACCGTGCTCGCCCGGCGCGGTTCCCGGCTCTACGGAATCGTCAAACACGTTCGCCGAAGGCGCTGGCTGTGGCTGAACGCGGCCCTCGTCGTAGCTCTTCTTACGGTGGCCGCGCTCTGGCTCTCGGGCGCCTCGCGCGGCACCTTTCCGCGCCCGGTCGCTGCCGATGCCTCGCCCTGGCTCGCGGCGCCGGTCGCCCCATCCGCCCGGGCGAGCTACGCCCAAGGGCTCGACGCCGCGGCGCGCGGCGATTCGACCGCGGCCCTCTCCGCATTGCGCGCCGCGGTGTCCGCCGATCCCAACCATCCTCTCGTCCACGCCGCTCTCGCCGACGCGTTGGCGTTAGCCGATCGGGACGAAGAGGCGCACCGCGAAGGACAGAAGGCGCTCGCGAGCAGCGCGGAGCTGCCGCGGGAAAGCGAGCTGCTGGTCGCCTCGGTGGCGCTGCGAACCTCCGGCCAGCGGGCCAAGGAGGCCGAGTTGCTGCGCTCGCTCTGGCTGCTCCGGCCGGACCGCGCGGAAGTCGGCCTGCGCTTCGCCGAAAGCCTGGCGACCGGCGGCCGGCCGGCCGAGGCGCTGGAGATCGTCGCCAAGCTGCGGCCGGTGGTTTCCTCTCTTTCGCAGCGCCTGCGGCTGGGCGAAATCGAGCTCGAAGCGCTCGCCCCGTTGGGTCGCTCGCACGACGTCCAGGAACGAGCGGAAAAACTCGCCGACGACGCTCTCGCCCAAGGTTTCCCCGCCCTTTCGGCCCGGGCTTCGCTCAGTTTGGGAGGAGCGTACGACGCCCTCGGCGACAACGGGCAAGCGCGGTCCGCGGCGAGGCGCGCTCAAGCTCTGTTTCACGCGCAAGGCGAAACCGGAGGTGTTGCCCGCTCCCTCCAACTGCTCTGCACCTCGCTGATCCGCGACGCCCAAAACGACGAGGCCGAGCGAGCTTGCGAGGAGAGCCTGCGGCTGCGGCGGCGGCTGGGAAATCCCGCGGGGATCATGCGGGTGCTCAACAACCTCGGGATCTTGCAGCGCCACCGCGGCCAGGTGGTCGCAGCCCGGTCGACGATCGCGGAGGCGCTGGACATTGCGACCCGCGGCGCCGTCAGCGATCCCGCCGAGGAGGCGCGATTCCGCTTCAATCTGGCGAACCTCGACGTCGACCTCGGCCACTTGACCGCGGCCGAGTCGAACGCGCGGAAAGCGCTGGACCTGTATGCCGAAACGGGCAATGTCTTGGGCGGCAATCGCGTCCGCGCGGTGCTCGCGACGATTTTGCAACAGCGGGGCGAGCTTACCGAAGCCGAGGCGCTGCTGGTCGAGATCGAGGCCGTGGCCCGGAAGCTCGGCGCGCAACGCGATCTCGCCACCTTGTTCTGGCTGCGCGCGGAATGGACCGCCGTCTTGGGCCAAGACGCCCAAGCCCTCGACTGGTTCGATCGCGCCGCGGCGCTGTTTCCCGAGGCGGGCCGGGCGAGCGACTTGGCCGTCTTGCTCGCCTCCCGCCGACAGGTGGCCCGCCCCTCTCCTTCGGTCTGCCGCGGCGAGGAGGGTTCCCTGCGCCAGCTCGAAGAAATGAACCATCCGGCCGCCGAGTTGAACCGCATCCTCCTCGTCCGCTGCTGGAGCGAAGCGGGGTCGCCGCGCCAGGCGGCGGCCTGGGCCGAGCGGGCTCGCGGCGCGGCCACGTCGCAAAGGCTGGAGACGCGGGTGCAGTGGAAACTCGCGTCGGCCGCCGTCGCCCTCGGCACTCGCGATTGGGCCGAGGCGGAGCGGCTGCTCGCCTCCGCCGAAGCCGAATGCCGCACCAACTCGCAAGGCACCCTGTTGCTGGAAACCCGGTTATTAGAAGTGCGCCTCGCGCTCGCCCGCGGCGACCATCCGGAACGGGTCCGCGCGCTCGCCGAGCAATTGGAGCGGGACGCAAACGCGGGGCGCTTTGGCAAAATCGCCCGGCAAGCCGCCGAGATCCTTAGCGCCCCGCGCCTCGCGCGCGGATCGAGGCCTGCCGCCTGATCAGGGCGGTCCCAACGCGAACAGGAATGATTTTTCGCTGGTCTGGGACACGACGTAGAGCCTCCCGTCCGGCGTCAAGGCCGGGCTCGAAGTACGGAATTCCTCGTGATCCAGAGCGTGAGTGCGGCTCAGCAGATCGTGGCTCCAGACCCCCAACTCCTGAAGGTTCGGAACGACCATTTCGTTCAGGCTCGCGGCTACGCCGGTTGCCGAGCCCAAGGTGTACACGGGCTGCGGCCGTGCCGTATCGATCGGGGTGTTGGTCCCCGGCTTGAGCAGATGGGCCGCGTATTCGGAATTGACCAGCCAGGCATCGGGCGCCAAGGCTGGCGGATGCATCACCGCGTAGGTCGAATCGAAAGAGCTTCGGAGCGACAGCGTGTTGAGGTCGTAGATTCGCACCCGGTAGCAGCTGGTGCCAAACACGATCAACCCTTCCGGCGTGACGGTCGGGCTTGAAAGCCGCACACCGTCCTCTTCGCCCCGATGGCCCCAGCGCTTGACCAGGCGCCCCGCCACGGTGGCCGCCGCGGGATCGAACTGGAGGACCTCCAAACGTACGTCGCAAAGGTCGTCTGTGACCGCGACGAGCGGAGCTCTGGGAGTCGAAAAGCCGTGCAGCGGCGTATCCAGAATCGCCGGGGTCGAATCGGGCCAGCCGGTGGTTACGGCGACTTGCCCTGCCACGTCGGAGTCCGGCGAGCCGCTCGAATCCTTTCGGCGATGGGGGTCGGCGCTGAACCGGCCCCCGCCGCGGAGGTCGAGGCACCCGTCCCCGACGGGGAGCCGGGCGAAGGTCCGGCCCAAGTCGTCGAAGACGATCAGCTCATCGAAACTGTACGGCTCGAAGGAAAAATCGAAGTTGGAATCATGCACGTGGACGAAGAGGAACGACCGGCCGTCGAGCGTCCAGATCTTCGCCGAGCCGGAAGCGGAGCTGGGGTTGCCAAACATGGTCGGCAGGTCGACCTGCCAGACCACGCTGCAATTGGGCGCCATTCGCACCAGGGCCGTCTGCTTTTTATCACCCGCGGGCCGGGTTAGGAGGATCGCCACGTCGCCGTTGGGAAAAATCGCGGGCACCGACGGGATCGACCGGTCCTTGAACATCCGCTTGCAGTTGAGTTTTCCGTCGGGCAAGATCGACCAGAACGTTCCGTTCGCCGAGCCGAGATAGATCGTGCCGCTGACGGAATCGACCGCCGGCCCGCTCGTGCCCACTTCACCCTCCAGCGAGAACGCCCAGTTCGCCACCACCGGAATGTTCGTAGTGGTGTTGACGAAACCCGTATTCGCCAGGTTGCCGTACGCCTGATCCCAACCCCCCGCGGCGCCTGCCGACGCCGCTAGACCCAAGCCACCGAAAACAAATCCCCAAGCGGCAAAAGCCCGCCGGGGCCCTCCCCCATGTGTGCGCATCGTTCTCTCCTTGGCAATCTGAAGGTTGTTGCCAAGGAGAGGCGGGAAGCGCGGGAAATGGGGGCCAAATCTAAGGCGGGCCGAAGGACGTCGAGCGGCGGCCAGAAGCTGGTCAGGAAATTCCAAATGTCGCCGTAAAGCGGATCGCCCGCGCTGTTGGCGGTCAGGAATCCACCACCCCCACTCACCGTGATGCACCCATTCCCCGACTGGCGCCGGGCGAAGATGCTGCCGTTCGCGTCGTAGACGAGCAGCTCGTTGAAGCTTTCGGGGTCCGCGGTGGTCAGGTCGACGTTGATCGTCTGGCGCCCATGCACGAACAGAAACGGAACGCCGTTCCGGGTCCAGATCTTGACCGACCCCGAGGCGGTGCTCGGGTAGGTACGACCTTGCGGCAGCTGGACTTTCCAGACGATCGCGCAAGCGGGAGTGAGCCGCGCGATCGACGTCTGTTTCCAAGGGGAGCCGGCGACGGTCTGGCTGACCAGGATCGCGACATCCCCGTTGGGAAAGAACGCTGGGGTGGAGGTGATCGTCGATTCCTTGAAGTTCCGCGAGCAGAGGACGCTGCCGTTCGACAAGAACCCCCAAAGGGTGCCGTTCGCCGTGCCGACCCAGATCGTGCCGTCCTTGCCGCTCACCGAAGGACCGCCCGCGCTCACCGAACCGTCCAGCTGAAAGATCCACCGTGGCGAAACCGGAACGTGGGTCGTCACGTTCACAAAGCCGGTGTTCGCCAGGTTCCCATACGCCTGGTCCCAACCCTGCGCCGCGCCGGGCAGCGCCGCGGCGAGAAACCCTCCGAGAATCCCGAGGGCCGCCAAGGCAAGCCGAATCCAACTCGATCGTCTACGCATCGTTCTCTCCTTTGGCCACAAAATCCGTGGCGCGAGGAGAGGCGGCGAATTGGGGAGAAGGGGGCCAGGCGGCAAAGGAGACAGGCTGTCTTGCATACGCATGCTCCTCACCAGCGCCTTGCTCTGGACACGGATCGGTGTAATTCTCCACCCGTGAAGCGCCGCGACCTCGAGCGCGGCGAAGGCGATTCTTCGAGAGGCCAAAGGAGCAAAGTCATGAGATTCGAAGGCAGGATGCATAAGCAGGGTCGCTTCTGGGCTATCGAGGTACCCATCCTAGGCGTCGTCACTCAGGGCGGGACTCGATCCGAGGCCTACCTGATGGTCGCCGATGCCATCGAGGCGCTCGTCAACAAGACCGGTTTCTCGGTCGAAGTGTTTCCTGGGGATGGAGGTTATTTCGAAGTGGGCTCGCCCGACTTTGCACCGCTAACGGCCTTGATGCTGAAGCGCCAACGTTTGCTGAACGGGGTAACCCTTGCGGAGGCGGCAAAGCGGCTCAGTGCCTCATCGCCGAACACCTACGCGCGATACGAACAGGGGCGCACAATGCCGTCCGTCGAGCAACTTGGCCGGTTGCTCGCAGCGGTCAATCCCGGCTCCGATCTTTTGATCGCCACCAGCCGTCAGAGGCATCCGGAATAGACCCGGCCCTATTTCCCTAACCGCTTCTTGAACGACCAGGTGAAGGCGAAACGGGCGGCCACGGCGCCGTCTGGCAGCCGGCCGATCGTCTCGGCCCGCACGGTCTGCGGCTCTCCCGTCTCGATCGCGCGGGCGACCGCCGCGGAGATCGCCGGGCCGGCCTCGCAGGTGAAAGACACCCGCGCCCCAGCCTTCTTTTCGAACGTCGCTTCGAGCCCGACGATCAACAGCGCAACCGGAGCTTTGGAAGCTTCGATCGCCGCCATCGCGAGCGCCCCGGTCGAAAGCTCCGCGGCCATCGCTTGCGCCGCGAAATAGATCGAGCGGAATGGGTTGGTCGACCGCCAGCCGTAGGGCAGCGAGACCACACAGCGCTCGGCGGTGATTTCATCGATCCGCAATCCGGCGAAGAGGGCGAGCGGGAGCTTGCCCAGGAAGAACAGCCGCATGAGGAACCGCGAGCGAGCCTGGCGGAGGAACTTGGAATCGCTGGTCGAGGGCATCGAGGGCATGAGGCGACGGATCTTAGCGGACGAAACCGCCCTCGGCGCGCCTCCTGCGACGCGGAGCCCGATGCCGTACGACGGAGATCCACCCGCGCAACGCGAAAACCTCCCACGGCAACGCGAAAAAGGGGTGAGGCGGAGCGAAACACCGGCCACGCACCCCGCGGCACCGAGGATGCGACGCCGCGCTCCACCGATGCGCAACGAAGCACCGCTCCCGTAACACCAGGCGCCGCTCACGCAAGACGACGCCCCTCTGTCGCAACGCGCGGACCTGGTGACGCAACTGGAAATACCAGCGACGAGACACCGCGCACCCCTGGCGCGACACGGCGTACCAGCGCCGAGACGCAACGCACCACCTTCGCAACGCAGGATCCAGGTGATGAGCTACGAGATTGCGTTGCACCGAGGTACGGAAGTGGTTTCCCGTCGCTCGGAGGCGGCTTCCGCCCTCCGGGAGCCGGTTCTCGGCTGCGCGTTCCCGCTCCCTCGCGTTGCATCCCGGGTCCGCAGCGTTGCATTCCGGCTTCCGAACTTCTCAAAGCTGCCACGGTGCGTTGCAACCGAAGTGCGTTGCGTGATTGCACCGGTACCTCGCGTCGCGTCACTGGTTTTGCGTTGCGTGGCTCCACTTCCCCGCGTCTCCAGGAGGGTGCCCGCGCCCGAAGCGGCGGTCGCGGATCTCAGTCCGGCGGTTCCGCGGCCGGCGCCTGCGGATTGTAGTAGCGCGTCGGCAGGCGCCCCTCCCCGCGAAGCTCGACCCTCAAGCGGCCGGCATCCGCCATCTCCTGAAGCACCCGGAACAGCGAGCTGCGATCCGGTTCCCCCGGGAGCAACGCCAGCAGATCGTTCCGGTCGAACCGCTCCGGGAGCTTCTCCAGAGCAGCCTCGACCTCGGCTTGGAGCGCGCCCGGAAGCCGGCGCACGCGCTTCTCGGCAGGCCGGGGAGCCTCCCGCTCCCGAGCCGGCGCGGCGGCCAGAAGCGCCGGAACCGGGAACCCCGGCGCGATGTCCCCCTCCGCCATGGTCATCCAAACCAGATCCAACGCCCGCCGCTGCTGGCGGTGGGCCGCCTCTAGAAGCGCGATCCCGGCCTGCAGCTGCTCGTCGAGAAGGCGCTTTTGGTGTTCGTATTCTTGTTGCGTCATTGTGTTGCATTGCAACACGAAGGGTGGTTGCTACGCAAGAGGATGCGGCATGCTGAAGTCCCGCGAGCGATTGAAATCGCTCGCTAGGTTACGACGTCCCTGACGGGACGTGTCCCTGAAACGAGCGAAGGACCCGAAAAATCTCAGGTCCCAATTCCGTCCCGCAGGGACGGCGTATGCGAGCGAGGGGTTTCAACCCCTCGCTCGGGTCCGTCTCCCGCTCTACCGCTTGCCCACCAGGTAGGGGATCGCGACCTTGATCGCATCGCCGATGATCGCCGACGCTTTCGAATCCCCGGTCGCGTCGTCGGTGGTCCAGTCTTCGGTGAACATCGCGACGCTGAACTGGTGAGTGAGGGAGGAGTAGTCGCCCGCTGCGAAATCCCAGTTCCAGGCGAGACCGATCCAGCTCTTCACTTTATATTTGCCGCCGTCTTTGCCGCCCCAGGCTTGGAAGGCTCCGGCTGCCGGGGGCGCGTAGGAGTTGTTCTTGTCCAGCTCGCGGACGAAATCGCCTTCGTCGAAGACGGTCAGCAGATCGTGGTCGGCGACGCTTCGGAAGAAGCGGCCCGCTTCGGCCGGAGTGACCGAGTTGGCGAGGCTGTTGTAGTAGAGGTCGTAGCGGCTGTTTGTGGAAACCGGCGAGGCGTTCAGCTTGTTGAAGCACGCGATGTCGGCGGCCGTTGAGTAGCTCTTGTCGTTCGACCGGAACCAGCTTTCGAAGCTGTGGCAGGGGACCGAAAACACGCAGGAGTCGGCGCTCGCCTCGATCCGCTTGTCGACCTGGCAGATGGTGGTGATTTCGCCGACGTTCTGCATGTCGGCCTGGGAATCGAGGAACTTGTTGACCGCGAGCGCGCCGTCGAAGTGCTCGATCAGGCCATGCAGTCGATCGGTCGAGCAGCTGTCGCTGTTGTTGATCATGTGGTCCAGGTAGGTCGCGACCGTCTGGTTGTCGCCAATGTCGGCCTTCGTGAAGCCGCGGGTCGCTTCGCCGCGCCAGTCGGAGGTCCGCAGCTGGTAGAGGTCGCCGGCCGACATTTCCGGCATCGAAACTTCTTTGGCCGCAATGAAGGTCTTCGAGGCGGAGGCGAGATAGAACGGCTCGTTCGGGTTGAAGGCGATCCAATGGCCCGTGGTGAGATCCTCGATATAGAAGCCGACGGACCCCTTGCGGCCGTCGGTGCCGTTCGTCGTGTACTCCGTGAGCTTCGCCTTCAGCTGATCGATCTGCGAGCCGGAAAGCACGACGTTGCCGGTGAGGACGTTCCTCGTCTGGCGGCGGATCCAGATACCGGAGTAGCGGAGCTCCGAACCGACGTAGTAGGCGTCGAGATCCACTTCCAGGTAGTTCGCTTTTTTCTGCGCGATGATCTCGGCCTGCATCTGCGCGGCGGTCCGATCGCGCAGCGAAATCCAGCCGTCGATTCCGCCTTCGCGCACCCAGAGCCCGGCGTAGCGCAGCCCCGCGGAGGTCGGATAGGCCGCGATGTCGACCGGCCGATATCCGGCGTTCTTGTAGAAAGTCCACCAGGAGGAGTAATCCGCCGAGGTGAGATCGCGCTTGTAGCCGAAATCGGTCAGGCCGTCCTGCACCCAGACCGCGGCGTAATAGGTCTGGCTGCCGACGCGGTAGCCGTTCACCCGGATCGGCCGGAAGCGCTGCCCGGCGTACTCGGCCATTTTGGTGTCGAGCTGCGCCAGGGTGAGGATGCGATGGGACTTGAACCCCTTGCTGCCCCCTTGCTCCTTGATCCAGATCGCGTCGTAGAGCGCCTGGCCCGAGACGACGTGGGCGTCGAGGTCGAGCACCCGGTAGCCCTGGCCGATCAGCTGGTCCCAGAGGGTCTGGTAGGCGGTGGCGGTCAATCCTCGCTTCGAGGTCCAGGTGGCGATGCTCGGATCTTTGTGCCAGAGGCCGCTGTAGCGGGTGGCGGCTCCCGACTTCTCGACGCCGGACAGGTTGACCGGGGCGTAGCCGAGATCCTTCCAGTGGTTCCAGGCCGAGCTGTAGTCGGCATCGACCACACCGCCCACCTCCTGGCCGAAGACGACGGGATTCGAAGCCCAGGGACCTACGGCGAAAGCGGGAGAGGCGAGCGTTGCGGCCAGAAAGAGCGCGGCGCAAATTTCCAGGCGCGTCCGGGAAAGGATGTTGGCAAACATGGCGTCCTCCTGAGTCTTTCGAGGCCCCGGGTTCGGGATCTCGTTCGGGTTCAGGAGGAGGAACGACCGTCACGGGGCGATTCCCTCACCCCGGCGTAAGATTCGGCTCGCGGAAGGGATTTCGTGGTGTGGAGGGGTACCGATGACGTCATCGACGGCATGCGTTCGGGCTCTCGGGGTCGTCCTGATTCTGGCGACCGGGTCGGCCTACGCCCTGGCCGACTCCCCCGCGGCGCCGCATTTCGCCGGCCGCTCGCTCGCCGACGCCCTGCGCGTCCTGGAAGCGCAGGGGCTCGCACTGGTTTTTTCCGACCAACGGGTCCGGCCCGAAATGAGAGTCGTGGCGGAACCGACCGCACACCGGCCGCGCGCGATTCTCGATCAGCTGTTGGCGCCCCACGGACTTGCCGCGGAGCAGGCGCCGGGCGGCGTGTGGGTGATCGTGGCGCGGCAAGGAGCGGGCGGCATCCCGGCTCGGTCAGAAGACCCGCCGAGAGTCGAGCCTGCCGCGCCGCCCCAGCCTTCGTTTTCCGAAGAGATCGTCGTCCGCTCGAGCCGGATCTCACTGCTCGACGAGCACCCGGACTCCTCGCTCGCCCTGGGGCGCGAAGAGATCGAGAGGCTGCCCCAGCTCGGCGGCGACCTTTCGCGCACGCTGGCCCTGTTGCCCGGGGTCGCCGCGAACGACATCTCCGCGCAATTCAGCGTCCACGGCGGCCGGCGCGACGAGGTGAAGATCTCGCTCGACGGTCAGGAGCTGTTCGAGGCCTACCATCTGAAGGACTACGATGGCGCGCTCTCTTTGGTGCCGGCGAAGAATCTCGCGAGCGCAACGCTCTCGACCGGCGCGTTTCCGGTGAGCCAAGGCGACCATATGAGCGGCGTGCTCGACCTGCGGACGCTTCCGCCGTCGACTCCAAGACGCACCGTGCTGGGGTTGAGCGTGCTCGACGCGCAGGTTTCGAGCGCGGGCCGATTTGTTCGCGCGCCGGACGATCCGGCCGAGGCGACCGAGCCGGGGGGCTGGTTCGTGTCCGCTCGGCGCGGTGCGATCGACCTCGCGGCCCAAGCGATCGGCAACGAGCACCCAACGTTTTGGGACCTGTTCGCCAAGGCGGAGGTCGAGACCCCGATCGGCCCGCTCGCCGCCCACTTGCTCACCGCCGGGGATGGGCTCCAGATCGACCGGGTGGATGGCGAGACCTCTGACCACCTGGACAACGACTACCGGAGCACGCAAGGCTGGCTCACCCATCAGGCCACACCGGGGACACGAACTTTGATCGAAACCTCCTCCTCATGGGCGCGGATCGAGCGCGACCGCCAGGACCGCACGCTGGACGACGACAGCCGGTTCGACTTGACCGACCGGCGGGACCTCCGCGTGATCGCCCTCAGCCAATCCTGGAGCTTCGATCCCGGCACCGCCCGGCATCAACCGGAAGGAGGCTGGGAGGCGCGCCGTTACGACGCGACGTTCGATTACGCCAAGGATCTCGACCTCGATTTTCCGGTGATCACGCCGTTTTCCACCCCGCGGCGGACGGTCCATACGCTCCACGGCCCGCTGCGCGGCGACCATCTGGGGACCTGGGTGAGCGACCGCTTCACCTTGGGACAGATCACCGCCGAGATCGGCGGCCGCTACGACCGGCACACGGCGACCGACGACACGCTTTGGAGCCCGCGAATCAACCTGGCCTGGCGGCTCGGCAGCCGCGGCGTGCTACGCGCCGGGTGGGGCCGCTTTTTCCAGAGCCAGCGACCGTACGAGCTCCAGGTCGAAGACGGCGAGAGCACGCTCTCCCGGGCGGAGCTTTCCCGGCAGTCGGTGCTGGGCTACGAGGTGGTCCCCCCGGCGAATCGCGCGGGGTTCGACGGATTTCGGATCGAGCTGTATCGCCGCGACGTCGAACACCCGCGCGCCCGGTTTGAAAACCTGCTCGAACCGCTGAACGTTTTCCAAGAGGCGGAGCCCGACCGGGCGCGGATCGCGCCGCTCGACAGCACCGCTTTCGGGGTCGAGCTGCTGCTCCACGGCCGGCGCGGCGAACGGCTCGAAGGGTGGGTGGCCTACTCGTTCTCGCGGATCGAAGATCGCCTGGCGGCCAACTCCCGCGATCCGGCCGCAACCGTGCCGCGCTCGCTCGACCAGCCGCACGCGCTCACCCTCGACTTGAACATCCGGCTCCCCAGGGCGTGGAATTTGAACCTCGCCTGGAAGGCGCACACCGGCTGGCCGACCACGCCGGTGTCCGGCCAGCTCGTCGCCGACCCCGACGATCCGGAAGAGGCGACCTTCGCGGTCGTGTTCGGCCGCTTGAACAGCAAGCGGCTGCCCCCCTACCACCGACTCGACCTGCGGGCGAGCCGAAGCTGGGAGCGGCGCCGCGGCCGGCTCACCTTCTTCGTCGACGTGCAGAACCTCTACGATCGGCAGAACCTGGGCGGGTTCGACCTCCAGGTGGACGCCGAGGCGGAATCGTTCGACCTGGTGAAGGAACACTGGGCCGGCATCTTCCCCTCGCTCGGGATCAACTGGGAGTTTTGAGCCGAACGACCAGCACCCCTTGATCGAGCTTGCCTTCGAAGCCGGCGCCCGCGAGGATCGCGAACGCCGCCTGGTCGGGCCGGAGGGCGCCGACGCCGCCATGGAGCACGATCCGCCGCGCGGAGGATTCGATCTCGGGATCGGCGAAGCGGACCTGCCAGCCGGTCTCGCGTCCAACGCGGTCGAGCAATTGCCCGAGGTCGCGTCCTTCGATCTCCAGGCGACCCGCGGCGTCCATCGTCCATTCCCAGTCCGCGCCGAAACCGGCGATCCGAGCCCGCGTCACCCCGCCGCCGCGAAGCACGGACAGCTCCTCGCCCGCTGCGGCCCGTTCGGTTCGTCCCTCCCCCTCGACTTCGACCGACCCCTCGCGCACCCGCACTCGGAGAGCCGAAGGGACCGCATCGATCCACCGGACTTCAAACTGGGTGCCGAGGTGGCGGACGGTGCAGAGCGGCGTCTTCACTTCGAGCGCTGGACCGGTTGGCTTGGCGGTCCCCGTGTCGGCGTAGATCCCGCCGCGCTCCAAGCCGACCACCGCCGCCCCTAGAAACCACACCTGGCTCTCGGCATCGAGGCGCACGATCGCCCCCTGGGTCAGGCGAAGCGAGGCGCGCGATCCGCTGCCGGTGCGCAACCGCGCGTCTTTGGACAGCCGTTCGCCCACGCGCACCGAGCGCCAATACCCCTTGCCGATCTCGAGCTCCAGCGGACCGGTCGCGGCTTCGACCTCCGCCACCGGCATCGCGCGAGAGGGGGCCAAAGTACGAAACGTAAACCAGCCGAAACCGATCGCGAGAAAAACCGCGGCCGCCGCCGCGAGGCGCCACCGCCGGCCGATCGGACGGACCCTTGGCGCGCTCGCCTCGGCCGGCGTCTTCGCCAGGCCCAGCGCGGCGCGCGCGGTTTCCTGAAGGGCCGCGAGCGCCTCGGGCAGGATCGGGGAACGCGGTCCCGCCGCGGCGATCCGCGCTCCCATCGCCTCGTCGTCCCCATCGCCCTCGGGGGGCGCCGCGTCAAACCGAGGTTCTCGTTCGTCCATGTTCGACCTTCCCTTCGTTCCCATCGGTCGGTTCCGCAGCTTGAACCGCGGCGCCCGCCCGCCCGTAGCTCGCCCGAAACGCCTGCCGGGCGCGGGTGAGAAGCGATTCCGCCGCCTTCCCCTCTAACCCTATCCGCGCCGCGATCTCGGCCACGCTCAGCCGTTCCAGGTACTTCCATTCGAGCGCCCGGGCATAGTGCTCGGGCAAGCCGTCGAGCGCCATGTGAACCTGGAGCGCCACTTCCTTCCGCTGCAGATCCGCCTCTGCATCTTCCTTCGGTACGCCGTAAAAGCCGGCCGAGGGCGCCTGATCCTCGGCCAGCTCCACCTCATCCGGCGCGCTGGCCCGCCGCCGGAAATGCATGCGAATCTCGTTCGTACAACAGGCGCACAACCAGGTGAGCAGCGCCGCCTCGCCGCGGTAGCCGGCGAGGTTCGCGAGCGCCTTGGCGATCGTCGTCTGGACGATCTCCGAGGTCAGCTCGGGATCTCCGGCGAGCCGCGAGGCCGCGAAGCGGTAGAGCGGTCCGAAGCAGCGCTCCGCGAAAATCGCCAACGCGACCTCGTCCCCCGCGCGCATCCGCGCGGCAAGCGACCGGTCCTCGAAATGGACCGTCACCGCCTGTCCGCCCGCGCCTCCTTCGCTCATCGTCCGCTTCGTTCCTCCCTACGCTTCGTTCCCCTACGGACGGTCGAAATCAGACAGGGTGATCGTATCGTCCTTGACCAATCCCACTCCCGGGCAGTAGACCTTCGACTCTTCCTCGCCGGGCGTCAAAGGTGAAGTCTCGGTGACCGCAACACATTTGTGGAACGTCGTACCCGCCGCTGCGACATCGAGGCTCATCCCGACGTGCTCCGAGCGATCCGCCGCGACCGGCAAGGCCTGTTCCTGGTAGTACCGCGAACCGAGCAGAAAGCGAGCCGGGATCACGATCCCTGGCTGGGCGCCGTTTTTTCCCGCCTCCCACGACCCGTCGTGGCGAACCACCTGGCCGCCCTCTATGATGTCGACGTCCTCCCCGAAGTAGAACACGTCGTTCGTCTCGACGCAGCGGGCGAACCAGTTGCGCGACACCTCGATCAGATCGCCGTCGTCCGTCTCGCGCTCTTCGATCACCCGGGCGCGCACCCGCCGGGTCGCTCCGCCGGGCGTTACCAGGGTGATGACCTTGAAGCGATCCAGCACGGTGATCTTCACTTCGACCGCCGTGCCGTCCTCCTCCCCGGAGAGCGTCGACCGGTCGCCCGGCTTCAGGCTGAAGTAGGGATTGTGGCGGCCGAACGCGGCGAACGTGCAGCGGTCCAGGTCGAAATCGGTGGTGAACGTCTGGGCGGCAACACCGGCCGGAGCGAAGATCGCACCGGCGAGGATCAGAGTCCGTAGGGATCGAAAGACTTGGGTACCCTGGGTCGTCATGGCTGTTCCCTTCCTTCCTCAAGGCGCCGCGGGAAGGCATCGCTCCCCGCGGCGGCGGTTCGGAGGGTTGGATGCGCGGGCGGCGGAAATCCTTCGCGGGGGGCACCAGCCAGCCCCACCGCCCTCCGAAACCGCTGTGTTACGCTCCCGGCCGTTCTCTTCCGCCGTCCTTTCGTGAGGGCAATTCGTGCCAGATCGTTCGTCCCCAGGCCCGGCCCCCAGACTTCCGGAAACGTCGTACGCCGAGCCGGACTATGCCCGGCTGCGTAACGATTTGACCAAGGCGGTCGCCAAGGTGTGTCCAGGGTGGCTGGCGGATCGGCGCGACGATCTGGTCCAGGCGGCTTTGATCAAAGTGATGGAACTTTCCCGCCGACGTGAGGGAATGGTCGAGCTTTCTTCGTCTTACCTGTACCGGGTGGCGCACAGCGCTCTCGTGGACGAGATCCGCGCCCGGAGAAGGAGGCACGAAGTGAGCCTGGAAGAATCTGAAAGCGAGCACGCCGCGATCCCCGCCCAAACCCCCGACCCGGGGGCGACTTCCGCCGCGGCGGAAGTGGGCCGCGGCATCCGCGATTGCCTGGGAGACCTGGTCCGCGACCGGCGGCTCGCCGTGACGCTCTATCTGCAAGGACACGGCGTGCCCGACGCCTCGCGCCTGCTCGCCTGGACGGCGAAGCGGACCGAGAATCTGGTCTACCGCGGCCTTTCCGACCTGCGACGCTGCCTCACCGACAAGGGGCTTGCGCCATGATCGAAAACGCCCCGGGGATCGAGCGCCTGCGCCGCGCTTTTGCCACCTACGACGACTCTCTCTCCTCCTCCCCCTCCAATACCGAAGGCGAGGAGATCGACGCCGAGCGGATCTACCTCGCCGCCGCAGGCGAGCTGCCCGAAGAGGAGCGCCGCGCGGTGATCGACCAGGTGGCGACCAGCGCCGCCGCCGCAGAGATCTGGCGTCTCGCGGTCGAGCTCCAGCGCGCCGAGGCCAAAGGCGCTCAAGAAGACGAGGAAGCGGCGTTCGAGGCGCAAGAGATCGACGAGCAGCCTTCCGGCGAGGTCATTCCGTTCCGCGTCGCCGCCCCCGCGCCGCGGCGCTTCTTCGCGCGCCGGACCCTTCTGGCGATCGCCGCGGTGCTCGCGGCGACGATCGGGTTCAGCGTCTGGACGAGAATGCACGCCCCCCCGCCGGGGCTGCGCGGCGGCAACTCCGCCCTCTCGGCGACGATTTCGGACGGCGCGTCGCTTCCTCGCAGCGCGTTTCGCCTGGTCTGGGTGCCGCTGCCCGACGCGGAAGTCCGCTGCTACACCGTGCGGGTGACCACCGCGGATCTCGGGCCGGTCGCCGAGGGCCGCCATCTCGAGAAGCCGTCGTACCAGGTGCCCGAAAGCGCGCTCGCGGCTTTTCCGGCGGGCACCCGCCTTCTCTGGCAGGTCGAAGGCCGGACCGCCGATGGACGAACGGTCGCCTCGCCCGCCTATGAGGTCGCGATCTCCCGATGAACCTTAAGGGAGAGGTGAGGGAATTGCCGCATGGAACGCGTTCGAAGAGCAGACCGCTAGAACTATGGAGACTCGAACCATGAATACCTTCTCTCTCTTCGCCCCTCGGCTTCGACGTGCGCTGCTGATCGGCCTGCTGCTCGCGCTCGGAGCGTCGACCGCGTCCCTGGCTCAGGATCGCATCCGCACCACGGCCTCGACCGGCATCTTCACCCTTTCGCCGCGGCAGACCGTGCGGCTCCACCTGGTCGACGCCGGCCGCACGGGAACCCATCCTTCGACCGCCCGCATCGAGCTACGTGACGACCGCGGGACGCTGCTCGGATTCCGCACCGCCACGCTGCGGCCCGGCGTTCCCCTCCACCTCGTGCTGCGCGCCGCCAACCTGCTCGGCAGCCGGCCGTTTCTCTACATCCGCGCGATCGCGGTAATCGAGACCGGGGTCGACAATTTGTTGAGTGGTCCGGTCTTTTCGGCCGAAATTCAGTCCGAGGCCGCCGACAGCCTGGCGATCACGACGGCGCAATGCCCCATCGCCAACATGGGCGATCCGCCGCCGCCGCACATGACGGAGCGCGATTGCGGCGGCGGTTGCGACGTGATCCGCGACCTGCTCGCTCCGGGCGAGCGCTAGCTTTCCGCTTCGCGGCCTATGCCCGTCGTCCCCCGATGGCTGGCCTTGCCGCTCTGGTTCGCCGGGGCCGCCATCGGCCACGGGGCGACGCCGGGGGAGGCTGCCGATTCTTTTGTCGCCTGCGACGACCGGGTGCGGGCCGCGCCGAACGAGGACCGCTCCTATCTCTGCTTCGACGAGGTGGCCCGGTCGGAGAACAGATTCAAGGAGGCCGACGCACGGCTTGCGCGCATCGGCCTCCTGGCCCCCGGACCGCGCGGCCTCGCCTGGGCTCTCCTGGTGCGGGGCCACATCGCGTCCGACGACCCCCAAGGGAAGGAAGAAGAAGCCCTCGCTTTCTACCGCGCCGCAGCCGTCGAGCTCGCCCGGCTCAAAATGCCGCAGGGTGAGGTGAAGGCGAGAGCCAACTTGCGAAACATCCTGTCGCGACGCGGCGAAATGGCGGAGGCGGCCCGGCAGGCGTCGCTCGCTCTGGCGGCTGCCGAAACGACGAAGGATCCCGACCTGCTCGGCCTCGCTCTGATCCTCGAAGCGAACCAGTTGATGGAGAGCGGCGGCGATCTCGGCCGGGCGGGCCGCAACCTCAAGCGTGCGGAGGCGCTCGCTTTCCCGAGAGGCACCCCCAGACGCCAGCAGGGATGCTTGGAGGCATTGGCGGGCTTGAGCTTCCGGCTCGGGCGCTACGACGAGGCGGCCGCCTACTTCCGGCGCCTTTCCGAGTCCTATCGCGCCAGCCGCAACCAGGCCGGCGAGGCGATCTGCGCCTACAGCCTGGCGCTCACCCGCCAGCGCCAGCTCGAAGAGCTGCCCGAACCGGGAGGGTTGGAGGAGATCGAAACGCTCTCCCGCCAGGCGCTCGTCCTCGCCCGCGCCGGGGGTTCACTAGAGATCGCACAGCGCAGCCTGCAACTGCTCGGCGAAAACGAGCGGGCTCGCGGCCGGCCCGAGAGCGCGAGAAAGATCCTCATCCAAAGCTTGGCGCTGGCGCGCAAGCTGGAGCAACCGGAGCGGATCGCGAACACCCTCTGGTCGCTCGCCCATCTGACGGCAGGAGCCGAGGCGGCGAGCTTCGCCCGGCAGGCGATCGCCGCCGCGCAAGAGATCGGCGACCCTCGCTCGCTCGCGATCTCCTGGCAGGGGCGCATGCGGGTCGATTGGCGGACCTTGCCGCGCGAAGCGGCGGTCGCGAGTTGCTTTGCGGCCCTGTCGGCGATCGAGTCGCTCCGCATCCTCCAGCCCGAGGAGGAGAGCCGCGTCGGCTTGTTCTCCGCCTGGACCCAAAACTACCGCTGGCTCGCCGGGCGGCTGCTCGACGGCGAGGTGCCCGACCTGCCGCGCGCCTTCGCGGTGATGGAGCGGATGCGCGGCCGTTTCCTCTTAGAGAGCCTCGCCGCCGCCGGCACCGCCCCGGTGCGCCAGGCGGACTCGCTCGCCGGGGTCGCGACGCCGCTCGCCGTCGTGCGCCGGACGCTGGCGCCGGACGAGGCTCTCCTCCTGTTCCAGCTCGGCTCTTGGCGCGATCTGTACGGCGATTTCGCCGGTGGATCGTGGCTGATCACGATCACCCGAGGCGGCGCCCAGGTCCATCGTCTGGCCGACCGGGCGGAGATCGAAACGCTGCTGCCGATGTTCCTCGGTCTGCTCGAACGAAGGGACGGCAAAGAGGCGCCCGCCGCCGCCCGGCTCGGCTCGATGCTGCTCGGCCCAGCGCTTGGCACTCTACCCAAAGCAGTTCACCGGCTGGTGATCATTCCTGACGGTGCGCTCTACAGCCTCCCCTGGGATGCCCTCCGCGAGAGCCCGGAGAGCCCGCCGCTCGGCCTTCGTTACGAGCTGGCGATCGCCCCGTCGGCCACCCTGTTCGCGTACTGGCGGACCCGCCCCCGATCAGTCCCCGAGCGTGGCGCCCTGATCCTCGCCGATCCGGAACCCCGCCAAACCGGCCCGGCCGCGGCGGCCCAAGGGGCTTCGGCCCCTCCTCTCCCTCCACCAGGCGAGCGGTTCAGCCCGCTGCCCTTCGCCCGGCGCGAGGGCGAAGACGTGAAAGATCAGCTCCTTTTAAGCGAGCTGTGGGTCGGTAGGCAGGCGACGATCGAGAGGCTCGCACGCACACCCCTGGCGCCGTTTGCCGTGCTCCATTTCGCGGCCCATGCGATCGCCGACGCCGCTCATCCGGATCGCTCGGCGGTCCTGCTCGCGGACGGCCTGCTCCAGCCGCGCGAAATCGTGGCGCTGCCGCTGCTGGGAAAACTCGCCTTCCTTTCCGCCTGCCAAACGGCCGACGGCACGATCGTCTCCGGAGAGGGAACGATGAGCCTCGCGCGGGCGTTCTTCCAAGCGGGCGCTCCCACCGTCATCGGCAGTCGCTGGCCGCTGGCGGACGACGAGGCCGAAAGGATTTCGAAGAGCTTCTACCGCTCTCTCGCGCGGGGAGACTCCGCCGGCCGGGCTCTCCGGCAGGCGCGTCGCGAGGCGGCCGCGGCGGGGCTTCCTCCTGCCGCCTGGGCGGGCCTGGTGCTGATGGGCGACCCGGCGTTCGCACTGCCCCTCGCCCTTCAACGCCCGGCGCGCCCGCTCCCCGCCTGGGCGTTCGGCCTCGGCGGGCTTCTGCTGGGAATCGGCGCGGCCTGGGCGTTCAAGCTCGCGCGAGGTCGGCGGACGACGAGCCCGGCCCGAATCGGATAGCATCTTCGGCCTCAAGCTTGTTTTCAAAGGAGTCTCGCCCGATGTTCCACGCGAAGACCGTTCGCGGTTCGACGATTCGATGCGCCCTGCTTTTGCTGCCGCTGTTGCTGCCGCTGCTCGCGGGTTTCGCCTGCAGCCGGCAGGAAGAGTTCGACAAGCTGTTTCGCGACAAACTGGCCAAGCGGGCGCTCGCCTGTTTCCATCCCCTCGGCGAGATCAAGACCGCCGGCCCGATCAAGATCGGCGGCGAAGGCTTCCGCGGCACGATCTATTGGAAGGGCGGATTCTCCGGCAACGATTACGAGACCCGGGTCGAGGCGAAGATCGGCACCGAGGTCGCCACGGTCCACCTGATCCAGGACACCTCGCCAATCGCCGCTACCGAGACCACCTGTCTCGTGCCGCTCGATGATTCCGCGGTGCCGGCGCACGAGGACGCGACGTCCAGTGACGAAATGACCAGCGACGAGCTTCCGGCCGAAACCTCAGCGCTGCCGAACGACGCGCCTCCGCCGCCGTAGCGGGTTCAGCCGCCCTTAGGGCTCGATCGCCTCGGCCATTGTCGGTTCCTTCTTCTTGAACTTTTTCCGGAACCAGGCGCCGATCGCGGCGAGCCCCAGGATGACGAATTTCTTCGCCGCCAAGAGGCCGACGAGCAGCGCCTTGAACAGGCCGGTCTTCGCCGCGAGCGTGCCGAGCACCAGGGCGCCGATGCCGTATTCGGCCATCTTGTCCTTGCCCGGAATGAAATCGGCGTACCGGTGCCCGGGGTTGAAATCGACCGCGGGCAGCAGCAGCTGCATCGAGGTCGTGACAGAAGCCAGCTGATCGACGGTCGAGACCGCGTTCAGTACCAGGACTCCGCGCCGGCCGAGCACGCGGATGTTGTAGTTCAGGGTGTCGACGGGCGAATTGCCGAACTTGATGTCCTTGGCCCAATACATCTTGTTGGTCGCCTTGTCGTAGCGCGGCGGCTCGGCCCAGCCGACCAGTTGCATCGGCTCGTACCCCGCTTTCGTCCGCTCTTTGTTCTCCTCGGTGACGCTCTTCTTCATCTCGCCGAGCAGCTCGTTGTAGTCGACCTTCTCGGCGCCCTTGTCGTCGACGTAGCCGTCCTCTTCATAGGTAATGACGACGCCCCACCCCTCGGCGGAAAGGGGGCTTAGCCCCGATGGGAAGATCATGCCGAGAGTCTCGCCGCCGGGAGGGTTGCCCCACCCTTCGGTCAACAGTCGAGCCGTCTGCTTCGGGTCCAGATAGCGAAACTCGGGGCCAAGGTTGAACGTCGCCTTGCCGTCCGCGACCTGCACGGTCCCGGTCTGGTAGCGCAGCTCCGCGTCGAGCTTCGCGGGATCGGTGGGGGCGGGCGGCGGCGTTTGGGCGAACCCAGCGGCCACGGCGAACGGTACGACACACAGCAGGGCGGACAGAATCCGCGCGGATTTCCGGCTCATCGATTTCCTCCAGTCGCTCTCTCGATATGGACGTCGAAAGTACCCGGAGCGTTTAGGGCGGGTCAAGGACTTCGCGTTTCTATGCTTTGGAGAGCCCAGGATTTCTATTCCGGAGGCTTCTCTTCGCTGAGCTTGGACCGTTTCCGCGCCGTCGCCAGCGCGCTTTCGTGCGAGCGGCAGACGGCGAGTTTTTCGGTGCGGCGGGGAAAGCCGGCTTTGCCGAGGACTTCGAGCGGCTGGTGTTGGACTCCGGCGAGGACGACGAAGACGTTCATTCGGTAGAGGCGGTCGATCGCGGCTTCGAGGGCTACGAGGCCGGTGGCGTCGATGGCCGGCACGGCGTGCAGGTCGAGGATCACGACGGCTACCCCTTGCGCCACGCGTTGAAGGGCGCTCATCGCTTTTTGGGCTGCGCCGAAGAAGAGGGGGCCGGCGACCTCGTAGACCAGAACGTCTTTGGGCAAGCCCTCTGCCACCAGAGGATGGGTCGATTCCGCGAGGTCGGTGCCGGAGACTTCGGCCATCCGGCGCATGAAGAGGAGGGCGGCGAGAAGAACTCCGAAAGTGACGGCGACCACCATGTCGAACAGCACCGTCAGCAGGAAGCAGGCGAGCAGGATGAAAGTGTCGCTCTTCGGCGCCTGGCGGAAGGTGCGGGCGAAGTTGTGGACCTCGCTCATGTTCCAGGCGACCAGAAGCAGGAGGGCGGCGAGCGAGGCCATCGGCAGATAGCCGAGGAGGGGGGCGGCGACCAGGACTGCGGCGAGCACCACAAACGCGTGGGTCATCGCCGCGATCGGCGAACGGGCTCCGGAGCGGACGTTGGTCGCCGTTCGCGCGATCGCGCCGGTCGCCGGAATGCCACCGAAGAACGGCGCGACCAAGTTGCCGATGCCTTGGGCGAGCAGCTCGCTGTCGGGATCGTGGGTCTTGCCGGTAAGACCATCCGCGACCACCGCGGAAAGGAGCGATTCGATCGCGCCCAGCATGGCGATCGCGAACGCGACCGGCAGCAGTTGGCGGAACAGATCGAAGGATAGGACGAGCGGCGCGCCGTCGGCCCCGGGCAGGTTCCAAGGGAGAATCGGCACCGGCGGCAGCTGCGGGATGCCACCGTGGATCACTCCACCGATCTCGTAATGGAAACGGCTGGCGATCGTCGCGACCTCAAAACCGGGAACGAAGTGCGAGAGCGCCGCGGCGAGCAGTCCGCCGAGGGAGAGCGCCACGAGCGGCGCGGGAAATTTTCGCGTCAGTCGGGGCCAGAGGAGAAGAACGGCGAGCGTGAACGCACCGATCGCGATCTCCGGCCAGCGGGCACTCGGGACCGCTCGCCCGAGCGCCACGGCCCGCTCGGCGAAATGCTCCGGCATCTTTTCGACCGTGAGGCCGAGGAAGTCCTTGAGTTGGAGCGTCGCGATGACGACCGCGATACCCGTCGTAAATCCCGTCGTGACCGGATAGGGGACGAATTGGATCAGGCCGCCCAGCCGGCCGATTCCCATTCCGATCAGGATCACCCCGGCCATCGCGGTCGCCAGCAGCAGCCCCCCGACACCCTGGCGCGCGGCGATCGGCGCCAGGACCACCACGAACGCCGCGGTCGGTCCGGAGACCTGGACCTTCGATCCGCCGAGCGCGGCGATCAGAAAACCGCCGACGATCGCGGTGTAGAGCCCGTACTGGGGCGGCACGCCGGACGCCACGGCGAGCGCCATCGAAAGCGGCAGGGCCACAACGCCGACGACCGCCCCGGCGAGCAGGTCGGCCCGCAGATCGGCTTTGGTATACCCCGCGGCGAACGTCCGTCGCAGCGCCTCGGCGAGCTTGAGTGGAAACTGGGTTGGCCTCGCTGCGACGGGCACGTCAGAGGCCGGGGCCGGGGCGGGGTGCATCAGGAAAGAATACGTGAAGGCCCGCCGCGCCGGGCCACCCGGATGGGCGGGCCGGAGCGCGGAAGACTCGGCCTCCGCGCTCCCCAGGTTCAAGCCGCTTGGCTTCGCCGCTTACGGTCGGCTTCTTGGACTCTCTCGGGGCGCACGATGGTACTACCGCTTTCCTCTTGAAGCCGTCGGAGGTCGCGGCAAATGGCTTGGGGGTCGTAGTTGAAGCGCTGCGCATAGGCGTCACGAACGGCCCTGATTTCGGCGACGATCTCATCTTGCCACTTGTCCATGGACTAGTCCTCCATCAGTTCTTCAGGTGTACAGATTACTACCGCCTGGTACCCTGACGAAACACAGACCTGATTGATCCGAGTCCGCATCGTGGCGTTCGCCAGGTGAGAACAGTTCCAAGTGAGGAGGTAATCCAATCCGTAGACCGCGGAAACGGCAACGTGCACGGCGTCTACGACAGCCTTGGGCGGAATCGGCCCCTGTTGGATCAGCTTTTCTACCAGCGAAGATACCTCGTCGGTAATGTCGAGGAGCGGAAGCGAACCAAGGAATTCAAGACGCCGACGCGCTGCCTCAGGGTCTCCTGCACTCGCTTCATTGACCACGGCTTCCGACGCGAACGCCTCGAAGTCCCCTCGACGCTCTTCCCACCACTGGTGGGTGATTTGCTGATGGCCCGCGAGGACCAAGTCTCGGCTCGGCCGAGCCGCCAGATAGCTGATGATCGAGGTCTCGACGTAGATTTTCGGTTTCATCGTTGGACTATATTTCTTCTCCAGCATCCGACCGCTCCGATCTCACCTGCAGGAGCGCATACCCTGACCTCGGGCAAGGCGGAAGCCGAGGAAGCCAAACCGGTCGCCGGGGCGGCGCCAGACTCGGTAGGCCGCGCGCCGGAGGATACTTACACCAAGCTACGCCAAGAGCCTTCTGGCGCGCTCTCGGATGCGGGCAAGCTTCTTCGATACCGCACTGTGATTCGCATATCCGAGCAACTCGGCTATCTCCGAGACACGGGTTACCCCATTTCGTAGGCAGACAACAACGTTGCGATCCTTCCGGTCGATCAGAGCGAACAGGTCGTCCCAAAGCAGGCTGGTCGCGGCGTCAATCTCTTTGTCGGGGCCGTGGACGGGTAGTGTGTCGCTCAGCTCGACGAAGGTGACTCGGCATTTCGATCGCTTCGAGTAGAGCTTTCGCTCAAAGTCCTCCTTGGCCCAGCTCCACTTCTCTGAGAAGTCGTCCTCGACGCGATGGCGTCGCACGACATCAATGATCGCCCGGAGCTTCCCGCCCCTGTCGGCCGCCTCAACCATCTCGCGTGTAGCTTCCAATGCCTCGGCTTCTCCTCGCCAAGCATCCGCGTGATAGAGCGGCGGTTCGACCTCGAAGTTTTCCCCGAGCTGCTGAAGCATCTGCGCCGCTACAGTCTTGTCGGCGGCGCTCCGGTACGTGTTTTTCCCTATGGTACGCATTCGCTCTTCGATGACGCGGTCGAGGTAAGGCAGCCAGAAGTCGAGATTGAAGGCGAGCAGCCGGATCGGATCCTTCGCGCTGAACGCCATTAGGCCCGATTGGGGCATGAGCAGCGGCCAGAGGTGTTCCGCGACCGCGCGCTCAAGCCTTGAGCGCAAGATACGGGCGGTCCCTCCCAATTCGAGGTCAAGATCTCCGAAGAACGGAGTAGGCCAGGTACGTCGGCCGAGTACTGGGAGCCGATGCTTCAGGAGCGAGTTAAGGGGAAGAAGCTGAAAGAGAGGACCGTGCTGCGCGAGCGCAAGGCTCGGTCGGGCGCCGGTCGGGACAAACCGGACGGTCACGCTCTCATCACACCTCTTTAATACCGTCCGAATGGCCTCCGGCCAGTCCTCTTCTTCGTCGTATCCGAAAAAGCCACCGCGCCAGTTTCCCCAAGCCGCTCCGGATTGCCAAGTCATGTTGAATGCCATTGCTGCGAGGCTGATCTCTTGGTTGAAGTCGTCGCCAACGGGGATTTGGACAATCTCAACAGGCGGCGTTTTCAAAACCGGCACGGCTCGAAGCCCCATCATGCCGCAGGAAACCGACGCCAGACACGGATGCTGCTCGGCATCCCATTCAGCCGCCGTGAATAGCGGCTCGCCCTTACGCCACTCCAGCTTCTGCACTCTTGCCTCCATAGTTTCCATCGTCGTCTGACCTCGCGGAAATTGAATCGATTCCTTCTCACTAGCGGCAAATGGAGCCGGATTCGTTCCAATTCTCGTCGGAATACACTCCACCCGCCGGATCCTGTCCTCTCCGCTCCCTCCGTCCGTGCCAGTCTATGCGTGGCAAAGGAGAGGACAGCGAGGCCGCCCGGCCCGGACCGAGCGGTCAGTTCGTCAGTTCTTCGAGAGCGTCGTCGACGTCGCCCAGACGGGCGCGAGGAGATCGGCTAGCCGATCCTTATTCTTGGACTTCTTCCGCTCGTCGCTCGCGAGCAGTGTGGCGCGCGCTCCCGACGGAGGGACCAGCGATCCCGAGCCAGGGATCAACGAATTTGGCGCAAAATCACTGGTCCCGCGGCCGGGAACAGTGATCCCGCGGCAGGGAACGGTAATTTTGGCCCGGACGCGCCGCTAGCCCGCAATCCGCACCATCTGCACCACCGCCTCCATATGCCCGGTCTGGGGGAACAGATCGAGCAACGCAAGGCTCTCGATCGTGAAGGTCTTGGACAGCTGCCGCAGGTCGCGGGCGAGCGTCGCCGGATGGCAGGAGACGTAGGTGAGCCGCGCCGGAGGCCGCTCGCAGAGAACCGCGCGGACCCGTTGCGAGAGGCCCGCGCGGGGCGGGTCGAGGATCACCCGGTCGGTCTCGTAGGGGAGCTTGCCGATCCAGGTTTCGAGCGCGCTCGGGAACGATTCGACGTTCGTGAGCTTGTTGCGCCGCGCGTTGTTGCGCGCGTAACGCACGGCGATCCGGTCGGCTTCGACCGCCACCACGTGGCCGTAGCGCTTGGCGAGCGGCAAGGCGAAAAGGCCGACCCCGGCATAGAGGTCATAGGCGGACTTACCGGTCCACGGCCCCACCGCGGTTTCGACCAGTTTCGCCAACAGGCCGCGGTGCCCTTGGAAAAAGGTGCGCGCGTCGTAAGCGTAGGTGATCTCGCCGGCAGTCGTCGCGACCGTAGTCGTCACCTCGCCGTGGGGCAGCCCTTCGATCACGGGCGCCGCAGTGACCTGGCCGTCGTCGCCCGCGGCGAGGTCGATCCGGCGCGGCGGCTCGACTCCGGTCAACTCCCCCAACAGTCGGGGCAAGACGGCGAGCAGCGCTTCGAGCTCGGGCACCAGCAGGGGACATTCCTGCAGGGGAATCAGCCGGTTGCTCGCCCGGGCCTGATAGCCGACGAAGACATCGCCGTTCGCGTTTTTCTCGGTCGTCAGCTCGGTGCGCAGGCGGTAGTGCCAGGGCTCGCCGGTGATCACGGAGAGATCGGCAGGAAGGATGATGCCCCCCATGCGGACCAGCGTCTCGCAGACCGCTTGGGCGCGCGCCCTGGATTGCAGATCGTCGTCCAGATGCTGGAGGTCGCACAGGCCGGTCGCCGAAAGCGCGGGGTACGGATCGGGCCGGCGGCCCGGACCGGGGATAAGGATCTCGACGATCTCGGCGCGCGCATAGTCGGGCTTCCTCTCCGTCAGCCTCACGCGCAGCCGATCGCCGGGCGCCGCGCGCGGCACGAAGATGGGGATGCCGTCGAGCCGGGCGATCCCTTCGCCGCCCGCGACCAGCTTGTCGATCGAAACCTCCAGCTCGTCGATTTCGGCGAGCCGGACGCTCGCGGGAACCGCCGCTCCAGGCCGGCGACTCATAGCGCCCTCAGGATCTGAATCCGCGCGGCGAGGCTTGGAAGCTTTTCTTCCACCGCCCGCTCCAAATCCGCGAAGCTGTGGCGGTGCGACAGGTGTTGGAGCACGATCGCCTGGTTGTGGAACTGGTCGGCGCGCGCGGCGATCTCGTCGATATGCATATGTTTATAGCGGACCGCGCGATCGCGGAGCTCCGAGGAAAGAAAAGTGCATTCGAGGATCAACACCGGGGTGGTGAAAATCCGCGGTTCGAGGTCGAAGACGCCCGGGCCGGTATCGGCGCAGTAGGAGACCCAAAGCTCTTCGACGGTCTCTTCGATCGCCACCCCTGAGGATCGCAGCGCCGCGAGCTCCGTCGATTCGCGGCCCTGATAGACCGCGGCGAGGCGGTGCTTTTTTCGCAGTAGATGGAAGCCCAGGCTCGGCACCACGTGATCGACGGGAAACGCCTCGACGCAAAGATCGCGTGCCACCTCGACCCGGTCGCCCGTCTCCAACGGGAACAGCTCCCAGCGGTAGGAGACCCGCTCCATCCGCTCCGCGGCGACGACGAAGGCTCGGATGTCTTCGGCGATCTCCTTCGGACAGAACACCCGAGTGGCCGCCGATTCGTGGAGCGTCCGTTGCGAGATCGCAAACGGCAGGCCGAGCGCGTGGTCGAGATGGCCGTGGGAGACGAACAGGTCGCGCGAGCCGCCGAGCTGAAGCGACCCCCGGCCGACGTCGAACGCCAGGCCGGGGGGATGGACTTTGAGCCAGGTCGAGTCGCCCGCCCGGGAGGACCCTTCGATGCGGAGCGCGCCCGGCCCGGATTCGATGCGGACTTCGACCTTCCCACCACTCATGATCGAATCAAATCAGATCTCACGCCTAGATTTCTCGAAAAACGAACCGGCGGATCGGCGCGAGCCTCTCCGCGACGCTCGTCGGATCCGGATCGATCAGCCAGAGCGCGGCCGCGATCGAAGAGACCAGCGAGTTGCCGTCCTGCGGGGTGAAGCAGAAGCCGTAGATCTCGCGGTTCTTCCGTACCGTCAAGGTCGGGGCCGCCACCACCGTCTGGGACAGGATGCGGCCGTAATAGCCATGGTCGCGGCCGAAGCTGAAGATCAGGTTCGAGGAGCGCTTGTCGGTCATCGAGACCCGCGGGTTCTCGCGCAGCCGGCGCTTCACCTCGTCGATCGCGATGTCGCGGTTGACTTCCAGACTGAACCAGATCGAGTGCATGTATTGGGTGTTGAGCTTCACCGCGCTCGAAAACAGGTTGAGGTCGAGGCCGAGCGTTTCGAACACATGGTGGGCGTCATGCGCGTGGTGGGTGCCGAACAGATCGTCGTCGTGTTTGCCGACCGAGGGGGCGGGCACGAAGCCGCCGTCCTGCGAGATGTCGTTCGCCCGGCGCATGCAGACGAACGTGCCGCGTTCGAGCGAGTAGCCCGCCGCGCCTTCGTCGCACAGAGTCTTGATCAGCGTCGTGATGTTGTGGGTATTGCAGGAGACCACCTGGATGTAGCGATCCTCGCCGGGGATCAACGTCTCGTCGTTGATTCCGCGGGCGTAGGGCTTGCCGAAGCCGAACTCGCTCCCCTGCGCCAGGAACCCCTTGGGGCCCGACAGATGCTTGTAGATCTGCTCTTTGTTCTCGTTGCCGGCGGGGGTGCAGTCGATCACGACCGAGGCCCGGTCGAGCGCGTCGCTGGTGTCGAAGCTCACCTTGTGGCCGAGATTCTCGAAGCTCTCGCGCACGTCCGGGTCGGCAGCGAGCTTGGCGCCGCGCGCCATCAGATGGTTGATCTTCGCGCGGTCCGCGGGCAGCGCCGTCCGCTTGTGAAAGGTCACTTCGTCGATTCCGAGCTTCTCGCGGAAATCCGTGAACAGGCCGATCAGAGGCTCCCCGATCGTGCCCGTGCCCACGAGGTGGACGATCTTGGCCATGGCTACCTTCTCCTGGGTAGGAATTGCGACAGACTGAACCTGGCGATATTAGGGGGGCGGGGGCGAGCCCGCTTGAGTGCCAAGGGTAACATGTCCAGCTTGGCGGACATAGAAGACACCGACCTCGGCCCGCCCCTTAGTCGGTCGGAGCCCCGTCTCCTTCTGCGCCATGTTTGCCGCCGCCACGCCAATTTGGGTCGCGGCGGGCGAAGGCGTCGAGCTCTCGGGGGATTTCCAGGTAGGTGCGGGTGACGTTGGGATCGCAGACGTCGTTTTCGCACTCGTAGCTGTAGACGTTCCATTCCTCGCGCCGCGAGAAGGCGGCTAAGGTCTGGTAGGTGTTGCAGTTACCGCACTTGATCGAGAGGAAGCGCAGATCGATCGAATCGTTCATGAGGTTCTCCTTGTCGCCGCGGACTCTACCTCTCGCAGCGTCCACGGCGGCCACCCATAGCCGATGGCGCATGGTTTGCTACCGTCCTTTTTCGGCATGACGAATCGCCCCCTCCCCCGCACGCTTTCCCTGCTCCTGGCCACGGGAAGCCTCCTCGCCACCCTGCAGGGGAGCGGCTTCGCCCAGACGGCCGGTCAGTTACAGAGCGGGGCGGGTACGCCGGTAAACAGCGATCCGGCGGCAGAATTCGCCGACAGCTTCTCGGTCGGTTACGTGCTGGTCCCGGTCGTCGTGCGCGACGGCGCGCGCTACGTCAAAGGCCTCGATCGCGGCGATTTCGAGCTGTTCGTGGACGGCAAGAAAACTTCGTTCGAGAGCTTCGAGAGCCGGGCCGACGCCCCGGCGAGCTTGGTTCTGCTGCAGGATCTCTCGGGCAGCATGGACGCGGGAGAGCGGCTGGTCTGGAGCCGCAACGCCGCGAGCTTCTTCTTCGATTCCGCCGCCTCGGGCGACGAGTTTGCAATCGCCACGTTTTCCGACGGCGAGCAACGGATCGACGTGCCGTTCACCGCGGATCTCGGCGCGCTGCGCGAGGCGGTCGCGACTTGGAAACCGTGGGGCAAGACCGCCCTGCACGATGCCGTGGCCAACATGCCCGAGGTCTCCGGCTCGGGCCACAATCCGAAACGCTTCGCCCTGCTGATCACCGACGGCGTCGACAACGCAAGCTCGATGACGCCCGAGCAGGCGCGCGAGCTGGTGCGCGCCGCGCAGCTGCCGGTCTACGTGCTCGGGTTCGATTCGGGCAGCCCCTACCCGTTGGACGAACAGGGCAAAAAGGTCTACCGCTACGCCGACGTTTTGAACTTGCTCGCCGCGACGTCTGGCGGCCGTTACTTCTCCGTCGCTTCGACCTCGGATTTGACCGAGGCGTTAACCGCGATCCGCGAGGATCTGCGGCATCAGTACGTTCTCGGCTTCGCGACCGGCGATGGCGCCGACCGCTTCCGCCGCCTGGAGATCCAGGTGCCGGGAAAAAGGGCGGTGCTGTTCCGACGCGGCTACAACGGACCTCCCCCCGCGGTCAGCGTGGGGAGATGAACCGGGAGCGGGCGAACCCTCAGTTTCGGGCAAACCCGAATCCCGAATCCCTAGGAGGATTATCTCATGCTGAAGTCCGTCAAACTCCCTGCCCTCGCCCTCATGCTCGCGGGAGGGTTGCTCGCCTCCGGCTGTGCGACCAAGAAGTACGTTCAGAAGGAAGATGCCAAGGTCACCGACCGCGTCAACGGCGTAGAGGGCCAGGTCGAAGAGGTTCAGAGTCAGAACAAGCAGCAGGACGCCAAGCTCCAAACCCATGACCAGCAGATCGGCGAGGCCTCGCGCACGGCGCAAGAGGCCCTCCAGCGCGCTCAAGAGGCGGGCAAGCTTGCCGAAGGCAAGCTGCTCTACGAGACCGTGCTGACCGACGACCGGGTCCACTTCGGCTTCAACAAAACCGACCTGTCGGCCGAGGCGAAAGCCGCGCTCGACGAGTTCGCCACCAAGCTCAAGGAGGATGGCGCCGGGGTCTACATCGAGGTCCAGGGGCACACCGATTCGGTCGGCGCCGACGACTACAACGAGGAGCTCGGCCAGTCGCGCGCTCAGGCCGTGCGCAATTACCTCGCCCGCGAGCACCAGCTGCCGCTCCACCGGATGAACGTCATCTCCTACGGTGAGCTCGCCCCGATCGCCGACAACAAATCGGGTAAGGGGCGGTCGCAGAACCGCCGCGTGGCACTCGTCGTTCTCAAGTAGTCACCTCGCGGTACGATCCCCGAAAGCAACAGACCCTCTCCCGAGCGTTCAAGCTCGCGGGAGAGGGTCTGGCCTTTTGCCCTTCCTTCGGAGCGTATCGACCGGTGAAACCGATCTACCTCGTCATTTTCGTGACCGGCCTAGCCGCTGGCTTGGCGCTCATTCCTCTCGTCACCCACACCGCTCCGGCGACGACCCCTCCAACAACCGCGCGACCGCAACACCCGACGGACGCCCGCGAGGCGGGACTGCCGCGCAGCTGGATCGCGTTCGGGTTCCTGGGGCAGGCGCTGTTCACCGGGCGGATGCTCGCGCAGTGGATCTCCACCGAGCGCAAACGCCAGAGCGTCGTTCCCGTGGTGTTCTGGTGGCTCAGCCTTTTCGGCGGGGTGATTCTCGCAATCTACTTCCTGCGCCGGGGCGATCCGGTGGGATCGGTCGGCCAGCTCGCGGGCTTGGTGGTCTACGCCCGCAACCTGACGCTGATCCTCAGGCCCCGGCCTGGGCCAGAATCTTCTTGATCATGTCGGCGTCGGCGATGCCCGGCTCGAAGAAGGCGACTTTGCCTCGGGTGTCGATGATCAGAAGAGTCGGCAGCGCGAAGACCCCGAGATCGTCCGAAACGCCGTCCGGATCGAGCAGCACCGGATAGGGAAACGGCTTGTTTTTGACGTAGCTCTTCACCGTCTCCGAGGTCTCGCCGACGTTGGCGGCCAGGAACTGGACCCGCTTGTTGCCCGCGTAGCTCTTGGCCATCGCATCGAGAATGCGCGCCTGGATTTGGCACGGACCGCACCAGGTCGCCCAGAAGTCGACCACCACCACCTTGCCGGGGAAGTCGGGCGGCCCCAACGATTTGCCCCCCTCCAACGTCTTCAGGCGGAACTGGGTCGCCGCGGCCGTGGCGGACTTGGTCGAGGTCGAAGACGCCGAAGAGGAAAATCCCTCCTGACAGCCGAAACCGAGCAGGATCGAAAGCAGGGCGAGGAGGAGGACCGGCCGGAGGCGGAGCAGGCTGAGCGTCTTCATGGCACGGGGAATATATGGCATCTGGGCCTCGCGCACGTCCAAGAAAACCGAAGGGGAAGAGAGCTTTCGCCCTCTTCCCCTTCTCTCCTCCCCCTACTCGTACAGCAGCACGCCCCTCCAGACGCGCCTTCCCCGCCCTACACAACTCGGATTCCAGCGGCGGATCTTAACTGCAACCGCTGGTCGAACCGCAATTCAGGCATTTGTAGCAGCTGCCGTTTCGCACCATGATCGAGCCGCAGTCGTGGCAGCTCGGGGCGTCCTGCTGGTAGAGGAACGTCACTTTGCGCGATTCCGCGACGCTCGCTACGAGCACCGGCTCCAGGCGCCCGCCGCCCAGGAGGGCCACCGCGGGCGGCGCATCGGCCGAGGGAACTTCTTCGCGCAGGATCACGCCGACGTCGAACTTTTCTTGGGCCGACAGGAACTTGCTGGCCATCCAGCGGAAAATGTAGTCGATGATCGACTTGGCGATCGGAATCTCGGGGTTCGAGGAGAAACCCGAGGGCTCGAATCGGGTGTGGCTGAACTTGTCGACCAGCGTCTTCAACGGCACGCCGTACTGGAGCGCGATCGAGACCGCGATGCCGAACGCGTCCATCAGCCCGGAGATGGTCGAGCCTTCCTTGGCCATCATCAGGAACAGCTCGCCCGGCTGGCCGTCGTCGTAGAGCCCGACCGTGATGAAACCCTCGTGGTCGTTGATCGAGAACTTGTGGGTGATCGCCCGGCGCTCGTCGGCCAGGCGACGGCGGACCGTCCGGCGTTCGGCCGCGAGGTTGAGCGCGGTCGCCACCGGCGACGACTCGTCCTTCTTGGTCGACAACGGCTGGCTGCGCTTGCAGTTGTCGCGGTAGACCGCGATCGCCTTCAAGCCCATCCGCCACCCTTCGACGTAGGCCTGGAGGATCTCGTCGACGGTCGAATCCTCGGGCATGTTGATCGTCTTGCTGATCGCGCCCGAGATGAACGGCTGCGCCGCGGCGAGCATCTTCAAGTGGCCCATGTAGTGGATCGAGCGCGAGCCCTTGTTCGGCTTGAACGCGCAATCGAACACCGCGAGGTGCTCAGGCTTCAAATGCGGCGCCCCTTCGATCGTGTCGTTCTCGTCGATGAACTCGACGACCGCCCGGACCTGCTCCCGGTCGTAGCCGAGCCGCTTCAACGCCTTCGGCACCGTGCCGTTGACGATCTTGATCATGCCGCCGCCGACCAGCTTCTTGTACTTGACGAGCGCGATGTCCGGCTCGACGCCGGTCGTGTCGCAGTCCATCATGAAGGCGATCGTGCCGGTCGGCGCGAGCACCGAGATCTGACTGTTGCGCAGGCCCACCTTTTCGCCCAGCTCGACCACCTCGTCCCACGACTTCTTCGCCGCCTGCAGCAGGTCGAGCGGCACATGGGCCGCCTCGATCTTGCGGATCGCGTCGCGATGCTTGCGCATCACCCGGCTCATCGGTTGCCGGTTCACCTCATAGCCGGCGAACGGTCCCATCGCCGCGGCGAGCCGCGCCGACTGGGCGTAAGAGGCGCCGGTCATCAGCGCGGTGATCGCGCCGGCGTAATCGCGGCCGGAATCCGAGTCGTAGGGCAGGCCGCGCGCCATCAACAGGGCGCCCAGATTCGCGTAGCCGATGCCGAGCGGCCGGAAGGCGTGGGAGTTGGCGCCGATCTTCGGCGTCGGATAGCTCGCGAAATCGACCAGGATCTCCTGCGCCGAGATGACGACTTCGCACGAGTGCTTGAAGCTCGCCACGTCGAAGCCGGTCGTGTCCTCGTAGAACCGGAGCAGGTTGAGCGACGCCAGGTTGCACGCCGTGTCGTCTAAGAACATGTACTCCGAGCAGGGGTTGCTGGCGTTGATCCGCGCGGTTTTGGCCGAGGTGTGCCAGTCGTTGATCGTGGTGTCGAACTGCATGCCCGGATCGCCGCACACCCAGGTCGCCTCGGCGATCATGCGCATGATGTCGCGCGCCTTGTAGGTGTCCATCGGCCGATTGTCGATCCGCGCCCGGGTCGACCATTTGCCGTCTTCCACAACCGCCTGCATGAACTCGTCGCTCGCGCGCACCGAGTGGTTGGCGTTCTGGTAGGCGATCGAATCGTAGGCGCCGCCGACGATGTTGAAGCCCCCTTCGTACCCGGCGTCGATCAGCGCCCAGGCCTTCTTCTCCTCGACTTCCTTGCAACGGATGAAGTCGATGACGTCCGGGTGATCGACGTCCAGGATCACCATTTTCGCCGCGCGGCGGGTCTTGCCGCCGCTCTTGATCACGCCGGCGAAGGCGTCGAATCCCTTCATGAACGAGACCGGACCGGAAGCGGTGCCGCCGCCCGCGAGCGGCTCGCGCGCCGACCGGAGCGCCGAGAGGTTCGAGCCGGTGCCCGAGCCGTATTTGAACAGCATGCCTTCGGTCTTCGCCAATTCGAGGATCGACTGCATCGTGTCGTCGACCGAGTTGATGAAGCAGGCCGAGCACTGCGGCTTCTCTTCGATCCCGACGTTGAACCAGACCGGCGAATTGAAGCAGGCATATTGATGGAGCAGGATGTGGGTCAGCTCGGCGTGAAACGTGTCGCCGTCGGCTTCGGTCGCGAAGTAGCCTCCCTGGCGGCCCCACACGGCGATCGTGTCCGCGACCCGGCCGATCAGCTGGCGGACGCTGCGCTCCCGGTCGAGCGCGCCCAGATGGCCGCGGAAGTATTTCGACACGACCACGTTGGTGGCGGTCTGTGACCAGGCCTTCGGCATTTCGACGCCCTTCTGCTCGAAGATCTTCTCGCCGCGCTCGTTGGTGATCAGAGCGTCGCGCTGCTCCCACTCCACCAAGTCGTAAGGACTCACGCCCGGCGTGGTGTAGTAGCGCTGAAACTTCGACCCCTTCGTTGCCTCGGACGTACGGCTCGGCGCCTCGTTCGAGTTCTCGGGAATGAGGGTCGGTTCGGTCGCCATGAGGTAGCTCTCCTAGATGTACTGCCGGTTAGGCGTGAGCAAAAGTTACAGCGGCGGCCGGGCGAGATTCCGCCCGTACCCCCGTTCCTGAAGCTTCGTTCCGCGTCTGCCAAAGTAACCGCCCGATCCGTTGTGTGTCAACCCCTTAAGACCACCAGCGATAGGGGCCGCACTGCGGCATAGCCACCACATCTGGTAGTCCGCGGTCCACAAGATTTCCACAGGTTTTCCCTCTTGCGACGCCCGATTCCGGCGTCCGCCGGAGACCCGGGCAATCCGGTGTGTCCTCGAGTGACCCCGTCCAAAATTCCCTGCCCGCCGACCGCCTATAATCCGACCCATGCCTGCCGAAACCCCGAAAAGCCCCGCGCCGCCGCAGGTCCTAGAAACCTCCTCCGGCATTCCGATCCTCCCTTCATACGGCCCCGAAGAGGTCGCGGGGATCGACCCCGCCACGATCGGCCGACCGGGCGGCTATCCTTTCACCCGCGGTCTCTACGCCGACATGTATCGGCAGCGCCGCTGGACCATGCGGCAGTACGCCGGGTTCGCCTCGGCCGAAGAGTCGAATCAACGCTACCGCTACCTGCTCGCCCAGGGGACCACCGGGCTCTCCGTGGCGTTCGACCTGCCGACCCAGATCGGCTACGACTCGGACCACGCATTCGCGCTCGGCGAGGTCGGCCGGGTGGGGGTGGCGATCGACTCGATCGAGGACATGCGGCGCCTGTTCGCCGACATTCCGCTCGACAAAGTCACCACCTCGATGACGATCAACTCGACCGCCGCGATCCTGCTTGCGCTCTATCTCGCCGTGGCTGAGGAACAAGGGGTCGCGTGGGAGCGGGTCGGCGGCACGGTGCAGAACGACATCTTGAAGGAGTACGCCGCGCGCGGCACCTACATCTACCCGCCCGGCCCGTCGCTCCGTCTGGTCACCGACGTGATCGCGTTCTGCGCCGACCGGGTGCCGAAATGGAACACGATCTCGATCTCCGGTTACCACATGCGAGAGGCCGGCTCGACCGCCGTCCAGGAGGTCGCGTTCACCCTGGCGAACGCGCTCACCTACGTCGGCGCCGCGCTCGATCGGGGGCTCCCGATCGACGCCTTCGCCCCCCGCCTGTCGTTCTTCTGGAACGCCCACAACAATTTCCTCGAAGAGGTGGCGAAGTTCCGCGCCGCCCGGCGCCTCTGGGCCGAGCTGGTGCGCGAACGGTTCGCCCCGAAGGACGAGCGCTCGCTCTGGCTCCGCTTCCACACCCAGACCGCGGGCTCGACCTTGACGGCACAGCAGCCGACCAACAACGTCGCCAGAGTCGCTCTCCAGGCGCTCGCCGCGGTCTGCGGCGGCACCCAATCGCTCCACACCAACTCGCTCGACGAGGCGCTCGGCCTGCCGACGGAAGAAGCCGCCCGGGTGGCGCTGCGCACCCAACAGGTGATCGCGTTTGAAAGCGGAGTGGCCGACGTCGCCGATCCACTCGGCGGCTCGTACGTGATCGAAGCCTGGACCGACGAGATCGTGACCCGGGCGCGCGCCTACATCGAAAAAATCGACCAGATGGGCGGCGCCGTCGCGGCGATCGAGCGCGGTTTCCAGCAGCGCGAGATCGCCGACGCCGCCTACCGGGCGCAGATCGCGATTGAAGAGAAACGCGACCTGGTGGTGGGGGTGAACGCATTCGCGGCGGAAGAGGAGCTGCCCATCGAAGTGCTCCAGATCGAGCCCGAGATCGAGCGCGACCAAGTCGCCCGCCTCCAGGCGCTGCGCGCGCGCAGGGACGGCGCGCGAACCGCCGCGACCCTCGAAGCGCTCGCCACCGCCGCCCGAGGGGACGCGAACCTGATGCCGCCGATCCTCGACTGCGTGCGCGCCGAGGTCACGCTCGGCGAGATCTCCGACGCTCTGCGCGGGGTGTTCGGCGAATACCGGGAGGCGGATCTCGAATAGATTTTCGGAAATTTTCGGACCCTGTCGATTTCGCCCGACCCCGTTCGACTAGAGGTCGAACCCGAGGCGCGCGACCCTCTGAACACCGCGCTTCCCACTTAGGAGAGACCCCGTGAACTACATGCTGCTGATCTACGAAAACGAAGCCCGCTGGGTGGGCATGTCGCCGGACGAGCAAGGGAAGGTCTACGGCGAATACATGGCTTTCACCGATTCGATCAAAGCCTCCGGCCATTACGTCTCCGGCAACCCGCTCTCCCCGACGAACACGGCGACCACCGTGCGGGTGCGGGACGGCAAGACGATGAGCACCGACGGCCCGTTCGCCGAAACCCGCGAGCAGCTCGGCGGCTACTACCTGATCCAGGCCGCCGACCTCGATGAGGCGATCGCGATCGCGGCGCGCATCCCCGCGGTCACCGACGGCTCGATCGAGATCCGGCCGGTCCCCCAGATGATGTAAGGCGCGGATCGACCCCTGCTTTGACCGCCGAGCCCGCCGCCGGAGCGCTCCGCATAGACCTCGCCTTGGAGCGGATCTTCCGGCAGGAATCCGGCCGCGCGCTCGCCACCCTCATCAGCCTCCTCGGCGATTTCGACCTCGCCGAGGAGGCGCTCCAAGAAGCCTGCGCCGTGGCGCTCACCGCCTGGCCCGCGACGGGAGTTCCCGGCAACCCGCGCGCCTGGCTGATCTCCACCGCCCGGCACAAGGCGCTCGACCGCCTGCGCCGCGAACGAGTCCTCTCGGCCAAGCTCGAAGCGGTCGCCCGGGAAACCTCTCCTTTGACCGCGACCGCGGAGCCGGACGACGCGACCGACGAATCCTGGCCAGATGACCGCCTGCGGCTAATCTTCACCTGTTGCCATCCGGCGCTCGCCCCCGAGGCGCAGGTCGCGCTCACCCTGCGCACCGTCTGCGGCCTCTCCGCCGAAGAGATCGCCCGCGCTTTCATGGCGCCGCTGCCGACCCTCCAGCAGAGAATCGTCCGGGCCAAGGCGAAGATCCGCGCCGCCGGCATCCCCTACCGCATTCCCAAGTCCGTCGAGCTGCCCGACCGGCTCGACGCCGTGCTCGCCGTGATCTACCTGGTGTTCAACGAGGGCTACGCCGCGACCGCGGGCGACGCCCTGGTCCGCCGCGAACTGTGCGGCGAAGCCATCCGCCTAGGCCGGTTGATCGCCGCCCAGCTCGCCGATCGCCCGGAGCACCGGGCGGTGGAAGGCCTGCTCGCCCTGATGCTCCTCCACGACGCGAGAGGCGACGCCCGCCAAGCACCCGACGGCCTCCCGATCCTGCTCGAAGCCCAAGACCGCACCCGCTGGGATCGCCGAAAAATCGCCGAAGGCCTTTGGCTGGTAGAGAAGGCGCTCCGCGCCGGCCCGCCCGACGCCTACGCGTTAGAGGCAGCCATCGCCGCCGTCCACGCCCGAGCCGAACGAGCTGAACAAACCGACTGGCGCCAGATCGCCGAGCTCTACGCCCTCCTCCTCCGCACCCGCCCCTCCCCGGTCGTCGAGCTCAACCGGGCGGTGGCGGTCGCCATGGCCGAAGGGCCGGAGGCGGGGCTGGCGCTGCTGGATCGATTGGAAGCGAACGGTGACCTCGCCGACTACCACCTTCTGCCCGCGGCACGGGCTGACCTCCTCCGGCGCTTGGGGCGAACGTCCGAAGCGGCGGAGGCATATCGAAGGGCGCTGACGCTCGCGCGGCTGGAACCGGAGCGGCGGTTTCTGGCTGGGCGGTTGGCGGAGGAGGTGGGGTAGGACACGGCCGAGAATGCTATCGTTTGGCGATGAGGTTCCGATGGGACTCTGAAAAGGCCGCCAGCAACCTAGTCAAACATGGCGTGTCTTTCGAGGAGGCCAGTACCGTTTTCTGTGACGCGCTTTCAACGACGGTCAGGGATTTCAAACATTTGGCGGAGGTCCGCTTCTTGACCACTGGGCGATCACTTGATTCTGGACGAATCTTGATCGTCTGGCACACGGAAGATGAAGATTCTGTGCGGATGATCGGGGCGCGACCAGCTACTCCTCGAGAGCGGAGGACTTATGAATCTGGAGAGTAAAGAGGAAAACGCCGACGAGATGGAACCGGAGTACGACATCCGAGGCGGGGTCCGAGGGAAATATGCCGAGCGATACCGCCAAGGGACGAACCTCATTTTGCTAGACGCGGACGTTGCCGCTGTCTTTCCAGATACTGCGGCGGTGAACCGAGCCTTGCGACTGCTCATCGAAGTGGCGCGTCAGCAAGTTAGGCCCGAGGCAGCGTAAAAACATAGGGCGGGCTTTCAGCTTTTGAGATCTCGGGGCCGAATCGGTTCCTGGGGCGTTGCCCCAGGCTATGTTGGGGCGGGCCTTCGGCCCTCAAGCGGACGAAGCGTCCCTAACTTGGGGGTCTTCGCCTCTCTGTGTGGGTAGTTCGTCCGCCCTGGTGGCGGACGGCGATA
>JBDTZG010000078.1:0-21407 GCA_040005235.1 Acidobacteriota bacterium | reverse complement strand
CGACGGCGGAGAGCGCCGCGACGAACGGAGCAAACGCGAGCGGGCCGGAGAGCGCAAGCCGAAAACCCACGTTGTAAGTTGCCGTTCCGGGATCGAGCCGGTCGAGAAACCACAGCCGCTCCTCCGCGAACGAAAGCTCGCCTCCGTTCTCCTTCCCAGACGCTTTTCTTTTTTTCAGAGGCGGCGCCGACGGACCTCCACCGAGCGCGTCGATCCGCTCGGCGATCGCGGCGACTGTGGCCGCAGCGAAAAGCTCACCGAGGGGATACTCGACGCCGAACGTCCTGCGGATTCGGGACGCCAGTTGGGTCGCGAGCAGCGAGTGGCCGCCAAGCGCGAAGAAGTCGGAATCGCCACCGATTTCACCGACGCCGAGCAGATCCGTATAGATGCCGGCGATGATCTCTTCGGTCGGAGTCTTGAGCGCGATCCTTTCGGTCGAGATGGATTCGAAATCCGGATCGGGCAGCGCGCGTCGATCGACCTTGCCGGTCGGCGTGAGCGGCCACTCCGCCAACTCGACGAACGCCGAAGGCACCATGTAATCGGGAAGTCGCCCTCCCAGAAAGCGTTTGAAATCGGTGAAGGGTCCCTTCCCCCGGGGAGGGGGAGGGTTGGAGCCGGGGGAAGGACAGGATGGGGGTTTTTCCGGACGAGGCACGTACCACGCGATCAACCGCTTCCCAATCCCCGGCGCTTCGCGCGCGAGGACGATCGCTTCTTTGATCTCTGGGTGAGATTCGAGAGCGGCTTCGATCTCCCCCGGCTCGATGCGGAAACCGCGGATCTTGATCTGGCTGTCGGTGCGCCCCAGGTAGTCGAACGCGCCGTCGCCCCGCTGCCTTACGCGGTCGCCGGTCCAGTAGAGCCTCTCGCCGTCTTTGTCAATAAAGGGATCGGGACGGAATCGCTCGGCGGTAAGGTCCGGCCGATCGAGATAGCCGCGCGCGAGCAATCCCCCCAGCACCAGCTCGCCGACGCCGCCGAGCGGCTGCGGCCGGCCCTCCCGATCGACGACCACGGCGGTGCGTCCCGGCAGCAGCTTCCCGATCGACACCGAG
The DNA here is from genome assembly GCA_040005235.1 of Acidobacteriota bacterium. Taxonomy (GTDB): domain Bacteria; phylum Acidobacteriota; class Thermoanaerobaculia; order Multivoradales; family UBA5704; genus DASYKS01. The sequence goes on along the minus strand of JBDTZG010000078.1, from coordinate 20,346 downwards.
CCCGATTCCGGCAGACGGCCATAGCGAAGGTCGTAACAGGTGGCGGTCACCACCGTTTCGGTCGGACCGTAGCCGTTGTAGACGACGGGAGGGTTTTCCATCTCGGCGAGCCGCAGCCGGAAGCGCTCGGCTGCCGCCGGGGTCATCGCTTCCCCCCCGGTCACCAGATTGCGCAACCCTTCAGGCAGCGGCGCCTCCGACCAGCTCCACTCGGTCCAGACTGCCGTGGGCAGGTTGGCGTTCGTGATCCCCCACCGCGTCAGCCAAGCCGAAAGCTCCAAAGGCGCCGGCAACTCCGGCCCCCGCACCACCAGCGTCGCACCCGCCGCCAACGCCACGCCCACCTGCTCCATCGAAACGTCGAAGCTCGCGGAAGCAAACTGCACCACCCGATCGCTTGCATCCATCCGATAGAAACCCGCCGCCGCCGCGAAGTGGCCGGCCGCATGGGCGTGCGAAATTCCCACGCCTTTCGGCATCCCGGTCGAGCCCGAGGTGTAGATGACATACGCAAGGTTTTCCGGCAACACCCTTCGCGGAATCTCCTCCGGTCCGGAGTCCACCGGCAATCCGCTCTCCTTACTGATAAGAAGCGGAGCCACCGTCCCGATCCACCCCTCCCCCTCCGACGGCATATCCCTAACCATCACCACCACCGCCCCGGCATCCCCAAGCAGCAGCGCCCGCCGCTCCTCCGGAAGCTCCGGATCGACCGGCAGATAACAGGCCCCCGCCTTCCACACGGCAAACATCGCAAGCACTCGATCGACCGATCGCTCCAGCGACACCGCCACCACTTTCTCCGGCCCCGCACCCAGCCCGACAAGCCGCCGCGCCAACCCATCCGTATGCGCTGCGACTTCCGCCCAGGTATACCGCCGCCCCGGCTCGTGCTCCGACTCCAAAGCCAAAGCCTCCGGCCGCTCGCGCGCATTCTTCGCGATGAAGGCGTGCACGAGAAGAGGAGCCAGCGCGAGATCCCCTTCCCTCCATTCGATGAGCAGTTGCTGCCGCTCCGCCGGCCCCAGAAGCTCCACCTCGGTCAGCAGCTTCTCCGGATGCGCCGTCAGCTCCGCCGCCATCTGCTCGAAGCCGGCGAGCAGCCGGGCTCCCGTCGCCGGATCGAACAGATCCAGATTCAGCTCCAACTGCCCGACGAGGCCTTCCTCGACCGGGGTAACCACCAACCCCAAGTCCAGCTTCGCTGAACCGCCGTCCAATTCTTCGACCGTGGTCATCAAACCCGGAAGCATCACCGGAGGCGGAAGGTTCTGGAACGCGAACGAAACCTGATAGATGGGCGGGATGTTTCCAGTTCTCGCCCCGCCCATCTCGGCTACCAGGCGCTCGAACGGAAAATCCTGGTGGGCGAACGCGCCGATGGAAGCCTCGCGCACGGTCGCCAGGAGCGAGCGCAACGTCGGTGCGGGCTCCGCCGCGATACGGAGGGGGAGCGAGTTGACGAAGAAGCCAATCAGCCCTTCGGTTTCGGCGCGGTTGCGGTTCGCGATCGGGGTGCCGAGGACGAGATCCACGCCCGAACCCAGGCGGGCGAGGAGGCCTGCCCAGGCGGCTAAAAGCGTCATGAAGGGAGTCGAAGCTTCGGCGTTCGCGCGGGCGGCGAGCGCTTGCGACAGCCGGGGCGTCAGCGTGCGTCGGACTTGGCCTGCATGGCGTTTCGGCACGGACGGCCGCGGCCGGTCGGTGGGCAGATCGATCGCCTCCGGCGCTCCTTGAAGGTGCTCCCGCCACCAGGAAAGTTCACGCTCGTATCGCTCGCCCGAAAGCCATTTTCTCTGCCAGATCGCCCAATCGGCGTAGGCGATCGGCAGCTCAGGAAGATGCGCTTCGCGGCCTTCGATCGCGGCGGCGTACAGCTCGGCGATCTCGCGCGAGAAGATGGCGATCGACCAGCCGTCGATCGCGATGTGGTGGAAAGTGAAGATTGCATCGTGGAGCAAGGGGCCGCGCTGGAGCAGCGCCAAGCGCGACACCGGCCCGCGGGCGAGATCGAACGGCCGGCGCCCCTCCGATCTGGCGATCCGCGCCGCTTCGGCGGACGCTCTCCCGCTAAGACCGCCGCTCAGGTCGATCCTCGGCCTGGGAGAAAAAAGCCTCAACGAAGGAGGAGCGATCTCCTGGCGAGCGATGTCGCCCGGTTGCGCGTAGCGGGTGCGCAGCGGCTCGTGCCGCGCGATGACCGAGGCGAGCGCCGCTTCGAGCGCCGCGGCCGAAAACGGCCCTTCGAGCGTCAATCGGAATCCGACGTTGTAAGTCGCCTTCCCGGGCTCCAGCCGATCGACGAACCAGAGCCGCTCCTGAGAGAACGACAGCGGAACGTCCGAGGGTCTCTCCCCGCGCACGATTCGTTCGACGTCCCCTCCCTCGGTGAGCTTTTGATCCACCCGCGCCGCGATCGACGCCACCGACGCTCCCGCGAACAGCTCCAGCAAGGGAAGCTCCACCCCGAACGCCCTGCGCACGCGTGAAGCGAGCAGCGTCGCCAGAAGCGAATGCCCGCCGAGCGCGAAGAAGTCATCCGTGACCCCCACCCGCTCACGGCCGAGCAGTTCCCGCCAGATCGCCGCAACCCGTGCTTCGGTCTCGGTGCGGGGAGCGAACTCCGCTTCCGCCGCGCTCCCCTTGAGCGCCTCGGCTGCGAGCGCACCGAGCACGCGTCGATCGAACTTGTCGTTGGCGTTGGTCGGGAGCCGATCCAGACGCACGAACGTCCGCGGCACCATCGCGTCGGTCAGCCGGCGGCGCAACGGCTCGATCAGGTCGGCGTCGGGGAGTAGAGGGGTCTGGCGGGAAAGGACTACGAAGGCGACGAGCCGGCGATCTCCAGGGGTGAGCTCGTGGATCAGGACCACCGCCTCGCGCACGCCGGGGATTTCCACCAGGGCGGTTTCGATCTCCCCCAGCTCGATCCGCTGGCCGCGGATCTTGACCTGATGGTCGATCCGGCCGAGGAAGTCGATCTCGTGCGGCGGTTCGCGGCGGAACCGCGCGAGGTCTCCGGTCCGGTACATCCGCGAACCGGGGGCGCCGCCTGAAGAAGCCGCGAAGGGGTCGGGCCGGAATCGCTCCGCGGTCTGCGCCGGATCGCCGAGATAGCCGCGGGCGAGACCAGGACCCGCCGCCACCAACTCCCCCACCGAGCCGGTGGGCATGAGGTTCTGCCATCGGTCGAGCAGGTAGACCCGCACGCCCTCGATCGGCCGGCCGATCGAGGGATTCGGATCGTCGACCGCGACATCGGCGTAGGTGGTCACCACCGAGTTTTCCGCCGGGCCATATTGGTTGACCAGACGGAAGCTGCCGGGCGCGCCGCGGTGGAGCCGATCGCCGCCGGTGTGAAGGACGCGCAGCCGCAAGACCGCGGCGGCCGGTTCGGCGAACACCGCTTCGGCGAGCGGCGTCGGCAAAAGTGCCACGCTCACCCTTTCGGCCGCGAGCCAGGCGAGCAGCCGCGGGGGCGACTGCCGCACCTCGGCCGACGGCACGTGCAGGCTGGCGCCCACGATCAACGCCGGAAAGATCTCGGCGACGATCGGGTCGAAGCCGGGGCCGACGATCTGCGCGCTCCGGTCCGCGGGAACCCAAAGTAAATAGCGGAGATGGCAGCCGATGAAATGGAGCGCGGCGCGGTGCGAGATCGCAACGCCCTTCGGCGCGCCGGTCGAGCCGGAGGTGAAGACCACGTAGGCGAGCTGGTCAGGATCTCGAAAGCGGAGGGACGGATTTTCACCGAGGTCCAGCGGCTCGCTGCCGAACCGCTCCGGCGGAGCGTCGAGCCCACTATCGAACTCACTGTCGGGAACAATCAAGGCCACGCCCGCGCACCAAGGCCCCGCGTGCTCGCTTCGGGTGACGATCGCCACGGCGCCCGCGGATTCGACCATCTGGGCTCGCCGCACTTCCGGGTAGGCCGGATCGATCGGCACATAGGTGGCGCCCGCGCGCAGCACACCCAGTAGGGCAACCACGAACTCGGCCGAGCGGTCGAGGCAGATGGCGACGCGCATCGGCTCCGCGCCGCACTCTCCACCATCGAGCCGCACCAGCCGGCCCGCCAGGGCGTCGGCGCGCGCCATCAGCTCCGCATAGGTGTACCGCCCGTCAGCCGCCTCGACCGCGAGCGCCTGAGGCGTCCGCAAGGCCTGCGCCGCCACGTGGTGATCGATCAGCAGCGGCTCGAGTTCGCCGGGAACGGGAGCGGGGGCCGGCGGCCCTTCTCCCCAGGCGAGAAGCTCCGAGCGCTCCGCGGCGGAAAAAAGCGGCAGATCGGAAAGGCGAAGCGCCGGCTGGTGGGCGACACCCTCGATCAGCCGCACCAACCAGCCGGCCCAACGCTCGACCGTTGCGCGGTCGAACAGCTCGGTGGAAAAACGGAGCGATCCGGCGAGGCCGCCGGCCACTTCGGAAACCGCGAGCGCCAGGTCGAACGCCGAGCCGGAGGGCTCCACCCGCAGCGATTCGAGCGCCAGGCCGCCGAGGTCCACGCGAGTGCCCGCGAGTCCCAGCGCAAAGCCCCAGAACCCCTCGCCGCCGCGCGCCTTCTCGTAAGCCAACATCGCGTCGAAGATCGGCGAGCGGCCGGGATCGCGCTCCGGCTGGATCTCTTCTGCCAAGCGCGAAAACGGATAGGCCTGGAGCGCGAGCGCGGTTTCGATCGTCGGCTTCTGGCGCGCGAGCAGCTCGGCAAACGTCGGATCGCCGGACAGGTCGGCACGCACCGGCACCGGGTTGACGAAATAGCCCACCTGATCGGCCACCCGCGCGCCAAAGCGCCCGGTTGTCGGCGCGCCGACGATCAGATCGCTCTGGCCCGAAAGACGCGCAAGGAATGCCTGAAACGCCGTGAGCAGGGCGGAAAACAAGTTGCTTTTCGCTGCCCTTGCGCTACGGCCGAGCGCGCGCACCGCATCGGCCGAAACCGAGAGATCGACTCCGCCGCCCGCCCACGTCGTCTTCGCCCGCCGCGGCCGGTCGGTCGGCAGCTCCAGGCGCGGCAGCTCTCCCGCCAGGACGGCTTTCCAGGCGGCCAGCTCGCGCTCCCCCTCGCCCGCCGCCCGCTCGCGCTGCCGGATCGCCCACTCGGCGTAGGAAAGCTGTGGCTCTGCCGAGGATTCGACCTCCACCGGCTCGCCACCCTGCGCGTAGGCGGTTCCCAGATCCCGAAGCATCACCGCAAGCGACCAGAAATCGGCGACCAGATGATGGGCGGCGAGCCAGAGCACGCACTCGCCGTCGCGGGTCGAAATCAGCCCGGCGCGGACCAGCGGTCCCCGTTCGAGGTCGAACGGACGGTCCAGCTCCCGGCGCAGCAGGGAATCACAGTCATCAGGTTGGTCGACGGACGCCTGTGAGAACGCGATCCCGGGACCGGCTCCCACCCGCTGCTCCGGAGTGCCGTCCGCCGCCTCGCCGAACGTCGTGCGCAAAACAGGGTGCTGTCGGCCGAGGGCCGCGAAGGCACGCTCCAGGCGCTCGCCGTCGCACGGCGCCAGCAGGCGCGCCGCACCGCACAGATGGTAGGCGCGCGACTCGGGCGCGAGCCGCGAGAGAAACCAGAGCGCCTCCTGGCCGAACGACATCGGCGCGACCACGAGAACGCAAACGCGCTCCGCCGCCGGTGGACCGTCCACGCGCTCCTCTACCACCCGCTCCGTCGACGGCAATTCGGACAAGTTGGCTAACTCTTGGTCTCTCTATTGGGTCGGTCCATTCAACCTTGGGGGTGCCCACCGACCCTTGAAGTGAGACATGGAGCCGCGCCGCTTCTCTTCACCGGCCTCCGTGGACTATCGTCTGCGGCCATGACCGAACGATCGACCGCCGTCGCCGAACCCCGGGCCGTCTCTCGGGCCGTCCCCCGCGACGATCTCGCCGCCCTCGATGCGGCAGATCCGCTCCGCGCCCATCGCGATCGGTTCGTCCTGCCGGAGAGCGTCATCTACCTCGACGGCAATTCGCTCGGTGCGTTGCCCAAGACGACCGCGGAGCGGGTGCGCCACACGATCGAGCAAGAGTGGGGGCACGACCTGATCCGCAGTTGGAACAGCGTCGGCTGGATCGACCTGCCGGCGGTGCTGGGCGACAAGATCGGCCGGCTGATCGGCGGTTTGCCCGGCGAGACCGTGGTCGCCGACTCGACTTCGATCAATCTGTTCAAGGTCCTTTCGGCGGCGCTCGCGCTCTCCCCCGGCCGGCGGCGGATCGTCTCGCAGCGCGACAACTTCCCGACCGACCTCTACATGGCGCAGGGACTGGTCCGCCTGCTCGGGGGAGACTACGAGCTGACGCTGCTCGACATCGATCCGAGCGCCGAGGCAATCGAGAGCGCGCTCGGTACCTCCGGCGACGTGGCGGTCCTGATGCTCACCCATGTGAACTACCGGACCGGGCGCGTGCACGACATGGCGCGCCTGACTGCGGCGGCGCATCGCGCGGGGGCGCTCGCGATCTGGGACCTCGCGCACACCGCCGGGGCGATGCCGGTCGATCTGAACGCGGCGGGCGCTGATTTCGCGGTCGGCTGCGGCTACAAATACCTGAACGGCGGCCCGGGGGCGCCCGCGTTCCTGTGGGTCGCTCCACGCCACCAGGAGGCGTTCGCGCAGCCGCTTTCCGGTTGGCTCGGCCATGCGGCGCCGTTCGACTTCGACCCCGCCTACCGGCCGGCGCCCGGGATTGCGCGCTACCTTTGCGGAACGCCGCCGGTGCTGTCGATGATCGCGCTCGATTGCGGGCTCGACACGGTGCTCGCCGCGGACCCAGGAGCGCTGCGCGAAAAATCGATGCGCCTCGGCGACCTGTTCATCGAGCGCGTCGAGGCCCGCGCGAGGGAAGGCTCCGGCCTGGAGCTCGCCTCCCCGCGGAACGCGCACGAACGCGGCTCGCAGGTGAGCTTTCACCACCCCCAGGGGTACGCGGTCATGCAGGCGATGATCGCGCGCGGCGTGATCGGCGATTTCCGCGCGCCCGACATTCTGCGCTTCGGCTTCGCGCCGCTCTACCTGCGCTTCGTCGATATTGGGGATGCGGCGGAGACGCTCGGCGAGCTGCTCGCCACGGGCGCCTGGGACCGGCCGGAATATCATCGTCGGGCGGCGGTCACCTAATGTCCAATCCGACCGAACCGTTCGAGAACCGCGGGTGCCCCCTGGGCGCGACCGGCGCAGCGGCACCCACGACGGGCGACACCGATCCCAGCGACCGCCTGGGCGGCGCCACGACCGATTTCGAGCGGCGGATGAGCTATGGCGACTATCTCAATCTCGATCAGATCCTGACCGCCCAACATCCCCGCTCGGACGATCCGAACGAGCTGCTGTTCATCATCCAGCACCAGACCAGCGAGCTGTGGATCAAGCTCATGCTCCACGAGCTGGAGCAGGCGCTGACGCAGATCCGGCGCGATGAGCTTCCCCCGGCGTTCAAGTGCCTCGCCCGGGTGTCGCGGATCCTCGAGCAGCTGGTCCAAGCCTGGAGCGTGCTCGCCACCTTGACGCCTTCTGAATACGCGCGCATCCGGCCGCACCTCGGCCATTCGAGCGGCTTTCAGTCGTGGCAGTACCGCCTGGTCGAGTTCTATCTCGGCAACAAGAGCCCCGTGCTGATCGGTCCCCACGCCCACCGCCCCGACCTGATCGAGATCCTGAACCGGGCGCTCGCCGCCCCCTCGCTCTACGACGAAGCGATCCGCCTGCTCGCCCGGCGCGGCTTCCCGATCGACCCGGGCGTCCTCGATCGCGATTTCACCCAGCCCTACGTCGCGCATCCGACCGTCGAGGCGGCATGGCTCGCCATCTACCGCGACAGCGGCAAGCACTTCGAGCTGTATGAGCTGTCCGAGGAGTTGGTGGACCTGGAGGATACGTTCCTCCAGTGGCGCTTCCGTCACCTGGTGACGGTGTCGCGGATCATCGGGGCCAAACCCGGCACAGGCGGTACCGAAGGGGTGCCGTACCTGCGCCGGGTGCTCGATACCCGCCTGTTTCCCGAGCTTTGGCAGGCCCGGACGGAGCTGTAGGGACCTTACTTCCGCGCCGCCACTTCCGACGTGGTGCGCTGGGCCAGATCGTTCGCCCCTTCCGCGTAGGTGCGGAGGAACGTCCCCCAGGTGCAGTTGTTCTGCCCCGGCTTGTGCGCCTGCGCTCGGCGGATGGCCATGTTGGCGACCGCTTCGACGATCCACTCGAAGTTGTCGGCGCCGATCGAGTTGAGGTCGGCGTCCGGCGCCGGATTGCAGAAGTCGATCGCGTAGGGAATTCCGTCGCGCACCGCCAGCTCGACCGTGTTGAAGTCGTAGCCTAGGCCCACGTTCAGGCGCAGCACGGCGTCGTAGAGCTTGGCGTAGAGCCCCGGCTCGATCGGCTCGGGAATGCGGACGTAGCGCTCGTGGAAGTGCGCGCCCGGGTCGTAGCGCATGATCTGGATGTCCTGGCGGTCGATCGAGTAGCAGCGGAAGTACTCCGTGAACTTGATCTCTTCTTGGAGCATCATGACCAGCTGGCCGGTCTCGCCGTAGGCGCGGAAGAAATCCTCCCGATCCTTGACCCGGTAGACGCTCTTCCAGCCGCCGCCGTCGAACGGCTTGAAGAAGGCCGGGAAGCCGACGTATTCGAAGATCCCTTCCCAGTCGAGGGGATAGGCGAGATTGCGCATCGATTCCGCCTTGGTGTCGGGCGGGTGCTCGTTGGAAGGAAGCAGCACGGTCTTCGGCACCGCGACGCCGATCCGGGTCGCCAGCGAGTTGTTGAAGAACTTCTCGTCGGCGCTCCACCAGAACGGGTTGTTGAGCACCGCAGCGCCGAGCAGCGCCTCGTTCTTGAGGAAACCGCGGTAGAACGGGATGTCCTGCGAGATCCGGTCGATGATCACGTCGTACCCGGCCGGCTCGCCCTGCTTCACCTTGTCGAGCCGCACCGCCGCGGCGACGATGCCGTCGACCGCTTTGGCGTTCACCCGATCGATGAAGGCCCAGGGGAAGGTATTCTCCTGTCCGAAGAGGATGCCGATTTTCTTCATGCGATTCCCTTTTGACGGAGCCCGCGTCAGGCGGGCTTCTAATGTTCGCTCAACAATGAGGTTTGGAAGGCCGATCGCGCGGATGGGCGTGGGAACTTTAGCACAGGGCGCGCGGCCCGCTTTGGCTCGCGAACCGGTAGAATCCCCGGACTCCTAAGAGCCGAGGCCGACGACGAATGACCGCAAACCGCCCTAGCCCAAGACTTCGATCCCTGATCCAGCTCGCCTTCGCCGTCACATGGGCGGCGATCCCCGCCGCCGCTGCACCCGCTGCGGCTTCCATGGCTCCCATGGCGCCCATGGCTTCAACGACTTCCGCGCTCCCCGCAGCGCCGGGAGCCCCGGCGTTCAAGATCTTCCTCTCCGAGCCGGGGGTTTACCGCGTCTCGTACGAGGATCTGGCCAAAGCGGGTTTGAAAGGCGAGACCGAGAGCGCCGCGATGGGCCTCACCAACCGCGGCCGGCCGGTGCCGATGTGGATCGACGACGCGGGCGACGACCAGTTCGGCCCCGGCGATCATCTGGAGTTCATCGGCGACCGGCTGGCTGGCGAGGTCACGTACTACAACGAGCACTCCAACCTGAACGTCTATCGGCTGCGGCTCGACGCCGGTTCGGACGGGACGGCTCCGGCGCGAATGTCCCTGCCGGTCGGCGGCGCGCCGCGTCACGCGGCGCTGGTGGCGTTCACCGCGCGGCAGCATTTCGAGCGCGACTCGATCCTGCTGCGCTTTCCCGGCCAGGACGAGACGCCGCAGGAGCTCTGGTTCTGGGCCAAGCTCACCCAGCAGGACGCCAAGCCCTTCGCGCAACAGGTCGACCTCTCGGATCTCGAAACCGAGGCCCTCGATCCGGCCCATCCGCAGCCGGTGCGCGTGACGGTCGAAATCCGCGGCTGGTCGCAGCCGGCGAGGAAGGCGCCCTTGCTCGCCGATCACTCGGTCGAGATCTGGTTCGCGGGAAAGAACGTCGCGACCCAGACCTGGAACAACCCCGAGGGAATGCAGAAGGTGATGGCCGAGATCCCGGCGGCGTCGGTCGCCCCGGGCAAGACCACGGTCGAGGTGCGCGTTCCGGTGCGGCCGAACTCCGAGACCGGCGAGTCGCTGATCGACGTCGAGGTGCTCAATTCGATCGAGGTCGACTACCCCCGATCGCCCGAGATCGACGCCGGGGCTCCGGTGCGGCTGGAGGTGGAAGAGAGCGCCGCGGTCGCGACACTCTCGGCTCCCCCGGGCAAACCGTTCACGCTCTACGGCGAAGCGGGGACCCGCATCCCTTCGGCGTCGGTCGCGCGGATCGCCAAGCCCAGCGGCCGCGAGCGGGCGGTTTTTCTGCTTCCTCATCCCGAAAAGGTGCTCTGGGCGATCCCGCCGTCGGGTTTGGCGGCACCGCTCGCGATCGAGCGCGACAAGCCTTCCGCCTGGGCGAAGTTCGCCGAACCGGTCGACTACCTGATCATCGCTCATCCCCGCCTGCTCGCCGCGGTCCAGCCGCTCGCCGAGCTGCACCGCCGCCACGGGCTCAAAGTCGCGGTGATCGACGTCGAGGACCTGTACGACGAGTGGAACGGCGGCATCCTCGATCCGAAGGCGATCAAGGATTTCCTGCGTCATGCCTGGCGCGATTTCCCCAAGCCCGCGCCGCGCTTCGTCCTGCTCGTGGGGGACGCCTCCTGGGACCCCAAGAACCTGCATTCGAGCGCCGAGATCAATAGCGAGGAATTCGTCGATTCCGCCTACAACCCGGGGCACGGCACCGAGTTCGCAAAGATCGTCTCCACCCCCTACTCCGAGCGCGGGGCTCTCACCCATAGGAACCTCCTGCCGACCTGGAACTACGGCACTTTCGACGGCCACGCCGCGGGCGACAACTGGTTCGTCGACGTCGAGGACGATGACTTGAAGCCCGAGATGGCGATCGGCCGTCTGCCGGTGGTCGAGCCCGAAGAGGTCAAGGCGATCGTCGACAAAACCATCGCCTACCTCGATCGGCCGGAGCTGGGCCCCTGGCGCCGCGACGTGCTCTGGGTGACCAACGAGGAGCCGGTGATGCAGGGGTGGAGCGACGAGATGGCGCGCGACCTTTCGCCGCGCGGTTTTTCCGCCCGCAAGGTTTACCCGCAGCCGCAGGCGGAGGGGGCGCCTTCTCCTGAGCTGGATCAGAAGCACCTGGTGGAGGCGCTCGGCCAGGGCGAGGTGCTGGTCCATTTCATCGGCCACGGCGGCCGGTTCATCTGGCGCACCGGGCCGCCCGATTGGACCAAGCACCGCGACCTGTTCAACCTCGACGATCTCGACCTCCTGCCGCAGAGCCGCCGCCTGCCGCTGATCCTGTCGATGACCTGCTATTCGGCGCCGTTCGACCATCCGACCGCCGACTCGATCGGCGAGAAGTTCCTGCGCCTGCCGAAGAAAGGGGCGATCGCGGTGATCGCCGCCTCCTGGCGCAACTCGCCCTACAAGCAGATGAGCGAAACGCTGGTGAAAAACCTCCTGACCCCGGGACTGACGATCGGCGAGGCGCTCGCGCGTACCAAGCGCGAATGCCATGACGACGAATTCATCAAGCAGTACAACCTGCTCGGCGATCCGGCCCTGCCGCTCTCGATCCCCGAGGCGCTGGTGCTCGCCGCGGCGCCGGTTTCCGGGTCCCCCGGCGCGGTCCCCGGCTCGGCATTGCCGGCGATCTCGGCCCGCCGGGCCGCGGGCGAAAAATTCACGGGCGAGGCCACCGTCGATTGGCTCGACGAGAACGGCGCGGTGGTCGCCACCGAAAAGCTGCACGCCAAGGGAACCGAGCTCGACCTGCGTTACAAAGGCAAAGCCGATGCCGTAGGCGCCGTCCGCTCGGCGCGCATCTATCTCTGGGATACCCAAACCGGCCGCGACGCGGCGGGCGCCATCGCCCTGCCGCAACAACCGGCCGCGGAGACACCGTCCAAATGATCGCGATCCCCCCGCACTCCCCCGTCGCCGCAACACTCGCCTGGCTTTCCGCGCTCGCGATCACCGCCGCCTGCTCGACCGGCGCAAAGCCCGCTCCCGCGCCGGCCGCTTCGGTCCCGGCCGCGACCGCTTCTCAAGGCGACGCCGGAGCGCCCCCTGCCATGTCCGCCCCGGGCGCGGAAAATTCGAATCTGATCGGCAACCCGACCGGCGCCGTGCTCCCCAAGGACGCCAAGCCCATGGACGCGACGGTCGAGATCAAGAACACGGTCCGCTGGTCAACCGCCTCGGAGGTCGAAAACTTCGGCTACGACGTCTATCGCGGCGACACGGAAGAGGGGCCGTTCGTCCGCCTGACGGCCAAGCCGATCCCCGGCGCCGGCACCTCGGACGAACCGCACAAGTACTCCTACGTCGACAAGGACATCGACCCGACGAAGGATTATTGGTACTACGTGGAAAGCGTCTCCTACTCCGGCGTCCGCGAGCGCTTCACGCCGGTACAGAAGGCGAAGGCGAAGCAGCCGAAACCGGAGTAGGCAACCAGGTAGAGACGACGCCCCAATCCATCACCACGAACCCATGCGGGTGCATGGCTGTCGGGCGGGTCGTCTCCTGGTCGAAAGCTGGGGGATCGATCTCCCTTACGGCCGCGGACAGCCTGGGCCTACGACCCACACCTTGCAGCTGAAGTTGGCGTAACCATCGTACCGATACTGGCTGCCGGTCCATGCACAGCTGCCGGTAATGACGAGCGCGAAATTGCAGGAAAGGTAGTCATCGACGTTCGCCAGGCAATAGTTATTGGCGGCGGCCTTGGTCTGGTTCGTGAGGTCGGTCAGGGCGGCAGCACAGGTTGAACCAAAGCCCCAATGCGATGCTCCTCCTCCCCCGGCGGATGTCGTATAGCTCCCCGAGCAGGCGATGCAGCTCGCCTGGGAAATAGGCGCCGGCGTGAACAGTGCTCCCAGAGCATCGGAACAAGTCGGCGCGGCATGCGCCGAGGCCACGTTGAACGACAGGGCGAAGGTTAAGACACATTCGGCGGTAAAGAGATTTTTGCGCATGGAGCATCTCCTCTGTGAGAGAACTCGCTAAACCGCGACCTCTACAATAGAAGGTGCGCCCCAAATACTTTCCCGAGACAACGAAATACACCTCGTCGGTTGGTGCCGCCGAGAGACTCCTATCAAGGGGGAGAGCAAGGCTATTTCGCGGCCAGCTTGTCCAGCGCGCGCTGCATGCCGCCGAGGACCCCCGAGGGGCCGTCCGGCCGGCTTTCTTCATAGAAATAGCGGAAGGTCTCGCGCGGTGCCCGAAGATCCGGGTCGAGCTTGCCGACCGAGGACAAGAAGAGGGTGCGCGGGATGTACTGCCCGTCAGGGCCGAAATCCTTGAGCAGGTCCTTGTTCTGATCCTGGTCGAGCCGGATCATCACGAACTTCTTCGACATCTCGACCACTTTCGCGTCATGGAACACGCCGCTGTAGTTCTTGCAGTGCGGGCACCACTCGGTGAAAGCGATCAGGCAGATCGGCTTGCCGTCCTTCTTCGCCTCCGCAATACCGTCGGCATAGGAGCGCCAAGCGATCCCGGCGTCATTCCAATCGCCGCCCGCATGGGCAGGACGAGGGGGCAAAGCGGCGAGCACGCCGAACACGGCGAGAAGTGTGGCGAGCGAGGTGCGAAACAGAGGTCGGCGGTTCTGCGGCATGGGCGTCGGTCTCCTGGAAGGAGCGAATTCTAACATCCCGCGTGACGGCGGAGAGCAAGATGCGATACCGTACAGCAGCGGCCAAGACGGAGGCCGATTCTTAGGCGGCGAGGGCCCTCAGCGACTCGCGCTGGCACCCGGCAACGAGGGAAATGCCTTCTGACCTCCAGATAGCCGCTATCCAGTACCGATAGCCGCTAGGCAGGGCCGAGAGCCGTTATCCAGGCAAAATTGAGCTGCTGATCGCCGGTTCCAGACGCGAGAGCGCGTGCTAGCCTTCGGGGATCATGAACATCAAGAGAAGGCTCGTTCCTCTCGGAACGCTCGCCGCACTGGCGACCGGCGTGTGGAATCCCGGCGCCGCTCAGGGTTCGGCATCCGTCTCCCCTACTCCGCCATCGCGGCCGAACATCATCTTCATCCTGACCGACGACCAACGGTGGGACGCGCTCGGCGCCGCGGGCAACCCGATCGTCAAAACCCCGAACCTCGATCGGCTCGCGAGGAAGGGCGTGATGTTCACCAACAGCTTCGGCACCACGCCGGTCTGCTACGCGAGCCGCGCCACGCTCTATACCGGCCAGTACAACCGGCGCCACGGGGTGGACAGCTTCGAGGAGTTCCTGTCGCCCGAGGCGTTCGCCCAGACCTACCCTGCGCTGCTCCGAAGCGCCGGTTACTTCACCGGGTTCATCGGCAAATGGGGGCTTGGCGGCGATCTGCCGGAGCACGAGTTCGACGACTGGGAAGGCTTTGCCGGCCAGGGCAGTTACTTCGAGCCCGGCATCCCCGAACATCTGACCCGCCGCCAAGGACATCAAGCGGCGGCTTTCGTGACCAGCGCGCGCGAGCCGTTCCAATTGACGGTGGCGTTCAAGGCCCCACACGTCCAGGACGGCGGTTGCTCCTGCACGATGCCGCCGGACGCCGAGGATCTCCACCTCTACGACGACGTCACGATCCCGAAGCCGCACACCGCGACCGACGCGGCGTTCAACGCGCTGCCGCAGTTTCTGCGCGAATCGGAAGGGCGCGTCCGCTGGTTCGACCAGTTCGGCAACCCGGATCTAGACCAAAAGTCACGCAAGGATTACTACCGGCTGATCACCGGCATGGACCGCGCGGTGGGCGAAATGCTTGCTGCGCTCGAAGCGCGCGGACTGGCTGACCGGACGGTGATCGTCTTCACCTCCGACAACGGCCTCCTGCTCGGCGAGCATGGCCTCACCGGCAAGTGGCTGATGTACGAGGAGTCGGTCCGCGTCCCGCTGTTCATCGTCTGGCCGGGAATGCCCGTGGCGCGCCAGGGGGCCAAAACTCCGAAGATGGCGCTCAACGTCGATATCGCCCCGACCCTCCTCGACGCCGCCGGCCTTCCCGCTCCCGCCGGCATGCAGGGCAAGAGCCTCAAGCCGCTCGTCTTCGGCACGCCTACGACCTGGCGCGGCGACTGGTTCTTCGAGCACCACCTGGTGTTCAACCGCATCCCGATGAGCGAAGGCGTCCGCCGTTCGCGCTGGAAGTACGTCCGCTACACCAGCGAAACCCCGATCTACGAGCAGCTGTTCGACCTCGACCTCGACCCGTACGAAGAGCAGGACATTCTGCACACTCCGGTCGTCTTCGATCGGCGGCCCTGGTTTTACCGGCAGATCCTGAACAGCCTTCGGGGCCGGTGGGGGCAGTTGCGGACGGCGCTGGAGTAAGGCGTAGGCGAGTTTCGATTCGTGAGAAATGGCAGCGACGAACCAATTGGTCAGCGGCCGACTAATCGCGTCGTTTCCGGCGTGAAGGGGCCGCCTTGCCTTTGAAGACTCTGGAATCCAGGGTAAAAGGCTCCCAGTCGACGACTCGAATTCGAGCCATCGCCGGATGGAGCGGATTCAGCAGAAAGTTGCGCTCTCGTGGAACGATCACCGAAGGCACGGATAGAACCGGTGTTCGAGCTTCTCGGACCCACCGGCTTCCCAGTTCACGGAGATCCTCCGGCGAAGGGAGATTCCTCCACGTTGCAGGAAGGTCACTCGCTTCGAGCACGTCGACCTGAAGGCCCTTGGGGAGTAGCGCCTGGATCGCAATGAGGTCGGAGGGCTCCTCTTGCAAATCCAGATGGACCAAGAGCTCAAGCGCTGCGAGAGACAAGGTTCCCGATGTGTAGACCATGGGGGTTCCCGGCGAATTCCACCTTCCTCCAAATCGCCGCGCCCCCTCTCCATCGAAGGCGCTGAACGTTCGGCGCGCTTTGACGATGCGCCAGATTTCCCTGGACTGCGCCAGACCTCGAGCCATCGAGTAGACGTCTCAGCTATAGACGCCGAATTCGATTCGGCCGAGAACAGTCTCCACTTCTCGCGCTCCAAGATCGGTGTCGAGCAGCGACAATGGGAGCCGACCCGAGAGAGCCCGATTGGGGCGCTGCAACCAACGAGAGGCCCTCGCGTCATCGCCCAAAACGTCGGACGCCAATGCCGCAATTCTAGCCAGTCGGACCAAGCGATCCGATTCCTCCGCTCCTAGAAGGCCTTGGGACGATGGTGAAGTCGACAGCCGAAGGAGGGCCTGAAGATCGTCGCGATCAAGGCCGAATCGCTCTCCGACCTCGTCGACGGCCGCAAAGGGCAATCCTGCCCGGACCCGGGCGAGCAAATCCTCTAGGCCCCTGACCTGGCGGCGAAACACATGGGTGCCGCCGAGAGCTCTAACGATGGACTGGGTGGTGGCGGCCATTCGAAACCTCCTCGGGTCGGCTTAGTATACGGCGAACAGCGCTCCGCCCTATGTCCCTTTCGCCAGTGCCGCTTCCAGCCGCAAACGCTCGGCGTGCTCCAAGGCGAAAGCCGCGGAATCTTCGGCGATTTTCTCTTGAAGCGCCCGGGCCTGCTCGGTGAGGACTTGCACATTCGCCTCTGCGCGTTCGCGGGATTCGCGTTCGGCGGTGAAGGCTTCGGCGGCGCGCCGTTCGCCTTCCAGGCGGGCGGTTCGTTCGGCCGCGGCGATCCGCTCGGACTCCTTGCGCGCCTCTCGCTCCGTGCCCCCGACCTTCTCGGCTTCTCGCCGCGCCGCGCGCTCAGCTTCGGCGGTCCTCGCCGCTTTCGCGAGCCCCGCTTCGAAGGCGGCGCGTTCGCGTTCGCCGCTCGCGGCCGTTTCCGCCAGGCGGGCGTGAAGATTCTCGATTTCGGCCCGGCGCGCCCAGTTCTGGCGGCTGTCGGCCGCGTGGCGTTCGAGCAGGTCGCGAGCGCCGAGCGAGAGCGCTCCGGCCTCCTCCGGCAGGCCCTCGCGGAGCGCATCGCGCAACGCCCTCTGCGGCGGGTTCATCATTTCGCCTTCGACCTCGGGCTCGCGGGGATGACGTTCGAGCGCGGGGTCGAGAAACGCTTCGAGCGCGCCCTCGGCGGGATCGGAAAGGCCGGTCACGCCGAGCGCTTGAAGCTCCAGGCGCAGCCGTTCGGCAGTCTCGCGCGGCCGATCGATCAGATCTTCGTAGCGGACGAGCAGCCGTGGCAGCCCGGCCGAAGCGGCGAGCGCGGAGCGGAGGTGGCGCTCCCAAAGGCCGAGCCCGAGCGCCAGGGGGAAGCCGTCGCGCGCCGCGAGCGACCGGGCGACGGAGAGGGGCGACCGCTCGATGATCACGCAGACCGGTTCCTTAAGCACCCGGCGCCAGAGGGGAAACGTCAAGCAGAGCCGAGGGTCCTTGACCGCCCAGGGCCGCCCCGCCCCGCTCAGGACATCGAGGCCGGCGACGA
This sequence comes from Acidobacteriota bacterium, assembly GCA_040005235.1. Classification (GTDB taxonomy): domain Bacteria; phylum Acidobacteriota; class Thermoanaerobaculia; order Multivoradales; family UBA5704; genus DASYKS01. The sequence continues at coordinate 2,905 of JBDTZG010000078.1, read as the reverse complement.
TCTCCCGGGCGCGCCGTTCGAGCGCCTGGACGTCTTCTGTGGACAGCGCCGAAAGGAGGAGATCGGGGTTGAGGTGGCCCACCTCGTCCCAGGCGGCACCGAGCGCCTGGAGCAGATCCTCGTCGAGGCGCCAAACATCGCGCCGCTCCCAATAGCCACGCGGATTGGCCGCGTCGGCGGCAGGGAAATCGTCCGAGTCGCCCACGTAGCACCCCAGGAGAGCCAGGGTGCGCGCGAGCGCCGAGGTTCCCGAACGGTGCATGCCGAGGACGAAGATCTGCACTCCGGTCGAGCCCTCCTTCCGCGCCGTGGCGCGCCCTACTGGACGTTCACCGGGACGATTTCGACCTTTGCGCCCCGATCTTCGAAGAAGGCCACCATCTCCTGGACCATGTCGAACTGGAGGCGGTATTGCCCGGGCTGTTTCGGCGCCGTGACGTCGATCGCGAGGGTTGCCTCGCGCCCGGGGCCGAGCGGCTCGGTGAGGTCGGTGCGGGAGGTCGTCCCCTCGCCCGTCGTCATCTCATCCGAGGTGCGCCAGCGCCAGGCGAGGCGCACGGCGTAGGCGCCGCTGGCGGCGGCATCGGCGGTCTTGGGGTCGGGCCAGACCTGATCGCTGATGTTGCGGATCTTGACCTTGACGTTCACCACCTCGCCCGGCTTCATCTGCGCCGGGACCTCCGCCGAGAGCCATTCGACTTGATACGCCGAATCGGCCATCGGCGAACCGGACGGGGAGCCGACCTTGTTGCAGGCGGAAAGGCCGATCATCAGCAGCGCACCAAGCAGCGCGGCGCCGAGCCGGGCGGCGGTCGGTCGGGTCCTGCGGTTCTCATCGATCGAAATCATCGCGAAGCTCTCCGAATAGTGGCCGACGGGGTCTTGGAAGACCGGTTATCGGGGACAAGCGTATCGCACCCGCGATCCGGTCGGGCGACGAGACGATAGAGTTGCCGCGACCGATGAGCGAACCAGCCTTCCGTTCCCCTCTCTCCGGGCGTGTCGTCGCCCGCGTCGCGATGGTCGTCGCGGGGCTCGCCGCGGCGCTTCAGGCGATTCTGTTCGCCCTGGAGAAAGGGGGCGCCGGACGCCACCTATGGGGGGACGAGGTGCTCTACCTCACCGCGGCGCGCCGGGTGCTCGGCGGCGGCGCGAGCGACCTCGATCCGCTCTGGCCGCCGCTCTACCCCCACCTGCTGGCCGCCCTGGGAGGCTCCCATCTGGCGGTCGAGATCGCCCAGACTCTTCTGTTGGTGGGCACGGCGCTGCTCCTCGCCGATCTCGCGCGGCGGACGTACGGCGGCGAGGGCCCGGCCGCCGGCCTCGCGGGTGCTCTGGCGGGCGGCCTGCTGCTGCTCGATCCCCAGGTGGCGGCTTTCTCCCACTACCTCTGGCCCGAGATCGTTCATCTGTTCCTGTTCGTGGCCGCGCTCTGGGGGATGGTCCGGATCGGCGAGCGGATCGCCGAAGGAGAAGGTCGAACCGCTTCTCCCCCGGTCCGCCCGCCGTGGATCGGCCTCGCGCTTCTCGGCGCGGCGTTCGGCTTGGCGCTCCAGGCCAAAAGCCTCCTGCTGCCGTTCGTGCCGATCCTGTTCATTCCCCTTTTCGTCGCGATCTTCCGCCGCTTCGGCGCCCGCCGCGGCGTACTCTGCGCGCTGGTCGCCGCCTTGGCCCTCGCCGCGACTCTTACCCCCACGCTGCTCGCGAACGTCCGGGAAGGGATCGGCTTTCGGCTCGCCGACAGCTCGAAGTTCAACCTCTGGGTGGGATTGAACGACACCTCGCGGCGCAACCTGGTGGGCGAGATCGTCGGCCACAAATACGATCTCTACCGCAAGAGCGCGCCGACCTTCCCCGAACGCAACGCGATCCTCGACGAGAAGATCCGCCGCCTGGTCGCCCGGGAGGGAATCCCGAAGCTCTCTCTGCGCCAGATCGAGCGGCAGCCGTTCCGCCTGTTCGACCGGGAGTCCTTCTTCACCGACCAGCTGCCGGGCGGCGCGATCGTCGCTCAGGACCACGGCTACCGAGGCGTGCCGCCGGGGCTGGCCGCCTTCCTACGCCTGGCAGGGATCTCGATCTACGCCGCCATCCTGCTCGCCGCGTTGGTGGGAATCGCCCGGGGGCGCTCCGCCTGGGCTCGCTCCGCCGCGGGGATCCGCCCGGTGCTCCTCGCGTTCCTCGCCTACAACCTGCTCCTCTTCCTCGCCCTGCATGCCAAGACCCGCTACCGCATCCAGATGATGCCGGCGCTCGACCTGTTCGCCGCATTCGGCGTCGCCGGTTTCTGGCAGGGGGTCCGGCTCTCGCGCCGGGCGATCGTCGGCGTAGGGGTTGCCGGGCTGCTGGTGCTTGGGCTGGTGTTCGGCGGCCGGGCGCTGGACGCGCGATGGCCGCAGGCGCCGCTTGCCCCCTTCGACCCCGCGGAGACCGAACCATGACCGACGGCCCGACTTCTGCCGAGCACGAGAGCACCGCGTTCAATGCCTACGCCGGAGGGCTTTCGGCCGAGCAGATCGCCTCGGGCTGGCACCGCACCTGGATCGGCGGGCTGTGGGAGGAGATGGGCCGATTCCAGCTCGACTACCTGGTGGCCGAAGGGCTCGCGCCGGGCATGACCCTGCTCGACGTCGGCTGCGGCTGCCTGCGGGCGGGGGTTCACTTGATCCCCTACCTCGAACCCGGGCGCTATTTCGGCGTCGACGTCAGCGCCCCGCTGCTCGACGCGGGCTACGACGTGGAGCTGGTGGCGGTGGGATTACAGGACCGCCTGCCGCGCGAAAACCTGCTCGCGAACGGCTCGTTCGAGGCCTGGCGGTTCGGTACCCGGTTCGACATGGCGCTCGCTCAGTCGGTCTTCACCCACCTGCCGGCAAACTTCATCCGGCGCTGCCTGATCGAGCTG
>JBDTZG010000032.1:0-57900 GCA_040005235.1 Acidobacteriota bacterium | reverse complement strand
AGGGCATGGAGGGCATGGAGGGCATGGAGGGCATGGAGGGCATGGAGGGCATGGAACATCCGAAGCCTCCGCCCGGAGCGGATTGAGCCGGACTGCCGCCGAACGAACGAGGACAGGTCCGCCCTCCGGAGCGGACGGAACCGCCCTTGAGGCGTAGCCGTCCGTCGCGGCCCGAGACTTGCAATCGATCTCTCGCAGTCTCTAAGGAGGTCGGATCTCATGCGCCGGACGACACGGAGCGCCCTCATCGTCTTGTTCCTTGGCCTCGTCAGGCCGAGCCTCGCGGCGGCTTGCTCGCTGGTCCCCTTCTTAGCCAGGCCCATCCAATGCGCGGAGTCCGTGGCTCTGAGCATTGCGGTCGACGCAGGGGCCCTCTTCCCGGGGGACCGAGTACGGGCCGAATCTTTCGAACGCCGGTTGGAGTCCGCGGCGAATCGCAAGTTGGGCGAGAACCGGATCGCGATCGATCGGGAAGGACGCGATCTCCGCATCGGAATCCTCAATGGCTCCGACAACGAAATCCTGATCGCCCTCTCATCGCGCGGAACCGAGGCGCAAGACTTTGCTTCCTTCAGTGAAAAGCCGAAGAGCGAAAGAGACGTCCTCACCAAGGTTCTCCCCGCGGCGGTCCGGGAGACCCCAAACATCCTCTTGGGGGCGGTCATCGACCTTCTCGGCCAAGCGATCTCCGCCAATTGGGGCGGCGATTGCAATCCCGTGCGAACCCTCTCGGCCCAAAATCGCTTCGCTTTCGAGCTTCCGCCGAACCATCCGGAGGCCCGAGAGCGCTACCTCTCCGCGCTCGCTCCAAACGGCAGGCTCGAACCGTCGGACCCCCAGCCCGTGGGCTCGTTGTTGGCGCTCTCGGCCGACGGCGAGGAAGAAAGACTGTCGAGCTTTCGACTCGCCGACGAGACGCTTCCCGAGCGATTCCTGGTCACCGACGATGGGCTCTTCGTCGTCGCGTTCGACCTCCGCGACTCAACCGCAGGAGGTCGCAAGGGAAACACTCTGATCTATCGCGCTGAGGGCAGTCTGGTCGCTCGCCTGACCCTCGACGACCTCCTCACACCCGACGATCTCGAAGCGCTCCGCAGTAGCTGGAGCGTCTCTAGTTGCGGCAGCGTCCCCGGTCGCCTATCGGCTGCCCTCGACGACGGTCGCGATCTGCTGATCCTCAAGCTCAACGAAAGCACAATCCCCCACGAGATCGCGATCGACCTCAAAACCGGGACTCTGCTCACCCCTCGGCGTGACCTGCTTCCTCACATGCGGTTGACGATCAGCAGCGGTCTTCCGACCGGCATTCTCGGACCGGCCTGGAATCCTCCCGTTTGCGTCGGCCCAAGCGATGCGATCGAGCCGGAGCTTGCCTTTTCATCGGAGCTTGTCCGTGAGCCTCCCCCCTCGTTCTACGACCACTCGATCGAACGGCCTTTGCCGACCTACACCGAGATCGCGAAGCGGGCTCGCCTTCGAGGAACGGTCGAGGTCGAAGTCGTCGTTTCCGAGACCGGCAGCGTCTCTTGCGCCCGGGTCACCCGGCTCTCCATGAGGCTGGACACCTCAGCAGAAGCAGCCGCCCTCCGGTGGAAATTTCAGCCGTTCGTCGTAGACGGCAAGCCCGTCCGGACGATCGGCAGGTTTTCTTTCCGCTTCGGAGGGGTCAAGCAACCCGGCGAGCGGTAGCGGTAAAGGCGCAGGGCCGCTCCCGGGCACCGACCGTGCATCCAAATCTCCGTGTCCGCCGCGCGAGCGGCATCTCCCGGGAGTAAGCTTCGACCATGAGAACGCTCCGCCGAAGCCCGTCTTCGCGCCTTTACCGGCTGGCCGCTTGGACTCTCGTTGCGGCCCTCGCGGTTCCAACGTCCCTCTTGGCGCAGCTGGGCACGGCGACTCCGCCGGCCGATCCGGTCCCCTCGACGCCTCCCCAGCCGGACGAGAGATCGGGAAGCCCGGTTGCCACTTCCGCGCCGGTCCAGCCAGGAGCGAAGGCCAAGGCGGATCTGTTTGCCGAAAGCGTCAAAGCGGCACAGGAGGCGGTCGAGGAGTACGGGGCGTACGACAATCCCAAAGAGCTGGAACGGGTGAATCGGATCGCGTTCCAACTGCTCGCCAAGGCCGACTTCGACCGCTATCCGTTCTCGTTCGGCATGGTCGATATGCCGGTGCCGAACGCATTCGCCCTACCCGGCGGGCAGATCTTCGTCACCCGAGGCCTGCTCGACCTCGAACCGGACGACGACATGCTAGCCAACGTCCTCGGCCACGAGATTACCCACGTCTCCCACGAGCACTACCTCAAAATGAAGAAGAAGGCGACGCTGATGAGCATCCTCAGCAACGCCTTGATGCTCGGCGTAATCGTCGGCGCAGGCTCGAACCGCCAGTACACCAACCCGGGCCACGATCCGCTCGACCACCAGGACAACTCGGGTGACATCCTCCAGGGGGCGGCCGCCGCGAGCCTCGTGGTGAGCGAGCTGCTGCTGCGCAGCTACAGCCGCGAAAACGAGGACGATGCGGACGAAAACGGGCAGCGGCTGGCGGCGCAGGCCGGCTACGACCCGGCGGGAGCGCAGAAATTCTGGGCGCTCCTCAACTCCAGAGCGCCGCAGACGAAGGAATACGGCTACCTGCAAACCCACCCGTTCGCCGAGGATCGGGCGAAGTACGCGACGGTTCGTGCAGCGGAGCTGAAGATCCAAGAGCGCGGCGTGGCCGACGCGCTGCGCCAGAAGACGCAGGGCCAGCTGATGACCTGGATCGACAAGAACCGTCCGAAGGGTCCCGAGCTGGGCTTCGTCAAGGCGGCGTCGCTCGCCACCTGGCCGACCGGGCCGGTCGCCGAGTCGTTGCGCCTCGAAAAGCTCCACGTCCTGCGCGACGACACGCTCGCCAAGCCGCTGCTCGCCCGCGATTTCGGCACCGTGCTCAAGAGTTACCGCGCGCAGCGCGAGCAGGTCGTGGGGCTCACTCCGGAGAGCCCGCTGCTGGCGAAGCTCGACGCCGAGATCACCGATCTCGAAGCGAAGTCGCACGACGCTTATCCCAAGGCGGTCGAAACGCTCGAAGGGGGGATCTACGAGACCTCGTTCCTCCAGGCGTTCCTCGCCAACTACCCCGATTCGCCGCGGGTGCCCGAAGTAGCGCTCTCGCTCGGCAACGCCTACGCCCGGCTGGGCAACCAGACCGAGGCCGTGGCGCAGTACCTGCGCGCTTCGGAAGCCGGACCCGACAGCCCGGCGGGGATCAAAGCCCACACGGGGCTGCGCAACCTGGCGCCGAACCTCGAAATGCTCGCCGCGCTCCAGGATCTGGTCGATCGCGAGAAAGAGCCCGAGATGCGCAAAAAAGCCGAGGAGCGGCTGGCCGCCCAGGCGAAGGTCTACGACGATCTCGCCAACGGCGCCGAGTACCTGCACCGCTACCCGGAAGGGATTCACGTGCCGGTGGTGATGGAGCGGCTGAACAAACTGGCCGACGATCTCTACGGCGAAGTCGTGCTGTACCAAGGGGTGGGAGAGACGGTCAAAGCGCTCGATCGGATCCAGCGCATCCTCACCCACGCGCCGCTCTCCCCCGCCGCCGCAAAGCTCCGCGATCATGCGGTGGTTGCCACCGAACGCGCCGGTTGAAGCCGCGAGAGTCCGCGGCTTCCGGCGCCCGCCATTTCCGCCCTTTCCCTAGAGCTATGCGCTCCGGCTGACTCAGTGCCGAGCGGAGAATGCGCTCAGCGAGCTTCGCCGGGCGTTGGCGCCCGCCGCGCTCGCGGCGCGACCGTCGATAGCGGCTTTCGGCCGTTGGATTCGGCCATCCGGCGCGGAGAGCGGGCTGCGGAAGGAAAAACGCGGGATTCCTTGGCCGCTGGCGGCCGGCCGAGACCGATAGCCGCTATCCGCCGCTGCAACGTCGCGCTCTGCGGGCGATAGCGGCTTTCGAAGAGCGCTGCCGCGATCCAGGCGCCGATAGCGGGTATAGACGGGCGATGCGCAGATCCAGGGCCAGATAGCCGCAACGATTGCAGGGTTGGCCCGGAGGCCCCCGTGCTAACCTTCCCAGCCTCATGAATAAGACGATCCGCATCGGCAACGGCCAGGGCTTCTGGGGCGACAGTATCGACGCCCCGGTGGAGCTGTTGCGTGGCGGACCGATCGACTACATCGGCTTGGACTACCTCGCCGAGGTCACCCTGTCGATCATGATGCGACAGCGCCTCAAAGACCCGCGGCTCGGTTACGCGAGCGACTTTCCGGCCTTCGTCCGCAGGGTGCTCCCAGAGCTCAAAGAGAAGAACGTTCGGATCATCACCAACGCGGGCGGTTTGAACCCCCGCGGCTGCCGCGAAAAGATCTTCGAGATCGCCCGCGAGCTGGGCGTTTCCGGCGTCCGGGTCGGTGTGGTCGAAGGGGACGACGTGTTCGCCCGGCTTCCCTCGCTCGTCGAAGCGGGCCACAAAATGGCGAACATGGACACGGGCGAGCCGATCTCCAACGTGACCGATCGCCTGACCAGCGCGAACGCCTACCTGGGCGCCCGGCCGGTCGCCCAGGCGCTCGACCAGGGAGCGTTGATCGTCCTGTGCGGACGGGTTACCGACACGGCATTGGCCCTCGGGCCGTTGATCCACGAATTCGGTTGGGGGCAAGACGATTGGGACCGCCTGGCCGCGGGGACGATCGCCGGCCACATCCTCGAATGCGGCGCCCAGTGCACGGGCGGCAATTTCAGCCGCTTCTGGGAGGTCCCGGACCTCTGGAACGTCGGCTATCCGATCGCCGAGGCGTCCTCCGACGGCACGTTCGTCGTCACCAAGCACCCCCACACGGGGGGCATGGTGACCACCGAAACGGTCGCCGAGCAGCTGCTCTACGAAATGGGCAATCCGCAGGAATACATCACGCCCGACGTGGTCGCCGATTTCACCTCGATCCGCCTGGAACAGCAGGGGAAAGACCGGGTCCGGGTCTCCGGCATTGGTGGCCGGCCGCGGACGCCTTTCCTTAAAGTTTCGGCCTCCTACCTCGCCGGGTGGAAGAGCAGCGGCCAGATCACCCTCTCCGGCCCGCGCGCGATCGAGAAGGCGAAGCTCGCCGCCGAGGTGGTCTGGAAGCGGCTGGAGCGCGCGGGGGTGACCTTCCCCGACGATGATCGCTCGACCGAAATGCTCGGCCTAGCCGCCTGCCTGCCCGGCATTCTGGCCACGCCGGAAGATCCGGCCGAAGTGGTGCTCCGTCTCGGCGTCCGCGGCGCGGACCGCGCGAAGGTGGAGCGCTTCGGTCAGGAGATTGCGCCGCTGATCACCGCCGGGCCGCCGGGCGTGACGGGATTTGCCGGAGGCCGGCCCAAGCCGCAGGAGGTCGTCGCCTACTGGCCGGCGCTTCTGGCGCGGGAAGAGATCGAAAGCCGCATCCAGGTCGACGTGGAGGAGGCATGAGAGTTCGTCTGCGCGACATCGCCCATGCCCGGTCGGGCGACAAGGGAGACGCGAGCAACGTCGGTCTGATCGCCGCCTCGGCTGCGCTCTACGAGGTGATCCGCCGCGAAGTGACGGGGGAGCGGGTGAAGGCCCACTTCGCCCAAATCTGCCGCGGACCGGTCGATCGCTACGAATTGCCGAACTTAAACGCGCTCAACTTCATCCTCCACGATGCCTTGGGCGGTGGCGGAACGGAGAGCTTGAAGACCGACGCCCAAGGCAAGACCCACGCCCAAGGGATGCTGATGATGGAGATCGAAGTCCCCGGCGATCTTGTCCCGCCGTCTAGAGCGTAAACCCCGCATGACCTCTCCCCTGCTCGAGGTCCAACGCGACGGCGATCTGCTGCGCGTCCGGCTGAACGATCCGGCGCGCGCCAATGCGCTCTCCCCCGCACTCGTCGGGGATCTGACCGACCTCTACCGCCGCGACCTGCGCGCCGAAGGGGTGCGCGCGGTGATCCTTTCCGGGGCCGGCAAGCACTTCTCGGCCGGCGCCGATCTCGATCATCTGCGCTCGCTGGCCGACGCCGACATCGAACAGAACCGGGCGGAGTCCGAAAAGCTACGCGCCCTGTTCGCAGCAATCCTCCGGCAAGAGGCGCTCACCCTCGCCCTGGTCCACGGCAGTTGCGTCGCGGGGGGCTGCGGTCTCGCCACGGCCTGCGATTTCGTGGTGGCGGCGGACGACGCGATGTTTCTCTACAGCGAGGTACGGATCGGCTTCGTCGCGGCGCTCGTCGCGACCTACCTGCCGCTCCGGGTGAAAGGCGCGGACCTGCGCGAGCTGCTGCTCTTCCCGCAGCCGCTCGGCGCCGCCCGGGCGCTCGAAATCGGCCTTGCGAACCGGGTGGTTCCGGCGACCGACCTGGCCCAGACCGGAGACGATCTGGCGGGAGCGATCCTCAGGAACGCCAGCTCGGAATCGATCGCGCGGACCAAGCGCCTATTGCTCGACGCCCTCGGCCGGCCGCTCGATGAGGCGCTCTCCCGCGCCGCCGAAGCGAACGCCCAAGCGCGCGGCACCGAAGATTGCCGCCACGGCGTCGCGACGTTCCTCGAAACGAAGAAACCGCCCCGCTGGCGGTAGACTGCCCTCGATCTCCACTCAAGCATGCGCCTGATCCTGTTCGACATCGACGGCACTCTGCTCTCCTGCGGACCGCAGGTGCGGCCGATCTTCGCCTCCGCCCTGCTCGACGTGTTCGGTACGGCGGGGGATCTCGATGCCTACGACTTCGCCGGAAAAACCGATCCGACGATCGTGGTCGAGCTGGCCACCTCGGGCGGCGTCGCCCGGGACGAAGCGATCGCGTGCATCCCGGACATCCGGGAGATCTACCGCGAGCGCCTCGCAGCGCGGCTTGATCCCAGCCGGATGACGCTTTTACCGGGAGTGGTCGAACGGCTCGAAGAGCTGGCCGCCGACCCCCAAGTCGAGCTCGCCCTGCTCACCGGCAACTGGGAGCCCTGCGCCCGCACCAAGCTCGCGCCGTTCGATCTCAACCGGTTCTTCCCGTTCGGAGCCTTCGGTTGCGACGCGATCGATCGGTGCGACTTACCGCCGTTCGCGCTCGACCGGGCGGAGAGCCACCTCGGCCGGCGCTTCGCCGCGGCGGACACCCTGGTGGTGGGAGACAGCATCCACGACGTGGCCTGCGCCCGGGCCCACGGCATCCCCTGCCTGGCGGTCGCGACCGGCAGGACTCCCGCAAAGGAGCTGCACGCGGCGGGTGCGGATCGGGTGGTGCCGGATCTCTCGGGCCCGCTGGTTTTCGAGATCGCCGCGACGACCGTTTTCGCGTAGTCCCGATCTTCCGGCTCTACATCCCAAACCGCACCAGCCAACGCTGCGTCGCGTTCAACGCCTGAATCAGCTGCGGCGTCGGCCCCCGGAACGGGTGCTTTGCCCCGAAGCCGTGATCGCCCCCTTCGATCCGCTGCAGCTCAAACGGCTGGGCCGCAACAGCCGCCAGTTTCTCCGCATCCGCAATACCGACCGAGTCGTCGCGGTCGCCGTGGACGATCAACCAGGGGCAGGCTCGCGACGCGGCGGCTCGTTCGATGTCGAGCGCCTCGCGGTTCGCCTCCAGGTCTTCGAGCAGCCCCAGCCCGAGAGCGAGCTCCTGCTTGGTGCGCGTGTTTTGGACCGGATACTCGCCGAGAGCGCGCCACATTTCCTTTTGTTCTTCGGAGAACCGATCGAAGGTCGCCACCGCCGCCCAGGTGACGAGCGCCTTGACACGTCCTGCCAACTCCGGCCGCGCCGAAGCGAGAATCGCGTTACCTCCCCCGCGGCTATGGCCGACGAGCGAGATCCGGTTCCGGTCGGCCCGCCCGGGCGCAACCTCCTCGCCCACCGCGAAGACCACTGCCAGCAGATCGGCCAACTCCCGACTGTGCGTGTTTGAGCGAAACGCGTCGAGATCGCTCACCCGATCCTCGCCCGGCTGCTGGCCGCTCCCTGAAAGATTGAACCGCACGACGACGAAGCCTCGTTCGGCGAGCAGATGAGCCAGATACGGAAAGAACGCCCACTCCATGAAGCCCTTGAACCCGTGGCAGATCACCACGGTAGGCCGGAGGCCCGGCTCGGCGGGGAAATCGATTAGGCCGTGGAGGGGACAGTGGGGGCCTTGAAGGGTGAACGGAGTGGGGACGGCGGTCTCGGGCATCAGCAACCTACTTCTCTTCGACAAACGCCACAATCCGAGCGAACGCCGCTTCTCCCCCTTTGAAGCGGAACGGGAAGCAGCCGAGCCAGACGCGCTGGTCGAGCACTTCGTCGATCTGGCCGCCGACGTTTTCGGCGTGGAAGACGCCGTGGGGGAAGAGCTTGACGTGCATGCACTGGTAGTCGGCGGGCCAGGGGAACGCCTCTTCGAGCGTCATGCCGAGAGCGGCTTCGACTTCCGGGATCAGATCCGGACGGGCCTTGCGGACGTTGGTGTTCCAGGGATGATCCGCGGCGATGCAATCGACCCCCAGCCAGCGAATGCCGCGGTCCAAGATCCACTGGCAGAAGCGCGCCTGCGGCCCCGGGTGCTTCAAAAACATCTTCGGCAGGTCCGGCTTTTCCTGGTTGTGGACCTTGTACCAATCCTCGTTGTAGTAGTGATGGTATCCCGTATGGATGATCAGAATGTCGCCCCGCTCGATGCGGATGCCGGTCTTCTTTTCCCACTCCTCGAAGTGCTCGGGTCCGTAGATCTGATAGTCGCCGATCCCGAACTGCGAAATGTCGACGATGCACGCCGGCCCTACCAGTGTGTCGAGCGAGATACCCGAGATGTCCGGACCCGGATCGTAGAAGTGGTACGGCGAATCGAGATGGGTCGCGATGTGATTGGTGGTGGAGATGAACTGCGCGTTCACCCCTTCGAACGCCATCCGCTTCACCCACTTGACCGTCGGCCCCTCGTAAAAAGCGAACGACGGGGAATCGACGCTGAAGTTCTGCGACAGGTCGAGGACCTTCACCTTGCTCATGTCGTACGGGACGTACATGGTTGCTCCTCCAATGTTACGATGCCTGGCTTCAGATGTCGTACCGCTCGGCAAAAGCCACCAGCGCCTCTTCGAACAGCGCGAGCGGCGGGCGGACTAGACCGGCGCCCACCTGGCCCACTCCCGCTTCCTTGTGGGCGATGCCGGTGTTGACGCGCGGCGGGATTTGCAGCTCCACGACTTTTCTGAGATCGATGCCCACCGGGGTGCCGCGGAAGCCGAGCGCGGGAATGGTCCAGTGGGGATGCTCGGCCGCCGTGATCTCGTACATTTCGAGCGTCGCGTCTCGAGCGTCTTCCGGCCGGCCGCCGATGAAGGTGACGATCGCCGGGGCTGCGGCCATCGCGAAAGCGCCGATTCCCGCCGTTTCGGTGATCGTCGAGTCGCCGATGTCGGGGTTCGCGTCGGCGTTCGAAAAGCCGGGAAAGTAGAGTCCATCGGGCACCGCGGCCGGGGCGGTAAACCAGCGGTCGCCCAACCCCGAGACGCGGATTCCGAATTCGGTTCCGTTGCGCGCCATGGTCGAGACGATCGTGCTCCCTTCCACCCCGTGCGCCGCGTCCGCCATCGACTTGCAGGCCGCCATCACGGGGTTGAGCACCGAGAGCGGGTTCGCGCCCATGAAATCGAGGATCTCGCGCGCATCGGGGCTTCCCACCAGGTGGGGCGCGAGCGCCTTCAAGAACAGGAGCGACCCAGCCTTGTTGCGGTTGTGCCCTTCATCTCCCATGTGGAGCGCTTCGGCGATCAACGCGCGGAGGTCGAGTCCCCCCGCCGCCTTGATCGCCGCGGAAAGTGCGGGCGCCATCGTCTCGTTCATCCACCGGAGCTTGGCGAGCACCTCTGGGGAAAATGCGCCGTAGCGCAGCACTTTGCCGTATCCCTCGTTGAGGTTCGAGAACGTGCGGCGGCCGGAGGTCTCGTCCTCCAGCACGTAGACCTGCATGGAGGGGGAGATCACCCCGGCCATGGGACCGACCGCGCCGCGATGATGGCAGGGCTCGAACGCCACTTCGCCGCTCTCGACCAGCGCCACCGCCTCCGCCTCCGTCTGGGCCCTTCCTTCGTAGAGAAGCGCGCCGATCACCGCGCCGCGCAGCGGCCCCGACATGCGCGGCCACTCGATCGGCGGTCCGGCGTGGAGCAACAGATGATCAGGAAAATCGACGATCGCCTCGCGGGCGGACGCCACCCCCACCAGTCGCGGCCGCGCGGCGGTCATCCGCTCGACGGCGGTGCGGTTGGCTTGGTCGATGTCTGGCGTCGTTTCCGTCATTCCGGTCTCCGGGCCTTCATCCTTCGGAGAATTCCTGCCAGCCGCTCGTCCCCTCCGGCGGGGGGGCGCCAATCGACCTGGAGGGCGGTAATCCCTTGGGCGAGCAGGCTATCGCAGAACGTCTCGACGCCGACGTTGATCGCCGCCAGCGGCGCGGCTACCGCTTCGAGCGGCACGGGCTCGGCAAAGGCGGCGGACAGGGGACCGAGGCGATCCCAGGCAATGCCGACCAGCTCTTCGACCGAGGCCGCGATCTGGGCTCCCGCGCGGCGGAGGGTCTCGATCTGCTCGTCCATGCCTTGCGGATCTTCGTCCGTCCCGACGACCAGCACCGCGATCTCCAGGACGCGGCCAGTACGGCCGGCTTCGCCAAGCGCTCGTTCGATCTCAGGCGCCAGAGCCCCGGCCGGATCGGCGTGCGAACCGTCGCCGAGCACGACATCGAGGAGGATCAGGCCGACGTTGGGGTCGGCGGCCTCGGCGCGGAGCCGCCGCAGCCGCAGGTCGGGATCGATCATCGGGTGGAGCCGGCCGACGGTGAATTCGTCCGCTCCAAGGTCGAGGATCGCGTGGCCGGGACCCGATCCGCGCCCTGGATCGTCGAGCGGCCGGGAAGTGCCGATCGCGGCGTTCGAGTAGATCGGATCGAAGGCGATCTGGAGCCCGAGCTGGATCTCGTAGGCGAGGGTTCCTCCGGCGAACAGGCCGCGGAAGAAACCGGCCGGCCGCCGTTCGCCCAAATCCTCCCCGATCCCCTCGGATGATTCGAGGCTTCCCGCCGCCGCCGCGAGATCGGCCGCCTCGGCGAGGCTCACCGCGAAACGCACGTTGCCAAGCCGCCAGAGCGGTGGATTCTTCCCAAGGAAATTGACCACCACCGGCTTGCCCGCCGCCCGCGCCGCGGAAAGGAGCTTCGCGGCTACAGCGGGCGCCGGAGGCTTGGCGAGTAGGACGATGACTTTCGTCTCGGGATCGCGGGCGAGCAGATCGAGCGCCTGAAGCGCTGAGATGCCCCCCACCTCGACGCTCAGATCGCGGCCCCCCGTGCCGATCGCCTGGGACACGCCGGAACCGAGCGCATGTAGGCGGCTCGCGACCATCTGGAGCCCCGTGCCGGAGGCGGCCACGATCCCCACCGGACCGCGCCGCACCCGGTTCGCAAAGCCGAGCCCCGCCCCACCCACGATCGCCGTGCCGCAATCGGGACCTAGGACGAAGAGCCCGCGGGCGCGCGCCTTATCTTTCAGCGCCACCTCGTCTCCGAGCGTCACGTTGTCGGAATAGAGGAAGACGTTCTTCCCGCGGTCGAGCGCCTCGTGAGCGATCTCCGCCGCGAAACGCCCGGGCACCGAGATCTGCACCCAGCGGGCCTCGGGGAGAGCCCGTAGCGCGCCGTCCAGGCTTCGCGGCCGATAGCCTGATTCCCCGGAGCCGCCGGCCCGCAAAGAGAGCAACGCATCGACCTTCGCCAAAGCCTCGGCCGCCGCGCCGTCCGATTCCGCGCGAACCGCAATCAGCAGATCCCCCGGCCCGGCCGCCTCCGCCCCTTCGCCCAACAACCCGCTGGCGCCGAGGATCTCCCGGTTCGCAGCGGTTGCCATCACCACCCCGGCATCGAGCACGCCGGGGAGCTTGGAGAGCGCCTGCTGGAGGCGCATCAAGACGACCGAGTCGTGGTACGACCCGGCGCGGACGGAGGTGCGGAGGAAGGTGGCCATAGCCTGCGGCGGAGATTACTACGGAGGCCAGGTCCTTGCCTCCAGGGGCCGGACCCCTGCGGATCAGGTTCTGTGGATCTCCAGGCGTCGTAGATCGATGACAGCTCCGACTTTCAGGAGGTAGTCCAGCCCCAGAATTCCGTCGGCGGGAAATCCGTAGTCCATGGCTCCGATTTCGACCTCGAAGCTGTCGATCTGGATCTCACCCAAGACCAACCGATCCAGACCCTTGGTGAATACGAACTCCGTTCCACCGATTCCTCGAATTCGACGGATGGCGTCCGCCGGCTCAGGAGCGACGCCGATCTCGAGCATCCGGTCGGCTGCGAAGATCGTTCCGGCGGAACCGGTGTCGAGAATGACGTCGGAGAGGTGAAGACTGCGACCGCGAAAGCTGACGACCACCTCCACGTAGACCAGGCCGTGTGCGAGGCGAACTTTCATCCCTGGGCGGCGCGGAGACCCTGCCAGAACCGCTCGGCGATGTCCGGTTGCTCCCGATCGCTATGGAGGACGTACAGCTCCCGACCCGGAGCGTCACGGTGAATCTTCAGATAGGTGCGAAGGGCGGTTTCTCCGTCTTGGCAAGCGTCGACCACGGCCAGTTCGTCGAGTTGCCGCTTCCCGCGAATCGAGCGCGCTTGCAGGGCCTCGACCAGGAGCCACTGATGAGGAAATTGCCGACGGATGTCAGTCCATGTCATGCCGAGGAGCATGCGACAGAAGCACTCCAGAAGCAAGGGGCCGGCTCTTGAGGCGGCTTGAAACCCTTCCCAAAAAAATCACCACCCAACTGATCACGATTTCGACAGCATTCGAGTTTCGATCTCGCTACTCTCTCATCAACCCGGAGTGGTGCGCGGAACCGGAGAGGAAACCGCCGGGGTCGCCGTGCTCCCGCCGATTTGATTTCGGCGCGGCGCGGCGATTGTCAGACAACAAGGAGAGTCCGATGTCTATCGTTCGTCGCGTTCATAAAATCTTACCCTTGCTCTTGCTCTTGCTGGCGATGGGTCTGGGAGCTGTAGAGAGGGTCGAAGCCCAATCCACGATCAACGCCAAGGTCATGTCCATCGGCCAGGGTTGGCGTCTCCTCGAAGTCGATGATCCGACCGTCGCTGCAAGACCCGGCACCATGATGTGGGAAGTGAGCGAAGGAGGAGTCAAGTTCCTCCCCGTGACGCAGGCCCAAAAGGACATTGTTCAGGAAACCTTCGCCAACGATCCGGACGGCTCCGAGGGCCTCCTGTTCATGTCGCAGGAAATGCTGGAGGCGATGGAGAATCCCGATTTTCCGGCCGGATACGAACAGTATATCGATCCGAACGAGCCGACCGTACTGGACGACAAAAGCCTTTTCGGCTGCGGCTGGCACGACGAGACCCGCAACCGGACTTGGAACTATTCCAAGAGCCTGCTCAATCAAAACCTGCCTTTCTCAGGCGGCATCACCGGCCAGCTGAACCTCGATCTTCCGCTCTCGGGCAGCGTCACGATCGCGGCGAGGTACAAGATCCGCAAGTGCGCAGGGGTACCCACGGGCTTCGAGTTCATCGACGCCGTGGCGAGCGGCAACGCGACGATCGCCGGCACGGGCGATCTTTCGGCGTCCGCAAACGCGAGCGCCCAATACGCCAAGGAATGGCTGCTCACGGAGCCGGAGCTCGGCGAGGTCGAGTTCACCGTCGGCGTGATTCCCGTGCGCCTTGTCTTCACGCTTCCCATCTTCGCCGGCGTGGACTTGAACGCGAAGATCACGGGTCAGCTGTCGGCGCATCTAAACGCCTCCGCCTCCGGCACGTTCACCTATACCTGCACGACGCACAGCTGTTCGGGGACCAGCAACTTCACCGACAACTTCTCGTTCACCGGTCCGAACGCGAGCGTCACAGTCGATTTGAGCGCCCAGGCCCACGCCCGCGTGATGCTGCGGGTCGGTATCTACGACGAGCACATCGCCTACCTCGAAGGAGGCCTGAAGGCGTACGCCAAGGCCGGCGTCTGGGGCTACATCGGTAACACCTGCGGTGATGCGGATGGCGATGGCACCAACGAGACGGTCCGCGCTCTGGCCGCCGACCTGATCTGGGGTTACAAGTTCGCCTACGGCTGGGGAGGTTGACTGCTTCCCGACAGTTTGAATTACACCGGCGGCAGCGAGTACCCGATCGGCTGGCAGGATCTCCTCGGAACCGGCGGGTCGACCGCGCTCCAGCCGATGCTTTCGGGGCCCGCCACGGCGCCTCAGGGAACGCCCACGCCATATACGGTCAAGATGCGTCCCTGCTACCCGTACACGCAGACCGTCAACTACTCTCTCGCGCCCGGCACCTGGACCGGCCCGACCTCCGTGTCTCCGACCGGCACCGCCACGGTGCAGGGCACGTTGGCCACCGCGGGCAACAACACCCTCGTAGCAACCGCCGTGTCCGACTCGTTCGGCCGCAACCTTCAGATGCCGTACAGCCGGGTCGTGAACGTCACCGCGGCCACCCCGACGGCGCCCGCGCTCGGCGCCACGGTCCTCTCTTCGACGTCGGTCCGCCTCAACTGGACCGACTCGAACACCTACAAGACCGGTTACGAAATCCAGCGCCGCGTCTCCGGGGTCGGATCGTTCGCCTGGCTGACGACGGTCTCCTCCACCACCGCGACCTACACCGACGCCACGGCTCAGTCGGCGACTGCATATGACTACAAGGTGCGCGTCTTGAACGCCGGCGCGGCCTCCCCGTTCTCCAACGTCGTCACGGCCACGACCAACGCGACCCTGCCCGCGGCGCCTTCTTCGCTGGTCGCCACCCCGCAATCCACCACTTCCGTGGCGCTTTCCTGGGCCGACAACAGCAGCAACGAGACGAATTTCGAGGTGCAGCGCCGCATCCTCCCGTCCGGCGTATTCGGCGTGACGGTGACGACCGCAGCGAACGTCGTCTCGTATACCGACACGTCGGCCGCCGGGAATACCTCGTACGAGTACAAGGTCCGCGCCTTGAACAGCGCCGGCGGATCGAGCTTCTCGAACCTCGCGACCGCGACGACCGGCCAGCCCGTTCCCGTGGCCCCGTCCGGCTTGGCCGCCTCCTACAACGCGACCACCCGCCAGTTCACTCTGACCTGGATCGACAACAGCACCACCGAACAGGGGTTCGTGGCCCAGTTCTCCTACTCCGGCAGCGCCTTTTCCGATCTGATCAACCCGGTGGGCGCCAACGTCACAACGTACGTGAGCGGCGCCAACCCGCCCGTCGGCTCGTACCAGTTCAAGGTCCGCGCATATAACGCGGCCGGCAGCTCCACTTACAGCAATATCGTGTCGCTGCTGGTGATCAACCCCACCAACGGCGCGGGCTACCTCGGCTGCTATACCGATACGGCGACTCGCGCCTTGCCGGTCCAGCTCGGCAACACGACGAACACGATCGAGAGCTGCAAGCAGGCGGCCTACAACGCCGGCTACAAGTACGCCGGTCTCCAGTACTACGGTTATTGTTTCGCCGGCAACACGCTCGGCTATTCCCAAGTCGCCGACTCGGAGTGCAATACGACCTGCACCGCCAACTCCGCCCAGACCTGCGGCGGCGTGTGGCGCAACAGCGTCTATTCAACCGGCTATAACCCGCCGACGGCGGCCACCAGCATCGCCTGGATTCAGCCGGCCGAAACCGCCTGGGGGACCCCGGGCACGCTGACCGCCGCGGGCTACGCGACCAACGGCACGGGGACCGTTACCCTTACCTTCCGCGAGCGCAGCACTGCGGGAGTCTGGGGTTCTTGGATCACGGTTCCCTACTCGGCCACGGTGTCGCCCGACACCACCTGGTCGAACACCATCTCCAACGGCAGCCCTACCAACAAGTGCCATTGGTTCGACGCCTACACCAACTACTCGGGCGCCACGTCGCCCACCTTCCACTACACGGGTTGGACCGGCTGCCCGTAGTGCATTGAGGTCAACCGGTTTGAATGGAGAGGGGACGGCCCGCGGGCCGTCCCCTCTTTTTGCGTCACGTGATCTTCAGATCGCTTCGATGTACGCCGTCTCGCCGTGGAGCGCCGAGTCGAGCCCTTCGCTCTCATGGGCCGCCTCGACTTTGACCGGCGTCACCCGCTCGATCAGCCAGAGCATGCCGTAGGTAAAGACGAACGCCCAGACCGAGGAGAGCAGAACGGCTCCGACCTGTACCCAGAAGAAATGCGAGTTGCCGCGCAGCAGACCATCGACCCCCGCCGGATTGAACGCGGTGGACGCGAAGATGCCGCACAGGATGATGCCGATAAATCCGCCGACTCCGTGGACCCCCCAGACATCGAGCGCGTCGTCCCAGCCCAGGCGGTTCTTGAGCGCCACGGCGTAGAAGCAGACGACGCCTGCGATCAAGCCGATCAGCGCCGCCGCCGCGGGCGAGACGTACCCGGCGGCGGGAGTGATCGTCGCAAGCCCGGCGACCGCGCCGGTCAGGAGCCCGAGAAACTTCGGTTTCTTGGTGGTCATCCAGTCGATCGCGAGCCAGGCGATCGCTGCAAAGCTCGCCGCGATGTCGGTGTTGAGAAAGGCGACCGCGGTGACCGAATCGACGCGAAACTCGCTGCCCGCGTTGAAGCCGTACCAGCCGAACCAGAGCAGCCCCGTACCCAGGGCGACGAGCGGAATCGAATGAGGGCCGCGATCCGCCACCGCGCGTTTACCGACGTAGAGGACCGAGGCGAGCGCCGCGATGCCCGCGATGTTATGGACCACGATGCCGCCCGCGAAGTCAAGCACTCCCCACTGCGCCATGATCCCGCCGCCCCAGATCATGTGGACGAACGGGAAGTAGACGAGCACTAGCCAAGCGGTGAGGAACAGCATGTACGCCTTGAACGTCACCCGATTGGCAAACGCCCCGGTGATCAGGGCCGGAGTGATGATCGCGAACATCATCTGGTAACCGCAGAAGACGAGCATCGGGATCGACGAATTGATCGGCGACGGCGTATCGAGCGTGATGCCGCGCAAAAACGCCCAATCGAGGTTGCCCAGAATCCCGGCGAAATCGGTATGGCTTTTGACGTCGCCCGAAAAGCAGAGCGAGAAGCCGAACGCCCACCAGAGGATCGTGGTCCACCCCATCGAAACGAAGCTCTGGATCATGATCGCGAGCACGTTCTTCCGCCCGACCAGCCCGCCGTAGAAGAAGGCGAGACCCGGCGTCATCAGCATGACGAGGCTGGAGCACAACAGCATGAAACCCGTATTGCCCGTGTCGATCGACAGATGCGGCATCGAACCTCCTCCTTCGGGTAGCAACCGGAAATCGAGCCGAGGACTAGGGAGCCCCGGCGAGGAATGGCGATCGGTGGATCAGGATAGCGAGGGATTCTCACCACTATCCGGCGAAGGGTGTCAAACGGCCGCGTCAAGGAAGGACGGCGCCCGGGCCTTGCGGCTCTACTCGCCCGATTCGAACAAATCGAGAAGGCATGAAATAGGCTGCCTTGCCCGGCTGGAGGATTCTCCCGCCGGGCCAGGCCTCGATCAACCTACTGGCAGACGACGCCGGAGCAGTTGGTGCCCCCGCAGTTCGTATAGGCGGTGCAGTTAGGGCAGCTGTTGACCGTGCAGGCCCTCGGGTCGCTCGGCGTCAAACCGCCGAAAGCTTGAGGAGTTTCGCCTGCGACCAGCTCGCGGACGGTCTCGCGGTGCAGCGACAGCTTAGCCAGCTTCTTCTTCACGGAAAGCTCCTTTCTGGGTAACGCTGAAAGTGGATCTAAAGAAAGGAGTGTCTGCTGGGGAGGAAGATGAGACAGAAGTGAGCCGTCTTGCTCCCACTGGACCGACTCCGGGAAGCGCTGCGCAAGATCCCCGCGCCGACGGATAGGTCCCGCGTACTGGTTGACAGGTTCCGCGCACTCTCCGGATTTCGCGCGGCGGTGCCGGGGTTCTGCGAGGTGCTTACGGAGCTCGGCCCACCAGGCTGGTGACGCGGCGCGGCACTTTCGGGACTCCGCGCAGCAGGTCCGAGAGCCGGCGCACCGGTGGAATCCACCTCCCGCCCGGACATTCTTTCGGGATCGACCGTACAATTCAGCAGTGTCCGAACCCACAGTAGATTCCCGCGGCTCCTGGCGAGCCCTCGTCTTGGTCGGTGGCGCCTTCTCGATCGTCGCCGCCCTTTTCGCGTCGTGGACCGCGAAGAACGCAGGGATCGACGACGTTTTCATCACCTATGTCTACGCCCGATCGTTCGCCGCGGGGCATGGGCTCACCTGGCCCGGCTCGATGGCGCTCGGTACCTCGTCGCCGTTCTTCGCTCTGGTGCTCGGGAGCCTCTCCGCCGTCACCGGGTTCGAGGTTCCGGGCGTAGGCAATGCCGTCTCGTGGATTGCGATCGCCGCCGGTTCGACCGGGTTGTTCGCCCTCGGCCGCGCGGAGCGGTGGGCTTGGGCCGGGCTGGCGGCGGGCATTTTCTGGCTGATCGGGCTCCCCTCGCACGTCCTGCTCGGCAACGAATACCTGCCGGCTATCGCGGCGGTGATCTGGGCCTTTCACGAGCGGGCGCGCGGCCGGCTCGTCTCGGCAGGGGTACTGCTCGCCCTAGCCGCGATGTTTCGCGCCGAATGCGGCCTCGCCGCTCCCATCCTCGCCGCTTTGGAGCTGCGCCGCGGGGACCTGCGGGGAAGTTTCCGCCGGATCGCGCGGATCGCCGGGACCTCGATGCTGGTCGTGGGCGTTTGGCTCGGCCTGCTGTACGCGCTCACCGGTTCCGTGTTGCCCGCGACCTTCGCCGCCAAGCGGGCGCAGGCGCAAAGCGCGATCGGTGTCTGGTCCTCGACCGCCGGTTGGACCGCGGCGCTTCGGGAGCCCGACCGGGTTTTTTCGAGCAGTCACAGCTCGTGGTGGTGGCCGCTGGCGCTCGCCGCCCTCGCGGCGATCTGCTTTCAAGGAGTGCAGCGCCTTCGGAAGGGGGGCCAGATCGCGTTTCCCACGTCCGGCGTCGCGTTGCTCCTCTGGGGCGGTGCTCACCTCGCACTGGTACTCGCGCTCGGCGTGCCGTTTTACCCTTGGTACGCCGCGCCGCTTCGCTTCGCCCAGCAGTTTCTGCCGACCCTGGCTCTGGTCGCCGTCGATCTGCCGCACCGTTGGCTGCGGCGCGGCGCGTGGATCGCGGCCGGCGCGGCACTCGCCATCGTGGCTTTCGCCGCGCGACCGGACCTCGAGTGGCTCAAGACCCGGCAGGGCGATCTCCGCAGGCCCGCCTACAAGCGGGTAGCCGAGATGGCCGGGCGCTATCCGCCGGGAACGCGCATCGCGGCGTGGGAGGTGGGATTTCTCGGTTGGGAGAGCAAGCGCCCGGTGGTCGACCTGCTCGGCTTGGTGAGCGACGGCGCCTCGCTCGATGCGGTCCGGCGCGCCGACCTCCGGCAAAACCTCGACCGCCTGAAGGGCGACCTGTTGATGATGACGCTCGGCTCGCGCGCCCTCTGGGCGGCGACCGTGGGAGAGCCGCGCCGCTTCCTGGCCGACTACCGGCTCGACCAGCTGATGCTCACCCCCGATCCCCCGCTCGCGGTCTACCGGCGGGCCGGCCTCGCGCCACGGGGCGACGCCGCGATCGATCTCCTCGCGACGATCGCCGAGGGCGACCGAACCGCGAAGATCGACTGGCACCGGACCGCGGAGATCGGGCTGTTCGCTCTCGTTCTGGAGCGCGGCGAGGAGGCGCGGGTCCACCTGCCGCCCGGCCCGCGCCGGATGATCTCGGCGCACCTCACCGCCGCCAGGGGCATGGGGCGCCTGCGGGTTCGGATCGAAACCGGCGAGACCGGGAGCGGCTCGCTCCAACTTCTCGACTCCAGAGTGTGGACCCGATTTCTGTCCGCCGTGCCAAAGTCCGACACCGGCTCGACGATTATCTTCTCCTGCCTGCGAGGCCCCGGCTGCCGGGTCGGGCAGCCGTACCTAGGACCGCCCGACGAGGCGAGGCAGGAAAACCAACAACGCCATCCGAACCGTCCGCGAAGGAATCGCAGCCGCCCGCTTCCGTTCGCTTCAGGGTCGTGAAAAAATTCGAGCACCATGCCGACCCTTGCGAAATTTGCCCAAACCTCCCTTTCTCAGTCCACCCGCCTTCAAAGATTCTCCTGGACGGCAATCGCCGCCGCCGCGTTCGCGCTTTCAATCTTCGCCCCGGCGCTACGGGCGGACGATCCGGCTCCCCCAAAAACTCTCGCCGAATTGCGGGCTGCCGCCAAGTCCGGCGCGCCGCAGGCGCTGCTCGACCTCGCGGACGAGCTGTCCTATGGCGCGGAGGCGACGCCGGA
The DNA here is from genome assembly GCA_040005235.1 of Acidobacteriota bacterium. Lineage (GTDB taxonomy): Bacteria > Acidobacteriota > Thermoanaerobaculia > Multivoradales > UBA5704 > DASYKS01. The sequence goes on along the minus strand of JBDTZG010000032.1, from coordinate 37,617 downwards.
AAGCAAAACCGAATCCGCTCTTTGGTACCGCCGCGCCGCCGAGAAGGAAAGCGCCGAAGGGCAACATCAGCTGGGCCTCATGCTGTGGAGCGGCGACGTGGTCGAGAAAAATCAGGCCGAGGCGGTCCAATGGTTCCGCCGCGCGGCCGACCAGGGGCAGGCGAGCTCACAATTCTGGCTAGGCAGCTCCTACGAGTTCGGCGAGGGCGGATTGCCGGTCGATCCGGCCGAAGCGGCCAAGTGGTATCGCCGCGCCGCCGATCAAGGCAACCCGGAGGCCCAATCGAGCCTCGGTTCGCTTTATGCCTACGGCAGCGGCGTGGCGCGGGACGACGCCGAGGCCGTGCTCTGGTTCAAGAAGGCCGCCGATCAAAACAACGCCTCCGGCGAGCACAGCCTGGCCGAGATGTACGCCGCCGGCCGAGGAGTCGCCAAAGACGACAAGGAAGCCGTGCGGCTGTTCATCCGCGCCGCCGGAAATGATTACAACGCCTCGATGACCGCCCTGGGCGAAGCATACGAGCTGGGCCGAGGCATCGAGAAAAGCCCAGTCTGCGCCTATACCTGGTACGGCCTCGCCGCGAAACGCGGCTTCGCTGAAGGCGAAGAAAAGCGCGACGCTTTGGCCCCGAAGCTTTCCGCGGCCGACCGCGCCGAAGGCGAGCGCCTGGTCGCCGCCTCCGGCTTTCCGGGCGACATGTTCCAGCACAGGTCCTGCCCCGGTGAGCCCATTACGATCCACGTCACCAACGCCGCCCTCGGCGACGTCCTCCACATGTTCGAGACGACCACTGGATTGAAGATCCAGGGCCTCGACGAGAAGATCGCAGACCTCGGCGTCGCCCTGCAGGTGGACGACATCCCGTGGGAAACGGCGTTGACCCAGGTGCTCGACGGCAAGGGCTACGCCTGGAAGCGCGAAGGCGATGCGATCCGGATCGCGCCGAAGCCGAAGAAGCGCTGAGCCCACTCGTTGGCCACCGCAAAAAACGCACACCCCACCCTCCGTTCCGTGTCATTTTCTCCAAATAGGATCTGAGCGAGAAACCCGATCTCTCAGGAGGGCACCATAGTGATGAAACAAAGGGTTCGAATGGCTTTGGGACTGACTCTGGCGCTCGCCGCCTTCGCTCCGTCGGCAGGGATCGCCGGCCGCAAAGATTTGATCGACGCAGCCAAGGTCAAGGCCGACTGGAAACGCCGGATCGATGAGATCGAGGCCCTCCTGCGAAACCAGAGCTTCAGAAAGGCGAAGAAAGAGTCCATTCGCCTTCGCGATGAGATGATCGACGGAGTCGAAAGCGGCCAGGGAGCCGCGACCATCCTCGCCATCGTCACGTTTCAGAGGGCGATCGCCGAGGCCGGCCTGGGAGAGGAGCTCGACGCCCTCTGGGACTTGAACGTCGCACTCTCTTTCGACCCCAAGCTCAAAGGGATCGATCGGGCTGCGGCTTACGGTACGACGGTCGCGGACCTGCTGGAGCGGGGAAGCGAGGAAAAGGAGACTGAGAAGGCCACCGTGCTTGTACCCAGCGTTAGCGATCTTCCAGAGCCCGGCAAGGTATCGCGACCGGAGATCGTCTCAAGGAAAAATCCCCACTACCCACCCAGTCTTCGCCGCGCAAACATCACCGGCACTGTCGTCTCGGAGGTGATCATCGGGGTCGATGGAGACGTTTCGTCCCCTCGCCTACTCCAGGGAAGCGGTTCGGCGTCGCTCGATCTGGCGGCGCTCGAAGCGCTTCGCTTCTGGCGCTTCCGGCCGGCTCAGCTGAATGGTTCGCCGGTTAGGGTCTATTACGTCCTGACGATCAACTTCCAAATCAGGCCCTACCCCGGCGCTGGTTGACCCCGCCTGCGCGCGGCCGTGCCACACCGGCATCGAGGAGGTTTTCGATTGCGGCATTGCGATTGCAGCCATATGCCTGCCGAAAGGAGTTCTTACCATGGCAACCTGTACCGTGTGCGGTAACGACTACGACAAGAGCTTCGAGGTCACCTTGGCCGGCAAGACCTATGCCTTCGACAGCTTCGAGTGTGCGATCCACGCCCTGGCGCCGGTCTGCAACCATTGCGGCTGCCGGATCATCGGTCACGGCGTCGAGGCCGCAGGGGTGATGTACTGCTGCGCCCACTGCGCGAAGGAGTCCGGCTCGAGCGAGCTGCGCGATCGGGTTTGACTTCAGGCCCCTGACTCAGCGATCGACGAACCTCTGATTGCGTTCGTTGTAGCGCGGACCGGCGACCTTTCCCGGTGCAAGCGCCTGGTCGAGCGTGGCGAGGTCCGCGGCGGAGAGGACGAGATCCGCAGCCCCGACGTTTTCTTCAAGGTACGTCCGCCGCTTGGTTCCGGGGATCGGCACGATGTCCTCGCCCTTGGCGAGTAGCCAGGCGAGCGCCACCTGGCCGGGGGTGGCGCCTTTCGCGGCGGCCAGGTCGCGAACGATCGAGGCGGCGCGGACATTGGCCTCGAAATTTTCCCCCTGAAACCGCGGGTCGCCGCGGCGGAAATCCCCTTCCGGATACTCTTCGGCGCGCATCACCCCGCCGGCCAGGAAGCCGCGGCCGAGCGGGCTGAATGGTACCAGACCGATTCCCAGCTCCCGCAGGACCGGCAAAATCTGCGGCTCCAGGTTGCGCTCCCACAGGGAGTACTCGCTCTGAAGCGCCGAGATCGGGTGGACCGCATGAGCGCGGCGGATCGTCCCCTCCCCGGCTTCGGAGAGTCCTAGAAAGCGGACTTTCCCCTCGCGCACCAGGTCGGCCATCGCCCCCACCACCTCTTCGATCGGCACGTTCGGATCGACGCGGTGCTGATAGAACAGATCGATCCGGTCCGTTCCCAAGCGAAGTAACGACGCTTCGGCGACCTCTTTGACGTGCTCGGGCCGGCTATCGGTGCCGACCATCTGACCGTTCTCGATCCGAAACCCGAACTTGGTGGCGAGAATCACGTCGTCGCGCCGCTCTTTCAAGACGCGGCCGACCAGCTCCTCGTTGGTGTAAGGCCCATAGGCCTCGGCGGTGTCGAACAGCGTAATCCCCAAGTCGAGCGCGCGATGGAGCGTCGCGATCGATTCCCCCTCGTCCGCCGAGCCGTAGGCCCAGCTCATTCCCATGCAGCCGAGGCCGAGGCATGAAACTTCGAGGCCCTGCGTACCGAGCTTCCGCTTCTTGAGCATGAACACGCCCTCCTCGACGCTTACCTTAACTTTACATCTCAACCCCCTCCGTGGCACACGGCTTGCTCCCTGTTGAGGCGTGCGCCATGGGGGCGCATCGGATCCCGGATTCGATACCGGGTATCGATTGAGGAGGGGATGTCATGAGTTGGATCGTCATGTTGTGGATTGCCGCCGCCGTCACCGCGTTGATCGCTCTCACGGGGATCAAGCCGAAAGGGACGCGCCATGTCGCGCATACCCATCTGATCAACGCCGCCCGAGTCTGCTTCATCCTCATCCTCCTCATCTTGGCGGCCGCGGCGTTCAAGGGCTGAAAAAGAAGAGGGAAGGCCGAGGACCAGAAGCTCGAAAGCCGATTGACCTCCTGCCACGATTTCCCAGAAAGAAGGGGACGGAATGAAGCGGACCTTGGCCTCCGCCGCGTTGCTCGCGCTCGCCTCCTGCGCGGTCGGCCCGAACTACCGCGCGCCCACGCCCGCCGAGCTCCACGCGCCGGAAACTTGGGCTTCGCCGCTGCCGGAAGGCGCTGCGGCCGGTGACCTCTCCGCCTGGTGGCAACAGCTGGGCGATCCCGTTCTCACCGGATTGATCGAGGACTCCCTGGCGGCAAGCCCCGATCTCGATCTCGCCCGGGCGCGTCTGCGCGAAGCTCGGGCGAGGCGCAAGCTGGCCGCGGCAGGTCTGCTGCCCACGGTCGATGCTTCGGCCTCGGCGAGCGCCTCGCGCAGCAACGGCTCCTCCGGCGAGCACTACGACGCGGGATTCGACGCCGCTTGGGAGCCCGACGTCTTCGGCGGCGGCCGGCGGTCGATCGAAGCGGCCGGGGCCGATCTTGAATCGAGTGAGGCAAGCCTTCACGACACGCAGGTTTCGCTCGTCGCCGAGGTGGCGCTCAACTACGTCGACGTCCGTTCGTTGCAAAGCCGGATCGACATCGCCCAGGAGAACTTGAAGCGCCAGGGCGAGACTCTCGATCTCACCGGCTGGCGCTTCCAGGCGGGCCTGGTGAGCCAGCTCGATGTCGATCAGGCCCGCGCCGCGCGGGAACAGACGCGGGCGCAGATCCCCACTCTCCAAACGAGTCTCGAAGCGGCGAAGAACCGGCTCGCTGTGCTGCTCGGCCAAGCCCCCGGAGCGATCGAGGATCGCGTGGCGGAGTCGGCGCCGATTCCGCCGGTTCCCCAGCAGGTGACGGTCGCGATTCCCGCCGACGTGCTGCGCCAGCGGCCCGACGTTCGGGCCGCCGAGCGGACGCTCGCGGCGCAGACCGCGCGGATCGGAGTCGCCGAAGCGGCGCGCTATCCCAACCTTCGCCTGAGCGGCTCGCTCGGAGTCGGCGGAATCTCGCTCGCCGCCTTGACCGGCGGCACCTCGCTCGCTCATTCGCTCGCCCTCTCGGTCGCCGAGACGATCTTCGATGGCGGCCGGTTGGCCCAACAGGTCGAGATCCAAAAGGCCGGCGAGCAGCAGGCGCTCGCCAGCTACCGCTCGACCGTCCTGCTGGCGCTCGAAGAGGTAGAAAACGCGCTCGTTTCGCTCGCCCGCACCCGCGAGCGGCGGGAGGCTCTGCGGCTCGCCGACGAGTCGGCCCGCAGCGCGGCCGATCTCGCTCGCCAGCGCTACTCCACCGGCCTCTCCGATTTTCAAACTGTGCTCGACGCCGAGCGAACCGAGCTTTCGACCGCCGACAACCTGAAAACGACCGAAGCCGACCTCACCACCGCCCTGATCCAGCTGTACAAAGCGCTCGGCGGCGGCTGGTCGGCCTCGGAAGACGGGCTCGCCAACCCTCAAGGAACGAATCGATGAGTAGCCCGACCGACGACACCGCTCGAAAAGATGCCGACCTGGCGCGGATTCTCGCAGCGGAAGGATCGCCGAGCCTGCTGCGGCGCGGCGCGCGCTGGGGCGTCGTGCTCCTCGTGCTCGCCCTTTCCGGCTTGGGACTCTTTCTGTTCCTCCAATCCCGGCGCAACGCCGCGAAGCCCGAATACGTCACCGCCGAGGTGACGCGGGGCAACCTGACCGTCACGGTCTCTGCCACCGGCAGCCTCGCCCCCACTCATCAAGTGGACGTCGGCAGCGAGCTGTCGGGCACGGTGGAGACGGTCTACGTCGACGACAACGACCAGGTGCAGGCGGGCGAGGTTCTCGCGCGGCTCGACACCTCGAAGCTCAACGACGCGGTCGCCAAATCGCGCGCCGACCTCTCCTCGGCTCAGGCTCGGGTGACACAGGCGCAGGCAACCGTTACGGAATCCCAGGCGACCCTCGCGCGGTTCCGCGAGGTGTCGAAGCTCTCGGGCGGCAAGGTGCCGTCGAAAACCGAGATGGATTCGGCCGAAGCGAACGCCGAGCGGGCAAGGGCCGACGTCAAGAACTCCCAAGGATCGGTCCAGAACACGCTCGCCGACTTGCGATCGAACGAGACGAACGTCACCAAGGCGACGATCCGCTCGCCGGTCAACGGCGTCGTCCTGGCGCGCAAGGTGGAACCGGGCCAGACGGTCGCGGCCTCGCTCTCCGCCCCCGTGCTGTTTACGATCGCCGAAAGCCTCTCGCAAATGGAGCTGCAGGTGGCGGTCGACGAGGCCGACGTAGGCGATGTCCGGGCGGGCGAGCAGGCCACGTTTTCGGTCGACGCCTATCCGGATCGCACCTACTCCGCGGATGTGACGCGCGTGGGCCTCGGCTCTACTGTCACCGAGGGGATCGTCTCCTATCTGACGATTCTCACCTTCACCAACGACGACCTCTCTTTGCGACCTGGCATGACCGGCAACGCCGAAATCACCACGATGCATCGCGACGGAGTGCTCTTGGTGCCCAACGCCGCCCTGCGCTGGACGCCGCCCTCGGCCGACCGCAAGGGCTCGTCGGGAAGCGGCGGCGGGCTGCTCGGCAGCTTGATGCCGCGTCCGCCGCGCTTCGGCGGAAGCGGCCGTGGCGGCCGTCCGGCGCAGGGGAATGGCGATAAGAAATCCGCCAAGAAGATCTGGATCTTGCGCGGCGGCAAGTCGGACGCCAAACCGGTGCCGATCGACGTCAAGGTCGGGCCGACCGACGGGCGGTTTACCGAGGTCAGCTCGCCGGAGCTCAAAGAGGGGATGAAAGTCATCACCGACACCGCCACGGCGAGCGCCAAACCATGAACGTGGCCCAGGCCTCCGCGAGCAGCGGTCCCGAGCTCCTACCGCCCGCCGCGCGGCAGGAGCCCGCGGCGGGTTCCCGTCCGCTCCTGGAGCTCGTCGGTCTGACCAAGATCTACGGCGAAGGCACGGCGGCGGTCTCGGCGCTCGGCGGCGTCGATCTCGCGGTTCAAGCCGGGGAGTTCGTCGCGGTGATGGGTCCTTCCGGCTCGGGCAAGTCGACGGCGATGAACATCCTCGGCTGCCTCGATACCCCCTCCGGCGGTGCCTATCTGTTTCGTGGCGTCCACGTCGAAAAGCTCTCTTCCAAGCAGCGAACGCTCCTGCGGCGTCACTTCCTCGGCTTCGTCTTTCAGGGCTTCAACCTCCTCGCGCGCACCTCGGCGGAAGAGAACGTCGAGCTGCCGCTTCTCTATCGCGGGGTCTCGGCCGACGAGCGTCGGACGGCCGCGCGGATCGCGCTCGATTCGGTAGGATTGAAAGGCTGGGAGACCCACACGCCCGCGCAGCTTTCGGGCGGCCAGCAGCAGCGTGTCGCCATCGCCCGCGCGATCGTCACGAAGCCCGCCGTGTTGCTCGCCGACGAGCCGACCGGCAACCTCGATACGAAACGAAGCCGCGAGATCATGGACCTGATCACCGCGCTCAACCGCGATCTGGGCATCACCATCCTGATGGTCACCCACGAGGCCGACATGGCGGCCTACGCCGGCCGCATCGTCAGTTTCCGCGATGGGCTGGTCGAAAGCGACCTGAAGAACGACGCCGCCCCGACACCGGGCAAGGAGGAGTAGGCGATGCTCTGGAGCACGATCCTCCTCGCCTTTCGCGAGATCCGGCGCAACCTGATGCGCTCGTTCCTCACTGTCCTCGGCATCGTCATCGGGGTCTCGGCAGTGATCACGATGGTGACCCTCGGCAACGGCGCCACCCAAGCGGTGGCGAACCAGATTTCGAGCCTCGGCAGCAACCTGCTGATCCTCCGTCCGGGACAGCGCGTGGGCGGCCCGGGAGGTGGAGGAGGAGCGCGCCGCTTCGATATTCGGGACGTCGAGGCCATCCGCACCCAGATCGGATCGCTCAAGGCGGTGGCGCCGACCACCACCAGCGCCATCACCGTGATCTACGGCGCGAAGAACTGGTCGACGACGGCGACCGGCACCACGAATGACGATTTCGTTGCCGCGAATTGGCATCTCGCCTCGGGCCGGATCTTCACCGACGCCGAGCTCAAAACCGGCAAGGCGGTCTGCGTGATCGGCGAAACCGTGCGGCGCGAGCTGTACGGCAACGCGGCGCCGGTCGGCACCGGCATGCGGGTGAAAGGTTTTTCCTGCGAGGTGATCGGCCTGCTGGCCTCGAAGGGCCAATCCTCCGGAGGCCAAGATCAGGACGACACGGTAATCCTGCCGCTGCGCACCGTGCAGCGGCGCATCACCGGCCGACCGACCGTCAACACGATCCTCATCTCGGCGAAAGACGGCGCCGACTCGACCGCGGTCGCCAATCAGGTTTCCGCCCTGATGCGCGAACGGCGGAAGATCAACGGAACCAAGGAAGACGACTTCAACGTCCTCGACACGAAGGAGATCGCGGCGACGCTTTCGGGCACCACCAAGACGCTCACCCTGCTGCTCGGCGCGGTGGCCGCCGTGAGCCTGTTGGTGGGAGGCATCGGCATCATGAACATCATGCTCGTCTCGGTCACCGAGCGGACGCGCGAGATCGGCGTCCGCCTCGCGATCGGCGCGCTCGAAGGCGAGGTGCTCCTGCAGTTCCTGATCGAGGCGATTGCGCTCGCCTCGGTCGGGGGCCTGGTCGGCATCGCGCTCGCGACCCTCGCCTCGATCATTCTCACCAAAGCGATGTCGGTGCCCTATGCTTTCAACTTGGGGATCAACGTCTTATCGTTCGTTTTCTCGGCGGCAATCGGCGTCCTGTTCGGCTACGTCCCGGCCCGCCGCGCGGCGCGGCTCAACCCGATCACGGCGTTGCGCCACGAGTAACCTGATCGAGGACATCCGAACCGATGCGCATCGCTCTACTCTCCGACATCCACGGCAACCTCGCGGCGCTCGAAGCGGTCGCGGCCGACCTCAAGAAACGCGGCGTCGATCAGATCGTGAACCTGGGCGACCTCGTCTCCGGTCCGCTCCTGCCGCTTGAAACCGCGCAGTACCTGATGGCCGAAGGGTGGCTCACGATCGCGGGAAACCACGAGCGGCAGCTGCTCACGCTCGGACCCGGCGAACGCGGCGCGTCGGACGAATACGCGATGTCCTGCCTCACCCGCGACGCGCTCGCCTGGTTTCGCACCTTCCCCCCCACCGCGCGCCTCGATTCCGAGGTGCTGCTCTGCCACGGCACACCCGAAAGCGACAACGAATACTTCCTAGAAACCGTCGAAGGCCGCGGAGCGCGCCTCGCGAACCTCCGCGAGATCGAAACTCGCCTAGGGCCTGAAGCCTACCCGGTCGTCGCCTGCGGCCACACCCACGTCCCCCGCTCGGTACGAAACGCCCGCGGCCAGCTGATCGTGAACCCCGGAAGCGTCGGCCTCCCCGCCTTCTTCCACGACCACCCGACGATGCACGCCGTCCAAAACGGCTCGCCCGACGCACGCTACGCGATCCTCGAACGCGGGACAAGCGGCTGGACCGTGGAACTCCTCACGGTCCCCTACGATCACCGCTCAATGGCCGCGCTCGCGAAGGAGCGCGATCGGCCCGACTGGGAGCTGGCGCTGCTGACCGGTTACGTGGAGTGACGACGACTGCCTAGTCGACCGACTCGGTCGAGAGCCACCAAGTTCGGCCGGCGCACCAGGAGGTGCCGTCCGGCTCGGTGCCGCGTCGCAGGGAGCGCACCTTGGCCATGTCGCCGCGGAGAAACGCCGCAGCGAGGTTCTTCTCGGTTTCTTCGTCTCGCGCTCCGACGCAGGGAATGAACAGCGCGCCGCAGAGGAACCGGGCGGTGAAGGTATCGTCGGCTCGGCGGCTGACAAGCAGGATCGCGCCGGCCCCTTGGTTCGGGGTCAAGGGAAAGAGCAGGCGACCGCCGGGGCGGAGCGCATCCAGCCATATATCGAGCGGATCGGTGGCCCCGGCGCAGACGTAGATCACATCGCACGCCGGTAATGGACCCTCGGCGGCGGAGACCGGCCGGACCAAGACCCGGGAAACGTCCGCCAGGTTCTCCGCTGCCTGCGCGGCCAGGTCGCTTTCGATTTCGTAAGCCACGACCGAGCCGTTCGGCCCCACGAGTTTCGCGAGGATCGCCGAGTAGTAGCCGGCGCCGGCCCCCACGTGAAGAACGGTCTCACCCTCCTTCATCGCCACGGCCGAAAGGCAGAGGGCGTGGAGTGTCGGTTGGCCGCTGTTGATCTGTTTCTCGCTTTTCAAACCGATCGTCACGTCCTGATACAAAAGCGCCGGATCGTCCGAAGGCGTTTCGATGTATCCCAGGCGGGTGAAGATTTTCCAAGGTCCAGGGCTGACAAACCTTTCGCGCGGGGTCGTCGCGAAGGCTTCGATCAGAGCATGGTCGCTCGCCGGAATACCGGCATTCGCGGTGATCAATCGCGCGAACCATCGTCGATGGGTTTCGAGGTTGCTCATCGATCGCCTCCCGGCCTTGCTACCGTCGCGACCGCCGAACCTCCGCTTCCAATCCGCCGCCAGCGAGCGCGAGCAGCTCTTCGTCCCTTTCGAAGCGTCCTACGACTTGGAGCCCCATCGGCAATCTCTCCCCGTTCTCCCCTGCCGGGAGGCAGAGAGCGGGCAGGCCGGCTTGGGTCCATGGGATGTTCATGATCGGGTCTCCCGTACTTCCCAAACCCCTGGGGGCCGGGCCTTGGGCGGGCGGTGAGATCCACAGGTCGATCCCTTCGCGGTCCATTACGGATTCGATCTCTGGGCGGAGCATCGCGGCGTCTTCGAGGTCCCGGGCGAGGTCGGCGTCGGAGATCGAAAGGCCGCGCTCGAACAGCTCCTTCGTGCGGCGTTCGTAGAGGTCGGCGAAGCGGGGGTACCAGCCGGCCGCCTGGTGGGCTCGGGCCGCTTCGGCCGCCACGATGCGCCGATGGCGGGCGGCGATCTCCTCGAAGTCGGCGAAGATCGGGATCGGAATGACTTCAAAACCCGCTCCGGCCAGGCGCTCGGCGACTCTCTGGAAATGAGATTGCCCTTCGGGCCAAGCGCTTTCGAGATAGGGCCCTTCGGGCAGGCCCAGGCGAGGCTTTCCCGCGGCTTTCGAGCGGGGCGCCGACGGGCGCCAGTTTCGGCAGAGCACGCGGGCCGCCCGCTGGACGGTCGCGAGGTCGGGGGCGAAGAGTCCGACATGATCGAACGACGGGGCGAGCGGGATGACGCCCTGTTTCGAGATCCGGTCGTAGCTCGGCTTCCAACCAACGACGCCGCAATACGCCGCGGGGCGGATGATCGAACCGATGGTCTGGGTGCCGAGCGTGAGCGGGCAGAGGCCGGCTCCCACCGCGGCGGCCGAGCCGCTGCTCGATCCACCGGGGGTGTGCTCGGGGTTCCGGGGGTTCCGCGTCGGGCCGGGCGCGAAATAGGCGAATTCGGTCGAGACCGTCTTGCCGAGGATTAACGCGCCCGCGGCGCGGAGAGCGGTGACCGCCGGTCCTTCTTCGCCTTGCAAGACCTCCGGCGGCAGATGGCTGCCGCCCTCCGTTACGAAGCCTTGAACGTGGAAGATGTCTTTGATCCCGACCGGCATGCCGTAGAGCGGCGGGCGGTTGCCGGGATCGGGGTAGCGGGCTTCGAGATCGGCGGCCTCACGGCGGAGACGTTCGAAGCGATTTTCTTCCGGAACGAAGGCGAGAACTTGAGGTTCGCGCTCGGCGAAGGTGTTTTCCAATTCCGCCAGGGTACTCATGCCCGGCGGCGCTTCGCGGCGAGAAGGACGGCGTCCACGATGTGCTGGTAGCCGGTGCAGCGGCAGAGATTGCCCGAAATCGCGGCGCGGATCTCCGGCTCGGTGGGATCGGGGTTCTCATCCAGGAACGGAAGCAGAGTCATCAGGAAACCCGGCGTGCAGAAGCCGCATTGCAGGCCGTGGCTGTCGCGGAACGCCTCTTGAAGCGGGTGCAGGCGATCGGGGCCGTCTCCCGACAGGCTTTCGACGGTCGCGACATCGTGGCCGTCCGCCTGGACCGCGAGCAGCAGGCAGGAGCGCACCGGCTCCCCATCGAGCAGCACCGTGCAAGCGCCGCAGACGCCGTGCTCGCAGCCCACGTGGGTGCCGGTGAGACCTAAGTCGTGGCGCAGGAAATCCGACAACAGCAGCCGCGGCTCGACCTCTCGCTCGCTCTTATTGCCGTTCACGGTGATTCCGATTCTCATCTGATCAACCATCGAATCGCTCATGCCGGGATTCCCGTCGCCTGGCCGGCTCGTTGGGCCGCCAAAGCAACCGCCCGGCGCGCCAGGACCTGGGCGAGGTGGCGCTTGAACTCGGCCGTCGCGTGAACGTCGGAAAACGGGTTGATCTCGCCGTTCACCGCCGCTGCACAGGCAGCCATCGGTTCGGGCGAAGGCATCTGCCCAACCAGCAGGGCAGCGGCCGCACGGGCCTCGATCGGCCGATCGCCGACGCTCAAGAAAACCAGCCGCGCCGCGCGGCAGCGTCCGTCCTCGTCGAGCGTCACGCTCGCCGCGAGACCCACCTGGGCGTAGTCGCCGTGCCGGCGGGCGATTTCCATAAACGAAAACCCGGTCTTCGGCGCGGCAGGCGGGATGGCGATCTCGATCAGTAGCTCGTCGGGTTCCATCAAAGTGGCGAACAGGCCGATGTAGAAATCGCGCGCCGCGACCCAGCGCTCGGAGCCCTTCTTCGCCAGCCGGAATTTCGCGTCGAGCGCCACCGCGAGGGCCGGCAACTCGGCCGCGGGATCGGCGTGGGCGAGGCTGCCGCCCACCGTACCCCGGTTGCGGATCTGCGGATGGGCGATCCACGGCACCGCCTCGGCGAGCAGCGGAGCGACCTCGGCCACCAGAGGCGACCGCTCGACCGCCCGCTGGCGGGTCATGGCGCCGATCGACAAACCGCCGTCCGCGCTGCGTCGAAGGTAGGAAAGATCGCCGATCCGGTTCAAATCGATCAGGCGCGCCGGCTGCGACAGGCGGAAGTTGAGCACCGGGATCAGGCTCTGGCCCCCCGCGAGGATTTTCGCCTCGTCGCCGTGGCGCGCGAGTAGGTCCAGCGCCGCCGGCAGCGAGTCCGGCGCCTCGTAGGCGAAGGGTGCGGGTTTCATCGAGGTGGGATTGTACTCCCTCCGGTCACTGCGGCAGGAGGTGTTTCTGCACCTTGCCGAGCGCGTTTCGGGGGAGCGAATCGACCTGCCGAATCTCGCGCGGCACCTTGAACGAGGCGATGCGCTCCTTGCCGAACGCGATCAGGGCTTCGGGATCGAGGGGTTGAGCGGCAGGCTCGACGACCAGGAACGCAACCGGCACGGCCCCAAAGTCCGGATGCGGCCGGCCGACCACCGCGGCCTCCTGAACGCCGGGGAAACCGAGCAGCATCTCTTCGATCTCCCGCGGGTAGACGTTGAAGCCGCCGGCCAGGATCAGCTCGCTGCTCCGGCCGAGCAGCGAAATCGCCCCGGTCTGAGGGTCGCGGCGCGCGAGGTCGCCGCTCTTGAACCAGCGGTTCCCTTTCGAGTCCGAGACGAAGCTCTCCGCGGTCTTTTCCGGCGCGCGCCAATAGCCGTCGAAGACATTGCCGCCGCGGACGATCAACTCTCCTTCTTCCCCGTCCGCCACGTCGAGAAGACCATCCTCGGCGAAACGAACCAGACGGACCGAGATTCCCGGCAGCGGCGTGCCGACGGTCCCAGCGCGGCGCTCGCCGGTGTGGGGATTCGAGAGGATCATCCCCGCCTCGGTCATGCCGTAGCGTTCGAGGATCGAGTGGCCGGATAGCTCGCGAAACGCTTCGAAGGTTTCGGGGGCAAGGGGAGCGCTGCCCGAACAGAACAGCCGCATCCGGGCGAGCGGCGAGCGATCGACACCAGGTTCGGCCAGCGCCTCGACCAGCCGGACGTACATCGTGGGCACGCCGAAGAACAGCGTCGGCCGGCACGCGGGATCGGCCTTGGTGAGGTCGGCCACGATTCCTGCGGCCTCGAACTTTCGTCGCAGCTCGACGGTCGCCCCGGCGGCGAGCGCGCAATGAAGGCCCACCACCAAGCCGTGGGTGTGAAACAACGGTAGCGAAAGAAGGAGAACATCGCTCCGCTCCCAAGCCCACGCGGCAAGCAAACCGGTGATCGTCGCCAGAAGATTGTCGTGGCTGATCCGCGCCCCTTTGCTCCGACCCGTGGTGCCCGAGGTGTAGAGCAGAAAAGCCAGCTCCGAACCGTCGATCGGCGGCGTCAGGCTCGGAGCCGGATCGTCCGGCCAATCGCCGAGATCCTCCGCGGCGATCGTCGCCTCGACACTTCCCCGAGCGTCGGCATCCACCTCCGCCACGATCGGCAGCAGCTCCCGTTCGGTCAGGAGAAGGCGCGGCTCCGCGTCCGAGAGAATATGGGCCAGCTCGACCTTCCGATAGGCGAGATTGATCGGCACCACGATCGCCCCGAGCCGAATCGCCGCCAGATAGGCAATCACGAACTCCGGCCGATTCCCGAGGAAGAACGCGATCCGGTCGCCGCGCACCAGCCCACGAGCGGCAAACCCCGAGGCCACTCGCTCCGCCGCGAGAAATAGCTCCGCGTAGGACAACGACACCGTGATGCCGTCCGCCCCGCAAAAACGGAGCGCAGGCTTCGCCGGAGTTTCAGCGAGCGGGATGGCGAAGAGGTCGAGGAGGTTCACGGCCGCCCGGCGCCGCCCGGCTTGATCCCGATCAACCCGAAATCCTGGGTGCCGAAGAGCAGCTCGTCGATTTGATCGCGTAGGCGGTTCACCCGGTCGGCGAGTAGGTGCTGAGCCTCCGGGATTTCCTTCAAATCGATCTCGGGCAGGCGTTCGGCTGAGGGGAAGGGACGGAGGTCGAGCCTCTCGATGGGGTCGAAGCCCGCCAGCTCGTAGTGGAGCTTCAGGCTCTCGGGATGGACCGGCCGGCGATGGGTCGGGTCGAGCCAGAAGTTGCGGGCTGCTACCACCAGCGACAAGGGATTCGGCGTCTCCAGGATCAGCGCGCCGCCCGGCCGGAGCGCCCGGTAGGCCAGGCGCACCAGGCGGTCGAGAGATTCGGGCGGCAGGTGCTCGATGACGTGGAACGACACGATCGCTCCGAGCTGGCCTTCCGGTAGACCCGCGAGGTGGCCGAACAGGTCGCCGACCTCCGCTTCGAGCCCCCGCTCGCGGCAGAGATCGACCATCCGGGCGGAGGAGTCGACCCCCCTCCCGGCGATCCCCTGGGCGCGCAGCAGGGCGAGCGATTCGCCCCGGCCGCAGCCAAGATCGAGGACCGGAGAGCGTCGCCCAAGCCACGGCAGGTAGATCGAGATTCGCTCGCCGATCTCTTCTTCGGTGCCCCGGTAGCGGCGCTCCAGCTCCAGATAGGCGTGCTCTTCGCGCACCCGGATGAGATCTTCGACTGAGGGCGCTGTCGAAGCGGGCTCGCCGGAAGCCGCAGATCGTTCTGTCTTTTCTTCAGCGTTCTCAGCCACCGAGAGCGCGGCGCCCAAGCTAGCGAGCAGATCGCGCGACTCGCGGCGTACGCGGTCGAGCTTCTGGTCGACGCGCGAAAACAGCGCGTCGTTGTGCTGCATCAGCTCGCGAATGCCCTTGGCATCCAGCTCTTCGAGATAGGCCAGCCGGTCGTGATGGCGCACGCGCTCGGCGTCCTGCCGCTCCAGCTGTTCGAGCAGAATCAGGTTGAAGATCCGCTGGCGCTCCCACAGGTCGTTCTGCGGCACCTTGACCAGCGGGCGAAGCAGGCGCTTCCAGGCCACCAAAAGCCGGCCCAGAAAACCGCGATGGCTGCGGATCGGGAATGGAACATCCCCTTTCCACAGCCAGCGCCAATCGGAAAGCTTGCGGGTCGGCTCGATCAGGAAATCGTCGAGTCGGGGATTCGAGCGGGAAGAAGAAGAAGAGTTGTCGGGCGATTCGATCGGTACGCGATCTGTCATCTCGAATCGCCCGAGAAGGTATCCTGAAAACTGCGAGGCCTACCGTTCCGGAATGACCGAGACGACGACCTCGGCCACGACTTCCGGATGCAGGTCGACCCGCACCGTATGGTCGCCGAGCTTCTTGATGCCGCCGGCCAGATCGATCCGCCGCTTGTCGATCGAGACACCCTTCGCTTCGAGCGCCGCCGCGACATCGGCCGCGGTCACCGAACCGTAGAGCACTTCGTTTTCGCCGACCCGCTTCGCGATCTCGATCTTGATGTCGGCGAGCTGTGCCGCGATCGCCGCCGCCGCATCCCGCTCGCGCGAGTGACGGTCGTCGATCTTTTTCTTCTGGTGGGAGAAGTACGCCTTGTTGGCGTTCGTCGCCTCCAGCACCATCCCCTGGGGGATCAGGAAATTGCGCGCATACCCGGGCTTCACGTCCACCTCATGGCCGCGCTTGCCGAGGTTCCGCTGATCGGAGAGCAAGATCACACGCATCTCGGTTGTCCTTTAATCGGTGGTGAAAGGCAGCAGGGCGAGGTGGCGCGCCCGCTTGATCGCCGTCTGGAGGAGCCGCTGATGCCGGGCGCAGGTGCCCGAAATGCGGCGCGGAAGGATCTTCGAGCGTTCCGGCACGAAGCCCTGGAGGAGTTTCAAGTCTTTGTAGTCCGCATGCTCGATGCGATCGACGCAGAACTTGCAGACCTTGCGGCGGCGGAAGAAAACCTTCTTTGGACGAGCCATGGATCAGTCCTCCCTTCCGGCATAGCCGCCGCGACCGCCACGATCCCCGCGACCACCACGGTCGTCGCGATCACCACGATCCCCGCGGTCACCACGATCGTCGCGGTCGCCGCGATCACCCCGGTCGCCAGATTCGGTCTCAGGGCTGGGATTGCGCCGCGGAACCACCCGCGCGGCACGCTTCAGATCTTCGTCGGTGCGGACGGTCAGGAAGCGTAGGACCTTGTCGTTCTGGAGCAGCCGGCGCTCCACGTCGGCGAGGCCTTGGGCGCCGCCTTCGCTCGAAAAAAAGATCAGGACGTACTTGCCTTCGGTCAGCTTGTTGATCGGGTACGCCAACTTGCGGCGGCCCCAGCTCTCTTCCTTGGTGATTTCGACACCTTTGGAGGTGAGCAGTGTTTTGTAATCTTCGGTCATCGCCACGACGTCCTCGTCCGATAGACGAGGGTCGGCGACGAAACAGAGCTCGTAGGTACGCATGTGGGGAAACTGACCTCCCTATGGCCTGGGTCGGTCCCGCGCCTGGCGCGGAACAGAGAGGGTGGAAATGGGCCGGAACGATCCGGCCGCGAGCCCTCGATTCTACCCGCAGAGGGCAGCCGGGGCAAGCCCCCTACTTCCCGTCGGGCTGCGAGCTCACCATCCCCTTGCGCAGCGCGAACCCGACCACCTGGGCCCGGTTGTGAACGTGGAGCTTGTCCAGGATGTTGCGGACGTGAAATTTGACCGTGTTCTCGCTCACGCCGAGCTGTTTGGCGAGTTTCCGGTTCGAGGTGACGCCGGAGACCATCAACTCCAGCACCTCGCGTTCCCGCTCGGTGAGCGCGTCGGGGTCTTCGGCTTCTTTGTGCGATGACGCCGGGCGCGCCAGCTCGGCGAGGACTTTTCGCGCGAGCGCGGGGCTGAGCGCCGGCTCGCCGCGCTCCAGCCCTTCGAGGAGGGCAAAGAAGCTGTTGGCCTCCAAGTCCTTGAGCAGGTAGCCCTGCGCCCCCGACTTGATCGCCTCGAACAGGTTGGCGTCGTCGTCCGAGGCGGTGAGGACAGTCACCTTCACATCCGGCAGCTCCGCGCAGATGGCGCGGGTGGCCGCGAGGCCGTCGACCTCCGGCATGGTGAGATCCATCAGAACGACGGACGGCCGTAGCGAGCGAGCCAGGTCGATCGCTTCACGGCCGTTCTTCGCTTCTCCGATCACCTCATAGCCGCGCGCTTCGAGAAGACTCCTCAGGCCGTCGCGAAACAGGGCGTGATCGTCGGCGATCAAGATCTTCATGGAATGCTT
This sequence comes from Acidobacteriota bacterium, assembly GCA_040005235.1. Lineage (GTDB taxonomy): Bacteria > Acidobacteriota > Thermoanaerobaculia > Multivoradales > UBA5704 > DASYKS01. Next base: position 20,163 of record JBDTZG010000032.1, on the reverse strand, counting down.
CCCTCGGGGCTGGAGTTTGCCACAACCGGCAGCTCGGCGACCACTTGCGAACCTTTTCCGGGAGTGGTTTCGACCCGCAAGATACCGCCTACGGAAGTCGCCCGCTCCCTCATGGTCGAGAGGCCGAAGCGGGGAAATACGCTCCGGCCGAGCGCCGACGGGTCGAAACCCACACCGTCGTCCGCCACCGTGACCCGCACCTGTCCGTCGGTACGCTCAATCGCAATTCTCACCCGGCTAGCCCGGGCGTGCTTTCTGACGTTGGCCAGCGCCTCCTGGACGATGCGCACGACCTGCAACTCGACCGGCGGCGCGAGCGAGATCTCCGGATCGACCTCGAACGTCGCCTCCACCTCGTTCTGCTCGCGCCAACGATCGAGATAGGTGCGCAACGTGTCGATGAACGTACCGTGCTCGCCCAAGCCAACGCGCAGGCCGAGAATCCCTTCGCGAACGTCGGCGTAGGCTTCGCGCGCGGCGACCGCCAGCTGGGCGAGCTGCGCCGACGCCTCCGCCGGCCGTCCCTGTTTCAGATGCTCCTTGACGGCCTGCGCCTTGGTGTTCACATAGGCGAGAATCTGCGCCATGCCGTCGTGCATCTCGTGCGCGATGTGCAGCCGCTCTGCCGAGACGGCGAGCGAGCGGAGGCGTTCGTGCAGGTGCGACAGCTCGATCGCCACCGCGGCGGTCGCGGCGAACCGGACCAACGCCTCCTCGTCCTCCTCGGTAAAGCCGTCGGCAAACCGGCTCTCGGCGAGATAAAGATTGCCGCGGAACGGCCCCTGGCAGACGATCGGCACCGCGAGCAGCGAGCTCATCGCCGGATGGTTCGCAGGAAAGCCGGCCGAGCGTGGATGGGCGCTCAGATTCGCCAGGCGGATCCTCTGCCCTTCGAGCAGCGGAATGCCTAATACACCGCGACCCTCCGGCGGTCGACCGATCTGGTCGCGCTGCTCGGGCGAAATTCCGGTGGTGACGAAAGCGAGGATGCGTTGGCCGGCATCGAGCACCGAAATCGCGCCGTACCGCGCGCCGAGTAGGTGACAAGCCTGCTCGACCACCCGCTGGAGAACTGCGTCGAGAGCCAGCTCGACGTTTACGGCGAGCGAGGCCGTGCGCAACGCCTCGAGCTCGCGGTTCTGGCGCTCCAACCGCCGGTACAGGTTCGCCAGCTGCTCGAAAACGAGTCCGAACACGACCATCATGCCGAACGCCACGGCCAGATTCATCACCAGATGAGCGGCGACGGAGCTGAAATACGGCTCCAGGGTGTTGCGGGCCACCTCGACCCCGACCAGGTAGAGGAGAAGCCAGCCGATGGCGAGCCAGCGGAGCCGCTTGAGCTTCACGATCTACGCTTCCTCCTCCGAGTCCACGGGTCGTCCGGAGGAAAGTCTACTCGTGCCGCATCTTGGATTTCGTACTCCAGCCGAAAAAGGCGTAGACCGGGCACCAGCCGACGATCCCGGTCAGCAGCGGCAACCAAAGAAAGATGCGGCAGGCGGCGGCAAGGAGCCCGGAGGGGGAGGCGAAAAATCCGACGTACAACAGCAAGAGGCCCACTCCGATGCGAAGTCCCCGGTCCCAGTGCGCCAGATTGAGGTTCGGCATCTTGCCGCCGAGTGTCCGCTCAACGCCTCAGCTCCGATAGCCCCGACGGGGTAGTGCCATCACCACCCTACGGAGTAGGGCCGCGCGAGGAGCCGCTGGAACGGCCGTTTCAACCGTTCCAACGGGTCATCGCGACATCGACGCCTTCGGCCACCCACGTCGCGCAGGCCTCGGCGGCGCGCTCGATCATCGCGGCCACGGCGTCCTGCTCTTCAGGGAGGAAAGGCGCGAGAACGAAGTCCGCCAGGTCCGGCAGAGCCGGTTCCGCGTTCGCGCCTTCTTCGCCCGCCGGCCGCTCGCCTCGGCCGACGCCCAGGCGCAGACGGGGAATCTGGTCGGTGCGCAGCTGCTGGAGGATCGACTCGATTCCACGGTGTCCGGCGGGGCTGCCGCCACGCCGCAGCCGCAGGCGGCCGAGCGGCAGGACGACCTCGTCGTAGACGACCAGGATCTCCTCCGGCGCGAAGCCGTAGACCTCCACCAGGCAGCGCGCGGCATAGCCGCTTCGGTTCATGAACGTCTGGGGCAGCGCGAGCGTCAGATCGCCCAAAGCGAGGACCCGCGAGCCGCATTCGTCACCCGCGGCGTCGCCGTCGAACGACGACCCGAGGCGTCGCGCGATCTCTTCGACCACGCGAAAGCCGACGTTGTGGCGGGTCTCCCGGTATTGCGGACCCGGATTGCCCAACCCAAGGACGAGGCGCGGCATCGAAACGGCGGGGGGAGGGAAAAGCCCGAGGCGCGAGGCCGATCGAAAGCCGTCTCGATCGACCCCGCACCGAAGAGAGGGCTGTTACTTCTTGTCCTTCTTCTCGTCCGGCTTCTTCTTCTTGATCACTTCGGGCTCGACCTTGGCCGCTTCGAGGAGACCTTCGGCTCCGGCGGCCGCCTCCTCGGCGTGGGTGTGCGAGCAGGAGACGATCACCCGATCGGCATCTTCCAGCAGCTGGACTCCCTCGGGCAGCTCCAGCTCGCGCGCCTCGACGTGCTGGCCGATGTGAAGCTCCGTCACGTCGATAGTGATCTTCTTCGGGATGTCGGCCGGCAGGCACTCGACCTGCACCTCGCGGGTGACGAAGTCGATCAAGCCGCCCTCGGTCTTCACGCCGTAAGCGATGCCCGTCACCTCGATCGGCACCGAGGTGCGCAGCTTTTCGGTCATCAAGATGCGTTGAAAATCGATGTGCTGAAGAATCCGGGTGATCGGATTCACTTTCAGCTCGCGCACCATGGCGTGGCGCTCCTGGCCGCCGGAACCGGCGAGTTTCAAAAGGAAGATCGGATGGTCGCTGCCGGCCTTCTTGAGCAGCTCGATCATGTCTTTCCTCACCACTTGAATCGAAACGGTGTCGCGCTCGCCGCCATACAGAACGGCCGGCACGACTCCGGCGGCCCGCAGCCGTCGGTTGACGTTCTTGCCGGTTCCTTCGCGCTTCTGGACTTCTACGGTCAATTCGTTCATCGCCTTACCCTCTTTGGCAGCCGCCGTCAGACGAACAGCGAGCTTACGGAGCTGTTTTCGTGAATCCGGCGGATCGCCTCGCCAAGCAGCGGGGCGACCGACAGCGTGCGCAGCTTCGCCGATCGGGCGAGCTTGGCTTCCACCGGGATGGTATTCGTGATCAGTACCGATTCGAGCGGGGATGCGTTGATCCGGTCGAGCGCCGGGCCGGAGAGCACGCCGTGAACCCCGGCGGCGAGGATGCGCTCGGCACCCTTCTTTTTCAGCGCTTCGACGGTCTTGGTGAGTGTCCCCGCGGTATCGATGATGTCGTCGACGATCAGGGCGTTTTTCCCTTCGACGTCGCCGATGACGTGCATGACCTCCGCCTCGTTCGGCGCGGTGCGCCGCTTGTCGACGATCGCGAGGCCGACACCGAGGCGCTTGGCGATCGCCCGGGCGCGTTCCACCCCGCCCGCGTCCGGCGAGACGATCACCAGGTCGGGCACGGGGAACGCCTTCATCGCTTCGAGCAGCACGGGGGCCGCGAACAGGTGGTCGACCGGCACGTCGAAAAAGCCCTGGATCTGATCGGCATGAAGGTCGAGGGTGAGCACCCGGTCGGCGCCCGCGCGGGAGATCAGATCGGCCACCAGCTTGGCGGTGATCGGCACACGCGGTTGGTCTTTCTTGTCCTGGCGGGCGTAGCCGTAATAGGGGATCACCGCCGTCACCCGCGAGGCGGACGAGCGCTTGAACGTGTCGAGCAGGATCAACAGCTCCATCAGGTTCTCGTTGACCGGCTCGCAGGTGGGCTGGACCACGAAGACGTCCGAGCCGCGCACGTTCTCGGTGACCTGACAGAAGATCTCGCCATCCGAGAAGTTCAGGGCTTTGACGTGCCCCGCTTCGAGATGGAGGTATTCGCAGATCTCCTGCACCAGTGCCGGGTGGGCGCGCCCCCCGAAAATCTTCAGCTCTCCTGCCATGTACGACCTCGCTCCTTTTGGCGTGGGGACTCGCCGACGAATTTGGTTGGGGCGGGAGGATTCGAACCTCCGTATGCCAGAGCCAAAGTCTGGTGCCTTACCGCTTGGCGACGCCCCAAGGTTGCTTCGCCGTCTGTTGCCGATCCTGCCGGCACTCCTTTTACCCCGCTCCCGCTTACGTGACGCTCCAGAACGAGTCGCTCAAGTGTAGCTCTTCAAGCTCTTCGAGCGTCTTCGGCTCCGACGCCGCGGCGACCGGTGCGCCCGATCCGCGCGGTTCGAGAAGGCTCGGCGGCGTTTCCGCCCGCCGCTCCTGTCCGTCCGACCCGCCCAGGCCGTTCGACCCCACCGCCCCCATGGCCGCCATGACTCCCATCGAGGAGCCGTTGGAGCCCATCGAGGGACTGCTCGCCAAACCCATCGAAGGATGGACCTCGGCAGCGCCCGAGCGGCTCGGATCGGCGGTCTGGCCGAACGCGGCCAGAATTCGATCCTCGATCGTGCGCCGCGCCTCGTTGTTCAGCGGGTGCGCGATGTCTTTGAATTCCCCATTCTTCTTCTTGCGGCTCGGCATGCTGATGAACAAGCCGTCCCGCCCCTGGATGACCTTGATGTCGTTGACCATGAAGCAGTGATCGAAGACGATCGAAACGAAGGCCCTCAGCTTCTCTTCATGAATGGGAAAGACCTTGACCTCCGTGATCTCCATGGATCCTCTCCATCGTCCAGACGATTCGCCGCACGCACGTCCGAGCCATTTCGAACCCCGAAGGCCTCGAACCGCAACGGCGACCGGGACGAAAGAATCTCGGGTTTCCCCGAGGCACCGCTTATCGCGGCGACACAAACACCCCGCACGGAGCCGCTTGGTCCGGTGGGGTTGATCGAAAACAATCTTGGAGGCGAGGCGAGGGTCTCCCCCCATTCCGCGGCCCGCAATCCTAGAGGCGAGGGGCCGGACTGTCAAACGGGAGGCGGATTGGAGGACGGGGGACGCCCCCGTGACGCCGGCCATACGCAACCCGGCGACCTCGCAAACTCGCACCGGATCTAGCCTCCGAGGCGGTCAGCTAGCGCTGGTCCTTGCCGCCCGACGCCACTCCTTATTTTGCAATCGGCGCTCCGAAAGCCGCCCGACTTGCCCCTCGGGGCTTTCCAGATGCAAAAATTGTCTCGTTTGGCCTCTCAGCGGCAACCTAACTTAAGGAAGCAACGGCCTCCCTGATCCCATCGACCCAAAGGTACCCGGAAGGTACACCGAGAGGAGAGAACCTAATGTCCCGCAAAAAACTGGCCTTGGGAATCCTTGCCGCACTCGCGTTCGCGGCGTTTCTCGTCACCCGGCCCGCCGTGGGCACCGGCGCCGCCCCCGGCTATTCGACCGATGTCCAGATCACCAAGAGTGAAAAAACCGCCGGCGCCTATGCGGTTCGGGTCCAGGTCCGCGATCTGGCGACCGGCGATCTGATCGCGGCGCCGCAGATTCTGGCCCGCGCGGGCTCCAAAGCGGAAGTCGAATCCGAAATTTCGGAACATTCGGCGTGCAAGGTGGAAGCGACGGTCGATCCCGCCACCAAGACCGCGACGTATTCGGTCGTCGTCACGCAGGCAGGCGCGACGATCGCCGAACACAAGGCGAAGGTGACCATCGAGTAGATTTGTCGATCGAAATCGGGGCGCGGCCCGCCAGCCTTCCGGCCGCGCCTTTCAGTCTTCTGCCCCCCACCCCAGCAGAACCCCGCCTCCCTCTCATCGCTACAGCTCGCAGGTCCACGGCGCATTGTCCCCGGGCCGCCTCTGCTACAGGCCGGGCGCGAGACTCTCTTCGGCGCGGTCCAACGCCGCCTCGAACTGCCGGCGGGTCTGCTCGGCGAACGACGCGGCCCGCCGGGAGATCGACGTGCCCGCCCCGACCTTCGGCCGGCGCCTTAAGACTTCGGCCGCTTCGATCACCGCTTCCGGGGTGGTGCCCGCCGCGGCGGCCAGCCGGGCGCGGGTGGCCGGGCGGGGGATTTTGAGCCCCGTCTCGTAGGCCGAGATCTGGGACGGATGCATTTTAGCGGCCTCGGCGAGCTCCTCTTGGCTCCAGCCCCGCGAGGCGCGGACGAACTGCACCCAGACCGCCGGATCATCGACCGCGCTGCGGCCCGGCGGCGCGATTTCCGTATTTATCGGTCGTTTCTTCGCTTTCGGGTAGTGTGACATAGCCTTTCACCCATCTATTCGGGCGCCCCCGTCGCTACGTTTCCGGGCGCCGGATCTCCCGGCCGGCCCGACACTCCAAGGAGGCAGCGCATGAACCCATCGCTCCGCCGTTTCGCCGTTCCCGTGGTCTTCGTCATCGTACTCGGCCTGACCGCTCCGACGGCTGGATTCGCCGTACCGGCCGGCGGCCCGCACTGGCCCGATTGGCTCGGGTTCCTGTCGAACCTCTGGGCATCCACGGGGTGCATTCTCGAGCCCGTCGGCGGGTGCCGCGAAAGCAACTCGAGCGCTCCGGCTCCGCGGGACCAGGGTTGCGTCGTCGATCCAGTCGGACGCTGCGCCGATGCGAGCACCCCGGCTCCGCGGGACGAGGGTTGCGGAATCGAGCCGGTAGGCCGCTGCGCGAACTGACCACCGAAAGCTGAAGAGGCAGGTCCACAGCCGGTGCCCGCGCGGGACGCCGGCTGCATCAGCCTCGCAACCCGCCAACGAAAGGGATGGCCCCTTTACCCAGCGAGGCACCGAAGGCGACCAACGCGCGGTGCGCTCGACGGGCCAGCTCGACCGTCGCCCGCTCTCGGCCGGCGGCCTCCCAGAACAGGCGCACCGCCGCCAGCTCTTTCTGCTCGATCTTGAGCCTGCGAAAGACCACCGCGGTCCGGAGGGCCAGCGCCTTCGTCTCCGCGAGCTGGCCGGCCGACAGGTAGACCACTGCGAGGTCGAGCGCCGCGAGCGCGGCGTCGTAATCGATCTCGAGATCGGCGAAATCGCGCCAGACCAGTTCGAGCTTTCCGGCCGCGTCCTCAATCTTCCCCACCACCGCTGCACACTTTCCTTCGAGCCAATTCACCCGGAGTAGATCGACGGTAGCCCGCTGAGACTCGGCGACGGCGCGAACCTGCGGCAGCAGGGCCTCAACTTCATCGCCTCGCCCCAGATCGATCAGGCTCGCCGCAAGGTTGAACTGTGCCACCAGCCGATCTCGCGGGTCACTTTTCTCATCGAATGTCGCACACGCGTTCTGGAGCGACTCGATCGCGCCGACCGGATCGTTGCTGGCATGGAGGAGCACCGATCGGTTGAGCCAGAGCGAGCCCAGCTCGCTGGGTTGTGCGATCTTGAAAGCCTGGTCTTGAAGCGCGAGGGCCTCGTCGAATCGCCGCTGGTCCCGACGAAGACTCGCCTCGCGGTCGAGCATCCGGGCGCGGGAGAACGGAGAAGGCACGATCTCCCCCACAGCGGCGACCTCCTTCGCACGGAAAAAAGCGGCGTCGGCCTGATCGAGCCAACCTTTCACCCTGCGGGCGTTGCCGAGATACACCTGGGCATATTCGCGGGAGGCCGCCTGATAATCGGCCGGGGGGTGGAGCCTTTCGGCGGTCCACACGTCCAGGTCGGCGAGGGCGAGCGCCTCTTCGACGTCCCGGATGGTGGCCCGGTCGCTTTCGTGGGCCAGCTTTTCGACCAGCGCCCAGGTGGCGAAGCGGGGGCTCTCCTCAATCACCTGGCGCCGGTCGGCGGGATGTCTTTGGAGGGGACGGAGAATCTCCCAGACCGTGACGGCCTCCGCCCGCGCCTTGTCGAACTTCAGCTCCCGGGCTCCTTCGAACAGCTCGCGCCGCATCTGCCGGTGATGGGTGGCGGCGGCCTTTTCGAGATCGGCACGAACCTCCGGCGGTAGGTCGGCGCCGAGCGCCTCGACCTCCGCGTCGGGACGGATCGAATCCACCGCGGTGAGCGCGCTTTCGACCGCGCCAGGCGCCGGCTTCAGGCTCGCCACGTAGCGTTCGAGCTTTTGGCGCTCCAGTGCCTTCTTCGCCTTGCCCAGCTCCAACTGGCCGAGCGCGCCGGGCGAGATTCCGATCAACTCGGCCGCTTCGCCCTGGTCCAGGCCGAGCACGACGCGAACGACCTTGAGCGCAACATTGTTCGGCGGCACCGGCGGCTGCTTCGTTTCGACCATGGTCAACCTCGGGGGTTGGGTTTCATAGAACAGGGTGTTACAGCCCCCTCGAACGTGACAACAAGAGTAACCACAAGCGAACCCTCGAATCACCGAGCCGCGGGTAATTTGTTGTGTGATCCGGTATCGATCTGCCCGGTGATTGAAAAAAAGGACCTTTGGGTAGTCTGGCGCGACCTTCGGAAGTTTGCAAACGCTGGCGGCCATTCGCGTCGTTAACCTCTCCTGCATGGCCGACGCCCCCTACCGCAAGTCGAGTAAGCAGCATTCCGCCTCGCGGGGCGAACCCGATGCTTCCCGAATCCGCCGCTTCGCCCGGATGCTCATGCACCGCGGCGAAACCGCCACGAAAGTCGGGGATTTCACCGAAGCCGTCGTGCAGTTCGAACGGGCCGCCTGGGCCTACGAATACCTCAACGACCCGCTCGCCGCCGCCGAGGCGACATTGGAGCTGGGTCGCAGCCTTCTCTATCTGAATCACGGCGAGCTGCTCCCCGCGCTCGCCGGCCGGATCGAAAACCTGCTGAAGGAAGGGGCCGAGTCCTTGCCCGAAGGCGGTCTCCTTTCGATGCGCGTTTGGGCCGCGATTTTGCGCCGGGGTCAAATCGAGCCCGGGCCGCTTCTTCACCTCCTTCGAATGCGGCGCCGTGCCCGGCGCGCACTGCGCGACGAGATTTGGTGCGATCTGAGGGTGGAGTCGTGAAGAAGCCGGGGCCGATCAAGGAAACGATCGAGAAGGAACTGGACAAGATGGATAGGGCGCGGCGACGAGGCGGGCTGTTGCGCGAGACGGCCTTGTTGAGATTCCGGTGGGTACCCAACATCCGGAAGATCGTCGAGTACGTCGCCGAGGCGCTGTACAAAGGGGCAGGCGAGCAACCGCTCGACCCGAAACGGCTCGGCGAATCAATCCGCCGGGCGAAGATCCGCGCCGTGGGCCGCGAACTGCGGCACCTTCAGGACTTCGTGGAGGAGGTAGCCGTAGAGCCGCCGCCGGTGGACCTCGGCAGCGGCGCGCCGCTCGACCCGGCCGACCGGCGATTATCCGAATGGGCGGAAGAGCAGCGGCGGGAAATCATGCGCTTGGCCCTGCGGTTCGAGCGACGGGTCGGGCCGGAGCCGGAACAAGCCAACGATTAGGAGCGCCGCCTCAGCGTTCAATAGCCGCCGGCTTCGGTACTTCGAGGCGGAGGGTGGCGCCCGCTTCAAGAGCTCCGCCGACGCAGCCGGTCTGTGGCGCTCCGTCGCCATTGGCGAAGCGGAAGGCCAGGTCGTGGGAAGCAAGTAGGCAAACGTCCCAACGTCCAGGCGCCAGAGCCGGGACCCGGATCGAGGTGCCCCCTTCAGCCGAAGACTTCGATTCGACGCCTTCACTCATCGCCCAGCGAGCGAGTAGATTGCCATACGGAATTGCGATCCCATCCTCGAAGAAGGCGAGGGCGAATCCCATCGAACTGCGATCGGACATCCAAGGCAGGGCGACTTCGAGGCTGCCCGCCTCCGGCGAGAGATCGAGCACTATGGGTTCGGTTCCGGAAGGGCGAACAAAAGCGCGCAGGGCAAAGCCGGGAGCACGTGGAACGATGACCAGCGGACCGCTTCCGACAGGACTGTCGAACGTAAACGTTCCGTCGATGTCGGAGCCGGCCTTCGCCCAGCTCCCAGAGGCGCCAGAAAGCGGCCAGGCGGAGATCACCGCGCCCGCCACCGGTCCCCGTGGCGACATCACCCGCCCCGTCTGTTTCACCCTGCGACGCAGGACCAGCTGTAGCGGGCCGGCTTCCTCGCCATCGGCCACCGGGATTGTCGCCGCCGGGGCAGACCAGACGCCCTCGTCTTCCCGCAGTTCCGCCGAGATCGCCAATCGGCCGGCCGGAAGCCCGCGAAACGAAAACGCGCCCTCGCCATCGGCCGTCGCAAGGAAATCACCCGTTCCTCCATCCTTCGCCGAAATGAACACCATGGCGTTTGGAGCGGGCTTACCGCCGTCGAACGAAACGCCGCCGAACAACCGGGTGTCCGGCAGACGCAAATCGAGATTTGCCTGCCGATCCCGATCCGCTTCGACGTTCGCTTCAACTTGCGCCCGAACCCCGCTCTCGGCCGATTCGATCTCGACCGGCCAACGACCCTCGAAAGGTAAAACCAGATTGAACAATCCCTCGCCGTCGGACTCGATCGGCTCCCCGGCCATCTTGCGTCCGCCGAAGCTGAACCAGAGCCGAGCGGCGAGCGGTTGATCGCCCAAGCGTACCCGGCCTTTCACGTCCACCCACCGAATCCTGATCAGTTTCTCGTCTCCGGCCGTCAGCTCGAAACGGAGGTCGGAGAAGAAGTTTTGACCGCGGGCGTCCTCGACGCTCACGAGAAAGCGCCCGGGGGGCGCGGACGCAATCCGAACCACACCCTCTTCATCCGCGGCACCTTCGAACGTCGACTCGGGCTCCAGGCGTTCCGTGCCTTCGACCCGGCGCCTCACGGAAACCTTCCAGCGTCGCCCGCTCCAGTCAAGAGGAGGCTCGACCCTCAGAGCGAGCGCCTCTTTCGGCCGCAGAATGAGCGGTTCGGGCACCACAGTCTCCGATTCGGGCTCGACCCGCAGGTCGGATTTTCGGGCCGGAGCGAGCGGCGTTTGCTCGGCTTCCAGCTCCCAGGAGCCCGGCGGGACGCCGACAAACTGGAAAAAGCCGTCAGCGCGAGTCGCAGCTTCGAACGTGGCGCTTTCTTCCTGGGCCGCTCGCCGCGGATCTGGAGGAGCGCCAGTGATCGTTGCGGGCCGCAAACGTACGTGGGTCTTAGAGGGCTCGAATCGCGCTCCTTCTACGGCGACCCAACCGGCGACCGATGCTCCCCGTCGCAAGGGGATCGTTCCGAGATCTAGCCGCCCCGCCGGATCGACCCGCACTCCGGCCAGGTAGGCTGGAACGAACGGTATCGGTGCAACATGAAGGTCGTACGTGGCCGCCGGGAGCTCGCAAACGAAGCGCCCTTTCGGGTCCACCGAACAGTCCAGTTGACCGGGAGGAGGCTCGGCGCCGAGACGTGAACCGCGCACGGGCAGGGTGGTGACTCGCACCGCTCGGGGGCGGTCTTTCCCGTCCCCGCCGAGCAAGCCGGTGACCTTTCGAGAGGCCATGCGCGCAATACCACCGGAGTCAGACTTCCCGGGCCTCCCAGGATCAAGGATTGACGCTGGATCCAGAGCCCTGCGATCTCCAAAGACACGTCCACCGGATGGCTTGCAGGGGCGCAGAGAACCGTCGGCCGGCCGGCTGAAGCCGATTTCTTGTTCAATACCTCGAGAGTCTCGGAATTGAGCAGCCGGGCGTTTCCCTGCCAGGATTTTGGTAACGAAAAACCGCTCTTCGCCGCGATCTCGAAGCGAACGCACGCAGGTGAAGCGAGAACGTCGACGGCCGCCCCGGAGGCGGGCACCGAAGCGAGCACTGCCAAGAGGAGGCCGAAGGTCATCGGGTTGGCGGCAGAAGCGGAGGGGGTCCCCCGCCTACCTCTCCTCGCCCAACGCGAGCGCGGCGCAGCCCCCGGAGGTGTAATCGGCGGGCGCCTTGAGCGGCACGAGGGGTGCCGCGAGCGGTTCGGCGACCGAGGAGCGCCAGCGGAGTTTTCCGCCGGTCCGGTCGGAGAGGATCGATTCGCCTTTTTCCAGCGTCCACCCGGCGGCGCGCTCTCCGGCGCGGAGTAGGGTCCAGCGCACCGGCCGACCCTCTGCGAGCCTCACTTTCCACACCTCTCCCGGGGCTCCCGGCAGATCGATCTCTTCGGCGGTCCCGGCAATTGGCGTTTCGCGCGGCTGGACCGGCACGCGGCCGAGCAAGAGCTTCGGCAGGTCGGCAAGTCGAATGCGATCGAGCGGCGCTCCGACGAGGGATAGCGCGCCGTCGAGCAGGCAGGCGGCGCGGGCGCGGTGGTCGAGGAACAGGCCGCGATCCGCCGTGACGTCGAGGCTCCAGAGCGCGCGGCCGAGCGGGTCGGCGGCGGAGGCTTGATAGCGATCGGCGGCCTGGAGCTTGAGCGCGAGGCGGAACGATCCTTCGCCGCGCGGGCCGGAGTAGGACATTCGAAACAGGTGCTGCGTGCCGATCGCCGACGCCGGAACCTCCCAAGGGAGCCCCGCCGGCTCGGAAGGAGCCGGGGCAAGCCGGGCCGACGCGCAGGCCCACAGGAGAGGAAAAAGGATGCCCGCGAGGGCGCGGCTAACGCCGCGGCAGCTCGGCCAGCTTGCGTTTGACCTGATCGGCATTTTCACTTTCGAGCGCCAGGGCTCGCCGGTAGGCGTCGCGCGCTAGCGCCACTTGGCCGGTGGTCTTGTAAAGGTCGCCCAGATGCTCCTGCACCGAGGCGTCTTTCGGCATCAGCCGTGCCGCCCGTTCGAGCAGGCCGCGCGCCGGGACGTACTCCTTCAATTGGAAGCGGACCCAGCCGAGCGAATCGACGTAGGCGCCGTTTTCCGGATCGAGCGCCACGGCTCGGAGAATCAGCGCCCGCGCCTCGTCAAGGTTTTCGCCGCGATCGGCCCAGAGGTAACCGAGATAATTGAGCGCCGAGTGAAAGTCCGGTTCCAGCTCCAGCGCCTTTTTAAACGCCGCGACCGCCCCCTCGTGGTCCTCGGTGCGCTCGAGCGCCGCGCCGAGCAGGAACCAACCCGCTGCGAGGTCCGGTTTGGCCGCGGTCAGCCGCTTGAGGATCGGCACCCCTTCGGCATAACGCTCCAGCCGTTGATAGACCTGGGCCGCGGCAAACGCCGACCCGGGGCCAGCCGCCTCCAGCTTTTCGATTTCGGCGCGCCCCTCCGCCTCGTGCCCTTGGCGAAACAGCAGCTCGGCTCGCTTGGCCGCGAGGGTCGGCGACGGCGCGTCGTCCGCCCCGACCAGCGTCGAGAGAAGGGCGAGGCCGGCGGCCGGGTCCGTCACCTCGGCCGCCGCGTCGACGGAGAACAGGATCGCCCGATCGCGCGTCTCTTTGTCCGTCGAAGCAAGCAAAGGCTTCGCCACCTCGGCGACCCGCGGCCAGGCTTTGGCGTCGGCGAGCAGGCCGATCAATTCCAGACGGGCGGCGGCCGCTTCGTCCGCCTTACCGGCTTTGGCGAGGGCGTCTCCCGTTGTGAGCAGGGTTTTTTCGGCCTCCGGGAGCTTGCCGGCTCGATCGAGACAGCGCGCCAGGGCGAGCGCCACCGGTAGGTCGTCCGGTTGGGCCTGGGCGAGCTTGGAAAGCACGTCGATCGCTTCCGGGGTGCGCCCCAGGGCGGCTAGAATCATGCCGCGCAGCCGGAGCAGGTAGCTGTGCGATTCGGCGGCGGCCGCGGCAGCCCTGGGATCGGCATTGGGTGCCGCTTTCGGCTCAGGAGTTTGGAGCAGCTCGTCGACCAGTGCGAGCGAGGCGTCGAGCTCGCCCACGAAGTAGAGGGTGGAAGCGAGCTGGCGCCGCAGTTGCGGGTCGGCCCGCACGCTCTCGGGCGCCCCTTCGAGGGTCTTCCTGGCGGCGGCGATGTCGCCCCGATGCTCCTGGAGATCGGCGAGGGTCGAGCGCGCTTCGATCGATTCGGGATCGGTTTCCAGCAGATCGCCGAGTACCTGTTCGGCCTCCACGGTCTGCTGCGAGCGGAGCAGCGATTCGACCAGCAGGCCGGCGGCCATGCGGTTGTTCGGCACGAATCTGACCAGGTCGGTAAACACGTCGGCCGCTTTTTTCGCCTCGCCGCGATCGAGGTAGATCCGGCCGAGCGGCAGGAGCGACGGCAGGTCCGCCGGATCCTTGGCGCGCACCGCTTCGAGCACCGTGACGGCGGAGTCGAGCGCCTCGGGCGAGCGGCTGGCGAGCGTGAGATAGACCTGCCCCGCCGTGCGCAGGAGGTCGAGATCGTCGGGGGAAAGGGCGCGGGCCTGATCGATCAAGGCCTTCGCCCGCTCGGCGCCGCCGGCGCCGGGAGCGACCGGCGACTGCGACAGTCGGGCCAACAGCAGAGCGTGCTCGGCGCGGATGTAAGGATCGCTCGGGGCGAGAGATTCGGCCTCGTCGTAAGCGGAGAGAGCCTCGGCCCACGAACCTTCGGCGGCCAGCGACTTGGCGACCGCGAAGCGAAACGAGGCGGCGGCGAGATCCTGCGCCGGAGCCGCGGCACCCAGGGCGGGAGCCTGCGGGCTTGCCGACGAAGCGCTCCCTGCGCCTCCGGCGTCCCGCGCAGACAGCGCGTTCGCTGGAACGGCGAGCACCGCCAAGGCACAGAACAGAAAGATGAAGGGGACGAAGATCCGCGCGAGCCGCATATCCGGCAGCGTACCAGCGCCCCCGCCGCTTGCCAAGCCGCGGAGGTGCCCCTATGATCTCGGCTTCTGCGCTTAACTAAAGCGCAATCTACGACTTAAGTGGCCTCCGCGGGACCGGCGCGAGAAATCGCGCAGGGGCATTCGAACCCAAAGGATCGACGTCGAGCATCGGATCGCAGTGGCCAAGCTAGGGCAGCTCCTCATCTCGCGCGGCTGGATCAACCTGCCGCAGCTGACCCGTGCGCTCAAGACCCAGAGCGTCGTGGGCGGTCGTCTGGGCACCTGCCTGCTCGAGATGGACGTCCTGACCGAGGAGCAGCTGGCCAAAGGGCTCGCCGAACAGCTCGGCCTGCCGGGCGCCATGGTCGAGCAGCTCCGCTCCGTACCTGAGGAGGTGCGCGGCGTGCTTCCCGCGAAGGTGGCGCGCCGCTGCCATGCCGTGCCGTTTCAATTGATCGGCAACCGGCTCGACGTCGCGATGCTCGATCCCCGCAACCTGACCGGCCACGACGAGGTCGCATTCGCTTCGGGGCGGCGCGTGCGGGTCCACGTGGCGCCCGAGCTACGGATCTTCGAGGCGCTGGAGCGCTATTACGACGAAGAGTGCCCTTCGCGCTTCACCCTGCTGCTCGACCGGCTGAACCGCGCGCGCTATTTGTGGAACGAAGGGCTCGAGCGCGAAACGGCAGAATCGAAGCCGGCGGCGGAGCCGGTCCCCAACCGGCACCGCCCGGCGCTCGGGCTCGACCGCTTTTCCGATCTGCCGACCCTCGGACCGGAGCGCAACCGGGGTCCTTTGCTCGATCTGCCGGTCGCCCCTCCGAGAGTCCTCACCGACATTTTTCCCCTGGTCCGCCCGCTCGGGTCCGGCCCCCCCCCGGGACCGGCAAGAGCGACGACGCAGATTGCGCCCCCCTCTGCGGCCCATCCGTCGGCTCAATCTCCGGCTCGGCCCGCCGCGATCCAGGAAGCGCCACGGCCCGCCCCGCCGCGGCCTGCCGCACCGGTCGCCGCACCGGTCGCCGCCCCGGTCGCCGATCAACCTGCGAAGGTTGCCGCACCTGCCCCCCACGTTCCGCCGCCGCTGATTGCGAAGATCATTCCGTTGACCGCCGAGGAGCGTGCCGACCTGGGGAAGGTGGCGGAAGTGCCTGGCCCCCCGGCTCCGGCCGCCGCCCCGCCGAGCACGCTCGACGAGCTCTCCCGGGCGCTCGAAGCGACGACCGATCGCGACGATCTGGCCCACCTGATGCTCGCCTTCCTGGTGCGCCGGTTCGATCGCGCGGCACTGTTCCAGGTGGCGCGCGGCCAGGTCTCTGCCTGGCTCGCGATGGGCAAGAACGTCGACCGCGAGGCGTTCGGAAAATATCGGATCGGCCTCGATCAGCCGTCGATCTTTCTCAACCTCGACCGGGGTAGCAGCCTCTACCTCGGACCGTTGCCGCCGATGCCCGCGCATCGCGAGCTGGCGAAGGCCTGGGGCGGCGCCCTCCCGCAGCGCGCCGGCATGGTGCCGATCCGCCTCGGCAACCGTCTGGTCGCGGTGCTTTACGCCGACGGCGACGATGCGAGCTGGAACGGATTCGGCATCGACGTGCTGAATCGCCTGCGCGAAGATTTCGCCGCCGCGCTCGAACGATGCATCAGACAGCGACGCGGCAAGAGCGCGTGAGGTAGAGTCGGCCACCGTGAGAGCCACAAGTGCATCTGTTTCCGTGACTTCGTTGACACCCCCGGGGGCCGTTGTTATCCTCGCTCAAGCTTCGGAGCAGCGATGATCAAGTCGGACATCGTCGAGAAGATCGCCGAATCCTCGGACGTTCCACGCGTCAAAGCCGCACAGGCCGTGGACACGATTATTGAGGCGATGAAGAACGCCCTGTTCGAGGGCAAGCGGATCGAGCTGCGCGGATTCGGCGTGTTTCAGGTCCGCGACCGCAAGAAGGGGGTCGGGCGCAACCCGAAGACCGGCGTCGAGGTCGCCATCAGCCCCGGCAAAACCGTGCGCTTCAAGCCCGGCAAGGACCTCAAAAACCTTTGAACGAGGCAGGAAGCCCGCCGCTCGCGCCCGCGGAGTTTCGGCGTCCTTCAATCGAGCTGCTGCCGCCTCCGGGCGCCACGCTGGTCCCTACTCCTCTACGCTATGGCCGGGCGTTTCTGCTGTTCCTGGCCTCGCTTTTCTGTACTACCACCCTGGGCGCGGTGTACGTGCTGCAGACCCGCACCGACGTGGTGAGCCCATTCGACCTGCTGCTCACTCCGGGAGCGATCCGCGCCGTCTGGAGCAACCCCGCCCTGCTCCACCAAGGGCTTTGGTTTTCGCTCACCTCCCTCGGCATCCTGATGATCCACGAGCTGGGGCATTACGTCGCTTGCCGCTGGTACCGCCTGCCCGTCACCCTTCCCTACTTCCTGCCGAGCCCGATCGCGCTCGGCTCGTTCGGTGCTTTCATCCGCATCCGGGCGCCGCTTTCCGACAAGCGGGAGTTGTTCGACGTTGGCGTCTCCGGTCCGATCGCCGGTTTCGTCGCCCTCCTTCCGGTTTTGATCTGGGGCGCCGCCCATTCGCGCATCGTGGCGCTCTCTTCGACCACGATCGGCGGCGATCTCTACCTCCCCGGACATCCGCTCGCGATGCAGCTCGCCCTCTACGCCTTTCACGGCGCGACGCCGGCCGGCTCCGTGGTCGAGCTGCATCCGGCAGCCCTCGGCGCTTGGTTCGGCCTGCTGGCGACGGCGATCAACCTGCTGCCGTTCGGCCAATTGGACGGCGGCCACGTGCTCTATGCCACCTTCGGCAAGCTGCAGCGGCAGCTCGCACGGCCGCTCTGGATCGCGCTCGCCGCGCTGTCGTTCTGGTCGCCCAGCTGGATTCTGTGGACCCTTATCACCCTGGTGATCGGCCTCAAGCACCCGCCCGTCCGCGATGAAGAGACGACGCTCGACACGCGGCGCAAGGTGCTCGCGGCGGTGGCGCTCTTGATTCTGATCCTGTCGTTCACCCCGATGCCGATGAGCGTTCTGACTCTGCCGGTGCGGTGACAGCGGAGCCCTCCTGGCGGAGGGTGGGGCGATCCGCCGCCAAATTCACCGATCCCGGGGGAAGGAGCAGCGATTTTGGCTCAAAATCAGTGATCCTTCCGGAAGGAAGAGTGATTTTGGCCCAAAGTCGGTGATCCCTCGGGAAGGAAGAGTGATTTTGGCCCAAAATCGGTGATCCCTCGGGAAGGAAGAGTGATTTTGGCTCAAAATCGGTGATCCTTCGGGAGGGAAGAGTGATTTTGACCCAAAATCGGTGATCCTTCGGGAAGGAAGAGTGATTTTGGCTCAAAATCGGTGATCCCTCGGGAGGAAGAGTGATTTTGGCTCAAGATCGGTGATCCCTCGAAAAATCGCCAGGCTGGAGCCTGGCGCGCCCAGGGGCTTGCTGCCGAAGGGTTCCTTCACACCTCCAGCAGGAAGGTCACCGGGCCGTCGTTGATCAGCTCGACTTCCATCGCGGCGCGGAATCGGCCGGTCTCGACTCGGTGACCGCGGCGGCGCAGGCCTTCCACCAAGGCTTCGACCCGCGGCCGCGCTTCGTCGGGAGCCGCGGCGCCGTCGAAGGAGGGACGCCTTCCCCGGGCGAGCGACCCCGCGAGCGTGAATTGGGAGACGACCAGGAAGGCTCCCCCGACGCTTGCCAGATCGAGGTTCATCTTGCCCGCTTGGTCGTCGAACAGGCGCACGCCGGAGAGCTTTTCGACCGCCGCCGCCACTTGAGACTCACGATCGCCCTGCTCGACGCCGACCAGGACCAGAATACCCCGGTCGATCGCCCCGACGGTCTCGCCCGCGACCCGCACTGAAGCGGATTTCACCCTTTGCAAGATCAAACGCATCGTTTCGCGTCCTTTAGGGGAGCGAATGCCGGCGGCGCCGTGTCGCCGGGTTCGAACCGCGGTATTTCCCGGGATCAAAAGTGGGCCGACGGAGGCCCCGGAGCCCTGTGATACCGTAACTCACTCGCTTTAAAGGAGGGCTAGAAAGTGGTCAACAAAGTGATTCTGGTTGGCAATCTGGGCCGCGATCCCGAGCTGCGCTCCACCCCTTCGGGACAGCCGGTCGCGAGCTTCAGCCTCGCCACGACCCGTCGCTGGCGCGACAAAGCCGGACAGCGCCAGGAACAGACGGAGTGGCACAACATCGTGGTTTGGGGCAAGCAGGCGGAGATCGCCGGCCAGTACCTAACCAAGGGCAAGCAGATCTTCCTCGAGGGCCGGTTGCAGACCCGTTCTTGGGACGACAAACAGAGCGGCGAAAAGAAGTACCGCACCGAGATCGTCTGCGACAACTTTCAGATGCTCGGCACCAAGGGCGGCGGCGACGGGGATCACGGCGGCCACTCCGCGGGGACGGGGTCCAGCTCGGGCGGCGTTCCTTCCTACGATGAGGGCCCAAGCTACGGTGGCGGCGAGGACGACGACATTCCGTTCTAACAACGAGCGATCGAAGGGCGGCGACGGGACCTTGCCTTGGGGCCAGATCTTGAAAACCGGAGGCGAGAGACTGCCGGGGCGGTGGATACGAACGCCGCCCCGGCAGGTTTGGAGCTTACGGCTTAGAACGAGTAGCTGATGCCCGCCGAGGCGATCAGCGGATCGACCGAAACGCTCTTCGAGCCGAGCACGCCGAGATCTACGTCGGTCGAGAGATTCAGGTACCGCAGGTCGGTGTGGAAGTTCCAGATGCCCTTGGCCGCCCGGTGGATCGGCAGGTCGAGACCGATCTGGACGCCGAAACCTAGCTTGTCGTCGAGGTCGCGGCTGTGCGACTCGCCGAGCACGCCGTAGGACTTGCTGTTAAAGAAGGCATAACCGAGGAACGGACCGAGGTAGAGATCGGCTTTACAGGGCTCGTGCAGGACGTGGAAGTTCGGCCCGACCATGAGCAGATTCAGGCCCACGTCCTTCTTCGCGATCGCCCAGGCGGTGTTGAGGTCGAGCTTGAACGACGAATCGACGCGCGACAGGATCACGGCCCCTTCGACTCCGACGACCTCCGTGAACCGCCGCTCGACCGAGGCGCCGATGCCCCAGCCCTTCTCGAGCGACCAGGCGGTGCGTTCGGGCAGCGTCCGGGTGCGGAAGCGGTCGGTCCTGATCACGTCGTCCTTCGGATCGATGAACGAGCCGAAGCCGCGCACCGTCCAGCGCGGATGGACCCGCACCGAGATCGGACCGGCCTCGCCGGTCTGACCGATCGCGTCCTCGGCCGTGGCCCGATACGTGTAGACGCCCGGAAGCGTGTAGATCTTCTCCCACGAAGAACCGCAAGGCGCGTGGTCGGTTTCCCCGCCGCAGTTGCTGGTGACCGTCACTTCGCACGATTTCAAACAGACCGAATCGACCGCCGACTGGGCGACCACGGTTTCCCGCGTCCCGGCCTGGCTCGGCGTGACGCTCAAGCTCACCTTCGGCGGCGGCGGTACGAAGCGCTTCACCTCGACGCTGCTCGTGCATTCGTCGCTCTTGCCCGGCACCGTGCGCGGCGCGCTCACCCCGGCGTAGGAGAGGTTGGCGCAGATCTTCGGTACCAGGAACGCGTGGGTCACCCAGGTCTGCGTGCCCTGGTCCGTGTCCTTGACGGTGAACGTGTAGTCCGCCGTGCACAGGTCCTTCCATTCCATCG